>CAZTYF010000004.1:0-111520 GCA_964617455.1 uncultured Oscillospiraceae bacterium | reverse complement strand
TATTTATTATATTATTATATTCTGTGTGCCGGATTTGACGTAGGTGGTGTGACAAATTTGTCGTAGGTGGTGTGCCGGATTTGTCATACCTTCATACGGAAATATGAAAAATAGGCACTCCGCGGCACTTTTTTTGATATATAATATAACCATGGATGGGGAAAGATACGGCTGCAGCAATGAATTACAAAAAAATAATCGGGAATCGATGAAATTTTTAATTAAAAGGCTGTCACAAAAAAGAAGTATGGTGACAAAATGTTGACAATTTAGTAAATTTTTGCTATATTAAGCAAGGATTACAGTGAATTTTGGAGAAATTGATTGTATGAATATCGGAGATTATTTGAAGCAGGTTATCGCCAAGCGAGGCATGAGTATTACACAGCTTTCAAAGGAGCTCAATCTGAAAAGCAGAAATGTTTTGTACCGGGTATTTGACGGCTATTATGGTTTGGAGAAAACTCGGGATTTGATTGAGCAAATTGATGATATAATTAAATTTTCGGATGCCGAGAAAGCTAAATTTGGTGAGTTTTTAAATAAAGGCATGGTCCCCCGCCATTTTGTTGAGTCGAGGGATGTATTGAGCAACATATACAATTTCGAAAACCACGGCGAATTTAGCATTGAGGTGAACGGGAAGACTTTGCGATTTTCCGACATTTTGGAGCATGCCGCAAGTTATCAGACGGTTGTCGTCTTTATGTCGGGTATTACCGATGAGAGAATCATCGGTGCAATTGACAGCTTTCTCGGCCAATCTGAAAACTCCGTTGTTTACAACTATCTCCAGTTTTCAAGGCGCTCTTTGGCAAGCCATGAGATAGTTGCCCTTTTGACCCTGAGAAAACACGAAAATTATACACCTCTCCTGACGAACCGTGTGAACTTCAGCGGGGTTTTTATTCTGTGCAAAAAAGGGAATGATTTTCTTGCATACAACCTCGACTATTTCAGGGACCATTATATGTTTGTGGAGACACCGGTAACCGAGCAAATTTTCGACCATATAATCCTTAAAAAAGACAGTTTTAATTCATCTTGCGCCCAAGTGGAGAGACCCGGCAATAAAGTTTCGAATTACGTTGAAATTATGAACAACTGCGCCCCCTTTGAGGATGTGGTTGCCTACTTAAGCGAGGGCGCTCCCTGCTTTGGCAGCATACCATATACCATCGTATTTGATATGTTTAAAGATATTAACTATTTCGGATTCCCGAAGGACCATCCCTATGTGACGAAACTGATTGACACTTTTATAAATCGTCAAAAGGGTTTTATGGAAAACGAGACCGGGCAAAAGCTTTTTCTGTTTGACGAAGAACCCATAATACACATGATGAAGACCGGCTTATCCTTTGACCATGCGGGGCAGTTTAAACCGATGAAACCCGGACAGACAAAAAAGTATTTCGATATGCTGATTAAGTATGCCAGGGAAATGCCCAACAAAATGCAGTTCCGTTTTGTTAAAGGCGGAATAAAAAGTCCGTTTGCCTATGGCTCGGGTTTTATGCTCTACAGCTATCATTCGGAATCCGGCTATATGGACGGGTCTTTTGTCGCTCTGAACGAAAAAGCCGTTCTTGAAGTTATGGACGACTTTATGCCTTATGTCTGGGATGAGTTCACTCTTTCAAACGAACAGAGCATAAAGAAACTTAAGGAATTGAGCAAAACTTATATTAAACTTTAAAAAATTAACAACGCAGAAGTATCTCATTATTTCAAACGTATAGGGAGCCCGCAGGCTCCCTATGAATATTTTAATCAAAAAAGTCTTTTATCTTTTCGCCAAAGCTCTTTTTGCGCTTGTATTTCACGGGGTCAACGCTGTCGTCGAATTGCCGAAGCAAATCCTTCTGCTTTTCGGAAATGCCTTTCGGGATTTCCACTTGAACTTTGACATATTGGTCTCCTCTTGAGGAACTGTTAAGTTTGACCGCACCCTTTCCTTTGAGTCTGAATACCGTTCCGGGCTGGGTTCCCTCGGGGATGTTGTATGTCACATTGCCGTCGATGGTAGGCACCATAACTTCACCGCCCAAGGTGGCCTGGACAAATGTAATGGGATAATCGCACATTATATCGCTTCCCCGACGGACAAAGATATTATGGGGTTTCACACGGACCGTTATAAGCAGATCCCCGGCCGGGCCACCGTTTTTACCCACATCGCCTTCGCCGCGAACATTCAAAGTCTGGCCCGAGTCAATGCCGCCGGGTACATTTACGCTGATTTTTTTGCTGTTTCGCAAAATTCCTTCACCGCGGCAGTTTTTGCAGGGGTCGTTGATAATGGTTCCCTTGCCGCGGCAAACCTCACAAGTGCGAACAGATTGCATATTCCCGAAGGGTGTTCGCTGCATTGAACTGACCTGGCCCGTGCCGCCGCAGTGAGTGCAACGGGTGGGTTGAGTGCCGGGGGCCGCTCCGCTGCCGTGACAGGTGTGGCACTGTTCCATATGACTGACCGTGACATCCTTTTTTGTGCCGAAACACGCCTCTTCGAATGTCAAATCAATATTCATCTGAACATCTCTTCCCCGTTGAGGGGAATTGGCATTGCGCCTTGAATTACCGCCGCCGCCGAAAAAGCTGCCGAAAATGTCACCCAAATCAAAATCGTCAAATCCGCCGAATCCTCCGCTGCCGTATCCTGCAGACATATTGGGGTCGACACCCGCGTGACCGAATTGGTCATACCGGGACCTTTTTTCGGGGTCGCTCAATATTTCATAAGCTTCGCTGGCCTCTTTGAACTTTGCTTCTGCCCCTTCTCGGTCATCGGGATTAAGGTCAGGGTGATATTTTTTGGCCAACCTTCTGTATGCTTTTTTTATGTCGTCGACAGAGGCGTTCTTGTCAACGCCCAGCACCTCATAGTAATCTCTTTTATCTGCCATTTATTTTACCTCCAAGCGGCTTTTGTATTCCGCTATGGTTGATTATTGAATCCGAAATTTTGTATAACTCAGGCGTTGCAAGCCATCGTTAATCCGTCTCTTTATAATCGGCGTCAACAACGTTGTCGTCATTCTGCGGGCCCGCTTGATTCTGAGGGCCGCCTTGGTTTTGCGGACCGCCCTGTTGAGCTTGCTGTTGGGCTTGAGCTTGAGCCGCCGCATCCTTATAAAGCTTTTCGCTTACGGAATAGAACTTCTTGGAGACGGCTTCGGTCTGTGCTTTTACGCCTTCCACATCGATGGGATTGGCTTTGAGCATATCTTTCAGTTTGTCAACTTCCGCCTGAATGTCCTTCTTTTCACCGTCGCTTATTTTGTCGCCCAACTCGCTCAAAGTCTTTTCGATCTGATATACCATGCTGTCAGCTTGGTTGCGAACATCCACTTCTTCCTTTGCCTTTTTGTCCTGCTCTGCGAATTGCTCTGCCTCTTTGACAGCTTTTTCAATGTCGGCATCCGACAAATTGGTGCTGGCTGTTATGGTGATTGCCTGCTCTTTTCCCGTTCCCAAGTCCTTTGCTTTAACATTGACGATACCGTTGGCGTCGATATCAAAACTTACCTCGATTTGAGGCACTCCTCTCGGAGCGGGGGGAATGTTGTTGAGAGTGAACCTTCCCAAGGTCTTGTTGTATGCCGCCATCTCCCGCTCGCCTTGAAGCACGTGAACCTCAACACTGGTCTGACCGTCTGCCGCGGTGCTGAATATCTGGCTCTTATTTGTGGGGATTGTTGTGTTTCTTTCGATTAGCTTTGTGAAAACACCGCCCATCGTCTCGATACCGAGAGACAGAGGCGTTACATCCAAGAGAACCAAATCCTCCACATCGCCGGTGAGAACACCTGCCTGAACCGCTGCTCCTATGGCAACACACTCATCCGGATTGATGCCCTTGTGAGGTTCCTTGCCCGTGAGACGTTTTACCGCATCCTGAACAGCCGGGATTCTCGATGAGCCGCCCACCAACAGAACTTTGTCGATTTGGCTCGGTGTAAGGCCCGCATCGCTCAAAGCATCTCTTGAGGGACCCATTGTTTTTTCAACCAAATCGGCTGTAAGTTCGTCAAATTTAGCACGAGTCAAGGTGATATCAAGATGTTTGGGACCGCTTGCGTCCGCTGTGATAAAGGGCAGATTGATATTTGTGCTCGTCATGCCCGACAATTCGATTTTGGCTTTTTCGGCAGCTTCTTTGAGCCTTTGAAGAGCCATTTTATCTTCTCTGAGGTCAATTCCGTTTTCCTTTTTAAATTCATCGGCCAAGTAGTTCATGATTTTTTCGTCAAAATCATCGCCGCCCAAACGGTTGTTTCCGCTTGTGGCAAGAACTTCAAAAACACCGTCCCCGATTTCAAGGATTGAAACGTCGAAAGTTCCGCCGCCCAAATCATAGACCATAATCTTTTGGTCAACGTCCTTAGCAAGTCCGTAGGCAAGCGATGCGGCCGTGGGTTCGTTTATGATTCTCTTCACATCAAGTCCCGCGATTTTTCCTGCATCTTTCGTTGCCTGCCTTTGAGAATCGCTGAAGTAGGCGGGAACGGTGATAACAGCCTGTGTTACCGGCTCGCCCAAATACGCCTCGGCATCGCTCTTCAGTTTTTGAAGAATCATGGCGGAAATCTCCTGAGGGGAATACTGCTTGCCGTCAATTGAAACTCTTCGGTCGGTACCCATATCGCGTTTGATGGAGCTTATTGTTTTATCCGGATTCGTGATTGCCTGTCTCTTGGCAACCTGACCCACAAGACGCTCGCCGTCCTTTGTAAATGCAACAACCGACGGAGTTGTTCTTGCTCCTTCGGGATTGGGGATTACGGTGGGCTCGCCGCCTTCCATTACTGCTACGCAGGAATTGGTCGTACCCAAATCAATACCTATAATTTTGCTCATAATATATTCCTCCTTGAATCATATCAATTTTTTCAAAATCAATAACTTTACCCTTCAAACTTCACATATCCGCCGGAGCTTATGTGGAAACTTTTACCATTGAGTGCCTGATGACACGCTTCGTATCGCCGGACTCATAGATATATCCTTTGGCAAAGACATCCGTTACGGTATTACTCGGCAGGTCGCTTTCTCCGGTCATTACCGCATTGTGAAGGTCGGGATTAAACTCTTTTCCCTCTGCATCGATTTCCGAGACATTCAGGGAACCGAGAGCCTCCGAAAACTGGTTTCGCACCATTTTGATACCGCTGAGCAGCGCCTCTTTGTCGTCATTGGCTTCCGATGTTTCTATGGCCCTGTCAAGACTGTCAAGAACCGGAAGGAGTTTTTCAACCGCTTCACACAAGCCCAGGGCAAAGTTTTCGGATTTTTCCTTTGCGGTTCGCTTTTTGAAGTTTTCAAATTCGGCAACTTTTCTTAAAAATTTGTCTTTTGATTCCTCCAAAAGAGCGGACAGCTTCTCTTCCTCTGATTCCGTTTCCGATTTTTTGTCTTTATCTTCGGCGGGACTTTTTTCACATTCCGCATTTTTGGGCTCGGTCTTTTCGTTCTTTTTTTCGCTCTTCTCCTTCCGTTTTTTGGGACTGTCTTTTTTTGTTTCAACTTTTTTCTTCACTTCGGTGTTGTCACATTCCCGATTTTCTTTCTCGCTGTCCGTATCACTCACGTTTGCCATAAGATTCAATCATCCCCTTCCGTATTGCGGTCATTGCTGCGGCCCATGCTGTCATTGAGCATAGAACTCAAAGTCTCGGATAAATATTCAATACCGGACACAACCCTTGCATAGTCCATCCGCTGCGGGCCGATAACACCCACAATTCCTATCAAATCATCTCCCACACTGTAGCGGGACATTACAATACTGTTCTCTTTGAGCTGCGGCAGGGGAAGCTCGTCCCCTATGTATATCCTTGCATCCATACCGCAAAGGGACGTCTCAATCGAATCGATTGCGTCTCTCAATGTGCTTTTGTCATCAAAGAATTCGAGAATGTTTTTTATTTTTTCTATATCCTTTTTGTATTCCGGAAAATGAAGGATATTCGATGCGCCTTCCACAAAAACTTCCTTGCTGTCGATTTCATGCTCCGCCTCGTGAATCAATTCAAGGATTGAAGCAAAAATCTCCGTGTTTTCCCCGACGGCTCCAAGGGCGCCCATAAGGCTGTCCAAATTGGCATATCCGCCCGGTCCGATACCCGGCAAATGCTCATTGATGATTCGGTTCATATGCTCAACCTCATCATCCGTGACGGATTTTCGAAGCCTGAGCAGCTTGTTTTTTATAATCCCGGATGAGTTCGACACAATGACCATGATGTTTCGTCCGTCTATGTTTGCCAATTTGACGGTTTTGGAACCGCCCATTCGGCTGACCGGGCTTATAGCAAAAGTCGGTATATTGGTGACAGCCGAAAAAGCCGAGGACACACCCCTGATGATATTCTCAAGCTCGATAAATTTTCCGATCATGGCATTTTCAAGCCTCTGAATCTCCGAAGCCGTCAACTGATATCTGTCCATCAGATTGTCAACATAGAATCTGAGGCCCGCATTGGAAGGTATGCGGCCGGATGAAGTATGGGGTTGAATCAGCATACCCATATCTTCAAGGTCGCCCATTTCATTCCTGATTGTTGCGGCACTGAGGTTAAGTCCGGCCTTTTTTGCAATACTCCTTGATCCCACTGGTTCGGCACTCTTGATATAATCTTCAACAATAACCCGAAGAATCAATCTCTTTCTGTTATCAAGATCTGCCATAATAATCACTTCCGATCATCTCGTTGTTAGCACTCAATGCCTTTGAGTGCTAACTTAATTTAATAATAGCACCACCCATACAATTTGTCAACACTTTTTTATGAAAATTTTTAAAAATTTTGTTAAGAAGAAAACGATTTTCGGAGAGGTGCGGCTATCCGAAAATCATTTTAAACACGTATATTATAACCTCGATGTAAAGGCTCATTAAGGCATATCCGCCCATAATTCCCGTGATAAATCTGCGGATATTTGTTGACTCAAGGATTTTCTTTTTCTGCAAAAACCAGTCGGCGAACATCACCAAACATAAAACCGATATCAAGTAGAATTTCGGTCTGTAAAAGAAAATGAGTACAGCGGAAACGAGCCAGCCCAAATAGACGCCCGAACATCTTGCGCAAACCGGAAACTGGCGGCCTTTTACGAAAAAACTCCGTTCCGCCATCTGATGGCAGCCTGTTCTTCTGCCGATTTCCATGGCTTTGAGCCATATTTTGTCCGCCCTGTCACTGTTTATATTCATTTTAATGTTATTAAATTATCCTCCGAACCTGCGCCCGCAGTCTTTACATACCCAATAGGTGTTGTGAGTTGTTTTGGGCTCATTTCCGCACAACCCGCAAAGTAGGCCTAACGGCCCAAACAGAATATAACCGCAACAGCCCGTGCTCGGGTCGTATCCACCGCCGTTTACATTCGTCTCTTGCATCGGCTGACAATTGTGCCCGCCGCAATTGGGGCAGGTGACTTCGGAATAGGAGTTACCGTCGTTGTTCACCACTTCTGCGTCATATACGGGAACTTCTGCGTGGGCTCCGCATTGAGGGCAATAGGTTTCGTCGCCCATATCGGCTCCGCAATGTCTGCAATACATAATAACACCTCACTATATTTATTTGATCTCACTGATATCATATGGAGTCGTTTGATATACAAAATAGTTCAGCCAATTGGAATAAAGCAAATTGGCGTGAGCGCGCCAAGTATTTTTCGGAGTCGATGAGGGGTCATCATTATCGAAGTAGTTTTTCGGCATTTTTATGTCAAGACCTTTTTCCGCATCTCTGAAGTATTCGTTGGCAAGAGTCGTGTTATCATACTCCGAGTGTCCGGTCACAAAAAACTGCCGCTCGCTTTTGGCTGTAACTATATACACTCCCGCTTCATCGGATTTGGCAAGAATTTCCAATTCCGGGACTTTATTAATATCCTCCTCCCGAATCTCCGTATGCCTTGAATGGGGGGCATAGAACTTATCGTCAAAACCTCTGAGCAGGATTTTCTTTTTCTTGTCCGGCACCACATAGTGCTCAAATACACCGAACATTTTTTCCTTGAGGTCATATTTGGGAATGCCGTAGTGGTAATAGAGAGCCGCCTGAGCTCCCCAGCATATATGGAACGTGGAAGTTACATTGCTTTTTGACCATTCCATTATTTCACACAGTTCATCCCAATAGTCAACATCCTCAAAAGGCATTTGCTCCACGGGGGCTCCCGTTATGATTAAACCGTCAAACTTACATTTCTTATATGCATCAAAGGTGTTGTAAAATTCGTTAAGATGGCTCTTGGGAGTGTTGCGGGACTCATAGCTCTTGGTTCTCATCAGACTTATGTTTATTTGGAGAGGAGTGTTTCCCAGCATCCTCATAAGTTGAGTTTCCGTGTCAATCTTTGTGGGCATAAGATTGAGAATCAGAATTTCAAGGGGTCTGATGTCCTGGGTTATCGCCCGAGTTTCCGTCATGACAAATATATTCTCGCTGCTTAACACGTCGGTCGCCGGCAAGTCATTTGCTATTTTTATAGGCATAATATCAATCACCTCAAAACTGTTCGATAATATTCAGCGACCTCTCGGCAATCATGTCGGCTCTTTTTTTCTTATCTCTGATTTTTTCGTCAAGAGGTGCCATTATTCCATAGTTGATATTCATCGGTTGAAAATTACCTATGGATTCATTGGAAACATAGGCGGAAAGAGCGCCTATGGCTGTTTTGTTCGGCAATAAATTAACGGTGCCGCCACACATTCGCTCTGCCGCATACCTGCCCGCAAGAAGTCCGCTTGCCGCAGACTCCACATATCCCTCAACGCCGGTGATTTGCCCGGCGAAGTAAATATTGGGATAGTTCCTCATCGAATAGTCCTGCCGAAGCAGGGTCGGAGAATTTATATAGGTGTTTCGGTGCATAACTCCGTACCTGGCAAATTCGGCATTTTCAAGCCCGGGAATCATCCGAAAAACACGCCTCTGTTCGTTGAATTTCAAATGGGTTTGAAATCCAACCATATTGAACATACTGCTTGCGGCGTTGTCTTGTCGTAATTGAACCACCGCATAGTATTTTTCCCCTGTTTCGGGATTTTCAAGACCCACAGGCTTTAACGGTCCGTAACGCATTGTGTCCTCACCCCGGCGTGCCATTACCTCAATGGGCATACACCCTTCAAAGACTTTTTCGTCTTTTTCAAAGTCATGAAGTTCGGCCGTCTCGGCTGAAATAAGCTCCCGATAGAATCTCAGGTATTCATCCTTATTCATTGGGCAGTTGATATAATCGGCCCCGCCCTTGCCGTATCGGGCGGCGCGGAAAACTTTTTCCTCATCAATGCTCTCGCTTGTCACAATCGGAGCGGCGGCATCATAGAAGTGCAGATATTCCTTTTGAGTCAGTTTGGAAATCTCTTTTGCCAAGCTTTCGGAAACAAGGGGGCCCGCAGTGATAATTTGATTCTCCGATTTGTCAATTTGGGTGACCTCTTCGTATCTTATTTCAATCATCGGATGGGCTTTTATTTTATCCGTCACCATCTCGGAAAAACCGTCTCTGTCAACCGCAAGGGCGCCTCCGGCAGGGACACGGCATTCATCGGCGCAGGACATAATGAGAGAGTCGAGCCTTCGCATTTCCTCTTTCAGCAGGCCAACCGCATTTCGGAGTCCATCGGCTCTGAGAGAATTGCTGCACACCAATTCGGCAAAATTTTCACTTTTGTGAGCCGGGGAATATTTCTTCGGCTTCATTTCATACAATGTGACGTGGATTCCCCGATTTGCCGCCTGCCAGGCCGCATCGCATCCCGCGAGGCCGGCACCGATTATTGTTAAATCCATATTAAGTTCGCTCCGCTTTCCAAAATATTAGGTTATTGTCACTGCTTTTTGGATTTTTTCTCGGGCTTCCTCACATAGTCGCAATTTTCGTTATAGCATACATAGTTTATCGGCCCTCTTTTGTACATTCGTTTTTTCATCAGAATGCTTCCGCACTTTGGACATCTTTCGTTTGTGGGTTCATCCCAGGATATAAAATCACAATCGGGGGAGTTCTCACAAGAATAAAATGTCGCTCCCTTTCGAGACTTTCGTACAAGCACCTTGCCTCCGCATTTGGGGCATGGTGCATTCAGAGAAACCGTTATGGGTTTGGTATTGCGGCACTCCGGAAAACCGGGACATGCCAAAAACTTCCCATATCTGCCCTGTTTGTAGACCATCAATCGGCCGCATTTTTCACAAACGACATCCGAGACTTCATCCTTCACCTCCACATCGCCGATTTTATCTTCTGCCTCTTTCAAGGTTTTTTCGAAGGGCCCGTAGAACTCTCTTACGACCTTATGCCAATCGGATGTGCCGTTGGCGACATCTTCGATTTTATCTTCCATATTTGCGGTAAACTTCACATCAACAATGTCGCTGAAGTTTTCCTTCATCAAGTCGGTAACCACATAGCCGAGGTCGGTGGGATACAGTGTTTTTTTCTCCCTGGCCACATATCCCCGTTTCATTATTGTGGCGATAGTGGGTGCATAGGTACTTGGTCTTCCGATGCCCTCTTCCTCCATTGCCTTCACAAGGGATGCTTCCGTGTATCGAAGAGGCGGCTGGGTAAAGTGCTGCTCCGGGTCTATGGAAGCTGCAATGAGGTGTTGGTTTTCCACCAGAGGCGGAAGTTTTTTCTGCTTTTCCTCTTTTTCGTCTCGACTCTCTACATACAGGACGGTAAAGCCGGGGAACTTGACAACGCTGCCGGATGCCTTGAGTAGATATTTGTCCGTGGTAATATCCGCACCGACGGTATCGAGAATCTCATCGGACATTTGGCTCGCTATAAATCTCTGCCATATGAGCCGATAGAGCTTATATTGGTCCGCCGAAAATGTACCGCTGTATTTTTCCGGATAATTTGCGGCAAAAGTGGGCCTTATGGCCTCGTGAGCATCCTGGGCCGATTTCTTTGCCCTGTAAACCTTCGGAGTTACGGGAACGTACTCCTTGCCGTATTTTTCGGATATATACGCTCTGGCCTCGTTTTGGGCAACTGTGGCTATTCGCAGCGAATCGGTCCTCATATATGTTATGAATCCCATTTCATATAACTGCTGAGCAGTCATCATGGTTCTTTGAGTGCTAAAATTAAGCTTCCTCGACGCCTCCTGTTGCATTGTGCTTGTGGTAAAAGGAGGAGCGGGGCGGCGTTTGGCCTCTTTTTTGGTAATTTTTGAAACAACAAAATCAGACTTTTTAAGTTCATTTGTGATTTCTGTGGCTGTTTTTTCATTATCAATCGGCAATTTTTTTCCGTTTTTTGTCCCGTGGAATTTTGCCGCAAAGGGCAATTTGCCTTTGTCATTGGTAAGTTTTGCTTCAATCGTCCAATACTCCTTGGGGATGAAAGCATCAATCTCCCTCTCTCTGTCAACAATCAAGCGGGTTACCACGGATTGCACTCTGCCTGCGCTGAGACCTTTTTTAACTTTTTTCCAAAGGAGGGGGCTTATTTGATAGCCGACAATTCTGTCAAGGACTCTGCGGGTCTGTTGAGCATCGACCAAGTCCATATCAATCGCTCGGGCTTCTTTTACCGCCTGTTTTACCGCATCTTTGGTAACCTCGTTGAATGTTATTCGACAGGCGCTTTTGGGGTCTATACCCAAAATATATGCCAAATGCCAGGAAATCGCTTCGCCTTCTCTATCCGGGTCGGTTGCCAAGTAGACTGCGGAAGCCGCCTTTGCCTTTTTCTTTAGGTTGGCTATCACATCTCCTTTGCCTCTGATGGTAATATATTTGGGTTCAAAGTTGTTCTCGATATCAATTCCCAGTTGGCTTTTAGGCAAATCCCGCAAATGCCCCATAGTCGCTTCTATATTATAGGAACTGCCGAGATATTTCCTGACACTGCCCACCTTTGTGGGAGATTCAACGATTACCAACTTCTTTCTTTTTTCGGTCATAAGTTATCCTCCGTTTTATTCGAGAGTATATAAATTGCCGGCCTGCTGCCGTATTATACCTTTAAGCTGCAGCAGCACCACCGCACTGTTCACATCCGAAGTTCTCAAATCGGTATTTCTGATTATTTCGTCAATGTGCACGGGTTCATCGAAATTGCACATATATTTTACTATTTTTGACTCCGAAGGTCCAAAGGCGGAAAAGTCATAGCGTTTCATACGGTCCTCCGGAGTATCCGACGCATTATCGGTTCTGTCGGACAATTCTCTGTCATCCGCACTTGCGGACATATTTTTATCCACAGACATAACTCCATGGTCGAGAAGCTCATAGAAGCGGTCAGAATATTCGTCAACAATATCCTCATAAGACAAAACCGTCACTGCTCCGTCATGAATCAACCCGTTTGGCAATGATGCTCCTTCGTCGATGGGACTGCCCGGTACGGCGAAAATATCCCTATCATACATTTGGGCATATTTGGCGGTGATTGCGGTTCCGCTTCGATCGCTTCCTCCGGTGACCAAAATCCCGTTGCATATACCTGCTATAATTCTGTTTCGCTCCTGATAGAAATAGTCTCGTCCCTTAACACCCGGCGGCTGTTCCGATACTATCATTCCCCGCTCCGATATTTTCTCATAAAGCTCTCTGTTGGACACGGGATACACAACATCAACGCCGCCCGCCAAAACAGCAACGGTAAGCTGCCCTGCATCAAGAGCCCCCATATGTGCCTCGGCATCCAAGCCTCTTGCCATACCGCTTACTATAAGAACTCCGCTGTCTGCCAGTTCTTTACATATACTTCGGGTGAAACGTTTTTTGTCATCGGAAGCATCGCGAGAACCCACAACAGCCAAAGTAAAGTATTTGTTCAAATCTATATCGGCCCCGAGTTCATATAAAATCCGAGGGGGAGTGGTTGTGTTTCTGAGCAGCATAGGGTAGTTGTCATCGGTAATATGAACAAGCCTAATCCCTTTTTTTTCGCACTCATCAAGGAGATTTTCGGCGCAAGTCAAATCTCTCTCAAGCACCGTGGGATAATCCCCGCCGAAAATCCGCTCTATATCCCGAACGCTTGCACCGCCATCGAGTATCGCATCTTCTCCGCCCAATTGGGAAACGCATTTTTGAATCGTTGTAGGTCTGTGTCGGCACATACAATTGAGCCACAAACTCCTCACCAGTTTTTCTCTCTCCATGAAAAAATCACCCGTTACGAAAATCTTCAATCACAAATGACGATTTTGCCTATTTGCGCAGTGCATACATCAAAATTCCCGCCGCAACGGCGGCATTGAGGGACTCAACCTTTCCGCACATGGGAATTCTTAATCTTATATCCGAGAGATTCAAAAGCTCTTTTGATACGCCTCCGGCCTCACTTCCGATGATTGCGGCAATCTTTTTGCCCTTGGAATTCTTGGCATATTCAAATAAATCCATGCTTCCCGCAAGCTCGGTTGAGGCGATTTCAAAGCCGAAATCTTTCAAATTTTCAATATCTTTAACGCCGCAGCATCTCAAAATATCGGCACGAAACAGAGAGCCCATTGTAGACCTGACCGCTTTCGGATTATATATGTCCGCACATCCCGACATAAGATACAGTGCATCGACTCCCGCCGCCTCCGCAGTTCTTATAATCGCACCCAAATTTCCGGGCTCGGACACTCCGTCAAGGACAACGATTCTCCGCATATCACCGGGGATTGGGGTGGCAAAATCTTTAACAGCCATCAAGGCGGAAATGCCCTGAGGATTTATTGTGTCGGAAACGCTGCGAAACAATCCGTCGGGGACGCAACAAACCAAAAAACCGGACTTATCCAACCTCTCGGCGAGAAAGTCTTTTTGGGCAAAAGACTCGGAAACCAAAATCCACTTAATATCCTTCGGCACATTTTCTACGGCTTCTTCCACCATTCGCCTGCCTTCGACTGCATAGACTCCGTATTTTTTTCTGCCTTTAACCGTCGCCGCAGCAAGCATCTGTTTGATTTTCTTATTTTCCCTTGAAGTTATGGCTTCGATCATTTATTCACCAAAAATCCAATACTGTCAAAATGCAAAAGTTATACCCACACAATTCAGGTATAACTTTGAGCTGTTTATTTTACCTTCTCAACCAGCTGTGTAAAAGCTTCCGGATCCGAAATCGCTATCTCTGACAGCATCTTCCTGTTGATATTGATGTTGTTTTTCTTAAGTCCGTCCATAAACTTGCTGTAGCTGATTCCGTTGGCTCTTGCCGCCGCATTGATACGGGCAATCCACAATTGTCTAAACTCTCTCTTTTTCGCCTTTCTGTCTCTGTATGCATATGACAGAGATTTCATAACAGCCTCATTGGCCGTTCTGAACAACTTGCTCTTACCGCCTCTGTAGCCCTTAGCAAGCTTTAAGATTTTTTTATGTCTTGCACGTGTTTTAACCGCGCCTTTTACTCTTGCCATAGTAATTTTCCTTTCTGAATTTTGTAGAGTCTCTTTTTTAAAGTATCCGCTATATCAAACATACATTGCGGTCTATTTGTAGGGCATCATGGATTTGATTGTACCCTCATTCGCCTTGGCTAAATAGCCGCCTTTCCTGAGCTTTCTTTTTCTCTTTGTTGACTTCTTGTTGAGAATATGGCTTCTGTAGGCCTTTCCTCTCTTTACCTTTCCGTTTTTGGTAATGTCAAAACGTTTTGCCGCAGCTCTGTGAGTCTTAATCTTAGGCATTATTTTTTTCTCCTTCCGTAAATTATTACGATAAAATTATCATGCAATAGACGATTACTTCTTTTTGGGTGTGATAACCATAGCCATATTTCTGCCTTCCATTTTGATGGCCTTGTCAACATCGCCGTATTCGGCGGCGCCTTCTTTGAATTTCATCAAAATGTCTCTGCCCAAGGATGAGTGGGTGATTTCACGACCTCTGAATCTGACCGATACTTTGACCTTATCTCCGGCTTTGAGGAACTTTACGGCAGCCTTCAGCTTGGTGTTAAAGTCGTGATCGTCAATGTTCGGACTCAGGCGAATTTCTTTTATGGAGACAATCTTCTGATTTTTTCGGTTCTCCTTTTCCCGCTTCGAAAGTTCGAACTTATGCTTGCCGTAGTCCATGATCTTGCATACAGGCGGTTTTGCCTGGGGCGCAATTCTCACCAGATCAAGATTTTTTGAATCAGCGGTTGCCTGAGCTTTTGCAATGGGCACAATGCCCAACTGCTCGCCATTGGGTCCGATCAACCGAACCTCCTTGTCTCTGATCTGATCGTTAATCATCAAATCCTGCTTAGCTATACAAAACACCTCCCAAATGATTTATTGCACAAAAATTGCGGGGTACAAAAGCACGCCGCAACAAAAGACAAAATCGGTTGATTATCAATCTGATGACCCTTTCGCTATTCACTGAGGGGAGAAGCGGCACTTCTGCTTTGTTCAACGAGTGCAATTTTAGCACATTATCCGCCTCATGTCAAGGGCCTTTTTTACAAATTTTTAAATTTTTTATCTGTTTCCTGCTATTTCGCTATTTTATTCTGAAACGCTCGAACATCAATATATAATTTGATTATGTGAAGCTATCGTCCCCATTAAAAATCATATTTTGTATGTTACGGTGAATTTTCGAATGTAAAAGAGCCGAAAACCGAATTCACAGTACAATCGGTACCGGTGTGTCTATTTTGATTTCGGTAGGTGTAACAATACAGTCATAGCACAATATATTCACGCCCCATTCCTTTGCTTGTTTCAACGCCGTTCCGAAGGCCGAATGAGTTTCAAAATTCGGGGTAAAATACTTCACGCCTTTCATTTGTACGGCAAAAAACAGATAGGAATTCAGGCCCTCCCTTGCAAGCCAGGAAAGTTCGGTCACATGTTTAAGCCCTCTCTCGGTGGGCGCATCGGGGAACAGTGCAACCCCGTTTTCTTCAAGGGTCACTCCTTTGACTTCGATAATGTTTTTCCTACCATTCGATTCCACATAAAAATCAAATCTCGATTTCCCGATTTTATATTCGGGCTTTATCAAGTCGATTTTTTCAAACAACTTGCCCTCTTCCATCCATTCATTAACGATTTTATTGGGCGCCAAACTGTCAATGTTAATTAGTGTGTTTCCCTTATATACGGAGATCAAATCATATTTTGTCTTTCGTTTGATACTTTCGGCCTTTTGCAAATACAAGGAGGCGCCGGGAGTCAAGAGCTCCCTGCACCTGCCTGTATTTTTCACATGACATATTTCGATTTCTTTTCCGATTCGGACTTCCGACACAAATCTGTTGGGCCTTGAGATGAATTCACCTTTGGTTATTCCGTTGTACTTCAAATTCTACTTATCCCAAACAGCTCTGATTTTATCGGCAGTGGCAGCAAAGTTGTCCTCGCTGTTGGTTTCCAATATGGCACAAATCACAGGCGAATACTCCTTGGCATATTTAAATAAATACTCATAGTCATAGACCCCGTCCCCGGCCAAACGGCCTTCTTTCTTTCCGTCGATTACCTCATAATCCTTAAAATGCAAAATACCTATCCTCTCACCGTAAAGGGAATACACTTCATCAACAATCTTATGCTGAGCGTCGATGTCATTTACATCCGTGATATTCACCGGGTCAAAGATAACCGACACATTCGGCGAATTTATTTTATCAAGAAATCGCTTTGTCATTTGGGGATTCCACATACTGTGTTTGGTAACTGTTTCCACCCCGACAATACTGCCAAGCTTTTCGGCGCAATCAACCAATTCTCGCATACTGCGTAGAAAGCGCCCGTAATTTTCCTCGGTATGAGTTTCATCGATGGTGTTATAAAAACCGGTTTCAGTACCAACCATGTCACAGCCTAAATATTTGGCAAACTTGAGATTGGCTTTGAACCACTCAAGGTCCTTCCTTCTCTTGTTTTCATCGGGATTGACCGGATTAATATAACAGCCCAAAACAGACACACGCAGCCCGTGATTCGCAAGTGTATTTTTTATGTATTTCCCCAGTTCGGGCGTCAGCACACTGTTCCTCCACTTGATATCTTTAAATGATTTTTTTAGGGCCAGCTGCACGTGAGTGGCACCGACGCTTTCAAGAGTGACCGCCAAAGTCTCAATATCGGTTGCTTTTGTATCATGACCTCTCATACCGAGATTCAATTGATTAAACATTATTCATCTCCTCCTCTGCCTATCGGGTACAGATTAATTATATATCAATTTGTTAAGTTTGTACAGTATTTTTTTGGTTATATTCACATTTTTTATCGTTTCGGTTAATTTATTCTTGTTATATCTCCAAAAATAAGTTAAAATCAAATAAGCTTAAACGGAGGTATATTTAATGGATAAGCAGAATTTTTTGAATAAAGCCATAAAGCTTGCAAACACCGTGATGAAAGACAATCAACCGATAATATGCGAAAAATGGCAGTATGACCGAGGTGTGTGCCTGATGGGAATCGCCGCGGTCTATGAATTGACCGGAGACAAAAAATACTTTGACTACATAAAACGCAGTATGGATTATTTCATAAATAATGATGGCAGTATAAACAAATACGACCCTGCGCTGTATAATTTGGACCACATCAACAACGGAAAAAACTGCCTTTGGCTTTATAAAAAAACCGGTGAAGATAAATATATGAGGGCGGCTGACAGGCTGATTGAGCAGCTCAAAAGTCAACCTCGAACCAAGTCCGGAACATATTGGCACAAGCTGATCTATCCCAATCAGGTGTGGCTTGACGGTGTATATATGGCAGAGCCTTTCTCGGCCCAATACGCTCAGATTCGCAATTGTCCCGAACGTTTTGACGATGTTGTGCTTCAATTCGTAAATGCCGAAAAACTCACCTATGAGCCCCGATGCGGCCTGAACTGCCATGCCTGCGATGAATCGAAATCGGTGTTTTGGGCGGATAAAAATACCGGCAAATCTCTGAATATTTGGGGCAGGGCCCTGGCATGGTTTACAATGGCTATTGTGGATGTCCTTGACTTCCTTCCCAAAAACCACGATGGCAGACAAATTTTGATAAATATGCTGCGCAAAATTATGTCAAATGTTGTGATGTATCAAAGCGTAGAGGGCGGCTGGTATCAAGTCATCGATAACCGACGAGAGGATAACTATCTTGAGTCCACATGCACAATCATGTTTACCTACACATTGGCCAAGGGACTTCGTCATAACTATTTGGACGAAAGCTCTTATCGTTCGCATCTTGATAAGGCTCTTGAATGCATTTTCAACAGATTTGTAAGGGAAAACGACAGCACTCTTTATATTACCGAATGTTGTGTTGTTTCGGGACTCGGCCCCGAGGGAAATTTCCGAAGGAACGGAACCCTTGACTATTACTTCAGCGAGCCTATCATAGAAAATGACTGCAAAGCCACGGGCCCGTTTATGAAAATCGTAACGGAGCTTCAATAACGATTTGATTTTGGCATCATATTAAACAAAGGCGAAGTAAAACGGCGGCGCGGGCGCTAACTCCGCCGTTACCATTAAAATATCACAAACCGGATTTGCCACCGCCGGCACACAGGCCGAGAATACAACCTCAATTTTATCTTTGCTCCAAGGATTTTTCTCGTTATACCACTGTTCCGGTGCTGCTTAACCCTTATCATCAATTTTATAATTCCGTTATCGAGAAATTCAACTCCCTTTGTATGGAATTACCTGCAGTCAGGAAATTGACCGACGGTAGGAAAAAGGCGATTGACGGATTTGTGATGGAGTTCGGAGAAGAGGCAATGGGGCGCCTTCCGCTTTCCTACGGCGGTCGCCATAAAGGGATCCCGCAAAGGCACGCCTTTGCAGGGAAGAGAAGCGGTCACCGGAAAGGCGAAGCTTTCATCGCTTGCCAGGAGACGAGCCAAGAGGTACACCGCGACAAGCCTGATTGGTTTAATGAAGGAGCTGGGAACTGTAATACATCCTTGATACTTCCACAAACACATCTATTGTAAACCTTCAAAATCGATTGACAAACCTTATTACTTGGATTATAATATGAACTCGGGACAGGTATAAAGAAATATTACAGTTGAGGTGAATTCCATGGAAAGTGAAGTTTTTACCGTTAGTCTTGAGAAAGTTATTCGAGAAATGAAATTGGAAAAGCTTTATTATCCCGATAGAGAAATATTGATAAAAACCGCAGATATAAATCGACCGGGTTTGCAAATTACAGGCTTTTTTGACTATTTTGACCCCAGCCGCATCCAAATTTTGGGAATGGTTGAAAACACCTATTTGGCCGGGCTTTCATCGGATGTGAGATATAAGAGCCTAAAAAGACTTTTTGAGAAGAGTATTTCAGCCATAATCCTCACCAGAAACGGTAACGCCTCCGCAGAGATGCTTAAACTTGCCGAGGAATATGAAACTCCCGTGCTTAGGACACCTCAACCCACATCGTATTTTACCAGCACCCTCAATGCCTATCTTAATTTTGAATTGGCTCCGAGAATTACCCGCCACGGAGTTTTGGTTGAGATATATGGCCAAGGCGTTTTGATAATCGGCGAGAGCGGTGTCGGAAAAAGCGAAACCGCAGTTGAGCTAATCAAACGAGGCCATCGGCTTGTGGCAGACGACGCTGTGGAAATCAAAAAGATTTCGTCAAAAACCTTGATAGGTATGTCTCCCGATATAATTAGGCACTTCATTGAAATACGCGGCATAGGCATTGTCGATGTTAAAAACATATTCGGTATGGGTGCGGTTAAGGATTCCGAAAATATCGATATGATAATTCATCTCGAGACCTGGGATAAAAATAAGCAATATGATCGGTTGGGCCTTGTTGACGAATACACCAATATTTTGGGCCTTGATATTCCGTCTCTCACTATACCTGTGAGACCCGGACGAAATCTTGCCGTCATATTCGAAGTGGCCGCCATGAACAACAGGCAAAAAAGGATGGGCTATAATGCAGCAGAAGAACTTAATCATCGCATAACCGAGCAAATGGATCGGTTCGGCGGGGAACATTAGTATGCTTCGGAGGTGTTTTTTTTGAATATATGTATTAAAGTGGACGCACATACCCATACAAATTGCAGTGACCATGCCTTTGGCACAATTTGGGAAAATATGCGAGTTGCCTCCGAGAAAGGACTTGAGCTTGTATGTATGACAAACCACACTGCTCCCATGCCCGACTCGCCATATAAATGGCATTTCACCACCATGCACGAACTGCCCGATTCCATAGAAGGTGTACGGCTTCTGAAAGGCTGCGAATCAAATGTTTTAAATATCAAAGGCGAAATAAGCCCCGACACGGAGTATCTCAAAAGAGCCCAAGTTGTTGTCGCCTCGATACATCAACCCTGCTATGAGGATAGAACACTTAAAGACCATACCGATGCTTGGCTTGGCGTGATTCAAAATCCCTATGTGGATATAATCGGTCACAGCGGTGACCCTCGCTGCCCTTACGATATTGACAAGGTGATCAGAGCAGCGAAAGATGCGGGGAAGTGCATTGAAATAAACAATCATTCCTATTCGGTACGCCCTAAAAGTGCCGAAAATTGCCGGAAAATAGCTCTGAAATGTAAAGAAGTCGGCTGCGGAATTGTAGTCAGCTCGGACGCCCACGCTCCCTGGGATGTGGGGAATTTTGACGAAGCTCTCAAAATGCTTCAAGAAATCGATTTCCCCGAAGAACTTATAATGAATACAAATGCCGATAAGTTTATCGGCTTTCTCCGATCCTCCGGAAAAGAGATATAATATTTTAATCGGAGGCGATTATGAAAAAAAGTGCAATTGAGGCTGCGATAAATGCGGTCGGAATCGAAAACATCAGGATTGATGAACCAATGCGGGCTCATACCACTTTTAAGGTTGGTGGTCCGGCCGACTTATTTGTGTCTCCGCAAAGCGAAGATGCTCTGATTGCGGTTATTAAAAGTTTTAAGCAACTGGGCTTTGAATACCAAATTATAGGCCATGGTTCAAATCTGCTCGTGGGGGATAAGGGGATTCGAGGCGGAGTAATCGAAATCGGGAAAGCTTTGGACGAAATCAAGATTTTGGGCAACACAGTCACAGCCCGAAGCGGCGTTTTGCTGTCGCGGCTCTCCTATATTACCGCTCAGAAGGGGCTTTCGGGTCTTGAATTTGCTTCCGGAATTCCCGGTTCATTGGGAGGAGCGGTATATATGAACGCCGGTGCCTACGGCGGGGAGATGAAAGATGTTGTGACAAAAGTCAGATATTTGGATGACAATTGCGAAATTAAGGAGCTCAGCGGCGAAGATTGTAATTTTTCCTACAGGCATAGTTTTTTTTCGGACCGCGATTATGTTATACTCGGCGCCGACCTTAATCTTATTCCCAAAAAGAGTGAACTTATACTTTCGGATATAAAAAGACTTACCGAAAAACGCATTTCCAAGCAACCCATCGAAAAAGCGAGTGCGGGCAGTACATTTAAACGGCCTCGGGGATATTATGCTGCGGCTCTGATTGAAAAAGCGGGTCTAAAGGGATATTCCTGCGGCGGGGCGGAAGTCTCGACAAAACATTCGGGTTTTATTGTAAATAACGGCGGAGCCACCGCAAAAGATGTGATGAAAGTTATAAATCACGTTCGGCAAAAGGTTTTTGACGAAGAGGGCGTTATGCTTGAACTCGAGGTAAAAACCATCGGCGAGTTTTAGTCGGAGGTGTTGGAATTTGAATATATTGATAATAACCGGTTTGAGCGGTGCCGGTAAAACCGGAGTCATTAAAGCTCTTGAAGATGTGGGCTACTACTGTGTTGACAATATGCCTCCCGAATTGATTCCAAAATTTGCCGAAATATGTGTAAAAGCCGGAGACAGCATGGATCGCATTGCGGTTGTGAGTGATGTGCGGGCAGGCAAAGATATGTTTGGGGAATTTTCTGATGCAATTGGTGAACTTGACGAAATGGGATTCAAACGGGAAATTCTTTTTCTTGAAGCTTCAAATGAGGCATTAATAAAAAGATATAAAGAAACAAGGAGATTGCATCCGGGTGCGAACGGCGGCAGGATTATCGACGGAATAAAAAAAGAACGTCATTTGCTTCGGGATGCAAAATCCATGGCTGATCATGTTATTGACACCACCGACCTTTCCGCAGCGCAACTCAGCAATGAGATTAAGGCAATGTTTGCGACCGGTGACAGGAGCGGGATTATCATAAATGTTATGTCATTCGGCTTTAAGTACGGAATTCCCTTGGATGCCGATTTGGTATTTGATGTGAGGTTTCTTCCAAACCCCTTTTACATATCGGAGCTTAAGCATTCCACGGGCCTTGAAACCAATGTTCGAGACTATGTTATGGGTTTTGACGATACCAATCGATTCCTGAATATGCTGACAACCATGGTCGATTTCCTCGTCCCACGATACATAAAAGAAGGGAAAAACCAGTTGGTTATTGCCATTGGATGCACCGGCGGACATCACCGAAGCGTTACATTGGCCGAAGAACTGTATAAATTCTTGAGATCCGATGATGAAAACAGCGTTATCGTCACACACAGGGATATTCAAAAAGGTGTGTAAACATGGATAATTCCGAGATTTCAAAATATGTAAATTTTGACCGAAAACACAGGAGCGGTTTTAGGCCGTTCAATCCCAAAATTGTTTCCATCGGAGGCGGAACCGGTCTATCGGCTATGCTTAGAGGAATTAAGGATTATACCGACGACATAACCGCAGTTGTTACGGTTGCGGACGACGGCGGTGGCAGCGGCATTTTGCGAGAAGATTTAAACATCCCGCCTCCCGGTGACATACGCAATTGCATACTTGCACTCTCCGAAGTGGAACCGGTAATGGGAAAATTGCTGAATTATCGTTTTGAAAGTGGGCAGTTGAGAGGCCAAAGCTTTGGCAATCTTTTCCTCGCTGCCATGACCGGAGTATACAACGGAGACTTTGTGGAAGCTGTTCGCAATGTATGTGAAGTTTTAAATATTACGGGACGCGTCTATCCTGTTACCGCATCCAATGTGGAACTTATTGCAACTATGGAAGACGGAAGTACCGTAATCGGCGAATCAAAAATCGGTCATTCCGTGGGCAGACGGTCGGGCGCCATAAAAAAAGTCCGACTTCGGGAAAAATCGGGCAGGTTATTGCCCGTAAAAACCTTGAATGAGATTTTACAAGATGTAAAAAATGCGGATTTGATTACATTGGGGCCCGGGAGTTTGTACACAAGCGTTTTGCCAAATTTGGTAATTGACGACCTGAAAGAGGCTATTTATAAATCGAATGCCCCTGTGGTTTACATAAATAATATTATGACACAACCGGGTGAGACCGACGGATATACGGCATTTGACCATGCCCTTGCCATACTCGATCATACCTTTGATGATTTTTTGGATTATTGTGTTGTCAACATCGGTGAAATAAACCCCGACACTACAAAAAAATACAAGGCTGACGGAGCATGCCGTGTGGAGTACGACAAAAGCCGTTTCTCTTCTACGGATATTGCGGTCATAGAAAGCGATGCAGTTGCCGAGGATGATGAAGGGCATGTGCGCCACAATACCGGTGTGCTTACGGATATACTCATTGATATAATCCTTTTGAACAGGAATAATCAGGGGCAAAAAATCAGTGAAGAGGGCGTTATCCTATACAATCCGAACTACAAACAGAGGTGACAAAATGTCCGAAGTACTCGATTATTCCAAAGAGACGAATGCGGAAGGCAGTAAAAAAATGTCCTTTTCGAAAAAGATCAAAGGGGAAATTTATCGCACAAAACCTCAAAAAATGTGCTGTGTATCATCTCGTTTGAAAGGACTTATTTTGTTCGGAGCAACGGAAATTTCGGATACAGCCATCCGACTCAAAAGCAGTAATCCGGATGTTGTGGAAAGCTTTGTCGAAATGGCGAAAAGATTTGACATTGATGTGAATGTTCATCAAAGGAACGGCCGAACCAAAAAGTACACCGCAGAAATTTGCGATAGGCATCAAATTGCCCGACTTTTACATAAAATCGGTATGCTTGACGAAAAAAGGAGCATTGTCTATCGTTCCGGTGAAATAAAAAAAACCTGCTGCAAACGGGAATTTTTGAAAGGTGCATTTTTGGGAGCGGGAGCGGTCAGTGACCCATATAAAAATTATGCTCTTGAAATTTCCGGGCCAAATATGGAATTGTGTTCCGATGTTGTTGAGCTTTTCAGTGATTTGGGATTCTCGTTACAATTGGCATCCCGTAAGAAAAAATATGTGGCATATGCAAAAAACAGTGAGACAATTCAAGATATCTTGGCTCTGTTTGAAGCTTATTCATCTCAGATGGAATTTATCAACATAAAAATCGAAAAAGAAATCAGAAACGATGCCAACAGAAACGCCAACGGAGAAACTTCAAATCTTTCAAAAACGATAAACGCCTCGGTGGATCAGATAAGGGCCATTTACAAAATCAGAGATACGGTCGGTCTTGACAGTTTGCCCGATGACCTGAAGGAAATTGCTGTATTGCGTCTTGAATACAAAGATTTAAGCTTAAGTGAGCTTGGAAAGCATCTCAATCCTCCTCTTACCAAATCCGGGGTGAATCACAGGCTGAAAAAGATAATGAATTTTGCAAAGTAGGTGGGAGAAAATACATGACGGAAAATAACAACTTGGCAGAAAACAAAATGGGTATTATGCCCGTCAACCGGTTGCTGATTACCATGTCGCTTCCGATTATTGTATCTATGCTTGTTCAGGCACTTTATAACATTGTTGACAGTATATTTGTTGCGCAAATCAACGAGAATGCATTGACGGCGGTATCCTTGGCATTCCCGGTTCAAAACCTTATGATATCAATTGCTGGAGGCACAGGTGTCGGTGTGAATTCACTTGTGTCAAAATCATTGGGAGCAAAAGATTATAAACTTGCCAATAAAACGGCAAGCGTCAGCATATTTCTTGCGATAGTTAATTGGCTCGTTATGCTTACTGTAGGAATTACATTGTCTCGAAAATATTTCTTGATTCAAACAACAGACCCTCAAATTGTGGAATATGGCTATGAATATATGAGCATAATCACCATATTTTCATTCGGCATATTCGGTCAGGTGATGGGAGAGAGACTCCTTCAGGCAACAGGCAAAACTATATATACAATGGTAACCCAAGGTATCGGTGCCGTAATCAATATAATTTTTGATCCTATTTTTATATTCGGTATGTTTGGCCTGCCGGCAATGGGAGTTAAAGGTGCGGCGGCAGCAACCGTTATGGGCCAAATTATCGCAATGGTGCTTACCGTTTATTTTAATATAAGAGTCAACAAGGAACTGAAATTCAGTTTAAAACAAATGCTGCCCAAACTTAAAATTTTGAAAAATATCTATAAGGTTGGATTCCCATCGATTTTGATGATGGCGATTTCTTCCGTTACGACATTCATTATGAACAAAATACTTATCGCATTTACTTCCACAGCCACGGCGGTATACGGTGTTTTCTTTAAATTGAATAGTTTTATATTTATGCCTGTGTTTGGCCTTAACAACGGTATGGTTCCGATTATAGCTTATAACTATGGCGCAAAAAAGCATTCTCGAATCATAAAAACCATGTGTCTCAGCATAACCTATGCCATGATTGTGATGGTTATCGGTTTTCTTATTTTTCAACTGTTGCCGGGCAAACTTTTACAATTGTTCAACGCATCAGCGGATATGACTGCCATGGGCATACCTGCACTCAGGATAATAAGTATCAGTTTCCTTGCGGCAGGGTTCAGCGTTGTGTCCCTTTCGGTCCTCCAGGCTCTCGGTCAGGGGCTGTATTCCCTTGTTGTTTCCGCCTCAAGGCAGCTTGTGATTTTGGCTCCTGTGGCATATATTATGTCCCTTTTCGGAAGGCTTGAACTTATATGGTGGTCCATCCCCATCGCCGAAATTGCATCTGTTTTATTGTGTATTGTATTTTTGAAAAAAACATTTTCAAAACTTGATATCCGCTTTAGAGAGCCAAAAGCTTAAGCCCCGGAGCGGAGGTAGATTTATGGACTTTGCTCATAGCAAATAGTGCCGATTTTCAATGATCCAAAAGCATTGGGTCAACATAAACCGTTTTATTTTTTTTGTATACTACATAGCCGGGTTTGGCACCGTTCGGCTTTCTTACATTTTTTACGTTGGTATAATCCACGGGGACCTGCGCTGACTCTCTTGCCTTGCTGAAGTATGCCGCAAGTCTTGCAGCTTCAAGGATAGTATTTTCGGGAGCAACTCCGGTGCCATTTGTTCGAATGAGAACGTGAGAACCCGGAATTTCCTTGGTGTGAAGCCATATATCGGTCGAGTATGACATACGGACGGTAAGTTCATCGTTTTGCTTGTTATTTCTGCCGACCAATATTTCATAGCCATCGCCGGATATAAATTTCATAGGCCCGGATGGACGGTTCTTGGGCTTTCTTTTTTTGCTTGACGAATCGTTATTTTTTATATACCCTTCCTCCCTAAGCTCCTCCTTTATTTCGCCGAGGTCACCGGGCGATTCTGCTTCATGGATGCTTTCAAGAATTGTCTCCAAATATTCAAGTTCCTCCTCGGCCTCCTTGATTTGCTTGGAAGCGTACTTTTCCGTGGCTTTGGCTTTGCTATATCTTTTATAAAACTTTTGAGCATTTTGCGCCGGAGAAAGTGTGGGATCAAGGGTGATTTTTATCTCTTTATTATTATCATAAAAATTTTCAAGGACTATTTCATCCATGCCGTACTGCAGTTTATGCATATTGGCAGTGATTAAATCACCTTTGATTTTATACTTATCCCTGTCTTTTGACTTCTCCAAATTTTCCATATGCAGAGCCAATTTTTTGGAACATCTGTCCATGTTGTTATTAACCAGCTTCAATATATCGGAACTACGCCGGTGCATACTCTCTCTGATTGAACGGCTTTGGTAAAACTCGTCAATTGCGTCCGACATTGACACTACAGATTTAACATCAGCAATATTGCCATATTGGTTTATGGTTATACATGAAAATGCCACGGGTTTACCCGTCTGTTTTTCGTATACAACGCATGGGCTGAATTCGCAGGATTTCATACAGTCTATGAATGAGCCCACAAAAGTTACAAATTTTGCCTCGTCTACTTCGGATTTTGCAACATTTGTGTGTCCCGAAAAACTATAGACCAATTCCCTGGCAATAAGAGGACTCATTCCGACAATATGGTCGAGGAGAAATTTATCAAGAAGAATGCCGGGCTCTTGCCTCGAAAGTTCATTCATGAAATCAACAAGTTCAAAATCATCCGAAGAAATTTTGTGTTGGGCGGGAGGCGGTTCATACATCAGGCCCGGTAGAATTTGGCGGACTTTGCTTACGGTAAAATCAACATGTTTTGCGCTGTCATAGATTTTGCCGTCTTTGTCAATGAAAATTATGTTGCTATGCCTGCCCATAATCTCTGTAATTACGGATTTGGTATCAAAATCGCCCAATTCATTGAGGCACTCAACATCGATACGAACAACCCGGTCGCGACCGGGTTGAGAAATACCGACTATTTTTCCGCCGCTTAGATATTTGCGCATAAGCATGCAGAGCATTGGCGGTGCCATCGGATTTTCTTTTTTTGTATCACTCAGATGTACACGAGCATTTGAAGGGTTTGCAGAAAGCAACAGTCTGAATTTGCCCCCAAAAGTTCGTATACCGAGGACTATTTCGTCCTTTTCGGGTTGGTATATTTTATCAATTTTGCCTCCGAGGATTTTTTGGCATAGCTCGTGAACGACGCTCCCGGTTACAAACCCGTCATAAGACATAGACACACCTCCCGTGCCTAAATTCGGCAACCCCAACGTAATACTTCAAACATATTTGTATTGTATGGAAATTATCACCATTATTCGATACAATTTTTCAGTGCCTCAACTTTGTCCGTTTTCTCCCAAGGGAGGTTGAGATCGCTTCTTCCGAAATGTCCATATGCGGCGGTTCCTTTGTAAATCGGGCGGCACAAATCAAGTCCTTCGATTATTCCGCCCGGAGTCAAATCAAAAACTTTGGTAATTCTGTCTGCAATTTCACCGTCCGGGATACTCCCCGTTCCCCTTGTATCAACTCGAATCGATACAGGCTTGTTTACACCTATTGCATAAGCGAGTTGTATTTCACAAGCTTTTGCAAGGCCTGCGGCAACGACATTTTTGGCAACATATCTTGCCGCATAAGCGGCACTGCGGTCTACCTTTGTGGGATCCTTACCGGAAAATGCGCCACCGCCATGACTCGCATATCCTCCGTAGGTGTCTACGATAATTTTGCGACCGGTGTGACCGCTGTCACCTTGAGGACCGCCGATAACAAACCTTCCGGTGGGATTTATGTATATCACGGTATTTTCATCTTTTAGGTCGTCTCCGATTACCGGATCTATAACATATTTTTTTATATCTGTGTGAAGTCTCTCCTGAGAAACCGCCTCACTGTGCTGTGTCGATACAACAATGGTATCTACCCGCTTAAAGCTACCATCCTCGTTATACTCAACGGTTACTTGAGCCTTGCCGTCCGGACGCAGGTAATTAAGTATATTTTTCTTACGCACTTCCGCTAAACGACGGGTCAGCTTGTGTGCCAAATAAATCGGATAGGGCATATATTCATCCGTTTCATCGCAGGCAAATCCAAACATCATGCCTTGGTCTCCCGCGCCCGTTCCGGCACCGGTGTCATCAACACCGGCAGCTATATCGGGAGACTGCTCATCTATTGCAACCAAAACAGCACACGTGTCACAATCAAAACCGTACTTTGCCCTATCATATCCTGCCTCTCGTATTGTTTCCCGGGCAATGGTTTTCATATCCACATGAGCGGTTGTTGTAATCTCACCGACTATGAGAACCAAACCGGTTGTTACGGTCACTTCAACCGCCACTCTCGCTTTTGCATCCTGTTCCAAAATGGCATCTAATATAGCATCAGAAATCAGATCCGAAATTTTGTCGGGATGACCTTCCGTTACCGATTCCGATGTAAATAAATTTTTATACATAGCTCAATATCTCCTTTGAAATAATGTTTATGTCCCGTTCACCATTGATTATAACGATATTATGCCCGTAGTTATCTTTCAAATCTTTAAGGGTATTTAAAAATCCCTTCCGAATCGTGTTCATTTTCGTTACACTTTGCTCATAGAGTTCAATATTACCGCCGCGGATATCTATCCTACCCTTGCATATTTTGGGGTCCACATCAATAAATATGCATAAATCGGGTTTAAGCAGTTTGTCGCAACCAAGATTTATACTTTTAACCCATTCGTAATCGCAATCGGCGTTCATACCCTGATATGCAAAAGATGAATAGTAATATCGGTCGCATATTACGGTGAAGTCATCATCCAAATGTTTTTTTATCCCGAATTTCGAATTGGTTACATGCTCTATTCGGTCTGCCAAAAATAAGGCAGCTTGGAGATATATATCCTCATCCTCTCCCAAAGACAGCATATGTTTCAAATATGCTCCGGTCTTAAAAGAAGACGGTTCATGAGTAATCCAAACCTTCTCGCCCCTCTTCTCAAGGACAAGGCGCAACATTTCCGCCTGAGATGTCTTCCCGCACCCGTCAAGTCCCTCAAAAACAATAAATTTACCCATTTTTCCTACCCTGGCCGTAATATGCATTTTGGCCGTGCTTGCGATTATAGTGTTTATCCAACACATATGAAGGCATTAATTTAATATCCGGATTAATTACTTCACACATAAATGCCATTTGCGCCGCTTGCTCAATGACAACAGCGTTGTGAACCGCATCGGTGGCATCTTTGCCCCAGGAAAAAGGCGCATGGTTCGAAACAAGAACACCGGGCACGGCATTCGGGTCTATGTTTCCGCACTCAAATGTTTCTGCTATAACTTTCCCCGTGTTAAGTTCATATGCCGATTCAACCTCTTCCTTTGTCAATGGCCTTGTGCATGGTATCGGTCCGTAGAAATAATCCGCATGTGTTGTGCCATACGGAGGCAAATCCCTCCCCGCCTGTGCCCAAGCTGTGCCGTTGACGGAATGGGTGTGAACAACTCCGCCGATATTGCGAAAACGTCTGTAAAGCTCAAGATGAGTCGGAGTATCGGACGATGGATTCAAATTCCCATCGACAATTTCTCCGTTTTCCAATTTCAGCACAACAATGTGTTCGGGCCTGAGTTTTTCGTACTCAACACCGGATGGTTTGATTGCAATGACGTTGGCATCCCTGTCAATTTCGGAGACATTTCCCCAAGTGAAAGTAACAAGACCATATTTTGGAAGCAACATATTTGCCTCGTAAACCCGTGTTTTTATTTCTTCATACATAGCAGCTTTACCCCTTAACCGATTTTTTGATTTCCTTAAGTCGCTTCATAACATCATTTCCGCCTCTGCCGAAATAATCATGGAGTTTTTTGTACTCGAAATAAAGTTTATCATATATTTCCACATTTTCGGGAATGGGCTTATAATAATTCGATTGAACTCTGCCCATGTGTTTCGCACACTCTTTTATATCGGCATATCCGCCCATCTCGGGCCCTGCGGCAACAGCGCCAAACATCGCGGAACCTAAGGCTCCCGCCTGTTTGGATTCGGCAATCCGTATGTTCATATTTGTAACATCGGCATATATTTGCATCATAAAAGCATCTTTTTGTGCAATGCCGCCTGCTGCGTACAATTCCGTTATGGAGACACCGTTTTCGCGGAAGTTGTCAATAATCATACGGGTGCCATACGCAGTGGCTTCTATCAGAGCTCTGTATATATCCTCGGGCCGTGTAAGCAAAGTCATACCGAGTATTAAGCCCGTCAAGTCCACATCCACCAGTACACTGCGGTTTCCGTTCCACCAATCAAGAGCAACGAGGCCGGTCTCTCCGGGTCTCTTTTTCTCGGCCTTGTTCCTAAGAAGCTGGTGTATATTCATTCCCAAAGCCTTTGCCTCTCGATAATAACTTTCGGGCACAGAAGTTTTCACAAACCAGTCAAAATGGTCCCCCACGCAGGACTGTCCCGCCTCATAGCCGGGGAACCCCGGAATGACGCCGTCTTCCACCACGCCACAAATACCGGGTACAATTTTTTCTTCGGTGCCCAATAGTATATCGCAGGTTGATGTTCCGATTATCATAAGCATCTTACCGGCTTCGGTAACCCCTACGGCAGGAAGTGCAACATGGGCATCCACATTTGCAACGGCAACAGCGGTTCCCGCTTTAAGCCCCGTGAGCTTAGCCATTTCCGGGGTTATCACTCCGGCTTTGGTGCCAATGGGGGAAATCTCACAACCGATTTTTTCGACCACAAATTTTTCAAGTTTAGGATGGAGTGCTTTAAAAAATTTCTCCGACGGAAACCCATTTTTTTTACTCCAAAGAGCTTTATAACCTGCGGTGCAGCTGTTCCTTGTTTCATTTCCCGTCAGCTGCCAAATAACCCAGTCTCCCGCTTCGATAAATTTATCCATTGCATCATATATTTCCGGAGCTTCCTCGGCAATCTGCCATGCTTTGGGTATCATCCACTCCGATGAAATTTTTCCGCCATATCTCGGCAGAAAATCTTCACCCATACTTTCGGCAACTTCATTAAGCTTGTTTGCATATTTTTGAGCTGCATGATGTTTCCACAGCTTTACATATGCATGGGGATTTGATTTGAACTCATCAAGAAAACAAAGAGGAGTTCCGTCAGCTTTGACAGGTAACACGGTACAAGCAGTGAAGTCAATACCGAGTCCTATTATATCATTTTTGTTGACATCTGCTTGTTTGATAACATCGGGTATAGTATACTTAATAACATCGATATAATCCATAGGATGCTGGAGGGCCCAATCATCCCCAAGTTTTGTGTTATCGTCGGGCAAATACTCATACATAACTTCATGGGGATACTCATACACAGATGTAGCCAATTCATCTCCATTTTCAATATCGACCAAAACGGCTCTCCCCGAAAGGGAGCCGTAGTCAATACCTATTGTATACTTTTTGCTCATAACCATTCTCCTTCAAGATCAAATTGGATGTATTTGATTTCCGATTCTGAGCCCGGCAACTCGGTCTTATATTGAGGCAAGCCAAACGAACCTGATAATAACCAAGCTGCGAGCACAACCTTATGAATAAATTATAAAATAGTGTCCGATAGTTGTCAAGGTCAAATTAAGTGGCTTTTTCCCTTTTACCGACAAGTTCATAGCTCATATTCACCATTTCGAGTATTGTTTCACTGCTTACGGTTCCATCCAACAGGATTGTAATCCAGTTATCCTTATTCATATGATATGCAGGGAAAAACCCCTTTTGCATCCTGAGGGAACCTATCATAATCGGGTCGCATTTGACATTCATTATATCCACGTTATCGAGTGAGTCCATGCCAAGCTCATTTTTTGAAATATTCATAATAACCACAAACCATTTGCCGGTGTCCCAACGCCTCAAAACAGCGTAATTCGGATACTTTGTCCAAAGGTATTCGGGCAAGACGCCGAACTTTTCCGCTACATATTCAAAAATCAAATCTCTGATCATGAACTCACCTTTATCTTTCTTTGACAATATCTATTTTATCATATTAAACGGACAGTTGCAATACTCCAAAAAATATTTTAATAAAGTATATGGGTGTTTAAAAATTATACCGCATTCGGTCTTTGCTTGCACTATTTTTTTTAATTATTCCTTGAAGTTAAAATGTTTTTAGGTTATAATTGTTTCGGTGAAAACAAAACAGAAGACGCAAGGTGAAATTATGAAAGATTTTGAAATTGCAAAAGAAAAAGCCGAAAAACTGACCGAGATATTGCGGGATGCCAATTACAAATACTATGTTCTTGATGCTCCGGAGATAAGCGATTTTGAATATGACAAATATATGCGAGAGTTGATTGAGCTTGAGACAGAATTCCCGCAGCTTTCACAGCCCGATTCTCCCACTCAAAGAATCGGCGGAGAAATTCTTGAAGGTTTTGAAAGGGTTGAGCATACCGTTCGCATGCAGAGCCTAAACGATGTTTTCAGCAAAAAAGAATTATATGATTTCGACAACCGAATGCGTTCTGCTTTGGAGGTTGAAAAGCCCGAATATACCACCGAACTTAAAATCGACGGTCTTTCCGTTTCCCTGGAATATCGGGACGGTGTTTTCATACGTGGTTCAACCCGAGGCAACGGATATGTGGGCGAGGATATAACAAACAATTTGAAGACCATCAAAAGTATCCCGCTGAGGCTCAGTGAGGCAATACCATATCTTGAAGTACGGGGGGAAGTGTTTATGCCGAAAAATGCATTTCTCAGATTGAACGAAATTCGTGAAATGCAAGGAGACCCCCTGTTTTCGAACCCGAGAAACGCCGCGGCAGGTTCTCTTCGGCAATTGGACAGCTCTGTTACAGCGCAGCGGCGGCTGGATATTTTCATATTCAATGTTCAAGCTGTAACGGATATCAAGTTTTCAACCCACACCGAAAGCCTTGATTATATGAAAAAATTGGGTTTTAAAGTTATTCCGGACCGGGGAATTCAATATGGCATTGACGAGGTATATTCAGAAATCAAAAGACTCGGAAACAGGCGGGGAGATTTGGGATTTGACATAGATGGTGCGGTTGTTAAGCTAAATCGACTGTCGGACAGGGCAATTATGGGCGAAAATACCAAGACTCCGCGTTGGGCGACAGCTTTCAAGTACCCTCCCGAACAGCAGGAAACCGAACTTCTTGACATTGTGCTGCAAGTGGGGCGATCCGGAGCGGTAACTCCAAACGCTGTGTTTAAACCGGTAAAAATTGCCGGGTCCGTGGTATCAAAAGCAACCCTGCACAATATCGGATATATAAAACAAAAGGACATAAGAATAGGCGATTTTATAAAAGTTCAAAAAGCGGGAGACGTAATCCCGGAAGTTGTGGAGGTTATTAAAGAAAAACGCAGGGAAGGTCTTTCGGAATATGAAATGCCTACCGAATGCCCCGTATGTGGGGAACCAATCGAAAAACCGGAAGGTGAGGCAGCAACCCGATGCTTAAATCCCAATTGTCCTGCAAGGCAACTTCGGAGTGTTATTCACTTTGCCTCAAAGGATGCCATGGATATTGACGGCCTCGGCCCCGGGATAGTTGAACGGCTTATTGATGAAGGTTTGATTAAGAACTGCGGCGATCTGTATGACCTCAAAGCAGTTGATTTAATCGGTCTTGAGGGCTTTGGCACAAAATCCGCCGAAAAACTTATATCCTCCATTGAGAAATCGAAATCACGAGGACTTGACCGAGTTATTGCGGCTCTCGGGATTCCTCTCATAGGTGTGAGAGCGTCACAACTGATTGCTGGACGATTCGGAACCATTGATAAAGTTATGGAAGCAACCAAAGAACAGCTCTCATCAATTCCCGATATAGGTGGAAGGATGGCAGATGCGATAAGACATTATTTTGATAACCCTGCTTCAAAGCTGTTAATAAAAAAATTTAAGGAGCATGGACTTGACCTGACCTATGAAACGGAGGAAGTAAACGAAAATCTTAAAGGAATGACCTTTGTTATAACCGGCACACTTCCCACTATGAAGCGAACGGAAGCCAAAAAAATTATCGAACAAAACGGCGGCAGAGTTACAGGAAGCGTGTCCAAAAAAACTGACTTCCTGCTTGCCGGAGAAGAGGCCGGCAGTAAACTTGACAAAGCGAACACTTTGGGAATTCCCGTGATAGGAGAATCGGAGCTCTTTGTAATGCTTAAAAAATGAATTCCCAATGCTGTATGCCAAAGAACCGGATTTACAGCGTATGGATTATCGATACTAACGTTTCAGGCAGCAATTTATGATATTGACTTAATTTGTTTTTTGTGGTATTGTATAGACGTTGTTGGTTATGTAAATGATATAAAATTTTTGAAAGGTTTGATGAAATTGAAATATATCAGCACTCGAAACAAGGAAATTAAATTATCCTCCGCAGAAGTAATAAAAAAAGGCATTTCAGATGAAGGTGGCTTATTCGTTCCCGAGCAGTTCCCAAGGCTGAAGAAATCCGAATTCGACGACTTGGCAGAGAAGTCCTATTCGGAAAGAGCCAAGTTTATTTTGAAGAAATTCCTGACCGATTTTACCGATGAAGAAATAGATTTTTGCGTCGAGGGTGCTTATGGCAGCGGAAATTTTAACAGTGACAGAATTGCACCTCTTGTAAAGATAAACGAGAGCGAATATATTCTTGAACTGTGGCACGGGCCAACCTGTGCTTTCAAGGATATGGCTCTTCAAATTCTGCCCTATTTTATGACCACCGCAATGAAAAAAACCGGAGAGGATAAAACCGTTGTTGTACTTGTTGCAACCTCCGGCGATACAGGCAAGGCGGCTTTGGCAGGCTTTAAAGATGTGGATAGAACAAAAATTATCGTATACTATCCAAGTGATGGTGTGAGCGATATGCAGAAGCTTCAAATGACAACCCAAGAAGGCGAAAATGTTTATGTCTACGGAATTCGCGGAAATTTCGATGAAGCCCAGAATGGTGTAAAAAAAATATTTACCGATGAAAAGATAATTGATGAACTTGACAAAAGAGGCTTCGTATTTTCTTCCGCAAACTCCATCAACTGGGGCAGACTTGTTCCTCAAATTGTGTATTATGTATCCGCTTATTGTGATATGATTCAGGGTGGCGAAATTGAAAACGGGGAAAAAATAAACATTTGTGTGCCAACCGGCAATTTTGGCAATATTTTGGCTGCATATTATGCAAAAAAGATAGGCCTTCCGGTTAATATGTTTGTTTGCGCATCCAATAAAAATGATGTCCTAACCGATTTTATCAGGAGCGGCGAATATGATAAAAACCGTGAATTTTACCAAAGCATTTCTCCTTCGATGGATATTTTAATTTCAAGCAATTTGGAAAGACTGCTCTTTGATGTCAGCGGTCAAGATGATAGGAAGATAAAGGAACTTATGGCAAAGCTTTCAAAAACCGGCAAGTACAAGGTTACAAAAACAATGCACAACAGAATCGGCAAGCAATTTTGGGCGGGATGTTGCGATGATTATTTCACAAAAGAAAGAATTATGAAAACTTTTGTCGAAGACGGTTATACTCCGGATACCCATACTGCCGTTGCAATAGATGTATACAAGCAATATGTGGAGCAAACGGGAGATATGACAAAAACGGTCATCGACTCAACAGCGAGTCCCTTCAAATTCGGTAATGCCGTGCTTTCGGCTCTCGGTGTTGACCCGTATGGCAAAAACGATTTTGAACAACTTGATCTTTTAAAAGAAAAGTGCGATATGGAAATCCCGGCTTCTTTGTGTCATCTTAAAGGGAGGAAAATCCGCTTTAATAAAGTTATAGATGCCAAAGATATGTATGATTCCGTAAAGTATGCCTTGGGTATAGAATAAAACAAAAACGTATTCCTTGCTTTTGAAACAAATTGTTACAGCCAAGAATATTAATATGAAACAGAGGTATCTCAATGTCGGTATTTGCAATTTCGGATCTGCACTTGCCGTTGGGCATTGACAAGCCCATGAATGTTTTCGGCCCGCAGTGGGAAAATTATGTTGATAGGTTGAGGGAAAATTGGCAGAGAATTGTTAAAAAAAATGATATTGTTATTATGCCCGGGGATATTTCGTGGGCTACCTACCTTGATGATGCCTATAAAGATTTTGAATATATTAACGACTTGAATGGTACGAAAATTATTTTTAAAGGCAACCATGACTATTGGTGGACAACTATGAATAAGCTCAACAAATTTGTCACCGGAAATAATTTCGATACGATAAAATTCATTCACAACAACTGTTACATATTTAAAGATGACAAAAAAACTTATGCAATCTGCGGAACCCGCGGATGGAACATAGCGAAAGATTCTTCCAATGATGAGGACAAACGGCTGTTTTTGCGGGAAAAGGAACGAATGATTCTCTCGCTGGAGAGTGCCGCAGTGTACTCACCCGACGAAATCATCGTAGCCATGCACTATCCGCCGGTTGAAAAAAACGGTTCCAACAGAGATTTTATTGATATTTTCAACGAATATCCTGTTAAAACTTGCGTTTATGGCCACCTTCATGCAGCAGCACAGGACTTTGCCGTGCAAGGGAATGTTTGCGGAGTCAAATTGACTTTGGTTGCCAGCGATTACCTAAAATTTGTACCGAAGCTTATTAAATAAAGATTTTTTGCCATATAATAATCGTACAAAAAATTTTACGATTTTCCATTGGAAACACTTGTTAAATACAAACACCTATGTTATAATAGTAAGACGTGCAAATAAATGATTTAGTGAGGTAATTATCAATGTCTAATCTAAAAAGAGAAAACAACACGGTAACCTTTGAATTTTCTGTATCCCCCGAAGAATTTGAAAAAGGGGTTGAACGGTCTTACAGAAAAAATGTCAAAAAAATCAATATACCCGGTTTCAGGAAGGGTAGGGCGCCGAGATTTTTGATTGAGAAAACTTACGGAAAAGAAATATTCTACGAGGATGCCGTGAATTTTGTCCTGCCGGACGCCTATGAAAATGCAGTTAAGGAAAATGATATTTCCCCTGTCGCTCAGCCGGAAATCGATCTTAAAGAAGATAAAATCGATCCCGACAAAGAGATTGTTTTCACCGTATCGGTTGTGGTTAAGCCCGAATTTGAACTTGGCGAATACAAGGGTGTTAAGGCCGATAAGCCTGAATACCCGGTAACAGATCAAGATGTCGAAGACGAGATTGAAAAAATAAGGGACAGGAATTCGAGACTTGTTCCCGTTGAAGACAGAGCAATACAGGCCGATGACATAGCAAATATTGACTTTGAGGGTTTTGTTGACGGCGCTCCATTTGAAGGAGGCACCGGTGAAAACTTTGATTTGACAATAGGTTCCGGTCAATTTATTCCGGGCTTTGAGGATCAACTCTTAGGCAAAAACGTAGGAGATGACGTTGAGGTAAGAGTTACTTTCCCCGAGGAATATCATGCTGAGGATTTGGCAGGAAAAGATGCCTTATTTAAAGTTAAGATAAACTCATTGAAATTTAAGGAACTGCCCGATGTTGATGACGATTTTGCCATGGATGTCAGTGAATTTGACACAATTGATGAGTATAAGTCCGATATTCGAAAAAAACTCACAGAATCTAATAATGAAAAAGCAAAACATGAAACAGAACAAAATGTTGTTGACGTAGTTTGTGACAATACGAAAATTGATATTCCCAAAGAAATGATTGATTCCGAAGTGGATGTTATGGTCAGAGATATGGATATGCAGATGCGTTATCAGGGAATTGACCTTGAAACATATTCGAAATATACAGGTCAGACCATAGGCTCTATCCGAGCGCAGTATACTCCGGAAGCGGAAAAGCGTGTGAAGACAACTTTAGTTCTTGAAAAAGTTTATGAAGTTGAAAACATTGAAATTACGGATGATGACATAACCCGCGAATATGAAAATATCAGCAAAGAAAACGGTATGAAGGTTGAGGATATCAAGAAATATATCCCGGAGGATGAAATCAAAGAGCGTCTCAAGGCGCAAAAAGCGATCTCACTCCTTGTGGACAATGCCGTTTTTGAATAAAACTTTGCAAATCACTGCGGAATTTTGTTATTAAATTATGACATTTTTAAAGATGATGTGAATTTGAGGAGGAAAAACATGGATAAAAAAATTATCAAGAACAGTCTTGTGCCCTATGTTATTGAGCAAACGGGCAGGGGCGAACGGTCTTATGACATTTTTTCAAGGTTATTGAAGGACAGAATTATATTTTTATCTGATGAGGTGAACGATACCACTGCAAGCCTTGTTGTAGCACAGTTGCTTTTTTTGGACAGCGAAGACCCCGATAAGGATATTAATTTATATATAAACAGCCCCGGAGGTTCCGTTACCGCAGGTATGGCGATTTATGATACAATGCAATACACGAAGGCGGATGTTTCTACCATCTGCGTCGGTATGGCGGCGTCTATGGGTGCATTTCTGCTTTCATCCGGCGCAAAGGGAAAGCGCTATGCTCTTCCTAACAGTGAAATTATGATTCACCAACCCTTGGGCGGTGTACAAGGCCAAGCGACAGACATGAAGATACATGTTGACAGAATGATTAAAATCAAGGAAAAACTCAACAGAATTTTAAGTGAGAATACGGGGCAGCCTCTTGATGTTGTCAAGCAAGATACCGAAAGAGACAACTTTATGGACGCAGATGAGGCTCTTAAATACGGTCTCATTGATAACATTGTGACAAAGCGTTAGTTTATTTGACAGGGAGGTCAAATATGGCAAATAAAAATAGTATGGAAGAAGAAATATGCGCTTTTTGCGGTAAAACCAAATCCCAGGTGGAGCATTTGATTCACGGACCAGCCGTGAATATCTGCGATTCCTGTGTGGAGATTTGTGTAGATATACTGAATTATGAATTATGCGAATCATATTCCTCCCCAGAAACGAATGGACTTGAAAAATTCGGTGAACTGCCAAAGCCAAAAGAAATGCACAAATTCCTTGACGACTATGTTATAGGACAGGATGCAGCCAAGAAAGCGCTGTGTGTCGCTATTTATAATCACTATAAGAGAATCGGTCAAAACAGCAAAAATATGGGTCATAATGATAAAACCGCTGCAGATGATGTTGAACTGCAAAAAAGCAATATCCTTATGATAGGCCCCACCGGTTCCGGAAAGACATTTTTAGCTCAAACTATGGCAAAGCAACTTAAGGCACCTTTTGTTATTACGGATGCTACTTCCCTCACCGAAGCCGGATATGTAGGTGAAGATGTTGAAAATATTCTGCTCAAGTTGATTCAGGCAGCTGATTATGATATAGCACTTGCGGAAAAAGGGATAATTTATATTGATGAAATTGATAAAATTTCCCGCCGATCAGAAAATCCATCTATAACTCGCGATGTCAGCGGTGAAGGAGTGCAGCAAACACTCCTTAAAATCCTTGAAGGTACCGTGGCAAATGTACCACCAAACGGCGGGCGTAAACATCCTCAGCAAGAATTTATTCAGATTGATACAACAAATATCTTGTTTATCTGCGGTGGAGCTTTTGAAGGGCTCGATAAAATAATTGAATCCCGAGTTGCAGCCAAAACTTTGGGATTCGGTGCAAAAGTCGAAAGCAAAAAAGAACATAATCGGGGCGAAATGCTCAGATATGTAACTCCGGATGATTTAATTAAGTATGGTCTTATTCCGGAATTGGTAGGCAGATTGCCCATTGTTACCACTCTCGATAATTTGAATGTGAAGGCACTCAAACAAATTTTTGTTGAACCAAAGAATGCACTTTTAAAGCAGTATAAAACTCTCTTTCAAATGGACGGAGTGGAGCTTGAATTCGATGACGATGCCGTTCAACTTATAGCCGAGAAGGCTGCCGAAAAGGAAACCGGCGCCCGAGGTTTGAGGACAATTGCGGAGGATATAATGCTTGACATTATGTATGAGATTCCATCGATTTCCAACGCAAAAAAGGTAATCATCACCCGTGACTGCGTAGAAAAGAAATCATCGCCCAAGATTATACATAAGGCAAAATCGAAATCTGCCTAAATATTGCATTCCAAAGGCTCTCCTATATTATGGGAGAGCATATTCTTTAGATTGGAGGCGAAAATATTTATGTCACTGATAACCTGCGAAAATGTTGATTTGGGATACGATGGTGTGATCATAGCCAAGGATATTGATTTTTCAATAAAACAAGGCGATTATTTAAGCATAATAGGCAAGAACGGCAGCGGCAAAACTACTTTACTTAAGGCTTTGCTGCGCCTAAAAAATCCTATAAAAGGTAAGGTGATTTACGGAGATGATCTAAAACAATCGGACATAGGATATCTTGCTCAACAGACACAAATTCAAAAAGATTTTCCCGCATCGGTATTTGAGGTTGTTTTGTCGGGTCGAGCGTCAAAGAGGGGATATAATACATTCTATTCGAAGCAAGATAAAAAATTCGCTCTTGACAAGATGGATCTTTTGGGTATAGCCGAATTGAAGGGAAAAAGCTATCGGGACTTGAGCGGCGGTCAGCAGCAGCGTACATTATTGGCAAGAGCTATGTGTGCCGCCGGAAGAATACTATTCCTTGATGAACCTGTAACAGGCCTTGATCCGGTTGTGACTACAGAATTTTTTAATATAATAAATCAAATGCACATAGGCGGCATGACAATAGTTATGGTATCTCATGATATTCACTGTGCCGTGAAGTATTCAAACAGGATTATTCAAATGGATGGCAAAATTTTGTTTGACGGTACGGTTGACGAATACAAAAGCTCAAACATCGGAGCGGAATTCATAGGAGGACACAGGCATGATTAATGTACTCGAATATATAAAGACAATGTTCTCCTATACTTTTATTTTTCGTGCACTCATTGTGGGCTCTCTTGTATCCTTGTGTGCCGCCTTGTTGGGAGTCAGTTTGGTATTGAAAAAATACTCAATGATAGGCGATGGACTCAGCCATGTCGGTTTTGGAGCTATTGCGCTTGCAACCGCATTAGATTTTGCTCCTATGGAATTTGCGGTTCCGGTGGTTATCATTGCTGCCGTATTGCTGCTTAGAGTGAGCGAGAGCAGCAAAATAAAAGGCGACAGTGCCATAGCGATGATTTCAACGGGGGCATTGGCCGTGGGAATTTTTGTTGCTTCAATGACAACCGGTATGAACACGGATATAAACAGTTACCTGTTCGGAAGCATCCTTGCAATGACATCTGATGATGTGATCTTGAGTGCTGTATTATCAATTTTGGTTATAATCTTGTTTATAGTATTTTATAATAAGATTTTTGCTGTGACATTTGATGAGTCCTTTGCGGGAGCCACGGGTATAAACACAAGGATTTATAACACACTTATAGCAATCTTAACTTCGGTTACGGTGGTACTTGGTATGAGAATGATGGGAGCTCTGCTCATTTCAAGTTTAATTATATTTCCGTCTCTTTCCGCCATGCGAGTGTGCAAAAAATTCAAATCGGTGATTTTAACTTCTGCGATAATCTCGGTGCTGTGTTTCATAATTGGACTTATCACATCGTATATTTTCTCAACACCCACAGGCGCTACAGTTGTCTTAATTAATATAGTCGTATTTATGATATTGGCGATAATTGGGAAGACAATAAATCGGGCGTAAATGCACGCCCGATCTCCGTATGATTATTATCTTATAAAATTGGTTCTTTCTTTGGCTTCGGGTTCCGGATGGGAAATGTTGTTTTGTTTTGCAATGTCAAGAGCCTTCACTATCCAAGCCATATTTCTGCCCAAAAGGCGCATCGTCTGAACACCCTCTTTGTCCTTAAGGACCTCGCTTGGAGTGTTGCCGTGAACCATATTCCAGTAGTTTGAGCTAATTACGGGCATTTGATTTATGGTAAAATATTTGCTCATTTGGTCAAGGGCGGCAGATGCTCCTCCTCTTCGGCAACTTGCGACAACAGCGCCGGGTTTGTATGCGAGCTTACCGCCTGCGGAGTAGAAAAGCCTGTCCATGAACGATTTGATTGCTCCGGATGACGCTGCATAATGAACGGGAGTTCCGACTATAACCCCGTCTGCATATGTGCATTTTTCTGCTGCCGTATTTACGGGATCATCAAATCGGCATTTTCCGAGCTTGGTGCACGCTCCGCACCCTATACAACCTACTATCGGCTTTGCACCGACCTGAATTATTTCCGTGTCAATTCCGTTTTTGTTTAGTTCTTCCGCTACAACGGAAAGGGCTGTATATGTGCAACCCTTAGGATGCGGACTTCCGTTAATCAACAAAACTTTCATTTACATCATCCTTTCAAAAAAACAAATTCGGATTTTGATAATAATCAATTTCCGCACTCTATGCTTATTTCATTGAATACTTTAAGATAATCGTCTATGGTCTTGCTTTCTCGCTCTGCTCCGGTAATATCCATCACAATGCCACCTTCATGCATCATAACCGTTCGAGTTCCATACTCAATAGCATGGCGCAAATTGTGGGTAACCATAAGAGTTGTTATCTGCTTTTCCTTAACAACTTTTTCGGTTAGCAACATTATCGTGTCACTGGATTTGGGGTCAAGCGCCGCAGTGTGTTCATCAAGGAGAAGCAAAGATGGATTCGCCAAAGTTGCCATTATCATGGCAAGAGCTTGCCTTTGGCCGCCGGAAAGAGCTCCGGCAAGGGTATCCATTCTATTTTCAAGACCCATACCCAAGAGTTCCAAATTTTCTTGATAATATCTCTTGCGTTTGGTGTTGAGTCCAAACCCAAGGCCATAAACCTTGCCCTTATTATCTGCAATGGATAAATTTTCAAAGATTGTCATAGTAGAACAGGTACCCATTGAGGGGTTTTGAAAAACTCTGCCCATATTGGCGGCACGCTTAAAATTTTTTTGTTTTGTTATATCCTCACCCAAAAGTAACACCGAACCGCTGTCAGCCCCGATATCTCCGGATATAATATTCAGAAGAGTGGTTTTCCCGGACCCGTTTGAACCGATGATACACACAAACTCGCCATCGTCGATTTTGAGGTTAAAATCACTGAAAAGGACTTTCTCGTCTATTGTTCCCTTATCGAAGGTTTTGTTTATGTTCTTAACCTCAAGCATCTGCCCGCTCCCCTTTCTTTTCTTTTTTTGTGAGGATGTTGTTTATTATCAACGTTACTATAAACAACACAGTCACAACAAGATTGGTATCACTGGGGAGAAGGCCCAAGGAAAGCGCAGCGTAGGTACAAGCTTTGTAAATGACCATACCACACAACACCCCTGTGGTGGTTTTCAAAAATCCCACTTTTTTAAAGATTGTGGTTCCGATTATAACAGCAGCCAAACCCATAACAACGGTGCCCGTTCCCGCACCGACCGAGAACTGCCGAGTATATTGACTGTTAACGGCTCCCGCAAGAGTGACAAGGCCGTTCGAAATGGCCAAACCGATTATTTTGATTGTACCGGGATTTTGCGCCAAAGTAACCACAAGGCGTTCATTATTTCCTGCACTTCGAAGCAAAAATCCCGATTTTGTGCTGAGGTACCAATCAAGCAAAAATTTTGCAACGAGCATAATCGCAAACAAGACAATAAGCTTTGAAAATCTGCTTATGGTGGCCGGCAAAACATGTGAAAGGCCGGTGAATATGGTTTTGTCCGTCATATTCATAAAAACCGTTGCAGAACCTGCAATACGATAATTTATTGAATAAAGCGCAGTCATTGTAAGAATACCGCAGAGAAGGTTACGGATTTTGAGTTTAACATTCAATATTCCCGTGAAAGTTCCCGCAAGACATCCTGCGAGAAAAGACGCAAGAAGACAGAGCCACGGGTTCACACCGACTGCCGAAAGAGTCACACATATTGCGGCGCCGAGAGGAAAGGTACCGTCAACCGACAAATCCGGGAAATCGAGTATACTGTAGCTTATATAAACTCCTAAAGCCATTACTCCATATATAAAACCCTGCTCCAATATGCTTACTATTACATCAATCATAAAAGCTCTCCGGACTTATTCGGTTTTTTCGGCAGTTGAAAGAACATCCTCCGAAATAGTTATTCCCAGTTGTTCCGCAACAGAGGTATTAACCGTGATTTTGCTTTTTTCCATTGTCTCATAAGGAATATTTTTTATATTCTCACCTCTCAAAATTTTTGCAGCCATAACACCGGCTTTTTTGCCGAGTTCTATGTAATCAATTCCGGCAGATGCCAAACATCCATTTATGACCTGCTCTTCTTCCGAGCCAAATACGGGTTTTCCGGCTTCATTAGCCTTTTCCAACTCCAGCGGAAGGTTATTGACAACAGTGTTATCTGTCATATTGGAGATGCAATCAACTTCATCCAATATGCTGTCAAGAGCCTGCGAAATCTCCGAAGCATTACTTACGCCCCGCTCAACGATTTCAAAGCCGTAATCGGGAGCAAGCTGCTTGTATGTTTCGATTGTGCTGACGGAATTAACCTCACTTGTGGTGTAGATAATACCGATTTTTGACGCATCGGGAAGTATGGATTTTATCATTTTCAGCTGTTCCTCAACCGGGAGTTGGTCCGAAACTCCGGTAATGCCCTCCATAGGTTCTGTTTCACTGATAGCCAATTCTGCGGCGATTGGATCCGATACAGCGTTAAACACAACGGGTATACCTTTCTCAAAGCAGGCGTTGTAGGCCGCCATAGCAGATGGAGTAGCAATTCCGCAAACCAAGTCAACACCCGAGTTTACAAGATTCTGAGCAATTTGAGTATTGAGTGCGTCATCACCTTGGGCAGAGCTTGCGGTGATTTCAAGATTTTCGCCTTCCACAAGTCCTTCATCCTTAAGGCCTTCAATAAAGCCCTCTTTGCAATTGTCAAGGGACGGATGGTCTGCATATTGCATAACTCCGACTTTGTAGGACTCTCCGCTGTTTTCTGTGCCGTTTGTGTCAGCTGTTGTGTCGTTTGTGCTGCCTCCGCAACCTGCCAGCATAGTAACAGCCATTGTGGCTGATATGCCGATTGCCGCAATCTTTTTTAGTAAACCTGTTTTCATTTTTAAAACCCTCCAAAAAATTTAAATCATCGGCACAGACTTTGCCGACGATTTAAATGATAAATACAAAAACCGCAAGACTCCCTAATCGGGTCCCTTTTCCACTGCTTTTCAACCTCGTCTGACTCATCTGAACCGAATTACATTATAACAATGTTTCACTCTGTTGTCAATATCGGTTGAAAAATTTTATTTCGATTTACATAACGGCAGACGGCCCGCTCACCCAGCCGACATTTATCAAGATTTATGAAAATATTTCTTCTTAATTGAGTTCCAAGGCCCCAATAATGTCCCTTACGGACTTATATCCGTTACTGTCTAAGTAATCATTAATCCCGTCACAGACTTTAATCCATGCATAGGGATCGACGATGCCCGCCGTCCCAACGGCCACCGCATCGGCTCCCGCGAGGAAAAACTCAATTGCATCATCTCCGCTTGAAATTCCGCCCATACCTATAATAGGCAGTTTGATTGCATTGTGGACTTGGTATACCATACGCACCGCAACAGGCATAACCGCAGGTCCGGACAGCCCTCCCACATTGTTATTGAGAACAGGACGTTTTATTTTAATGTCGATTTTCATTCCAAGCAATGTGTTAATTAAAGACACCACATCGGCGCCTCCGGCTTCCGCCGCTTTTGCAATTTCGGTTATATCCGTAACATTTGGGGACAGCTTAACAATCAAGGGGACACGAGATACTGATTTCACCTTTGATGTCACCTTTTCAACGGTTTTGGGATCCATACCGAAGGTCATACCTCCTTGTTTGACATTGGGACAAGAGATGTTGAGTTCAAACATATCAAGTTTATCACCTAAAATCTCGGCCACTTCCACATATTCCTCAATGGTAGAGCCGCACAGACTGGCAATCAATTTTGTATCAAACTGCCGCAACCACTTCAGCTCATTTTCGAGAAAATGTTGAGCGCCGGAATTTTGAAGTCCTACGCTGTTCAGTATACCATCATTTACCTCGGCAATTCGAGGAGACTTGTTTCCGACTCTCGGTTTTACGGACAGAGATTTCAGACAAACTGCCCCCAACCTTGACAAATCGAAATACTCAGCATACTCCCTGCCAAATCCGAATGTTCCCGAAGCGGTTGTAACCGGATTTTTCCATTCAACGCCGGCAATATTCACTTTGAGGTCAGCCACAAAAATCCACCTCCATTCCATTGAAAACAGGTCCGTCTTTACAAACTCTCCGTCTTGTGCCGTCGGTCATAGTACAAGTGCAGGTCATGCAGGCACCCACACCGCAACCCATACGCTCCTCCAAGGAAATTTGACATTCTATATCCTGTTCTTTGGCAATTTGAGCAACTATCTTCATCATCGGGACAGGACCGCAAGTGTATACTCTTGAGTATTTTGTGCCTAAAGCAAGTTTTGAACCCAGGATATCTGTGACAAATCCTTTCATTCCAAGGCTGCCATCATCGGTTGCGAGGAAAAAATCATTTGCATATTGAGATAATTCCCGTATCATAACGGCACTCTGCTTATCTCTGAAACCTAACATAATGTCCGGCTTTTGAGAAAGCTGTTTGGATAGCATCAAGAGGGGAAAAATGCCAATCCCGCCGCCTATAAGAACAGCTCTTCCATCGGGAGGATTTGTATCAAATCCGTTCCCCAAAGGACCCAAAATATCCAACATTTGCCCTGGATTTGCTTTGGCTAATTCTGCCGTTCCTTTGCCTCGAATTTCAAATACAAATCGCAAAAAACGATTCTGAGATGCATCGCAAATACTTATGGGCCGCCTCAAATAGGCAGGGCTGCCACAAAGGACATGCACAAACATACCCGGCTTTGCTTTTGCAGTCATTTTGGGGCAATCCACAACAAAGTCAAAAAGACCGGGTCTAAGCTCTTTTTTGTAGCACAATTTACATAACATGGTGTATCTCTCCAAAACATTTAAAGATTATAAAATACAGTCCTGTTTTATTGTTCCGTGCAACTCGCTCTTTATTTTATGGCAGCGACAATATCATCACGCATTCTTATTGCCTCCGCTCGAGCAGCCTCGCCGACTCCGCCGCCAATCTTTTTGTGGGCGCACATAATCGAGCGAGAAGCATTTACTATTGCACCTAAACCGTCACCGTTAAATGACACCGCAACATCTTCCCCTTTGCCCCCTTGGGCCCCATATCCGGGAACCAAAAAATATGTGTGAGGCATAAACTTCCTCAACTTTTTAGCCTGTTCGGGATAGGTTGCTCCCACAACAGCACCTACATGAGAATATCCATAAGTTCCCAAGCACTCTGCACCCCACTTTTTTACAAGGTTTGCCACATGTTCATACACGGTCTTTCCACCAGATGGCAAATCCTGAAGTTCTACCGATGATTTATTTGATGTTTTTACCAAAACAAAAATACTTTTCCGATTTGCCGCGCACAGATCGGAAAAGGGTTTTATCCCATCCGTGCCAAGATAGGGGTTAACAGTTAATCCATCTGGACCGAATGCCGGAAAGTTTTTTGACCCGATTTGAGTTTTGCCCAAATACGCCTTCGCATAGGCATCACTGGTGCTTCCTATGTCGCCACGCTTTGCATCAAGAATCACATACATACCCTTTGATTGAGCATACTCAATTGTTTTTTTGAGGCACATAATACCTTCAATTCCATACAATTCATAATATGCCGACTGGGGTTTGACGGCCGGAACTATATCGCATAACGCATCAATAAGCTCCATATTGAACCTAAAAAGAGCATCCGCCGCGCCTAAAAAAGTTTCGCCGTATTTTGCAAAAGATTCTTTTACCATGGATTCGGGCAGATAATCAAGTTTTGGGTCAAGGCCTGCCACCGTGGGATTTCCCGTTTTAGTGATTTTTTCAATAAGTTCATCCATAAAATATCATCTCCAAACTTAGCGCATAAATACAATATTGCCGTTCAATATTGTCACATCTGCTCTGCCTCTGAGTTTCATTCCGTCATAAGGGCAGTTATTGTTTTTTGAAGCGAACGAGTTTACATCAACCGTGAATTCTTCTTTGGTATCGAATATAACAACATCCGCAACTTTTCCAACTCCTAAGGTTCCTCTGTCTATATTAATTATATCCGACGGATTTGCAGACATTTTCTTAATTAAACCTGTGAGAGAAAGCGTCCCGCTCATAACCAAGTTGGTGTAGCCGAGAGCTAAGGATGTTTCAAGGCCTACAATTCCGTTTAGAGCCTGCTCAAACTCTATATCTTTTTCATCCTTGTCGTGAGGTGCGTGGTCAGTTGCTATGGCGTCTATCGTCCCATCGGCCAAGCCCTCTTTGACGGCATTCACATCGTCTGCATCTCGAAGGGGCGGATTCATCTTGGCATTGGTATTAAAGCCGTCCACAGCCTTATCTGAGAGCGAAAAATAATGAGGCGCCGTCTCGCAAGTTATTTTTGCACCTCGTTTTTTTGCTTGCCGAATAATATCAATTGAATTTCGCGTGCTTACATGGCACACATGGAGCCTTGCACCTACCTCCTCCGCTATCAGCACATCACGTGCTATAGCCACACTTTCTGCACATTTGGGAATTCCTCTGAGGCCCAAATAAGTTGACATATATCCTTCGTTCATGGATCCTTCGTCAACTAAATCCAAATCCTCACTGTGGGACATAACCGGCATATTGAACATATTAGCATACTCCAATGCTCTGCGCATAAGTGACGGATTGGCCACCGGCCGCCCATCATCGGAAACGCCGACCGCTCCGGCATTTTTAAGTTCACCCATTTCGGACAGTTCTTTGCCTAAAAGCCCTTTTGTAATGCACCCGGTTGTCAGAACATTCGTCAACCCAACTTCCTTTCCTCTTTCTAATACATATTTAACCAAAGCCGGATTGTCAATGGGCGGATTTGTATTCGGCATACATACCACCGTAGTCACTCCGCCCCGAGATGCAGCACGGCTCCCGGTTTCGATATCTTCCTTGTACTCATAGCCGGGCTCTCGAAAATGAACATGCAGATCTACAAGTCCGGGCGCTACAATTTTGCCACGTGCATCAATCACTTGATCGGTATTACTTGTTATGTTTTTATCAATGCGGGACACTTTTCCACACTCAATCAGGACATCAAGGATTTCATCCACGCCATTTTTCGGGTCAACAACACGACCGCCCTTTATTAAAATTGACATATCATTTCTCCTGTTTTGACTCATATCTTTTGCCGTTTGCCACCATATTAAGCACCGCCATACGAACACATACGCCATTGGTAACTTGCGGATTAATAACACTTTGGGAACCGTCAATTATATCAGGGTTCAGTTCCACCCCTCGATTTACCGGACCCGGATGCATCAGTATAGCATCCGGTTTAGCCAGAGACAATCGACGTTTATCCACTCCGAAATATTTGTTATATTCCCTAACGGAAGGAAACAGTCCCTTTTTTTGCCGCTCCAACTGAATTCTGAGGCCCATAACTATGTCGGCACCCTCTATAGCCTTATCGACATCGGTATATACACTTACTCCCATTTCTTCGAGATTTTTGGGCAAAAGTGTGGCTGGTCCGGCAAGGGCAACTTCGGCACCCAATTTTTTAAGACCGTAAATGTTGCTGCGAGCAACTCTGCTGTGTTTAATATCTCCGATAATGGCAACTTTCAGACCTTTAATATTTCCCTTTTTTTCTCTCATTGTCATAAAATCAAGAAGAGCTTGGGTTGGATGCTCATTCATCCCGTCGCCTGCATTGACAATGTGACAATCGGAGTGGCGAGCCACAAGATGCGGCGCACCGGACATACTGTGTCTGATAATAATAACATCGGTATCCATTGCCTCTAAAGTCTTTACCGTGTCGATTAAAGTTTCACCCTTTGCCACGCTGCTGCCGCTTGACGACATATTTGCCGATGTGGCACCCAAATATTTGGATGCCATTTCAAATGATACCCGTGTACGAGTACTGTTTTCATAAAACAGCGTTATAACGCCCTTGCCACCGAGCAAAGACGATTTCTTATTTCCCCCAAGCAAAACATCACGCTTGAGTTTTTCCGCATCGTCAAGGATTGCGATTATATCATCTTTCAAAGTTTCTTTAAGGCCCAATAAATTCTTAATCATATGCTCCGTTCCCTTTCTGCCGACATAGATTTTTATGCGCCTACTTACCCAAATATCTTGCGGGGGATTTGCGCTTCTCAATTATAACTTTTGTCTCTCCGTCAATCTCATCAACGTGGAGAGCTACTCTGTCAAGACCGGAACCTTTTATTTTAACTCCCGTATAATCGGCACTTATAGGGAAGGTTCTCCTACCCCGATCAATAAAACATCCCAACTGAATTTCAGCCGGAGAGCCATGCTTCAACAGAGCATCTATTGCCGTGAGAATCGTCTTTCCCGTATATAAAATATCATCAATCAAGACAACAACTTTATTATCAATAGAAAAATTGATTTTTGTTCCGTTAAGGACAGGATATTTTGCGATCAAATTGTGGTCCGCCCCATAAAGGGTAATGTCCAGTGCGCCAACATGTACGGAAGGACCTCCGAGCTCACTTATACAATCTGCCAACATCTCCGCAACAACAACACCTCGTCTAACAATTCCAATCAAACATATTTCCTTTTCGAATTCATTTCTCTCTGCAATTTGACTCGCCATTTTTTTGAGTTTGCTTTCAATTTCTTTTTTTTCAAGAATAACTTCGCTCAAGGAGACACCCCCCGCACCGAGAATTTTCAACAACTAAATTATATCCCAATATCTTTCCCTTGTCAATATAAGACTTTTGAACAAATACTTTCAAGTAAAAATGGGCAAGTAATTATTTTTAAATTATGTTATTCGTGGGTGTCGGGATTAAATTCGATGTTTATATATTTAAAAATTGCATCTCGGTCGTTGCTCAATTTATCGGATATAACGGCGTTCAAAACATTGCGAAGGATTTTCCCCACATCCGGACCCGTAAATCCAAGAGATATAACATCATTGCCGTTTATAGCTAAATTTTTCAAACCGAAACACTCGTTTTCTGCAAATATCTCTTCTGCAAGTCGAAAAATCTCATCAAGGGCCCTTTGCCTTTCCTGTCTGACATGAATTGCCTGAGCGGACACATCGGCACGTTTGACCATAATCAGCATGTCAAAAGCGGATCTGACATCATCAAACTCATATGATATTTTTGCAAGCTTGCGTTTAACGCTTTTCTTGTTTGATAAAATTGTGTCCCCATGGTGTTTCACGAGATAGACAACCATATCCTTGGTACGGTTATCGGCTTTAAGACGTAAAAGCGCTTTTTCCGCCAATTTTGCAGACATAGTTTCATGACCATAAAAATGGTCAATCGGAAGACCATTCAAATCATAGTCAACGCTGTGAGTTGCAGGTTTTCCGCAATCGTGGAACAGGCCCGCAAGACGCAGCACGGGCTTGGCCGGAATATTTTGGACCGCTTGGATTGTGTGCTCCCATACGTCATAACAATGGTATGGATTCCTTTGGGGGAAATCAAACATAGGTATAAGCTCCGGTATAACCCGGGCTAAAATTCCCCTGTATTTCCCGAGAACAGAGCCGATGTTTTCTCCGCATAAGGTCACTTTAAGTTCCGAATAAATCCTTTCCCGAGAAATATTATCAAGGAGGTTAGCGCTTTTTTTCATTGACATTGCCGTGGCATTCTCGATATTAAAACCGAGAACAGAGGCAAATCTAAGTGCGCGCAAAATACGCAGCGAATCCTCACGAAATCGCAAATCGGGATCCCCGACGCAGCGAATTGTTTTTTTTCGAATATCGGTTTCTCCCCCAAAAGGATCAATAATTTTCTCTCGATTTCGGTCATATGCAATGGCGTTTACCGTAAAATCCCGCCTTGAAAGGTCGTCCTCAATGTCGGTCACAAATTTCACTTCGTCGGGCCGCCTATTGTCGGTATAAGTGCCGTCTGTTCTGAATGTGGTCACTTCATACAGATTCCCCTCTGCAAGGATGGACACTGTTCCGTGTTTGAGGCCGGTATCTATGATTTTATAGCCGGTATCTTTAAACAAAACTTTGACCTGATCCGGCAAAGCAGAAGTGGCCACATCCCAATCCTTAGGTTTTATTCCCATCAAACTGTCTCGAATACAGCCACCTACAGGATAGGCCTTATATCCAACTGATTCCAATATATCTAAAATTCGGATAAGAGTCTGAGGTATTTTTATAAAATTCATAAATCACAAATATGGGCGCTTTCGGTTGCACTCTATTTCCTTAAGCTCCCGCTCCTTTTTGTTTTTAATTAAAATTATTTTATACCAAAGGTCGTCGATTCTTTTTTAACCGATTATTCGGCAGCATCCTCTGCGGCTCTAGCCATATTTATAATTTCATCAAAGTTAATCATTTCGGCTGCCCTATCGTCAATTTTTATATCGGACTCTTTTTTCCAATAATTGCGTAGTTCATAGGCTCCGCATACACGCCTGATGGTGTGGTATCCATAATCCGATTCAACAATATCACTGATTTCGCCGATTTCGAGACCAAAGACAGCATTTTCAAAAGGACTCACCATTTCGCCCTTTGCGAATGTATACACATTTTCTTTATCGACTGCGGTGTCTTCGTTAAATTTGCTCATAAGATCTGCAAAATCGTCACCGTTTTTTGCTCTGGAATTCACCTCCCCCGATAGTGCCAGAGGATCGCCCTTTTGCGTATCTTTGAGAATCAATATTTGCTGTGCAGAGGCTCCTCTGTTATCGGCATAACTGTCAAGAACCGATACATCCGATATATATCTGTTTGGATTTTCTTGGAAATCCTTGGACACATCATCAAAGACAATAATGTTCGTGTATATTTTTTTGTATTGGTCCGAATCGGTAATTCCAAGTTTGTTGGAAGTCCTTTTGAATCCGTCTTCACCGTTTCTTTCTATAGCAGCATCCACCAAACTTGAAGCAGTTTTTTCCGCTTCGGATACGGAATAACCGCAATCTCCCGCTTTTTGCCTGAAGACTGTATCGGCTATAGCATCGGAAATTGCTGCCTCCGCAACAATTTCGGAAACCGGTCTCCCGTTCATAAGTGTGCTCCAATCAAAAGTCAAGAAATCCGCGCTCGAATCCATTGCGTACATCTGGACTATTGCTTCGTTATATATATAATATCCAAAATCATCGGGCCTTAACTCTTCGCCATTTACAGTTGCAACCACACCCTCCGGAACAGTATCATTTTCGGAATTTTCATTGGAGCTATCAACCGGCGAAGAAGCCAAAGAATCTTGTAAACCGTTATGCTCTATTAACTTTCCGCTGCTTGTTGCGGTTTTTCCGCATCCAACCAAACCTATGCACAAGCAAAGAATTAGTAATGATGATATGAGCTTAATTCCCACAGCATACACCTCATAAATTTGGATTTTACTTGCTTTGGGCAAAACCGTCAAATTCCCTAAAGAGGGTTTCCTCGGTATTACGCATAAATGCGGTGACTCCTCCATCTTTGAACGAAAGTTCGAGAAATATTTTGCCTGTACACTCCCCTATAAGATTAACTTTTACGATTAAAATGTTCTCATTGCACCATTCCGCAGATGCAGCATATGGACAGTTGTACTTTGAAAATCCGCCGAATCTCAACCTTCCGAAGCCAAAACCGATTGATTGTATTCCGTCCGAAAATTCCAAATTGACAGTACCGTTTTTCGAATTTGTCACAATACGCAGAGCCCTTAATCCGGGATTGTTATCGTCAAATTCAAATATCCTGTCAATATCATGTTTTTCCTTACATGCCATAGGTTTGACTCTAAGATTTTTTTCAAGTACCGACAAATCCACAACCTCATTTTCGGTGTCCGTGGTGTTATAGACCTCTTTAAAAAATGTATCGAAAATTACCTGTATTCCACCTTTTCGGTCTGTTAAATCGGCTGTTGTAACAAAAATCAAATCTTTATCCGGAAAACATACTGCAAGCTGACCGGCAAGTCCGTACATCATAAAACCATTTCGCTGCGTTCGCCATAGGTGATAGCCATAACCCTGCTGCTCGGCCGGGAAATATCCCTTGGCATGATTCGGATTTTGAAAAGATGTCATATCTTGAACATACCCCGCTGTCAAAATGCGGTTGCCATTAGAAACGCCTCCGTTCATCAACATATCTGCCATTATAAGCAAGTCATAAGGGAGGGCAAGTAAACCGGAGCCGCCCTGGCTTACTCCGTCTCCGTCCGGAATAAAATAAGCCGAATCCGAAATCATAAGTCCCTTATCTCTGACATATTCCACCAAAGGCCTTCCGGAACGTTTTTCAACAAGTGCCGCAAGCACATGGGATGCACCGGTGTCATAAGAAAATACGGTGCCAGGCCTGTGGGTGGGTGTTTTAACAAAAAAGCTTTTAACCCAACCTGTGCTTGCGAACTTGTCATAAGCAGTTCCGTCATGAGGTGTGGTCATCATAAGCATATGACGAATAGTGGTTTCTTCCAAATATGGGTGAAAGCCACCTTCCGGTCTGAATTCCGGAAAATAGTCACAAATCTTGTCGTCAAGGTCTATGTCTCTGTCAAAAACCATCATACCTATAGCAATGGCCGTCAGGGTTTTACTGACGGAAAACATACGATGGAGAGAATTTCTGCCGTAAGGGGCATAATAACCCTCAAAAACAAGCTTGCTCTTGCGCATAATTAATATGCTGTGCATATCAAGATCATATTCCTCAAGTCTCTTCACAAATTCCATAATGCCCCTTGAACTTATTCCCACACTTTCGGGCACAGTTTTTTCAAATTTTATTTTGCTCACTTTTCATTTGTCCTTTACTGATATTTGAATAAATTTGAATTTTGCGTATTCGAAGCTGCAGTCCGATTACCTGAATGAATATCCGCCTTTTACCATAATGATAACATCGTTGCTGGCCTTAAAACCACGGCCGTCATCTCGAGGCACCACAAGCATATGGTTGGAAGGCATTTCGGTTCCGTTAGGGAGGTCCAAGCCATAGGTAGTATCGGCAATTCCTCCCTGTTCATTGCCGATAATAACTCCATTGCCCTTTCTCAATATAAACTGAGCTCCGCTGTCAAACAGAACCGTTTGACCCGGATTTACGTTGACAAGAGTAAAAGTATCGGAATAGGCATCCGAATTACCATCCCCAAAACGTTCCTCTACGTAAGCTTTAAGTTGGGGAACCACAACATTGACTATATAGCTTTTTGTGACAACAGGGTCATCGGTATCTCCCGGCTCAGCCAAAACAACCGACCCGCAAAGGAGCAATGCGGCTATTGAAACGATGGCTATCAAAGCGAATGCGAATCTTTTTTTGGAACCTTTTTTCATAATATCTCCTCCTGCGTTCAATTTTTCTATGTGGATCGGTTCCCGATTGGATTGTCAAGCAGGTAATTGTGAACGTCGATTACCTTTCCTCCTTTTATGTAAACTCTTGGAACCCTCTTTCCTATAACACATAATATTTCATAATTAATTGTACCCATAATGTCGGCAATTTCTTCAATAGGGATTTCATTCCCAAAGGAATCCTTGCCAAACAGTGTCACCTCATCTCCTATTTGGATATTTTGAACACCGGATACATCAATCATACATTGGTCCATACAAATGGCGCCAATTTGAGGACATTTTTCACCGCCGACAAGGACCGAGGTCTTCCCGGATAAAATCCGGGAATATCCGTCGGCATATCCTATGGAAACCGTTGCGATTTTGGTGGGCCTCTCGGTTATGTACTTTCTGCCGTAACTTACGGAAGCATCGGGTCCCACTGTTTTTATGTTGGTTATCTTCGCTTTAAGAGACATTGCGGGATATAGCTTCAGAATATTTTTGTCAATAAAATCACCGGGCATCAGACCATATAAGATAATCCCGGGACGTACCATATCCATATGATATTTGGGGAAACGCACAAGTCCGGCGCTGTTGCAGCAATGGCACAAATTTATTTTTATATTACGCTCCTTAAGCTTATTACAAAGGTCAGAGAAAAGTTTAAACTGTGTATCGGTATATTGATCATCATCCTCATCTGCCACGGAAAAATGAGTGAAAATTCCATCTATTTCAAGATTGGGCAATCTGGAAATTTTCTCGATTTCATGGATTGTCCTATTGTTTTCTTCCTCTTCTCCGCAGTATCTGAAGCCCACTCTTCCCATACCGGTGTCGATTTTAATGTGTATTTTTCCGATTTTATTCAGTTTTTTCCCTGCATCCGACATAGCCTTTGCCATCTCATAAGTGTAGCAATTGGGCATTATATTTTTTTCAATCAATTCTTCGGCATAGCTTGTATGAGTGTATCCCAAAATCAAAACAGGTACATCGATGCCGCATTCTCTGAGCTGAATTGCTTCATCCATAAATGCAACCGCCAAGGCATTTGCACCGCTGCCAATCAAAGTTTTAGCTACTTCAAGATATCCGTGTCCATAACCATCGGCCTTGACAACAGCCATAATTTTGTTTTTTTCGCCCACATAATTTCGTATTGCCTTCATATTGCTTGAAATGGCATCCAAGTCGATATTTGCCCAAGCACGCCGTTCGTTCATAATAAAACACTCCTACCCTGCATTCGAAATCATCCTAAGAGCTTTCGGAATTCTATCACAAAGATCTGTGGCCAAAATACCACGGTCTCCTATCTCAGAGCGAGCCAAGTCCCCTGCAACACCATGAACAAAAGTCCCAAGCACCGCCCCGTCATAGCATTCAAGACCCTGTCCGATAAGACCGGCGATTATTCCGGAAAGGGCATCTCCCATTCCGCCACTGGCCATTGCTTCACTGCCGGATTGGTTAACCTTAACTTTTCCGCTGGGCGATGCGATAACGGTGTCTTTTCCTTTTAAAACTACAGTAACACCGTATTCTTTTGCAAAACTCAATGCAGAACCGCTTCTGTCATTTTGAATTGCCTCAATATTTTTACCGCTCAAACGGCTCATTTCTCCCGGATGAGGTGTTATCACAATACTGCAGGACATACGATTTTTGTGCTTTTTTAGCAAATCCATATTATTTGAAATAACATTGAGAGCATCTGCATCAATTACCATATTTACGGAGCCGCTTATAAGAGATTCAATGAGTTTCGGCATATCGTTGTTTTGGGACATACCCGGTCCCAAAACACACACATCCGAACGGTTCAGTTTGCTTTTTATTTCTCCCACAGAGTCAAGGCTTATAGTTCCGTCCTCAAGCTCCGGCAGAGGTAAAGTCATAGCTTCAGTTAATTTGGTTGCGACGATAGGCTGCTGTGATTTGGGAACACCTACCGTTACAAGCCCGCTGCCGCATCTCAGGGCGCCCATTGCAGATAGGCACGGTGCTCCGGTCATTCCCACGCTGCCGCCTATAATTAATATCCTACCACAGGATCCCTTGTTGGTATCCTTGGCCCTGAGTGGAATTAACCGGGCATAATAATCGATGTCATTATAAAAAGGTAAACTCGTGCCCGGAATATTTTCCCCGATATACACAACAGCCGATGCAATTGTATCGGAATGGGATATACTCACCGAGGCATTTATTCTAACGCCTCCAAATTTTATATAAGGCATGCCTAACTCATCGTGGCAAATTTCAATATCCGACATTTCGAAGTTACGCACACCCGTGCCTAAGGCTTTGGCAAAAGCTTCCTTCGCAGCAAAATGTCCCGCCACCGATTCATAGAATCTTTTTGCTGCCGATTTTGAAGTGAAATATTCTGCCTCTTTATCGGTGAACATTCGGCGGATAAATACTTCAAGATTTTTCATATCCCGAAATCGAGATATTTCTATTACATCAATTCCTATCATTTTTTATCATCCAATCTATATTTTTCGGTTTTATAAAAACACCTTGCGAGGTGCCATCGATTTGAAACACTCCAAAATTTTTTCATTGGGATTAAAAAGCAAAATACAGCCGTTTCCGTTTTCGGTGTACACGGCAAAGTATATGTCATCCGCGTTTTTGTCTCGGCATGCATAAATCTTCTTAAGTCCGGGATTAGACATATAGCGATTATAATCACTATGGCTCTTCGATGCCAATATTTCCATTTCGTTTATATCAAAACCCGTCAAACGTTTTCGCCTCTTGGCATTTATAACCGCATCCACATCAAGTTCTCCTACGGTAAAAGCATATTCATACTCTAAGTTGGTTGACGTGATGAGAATATAAAGCGCATATATTATGCCTACAACAATGATGAGCATAAACAAGCCCACAAACGGAAAAATGCTGCTTAATAAACCAACCACTCCAATCAGAACAAAAGCAGCGATAATACTCAAAACAATTTTCAAGTAATCTTTCCCGTCCTTCTTCTTCTTAACAAGCTGTTCAACAAATGAATCCATGTCCATAACAATTTCTCCTTAATCATACTTTGTATTTATTATTGATAATTGTATCTAAAATTTAACCACATCTCGACTTTATAATTAATCGATAAAATCATTCAAATATTCTACTCTTTAAAAGGTATGTTCTCCGGGCCGATATCTTTTACGAATTCGGTCTTAATGTCAAGCTGTTTTGCACTGTCATCCCCTACTGCATATATATTTTCGCTCTCTTTTGCGGAAAGACCCAATGAATGGGATTTACCGCAGGCCACCGATATCACATCATGCCATAACCCCACGGAGCCTTGATTTTTTGAATTATCACCCACCGCTGCTGCATTGCCATAAATATCAACGAATAATATATATCCGGGACCTATCGAAGCCGTCACAATATCAGCCATATCGCAAGGTTCCTTTTGCCGATAACTGTTATCGCCGAGGATTTTGACCGTACCGTCGTATTTTATCAACACGGTATTTTTTTCTCCCGTGATAATTTGCAGCACATCTTTTTCGCCATCCACATTACACTGCCCATATTGGTTCCAGCCCGTGGAAACCACCGTGCCGTTACTTTTGAGACCGATTGTATGATTCCCCGATACGGCAATTTGAACGATGTCATCCCATTCCTGTACATCGCACTGACCATAGTTATTGTTCCCGCGCGCTATTACCCTGCCATTTATCTTAAGGGCCACCGTATGGCACTCTCCGGTGGCTACAGCCACCACATCTGTCCAACCGCTGACATCGCATTGACCGTACTCATTATCTCCGCAAGCGAGAAGCAACCCGTCATATGTCATTCCAATGGTATGATTACCCCCAGCAGTCACTCCTATTATCTTTGACCAGTCACCGGTATTGCATTGACCATTTGAATTGTCGCCGTAAGCCGCAACGGTACCGTTTTTCCTCGCAGCGACGCTGTGGTTGTATCCTGCGGAAATAAGGCGATTGCCGGCGTTTAAGATATTCCTCATATTTTGTATGCTGTGCTTGTAATCACCGCATTCATGAAAATATATAAGAGCATTGCGATAATCTCCGCTGTTCATGTAGGATACAGCGGCAGAATATTTGATTTCTTTATCATCATTCGGAGGGAAATTATATTTTTCATCAAGACTTGTAAGAGCCGGTGCAGCTGCATCATAATTGCCATTTATATAGAGATTCATCGCCTCATTAAAAGCATCACTCCTGACAATAAAATATCTTATCCCCGCAAAACATCCAACTATCAGTGCAATAACAAAAACTGCAAAAATTAAGATGAGTGCTGTTTTTTTGTTTCTGGGCATGGCTCTTTTAGGCTGTTTTTTTTCGGAGTTTCTGTCTTTGATTTCCTTTGTAAGTCTGAGTCGCAGCCATTCTTCTCCGAGAGCTTCCTCCGACACAATGTCGTCGGCAAGACTCTGGTTTGGATTAACCCAAGAAGTCCCGTCTTCATACAGAACCTTTGCGACCTCTGCAAAAACAGATTCCGTCAAATGCGGCACTTCATTAAGCTGCTCTCCACCAAAAATCGTACCGGGATCGGCATTGACATTTATATAGGGCAAATTTTTCAACTGTACACATAAATTAAGATCCTTGTCGAAACAGCCCACATTAAAATACACGGAACGAATTTTTCGACCGCAGTTATTATAGAGTTTAAGCCTAAGCAATGTATTGCCGTCCGATTTTTTCAACACCTCACTGGTATCTATATATACGGGCGCACCGCCTCGATTTTCATATTCTGTTTTTTTAATGGTTTTATATATGATATCCGACATCTGATCACCCGACTGTCTATAATCCCACAGGATAATTATACTATAAAGTCAGAAAAAAAACATTACAATTGTGTTAACACTGTTATACAAAATAAAAACAAATTGACATATCGGAACATTTTGTGTATTATGATATATATTTAGAGCATGAAAGGAGTTTTATAATGAATGTCATTGATGCAATCAAGAGCCGCAGGAGCATAAGGAAATTTAAACAAATACCCGTTAAGCAGGAGGATATTCTGTCAATTATTGACGCTGCAAGGTATGCGGCCAGCGGAGCCAATATGCAGCCGATAAAATATGCCTTGATGAACAATCACAAAGATGTATACCCGTGCACCAAATGGGCCGGATATTTGACAGACTGGGATCCGGCCGAAGATGAGAGACCACTTTCCTATATAGCTGTTTTGGGTGACACAAACATAAAAAAATCCTTCGAACCAGATGCGGGTGCTGCCGTTACAACCATGATGCTTGCTGCGCAGGAATTGGGGCTCGGCACTTGCTGGCTTGGCGCCATCGACAAGAAAAAAATAAAGGAACTTCTTGGAACCGAGCATGAAGTTTTATACCTTCTTGCCGTAGGATATCCGGCCCAAGAGAGCCAAGTGGTTGAAGAAACAGACGGAAATATCAAATATTATGAAGATGAAAGCGGCACTATAAATGTCCCCAAACGTCCACTGAGTGAAGTTTTGATATAGGCAAATTTTCCGTCATCAATATGCGAATACGCTAAATCCGATCTTTTTCGTCGGGCGAATACATAACATCGGTTCCCCAAACGGGGAACCGATTGACGAAATGCATCGTAAGACATCCAAAACAGCAAGAGAGGATTAGGTCATCTTTTATGTATAACATCCTCAAAAATAGGCTTCAATTTAAAACCTAAAGTCTCGCGTACCTTGCTCTATTTCTTTGAGATATTTCTTGGTGGTGTTATATACTTTGGGATTTGGGATTTTCTTTATCTCTTCTTCTATAAGTCTTTCGCCGTTCAACTTGGTTTCGGGAGATGCATAATCTTCAAGATATTCTTTCAGTGTCAAAATAGCATTAGGTTGGCAGCAATTCTGTATGGCACCCGACTTAGCAAGAGGCATAAAGCGGTCACCCGTTCTGCCCTGCCGATAGCAAGCGGTGCAAAAACTGGGTATATATCCTAAGCTGACCAACCAATTTACGACCTCGTCCAATGTTCTGCGGTCATTTGTATCAAATTGAGCCGAATTTTCTTCCTCCGGCTCCGGCTCGGCATATCCTCCAACGCTTGTGCGAGAACCACCGCTTATCTGAGAAATTCCCAATTCCAAGGCTCTCTCACGACTCTGTTTGCTCTCACGAGTGGATATTATCATTCCCGTATAGGGAACGGCGATTCTGATGACGGCAATTATTTTCCAAAAAATCTCATCGGAGACTGCATTGGAAAAATCACTCACATCAATGTCATCTGCAGGGCAAATCCTTGGAACACTTATTGTGTGGGGTCCGACACCAAACGCTGCTTCAAGATGCTCTGCATGCATAAGGAGCCCAACCAAGTCATAGCGATACAGATTGAGCCCAAACAGCACACCGCAACCCACGTCGTCAATACCGGCCGTCATGGCTCTGTCCATCGCCTCAGTATGATAGGCATAGTCATGCTTGGGACCGGTAGGATGGAGAGTCAAATAATTCTCTTTATTATAAGTTTCCTGGAACAAAATATATGTTCCGATTCCGGCTTCTTTCAACAGTTTATAATTTTCGACCGAAGTTGCGGCAATATTTACATTGACCCGACGAATGGCACCGTTTTTGTGTTTAATACTGTAAACGGTATTGATACATTCCAAGATATACTCAATAGGATTGTTGACCGGATCCTCTCCGGCTTCGAGAGCTAAACGTTTGTGACCCATATCTTGAAGGGCTAAAGTCTCTGTTTCCACATCTTCCTGGGTTAATTTCTTGCGACAAATTGACTTATTCTTGGCGTGGTAGGGGCAATAGACACAGCCGTTTACGCAGAAGTTTGAAAGATAGAGAGGTGCAAATAAAACTATTCGTCTGCCGTAAATTTTTTCTTTAATCTCTTTCGCCAAGGTAAACATTTCTTCATTCAGATCCTCTAACTCGCAATCCAACAAGACAGCTGCCTCTCTGTGAGTAAGGCCTTTGCAGTTTCGAGCTTTTTCGATTATCGAACTTATTAACTTACGATTTTTACTGTTTTCGGCAGCATATTTCAAGGTATCATTAATTTCTACATCATTGATGAACTCTTCCGCAGCCGAGGATTTAACATCGTATCTATATTTATCTTTCAAGTTATATCTCTCCTTATATCGTAGTTCTCACTGTATCCTTTGTTTTTGTGATGTGATATGTAAAAATAATAACATCACACAGTCACTCCGACCCTTAAAAATTCTAATTCGATAATCCCTTGTTATTTTTTGACAATTTTTTTCTCCCGATGATTAATACGGCAGCGGCGGCGACAGCGGAGATAAGAGCAACCAATTGCGAAATCCGAATCTGCCCTAAATACAGTGAATCGGTTCTCATGCCTTCAATCCAAAATCTACCGATACCGTACCATAGGATATACAAGCAAAATACCTCTCCGGAGAACTTTTTATGTTTTTTGTACAGCACAAGGAAAATAACCCCCATGGCGTTCCACAAACTTTCATAGAGAAAGGTTGGATGGACATTTTCCGCAAGCACAGATCCGTTTGCGGAGGCAATGGTCATAGCCCAGGGCATTGAACACGGACCGCCATACGCCTCACCGTTTAAAAAATTACCCCATCTGCCCACGGCCTGGCCAATAAGAAATCCAACCGCCAATATATCAAGGACGGTGCCGAGATTGATTTTTTTCTTGCGGCAATAAATAATTACAACAAAGACAGCTCCAATAAGGCTGCCGTACACGGCAATACCTCCGCTTCTGATATCAAAAATGCCCAAAAGATTGTCTCTGTATATGTCAAAATTAAAAATCACATAGTACAACCGAGCACATATGATTGAAACAGGAACTGCGATGAGGAACATATTGAGCAAGTCATCTTGCTTTATACCGTTCTTTTTTATTTCTCGGTAGCCGTACACGAGACCTATCATCATACCTAAGGCAAGGATTATGCCATACCAATATATATTGAGATTCCAGATTTTAAAAGCCACTCGGTTGATAGTGAAGCTTAAACCTAATCTCGGGAATGAAATCACATTAACCATTGTCTTCACCCTTGCCTTCGGAATTTAAAGGCAAAATTACGGAAAGTACACAATTATCAACATCAAAGTGATCGGAAAGTCTCCCCATAATATCGTCATAATCCACGCTGTCTATTATTTTGCCGTATTCAAAAGGGTTAATGCCTTTGAAGAGCATTTTGATGTAATTGTTACCCACTCCTTCGATATAGTTGAAAAGTTTTATTTCGGAAGCCTTTAAAACCTTCTTGGAACGTTCGATATCCGATTTATCGATGCCGTCATTTTGAGCTTGTTTTATTCTTTCTTTAACTTTTCCATAGACAGCCTCCGGGTCTTTTGATTCGCCGCCGATCAGTGAAAAGCCGTAGCGCTTTTCAAGTTCAGTTTCAACATCAAAGCTGCCGTCTATCAAGCCCTCACTATAGAGAGCCGTATAGAATGTACTGCTCTTGCCAAATAGGGCATCAAGAATTATTTCCGTGGCAACTTCTCGGCGAGCTAATTCTTCACCGGTTGTAAACGGCGTTATATCTTTGAAACCTATATCAAACATAGGCTGCGATATGGCCATTCGTTCCGCCAGGATTTCTTTCACTCTTTCAAGAGGTTCTCGAATTTTTGGGTGCTCGATTTCACCAAAATTTTGCACATTATTAAGGTGTTTATCGATATGGTCGAGTGCCTCTTCTATATCAACATCCCCAACCAACACGAGAATCATATTGCCCGGATTATAGAAGGTTTTATAACATTTATAAAGTATGTTCTTATCAATCTTTGAAATGCTCTCAACGGTACCTGCAATATCGATTTTAACCGGATTATCCGAGAACATTAAGCGCAGAGCATTGAAAAACACCCTCCACTCCGGGTCGTCATTATACATTTTTATTTCTTGCCCAATTATGCCCATTTCCTTGCTTACATTTTCATCGGTAAAATATGGGCTGTTAACAAAATCAATCAATATGTCCAAATTGTCATAGAAGCGATCGGTGCAGCTATAGAGATAAGCAGTCATATTAAAACTTGTAAAAGCATTGCTTGAGGCGCCGGTCAGCGCGAAGCTGTCGAAGGCATTACTTCCGTCGGGCTGCTCGAACATTTTGTGTTCAAGAAAATGGGCAATACCGTCGGGAACAACAGTTTTCTCATTTTCACCCGGAACCACAAACTCACGGTCGATCGACCCGTATTCCGTGCCATATATGGCATAATACTTACTAAATCCTTTTTTGGGAAATACATAAACCCGCAGGCCGCTCCTATGGGTGGCATATAGCATTCTCTCATTGAGTTCATCACTGAAGAAGTCCTTAATTTCATTGCTCACTGTCCGTCACCCCCCTTTAGGAAATATACCACATCCACTTTAACCTTATTAAATGCAGTAATTATTTCGTCCTTTGTGACGTTATTAAGTCTATCAATCATTTCATCTATCTCACAACTATTGTTCAATATGGTCTGAGACAGATAATAATCCTCCATAGAATATAGGCCGTCCTTCATGGATGTCAGTCTGTTATTCATATAACGCTTGGCATTCTCAATCTCGTCGATTTCGATTTCTCCATTTTTCATATTGGAAAGCTGAGCCATAATTTCATCATACGCCGCTTCAAACTTTTCGGTTTCAATGCCACAGCTTACAAACAAAGCACCTTTAAATTGCTCGAACCGAGATGAGGCATAATAGGCGAGACTAAGCTTTTCCCGTACATTATTGAAGAGCTTGGAAAACGGGCTGCCTCCAAAAACACAATTGCCCAAAACCAAGGGATAGTACAAATTTGAATCCGTATCGATTCCCGTGCTAAGACCGATACACAGCTTGCTCTGAACCATAGATATCTCATCAACTATTTTTTCCGGTTTTTCGCCTCTCGGGGAAATGACATCAGATTCTATGTAATCTGCCTTTCTATCACAAAATGCACAACAAAGTTCCTCTTTTATTTTTTTTATACCCCCATCCGAAAATTCTCCGCTTGCAAATACATCAACTTTGGCGCTGTCCCTGACGGTCCTATAAAAATCATAGAGGTTATTTCTATCAATCTTTGGCAAATCCTCCGTGAATCCTAATTCAAACATACCAAAGCCTCTACCCTCAAACATAGCCTCTCTGCATTTGAACTCGGCATATTCGCGTTTGTCATTAATAAGGCCATTGATAGCATTTTTGAGATTTTCCTTCTCGCTTTCGAGATATTTTTCATCAAAACCACCGTCGTCGCAAAGAGGCTTAAATATGAATTCTTTGAGCAAATCAATGATTTTCTCGGTAATATTTTTTTCCGTGTACTTATCTCTAATATACTCAACGGTAAAATACAAAACTTCTCCGTCACCTTTAGGACGCACTCCTGTCCGAAAGGTCGCACTGTAAAGTTCATCAAGATATTGGGAAATCTCTATCATGGTTCTGTGATTCTCGGTCCCACGCTTCATGACCATGGGTAACAATGCAGCCTTTGTTACGGTATTCTCTTGAAGAGGGATATTAAAAAACACACTTATTGTGTTCGTCTTAAATTTTTCGGCATGAATATATTTAAAATCCACACCTTTTTTTATATGGTCAATCATTTATTTTCTTCATCCTTTGTAAACAAATAAAACATTTTGGTATAATGACTGCCCACTTAAAATTATTATAAGCAACGGCCTTCTCTGTTGAGAAAGCCGCTGACAAAATATCTAAGTAACAGTCTCACAGTTATGGCTACACGAAAAATATACTCATCAATAAAATTCACAAAGTATATCTTCGCTCATGTCCAAAGCTTACTCAACAGCATACCTTTTAACATTCTCACCGGCCTCGGAAGGCTTTGCACTGACCATCATCGTAAACGAAACATTAAACTTCTTTTCAAATTTTTCAAGGTCGCCCACAAATTTATCAAGGGTTTCCATGGTTCCGCTTTTGACACTTTTGAAAATACTGTCAATGAATATATGAGTAACATCGTAGTCTTGAGCAATTATACCGCAGATAAGACCCTCAAACATGTCAAAATTGCGAATAGCAAAATCGGCGGTGTCAATCAATCGTGCCCTTCTGGAAATATCATGCATAAGGCGATTTCCATCTGTTATGCAAACAACATTGCCATGTTCGGTATTTACCGCTTCATTCACATCGGTTATTATCCTTTTGGTCTTTCCGCTGCCTTTGAGGCCGATGTGTATCTTTATCATTTTAACTACCCCTTTCCGTTTGTTTGAACAGGTTTGATTCCTGTATGCTGCTTTTATCCATTTTTCGGTGGCAACTAATTATTTGAGCCGTGCCTCTAAGGCTTCTTTATCAGCCTCATACCCGGGCTTACCAAGGAGAGCAAACATATTTTTCTTGTAGCTTTCAACACCGGGCTGGTTAAAAGGATTGACACCAAGAAGGTATCCGCTTATACCGCAGGCTTTCTCAAAAAAGTATACCAACTGACCGAAGGTATATTCATCAAGAGATTCAAGCTCAACGATGAGATTGGGAACTCCTCCGTCCGTATGGGCAAGGAGGGTGCCCTCGAAAGCCTTTTTGTTTACAAAGTCCATGGTTTTGCCTGCTAAGAAATTCAGGCCATCGACATTGTCTTTATCTGTTGTCATTTCTATGTCGCTCTTCGAATTTTTAACATAAAGAACGGTCTCGAAAAGCTGGCGCTTACCGTCTTGAATATACTGGCCCATTGAATGAAGATCAGTGGAGAAGGAGGCACCTGCGGGGAAAATACCCTTTTTGTCCTTGCCTTCACTCTCACCATACAGTTGTTTCCACCATTCGATAAAATATTGAAGCTCAGGCTCATAATTTACCAACATCTCTATTGTTTTGCCCTTCTGGAGAAGAATGTTTCTGATTGCCGCATATTGATAGCACTCATTTTTCTTGAGATCCGGATCCATATACATTTCTCTTGCTGCGGCTGCGCCTTCCATCATGGCATCAATATTTGCACCGGAAACAGCAATGGGCAAAAGACCTACGGCAGTCAAAACCGAATATCTGCCGCCAACATCATCCGGGACAACAAATGTCTCATAGCCTTCCTCGTCCGCCAAATTCTTTAAAGCCCCGCGAGCCTTATCGGTTGTGGCATAAATCCGAGATTTGGCACCTTCTTTACCGTATTTTTTCTCAACATAATTTTTTAGGATTCTGAACGCTATGGCAGGTTCGGTTGTAGTGCCCGATTTTGAAATAATATTGACCGAAACATCCTTGCCCTCTATGGTTTTTAATACGGAATTCAAATAATTGGGGCTTATATTATTGCCACAGAAAATAATTTGAGGTTTCTCGGTCATATTATAGAACGGACCGCCCAAAAAATCACAGGCAGCCTTTGCACCGAGGTATGAACCGCCTATGCCCACAACCAACAGAACATCACTGTCTTTTCTGATTTTTTCGGCGGCTTTTTTTATTCTTGCAAACTCTTCCTTGTCGTAGTCAACAGGGAGGTCAATCCAGCCCAGGAAATCATTCCCGGCACCGGTTTTCCCCATCAGGACCTTATCAACTGCGCATATCTGCGCCTGCATATTGTCGACTTCATCCTGAGAGAAGAAACCGAGAGCTCTGCGATAATTGAAATTTACATTCTTTTTCATTTGCCACATCTCCTTATAGTATTGAATAAATTAATTTTCTAAGAAACATTTTACCATACTTGAAAAATTTCTGCAACACCTAATTTTTGTTTTGTTACATTTTCTTTTACTTTCTTTCAATATGCTTCAAGCTATTTGATTTAGCAAACTATTTAAAAATTTCATTGTACTTAAATCAAAGATTTTTTCCAATTAATCAAAAAGTGCTCCTAAAAGAACAGGAACACTTTTTAAATTTTCATACAATTTGTCCGCCTTGTTTCAGTCATTAACCTCCCACTCTTCGGGGGGCAAATTCTCGCAAAGCATTTTCCGAGACTTTTCCTGACCTTCAACAGCACCTTTCAGGCTGTTTTTATACATAACATCGCCATCTTCTATCATATCGATAAAATACATTTCCGCCCGTTGATAACAGGTCAATGCAGCCTTGGGATCTTGAGGGATACCGATACCGTTTAAAAACAAATTTCCCAAACGTAAATATACAGGGCCTCCCACCCGGTCTTCCAATTCTTCGGGCATTACTTCAAGACAATAAAGATAGATGTGAGCAGCTTCAACCTCGTTTTTGGGAACATATAAACCATTTAGATACATATCCCCGATTTTATAAAGAGAGATCACATGACCGTCAAAGGCTCCAAGGGCAAAGCAGTGAAATGCTTTTTCGTAATCCGGTTTTCCGTCTCTGCCATAATAATAGCAATAACCCAAATTTTCCTGGGCTTGACGACTTCCGTTCTTTACAGCCATTTTGTAATAGTGGATTGCCTTCTTAAAGCTTTGCTGAAATCCTCTACTTCCGCCGTAATACTGAGCCCCTAGATCGTTCATAGCATTTTCGTTGCCCTCATCAATTTCCAATTCAAACATGTCGGTAATGAAATCTACCAAAAATTTGGGGAAAAGCAAAGGTTTGTCCAATTCCAAAATTGAACCTGCTATTGTATAAGGCATATCGAGTTCGGAGTCGTCATCATTGCCATCTTCGATCAGCGAGTATAAATACTCATACACCTCGGGGAACTCGTTGGGACTGAGCATAGCAAAGACTCTTTGGACTTCCGCGAATACATAATCCATATTTATCATTTCAATTTTCTCCTGATTACTAAGCTTGAGTTATGCGTAGTCAAAATCCCCGATTTTTAGTCTTTGGGTACCGTGGCCCAGTCGGCATCAAACCTTTTGATACCTATGTCGGTCAGCGGATGATTGAGCATTTGCATAATCACAGCATAAGGTACGGTTGCGATATCGCAGCCAAGACGTGCCGCATCAATTACATGGATTGGGTTTCTGATGGATGCCGCAATAATTTGAGTGTCTATGTCGGGATCGTTGGCAAATACATCAACAATCTCTCCTATGAGATTCATACCGTCGGTTCCCACATCATCCAATCTACCCAAAAACGGACTTACATAGGTGGCACCTGCCTTTGCTGCAAGCAAAGCCTGGGCTGCGGAGAATATGAGTGTAACATTTGTCTTAATGCCAAGAGCAGTCATCTTTTTGCACGCCATTAAGCCTTCCTTATTAAAGGGAATTTTGATGATAATGTTTTTGTGAATTTTGGTGAGAGGAATGGCCTGTTCAACCATCTCGTCGGGGTCTTTTGCCGTAACTTCCGCACTTATGGGGCCATCAACAATTTGCGTAATTTCTTTTACAACATCTTCAAATTTCCTTCCCGACTTGGCAATGAGGGACGGATTGGTTGTAACACCGCAAATTACGCCCATATCATTGACTTCTCTGATTTCATCGACTATAGCTGTGTCAATAAAAAGTTTCATATCTTTTACTCCTTCATTAATGTATTATTTAATTTTTATATTTTTCAATTAGGGCTTTAACCGTTTCTATGGCAGGACCACCCGGAAGATTTCTATGGTTGACACATGTTGCAAGAGATATGGCATCATACAGGTCATTGTCAAAAAGATCGGAAAAAGTCTTAAATTCCTCAATGGAAAGATCATTGATTGCTTTGTTGTTCTTGATGCAATATGCCACAATTCTTCCCACAATACCGTGAGCATCTCTGAAGGCCATACCTTTTTTCACCAAGTAGTCCGCCACATCGGTGGCATTTGTAAATCCCTCTTTGGACGCAGCAAGCATTCTCTCTTTTTGTATGTTCATCGTAGCAATCATCTTGTCAAATACCGGCAAACAAATCTTAACCGTATCTATGGCATCAAAAAGTTGCTCCTTATCCTCTTGCATATCTTTGTTATATGCAAGAGGAATCCCCTTCATCATAGTCAACAGACCCATAAGGTCGCCGTAAACTCTGCCCGCTTTGCCTCTCACAAGCTCCGCAACATCGGGATTTTTCTTTTGGGGCATTATACTTGAACCTGTGCTGTAGGCATCATCGAGGTCCACAAATCCAAACTCTCCGGAACTCCACAGGATAATTTCTTCGGAAAATCGGCTCAAATGGGTCATAATGACGCACAAAACAAATGCCGTTTCCAAAACAAAATCTCTGTCGGACACCCCATCTAAGCTGTTCATTGTTATAGAATCAAACCCAAGCTTTCGAGCAACAAACTCCCTGTCAAGAGAATATGTTGTTCCCGCAAGAGCTCCACTGCCAAGAGGCATAACATTCAGCCGCTTTCGACAATCCTCAAGCCTTGAGCAGTCTCTCCTCAGCATCTCATAATAGGCCATCAGGTGATGCGCCAAGGTTATTGGCTGAGCTTTTTGAAGATGGGTATAACCCGGCATTATTGTATCAAGATTTTCTTCGGCAAGACGGAGGATTGTTGATTTGAGTTCCTCCACCATCAATAAAATATTGTCAATTTCATCTCTGACATACATCCTTGTGTCAAGAGCAACTTGGTCGTTTCTGCTGCGGCCGGTATGAAGCTTTTTGCCTACATTGCCGATTCTTTCTATCAAGATCGTTTCGATATTCATATGTATATCTTCGGCATCAACGGTAAACTCAATTTTGCCGCTGTCAATATCCCTTTTTATTTCATCAAGGGTTTTCACTATAAGTCTGGAATCATCCTTGTCGATTATTCCTTGCCGACCAAGCATTTCGGCATGAGCTTGGCTGCCCCGTATGTCTTGAGCATACATCCGAGAGTCGATGCGGATTGATGAATTAAAATCATCAACAAGAGTGTCGGTGGGTTTTTGAAAACGACCGTCCCACAATTTTGCCATTACTCTTCTTCCTTTTCTTGCTTCCTTATTTAAAATTATCCTATGACTCTTTATCAGTCTTTATTTCCTTTTTTCTTCATCAAAGCCCTGACTTTGAGGGGAAGACCAAACAGGTTTATAAAACCTTCACTGTCTTTGTGGCTATAGAGTTCTCGGCTGTCGCCAAAGCTCGCAATATCCTCATTGTAAAGAGAATAAGGCGACTTTGCACCCGCCGGCGTTACAGACCCCTTATAAAGTTTCAAACGAACCTCACCGGTGACCGTCTCCTCCATAGAGTCAACCATAGCGGATAAAGCCTCTCGCAGAGGAGTGAACCATTTGCCATCATAAACAAGCTCTGCGAACTTGATGGCTGATTGCCGTTTAAAAGCTTGAGTATCCCGATCTAAGCACAAGTACTCAAGTTCTTGGAGAGCAGCATAGAGGATAGTTCCGCCCGGAGTCTCATATACTCCCCGAGATTTCATTCCAACCAATCGATCTTCCACTATATCGGCAATTCCTATTCCATTCTCTCCTCCCAACTCGTTAAGCTTTTCAACCAATTCCCGAGCTTTCATTTTTTTTCCGTCTAAAGATACGGGTATACCCTTTTCAAAACCGACTTCTATATATGTAGGCTTATCGGGTGCCTTTTCGGGAGGAACGCTCAATTTAAGCAAACTGTCAAGCCTCGGCTCGTTAGCGGGATCTTCAAGATCCATACCTTCGTGGCTGATATGCCATATATTTCTGTCCCTCGAATACAATTCCTCCTTGGTGACAGGGATCTCAATGTGATGAGCTTCCGCATAATCCACCGCATCTTCCCGAGATTTAATATCCCAAATTCGCCAAGGAGCAATAATTTTGAGTTCAGGAGCAAGCGCTTTTATTGTCAATTCGAAACGAACTTGGTCATTGCCCTTGCCAGTAGCACCATGGCAAACGGCAACAGCTCCCTCTTTTTTGGCAATCTCAACAAGACGCCTTGCGATGATTGGGCGGGCGTGGGATGTTCCCAGCAAATATTTGCCTTCATAAACAGCGCCGGCTTTGAGAGTGGGAAAAATAAAATCTTCAACATACTCGTCTCTCAAGTCCTCAATATAGAGTTTTGAGGCGCCTGACCTTTTGGCTCTTTCCTCAAGGCCCTCGGTCTCCTTGCCCTGACCGACATTTCCGCATACGGCTATTACATCATAATCGTAATTCTCTTTAAGCCAGGGAATTATTATTGAGGTATCAAGACCTCCCGAATATGCAAGAACAACTTTTTCTTTTGCCATCATTATACCTCCGGTTTAAATTATACTCTGTGAACACATTTTTGAAATAACTCCGAATTTTTTCCGGATTAAAATTTATCTTATATAAGCCGCATATATTAAAATTCATACAGAAAGCGGACACATCTCCATAGGCTTAATTATAAGATAGTGTCCGCCTTTTGTCAAGTATTAAATTTTTTCAGCCACGTTTTTATGGGTTTTGCATTTGAGCAACCGAGATATCCGTATTTTTAGTTTTTCATAGCCGTGACGGTTTCAAATGTATCGGTGATCTCCTTGTCGGGTTCCTTGGTAAGAAGACTTACAACGATTATGGCAATGAGACCCGTTATGAATGCGGGGAGCAACTCATAAATCGCAAACAAACCGCCGAGTTTTGCAATACCGTACTTCCAAATGAATACCATCGCTCCGCCTGCAATCATACCTGCCAAAGCTCCCCATTTTGTGGTTCTCTTCCAGAACAGGGACGTAAGCATAACCGGGCCAAAGGATGCACCGAAGCCTGCCCATGCAAAAGACACTATTCCAAACACGGAACTGTTGGGATCTCTTGCAAGGAATGCAGCCACAATTGCGATAGCAACAAGGGTGATTCTTGCAATGATCATCGTTGTTTTCTCGCTCATGTTGGGGAACAGTTTTTCCTTAACTATGTTTTGAGATACGGATGAGGATGCGGCCAAAAGTTGAGAATCGGCTGTTGACATGGTTGCAGCCAAAATTCCGGCAAGGATGACACCTGCAATCAACGCAGCAATAACACCGTTGTGGCTGAGGAGTTTGGCAATTTCAATTAAAACACGTTCCGAATCCTCAAGAGGCGCAATGACATTGTTTGATACCATGCCCATTCCGACAATACCGATAAACACCGCTACAGCCAATGAAATAACAACCCAAACCGATGCAACACGTCTTGAAAGCTTCAGTTTTTGCGCATTTTCAATAGCCATAAATCTGAGCAAAATATGCGGCATTCCGAAGTATCCCAATCCCCATGCGAGCATGGAGCAACTTCTAAACCATCCGTACGGTGCGGAACTTCCCGTTTCAGGAACATAGGTCTTGGTCATACTCAAGTAGCCGGGCAAAGCCTTGGCATTGTCAATTACCTGTCCGATGCCGCCGGCACTGACCGTTCCGAATACAAGAACAACCACAAGGGCAATGGACATAATTACGGCTTGCAAAAAATCGCTGGTGCTGGCTGCCAAAAATCCTCCAAGCATAGTGTAGAAAATAATTACCGCCGCACAAACCAACATGGCACCCACGTAACTTACCCCAAACAGAGAATTGAACAATTTGCCGCATGCCGCAAATCCCGAGGCTGTGTATGGAACAAAGAATATAATAATTACAAGGGCAGCGATGACACTCAAAATTCTTGATTTATCTTTAAATCTTTCCGAGAAAAAAGCGGGAATGGTTGCTGCGCCGATATAACTTGAATAATTCCTCAATTTCTTGGCAACAATCAGCCAATTCAAATAAGTTCCCACTATAAGACCGATTGCAGTCCAAGCCGCATCTGCCAAACCGGTCAAATATGCAAGGCCGGGGACACCCATAAGCAAGTAGCTGCTCATATCTGATGCCTCTGCGCTCATCGCCGTGACATAAGGTCCGAGCTTCCTGCCGCCTAAGTAGAAATCGTCGGCGGTCTTATTTCTTCTTGAAAACCATACTCCTATCCCGAGGACAATAACCATGTATAGAACTATGGAAATCATAATACAAACATTTTCTTTTGTCATTTTCTCCTCCACTTTATTTTAATTTTATTTTTATACAAAATATTCGCAAAAGCTTTTAGCATAAAATAATTCCGATAATGACAATATAGTATATATATCGTATTGCAAATATAATTAAAACAGAATAACAAAGGCGCCCTAAAAATAGGCGCCTTTGCCATTTTAGTCGGATGTGTAAGGCATAAGTGCAATCTGACGTGCTCTTTTTATGGCCACGGTCAGCTGTCTTTGATGTTTTGCACAGCAGCCGCTGATTCTTCTGGGAAGAATCTTAGCACGCTCCGTCACATACCTTCTGAGCTTAGCTACATCTTTGTAGTCGATATGGTCGACTTTCTCAACACAGAACGAGCAGACTTTTCTTCTGGGTCGTCTGCGGGGTCTATCTGTTCTTCTTTCTTCTGGCATTATAAATTCTCCTTAAAATAAGTTTTAAAACGGAAGATCATCATCCAATTCGGCAATGGCTTTAAAGTCGTCATCATTAAGGTCCTCCGGCACATTTGGCTTCGGAGGTTCTGAAGTGATTTGTTGCGAAGCTGTCTGCTGACCATAGGAGGGTCGGCTGTAGGAATTGGAATATTCCGCTGGAGGAGCAGAATAACCACCGTTTTCCTCCCTTGATTTCTTCGTTTCGCCAAAGCTTATCTCGCTGGCAATTACCTCGGTTGTAGTCCTCCTTTGTCCGTCCTGCCCTTCCCAACTCCTGGTTGAAATACGACCGACAACTATAACCATCATGCCTTTTTTGAAATATTTTCCGAGAAATTCAGCTTGACTTCTCCAGGCAACGCAATTGATGAAATCCGCTTGTCTGTTATCACCATACCCGCTATCAACAGCAACGGTAAAAGAACATACACTTATACCGGTGCCTGTTGTGCGGACTTCAGGGTCACGAGTAAGTCTTCCCATAATAATTGCCTTGTTCAGCATATTTAACCCTCCTCGCGTCTTACGACAATGCTTCTCATCACACCGTCGGTAATCTTGTAAACACGCTCCAGTTCCATCGGGAATTCGGGCCCGGATTTAAAGTTCACAAGCACATAATAGCCTTCGTTCATGAAATTAATCGGATAGGCTAACCTGCGCTTGCCCCATTCGTCAACACTTTCAATCTCACCGTGTTTTTCGATTAATGACGTGAACCTGCCAAGCAGAGCTGCAATTTCCTCCTCGGTCTTAGACGCATCCAAGACCATGATTGTCTCATACTTATTGATGTGTTCTGCCATCTTTTCACCTCCTTTTGGACTTTGACCCTCGGTCACCGCCGAGAGTAAGGATTGTACATATAAGAATTTATACAACTTTTATATTATAAGCTTTTTTTAAAATATTGTCAAGCCGAATATCGGTAGTCTGACATAGAGAAATAAAAGCACGGAATAGCTCAATAATTAGCAAATCTGCACAATTCGAATTTTCGACTCTGCAATTGAATTCGAATAACTTTTCATATTTGTTTGACAATCAGTAATTTCAAACCGTCTTTTGCCAGTTAATTTCATCAATGCCTTGTTCTTTCAAAAATTCATTACATTTTTTAAAATGGCCACAGCCGAAAAAACCGTTTTGAGCCGAGAGAGGGCTGGGATGCGCCGCCGTAAGTACCAAATGATTTGGCTTTGTAATCAAAGCGGTCTTTTGACGTGCGTTAGCGCCCCAGAGCATAAAAACAACAGGCGCTTCCCGCTCATTCAAAAGTGAAATTATCTTGTCGGTCAAAATTTCCCAACCCATACCTCTGTGAGAATTAGCCATTCCCGCTCTTACGGTGAGGACCGTATTAAGGAGCAGCACTCCCTGCTTTGCCCAACCGGTAAGTTCACCGCTTGAAGGCATAGGTGTGCCGTATTCGTCGTATATCTCCCTATAAATATTCTTTAAAGACGGAGGCGGTGTAATTCCGGGCAAAACCGAAAAACACAGGCCGTGGGCCTGCCCGGGGCCGTGATAGGGATCCTGCCCCAAAATAACCGCCTTGACTCGGCTGAATGGTGTATATTTGAGGGCATTAAAAATATCATACATATCGGGATAGACCGTGCCTGTTTTATATTCCTTCACCAAAAATGCCCTAAGTCTTAAATAATAATCCTTTTTAAACTCATCGGCTAATATTTCATCCCAATCATTTCCAATATTTACCATTTCACTTTATCCTTTTCACAAATGTTTTATTAGCTCAGCCGTATCAAAACATACAATCGATTTATTATTGTGCCATAGCGGCAAGGAGTGCGGTTTGTTGAGGAACAGATACCGAAACCGGATAGCTTATTATCACCAAATCATCAAACTTTACAAAGTCATAAAAATCCTTAAGCTTAAAAGAATAGCTCCCGCTGCCGTAACCACCGTAGGTTCCACCGTTCCACATCCTATAATCGACTATATAAACTTCTTCGTAATTGTTGAGTGCCCAAACGGAAAATGCATCACCGAAAGATTCTTTAACAATACAAACTTTTCTGCCGTTATTTACATTTGTTTTAAAAACTTCAAGAGGGAAATCACCTTGGAGAAAACAACTGTAGGAATTCGCCCAGGGATAAATTGCCTTGATACTTTGCATATAGGAAGTCATATACGGGTCCCGATAAACCGCTCCTTCATATTCGGATTTGGGATAGAACATCTGAAGCATATCCGGGCTTTGCTCCAAGAGCTCTTTTCCGTAAGTCCCTGCTGTGAAATTCAAAAGAGAACCCAGCATCCCGTATTTGTTTTCCGTGTAATAATTCTGCAAAGGCTCAAGATTTTCGATGTAGGGATTTTCCATAGAATATTCCGCATAAGCATAATATGCACCTCTTTGAGTCCAGTGATGATCGGTGCAAAAATAGATTTTTTCCGCGGCATGCTCCGAAAGAGTGCCTATAACATTTATCAATCTGAGATTGGGTATATCCTTTGAAATCAAACTGTCGTAGACATTGCATATTCCCTCCGTTTGATTAGTCCGCTTATTATTCGGAGCGTAAAACTCTTGGGCCGTGGGCGCCAAAATATCGTAAACATTCACACCGGGCAACGAGCGGGAAATTCTTTCCACTGCATCTGCATAGGAATCGTTCTTATCGTTAACACTCAAAAGTTCCATACCGAAATTTTCGGATCCATTTGAAAAGATACCTATACCGTTGTATGTTCCCATATCCCGTTCATATCTAAACTCGTCCGTAACAACCGTATCTGCTACGGGATTCGCATTAAGATCTACTTTTTCACCGATAAAAACAGCATTATCTCTTTCGCTCCATTCGACCGGATATCCGAAAGCATCCCCCAAAGCCCTGACGGGGACCATTGCGTAATCTTCCATGTAGCAAGCTGCAGCGCTCATATCAACAGGGCTGCCGTATTTTATCATTTTATTACTTCCGATTGAAAAATGTACGGTTACGGATTCCAAAGTTACGGATATACTTTCGGTTTTTTCGTTCCAATCACAAGATGCACCGAATGCGTCGCAAACAGTCCTCAAAGGCACCATTGCCGCATCGTTTTCGGTGTATATATCCACAGGGCAAACAATCTCCTCTCCGTTTACAAAAAGTCTTATTTTATCATCGGGAGAAGGAGAAAACGAACAAACAGCCAGAACAATGCAAATAATAAGTACACAAACAACAATGCAAACCGGCACTTTCTTGCTGCTGAGGCCTCGGCAGCATCCGGCAACCTTATCCGTTGCATCATTAAATTCCTTTTTCAATTTTCCAAACAATTCTATATGAATTCCGTCATTTCCGTTGTTACTCATAACATCCTCCGTTTGCTATTATATCACATCAATAAGGATAATACAAGATTTTTTTGCACTGACGGAATGGGTATAAATTGCAATATAAAATGTCACCAAAGAATGCATGGTAAATTTAGTGAATTTGTCAGTTCCTTGGATGATATCCAGTCGTATTTTTTCCTTGGATAGTTGTTCACCCGGTCTTGAATATACTTAATGAATTTTTTGGTATATTTTGAGATATCCTCACCTTTGGTTTTGTGATTTACCATATTTAAAATTACATCCTTCCGCCGCAAAAAACTGTTGCAATGTTATAACCTATGTGTTATATTATACTTATGATTCCGAATATAACAAAAAGCTACAAAAGGAGTGTTTGAAATGAGATATGTTATAGGCGTCGATATCGGAACCAGCGGCACCAAAACGGTGCTGTTTGATGAGTTTGGAACGGTAATGAGCGACTATTTGGTTGAGTATCCGCTCTATCAGCCCAAAATCGGGTGGGCGGAACAGGATCCCGAGGACTGGTGGCATGCCACTTATTCAAGTGTGAAAGCGGTTATTGAAATGTCGGGAGTAGATCCCAAGGACATCAAGGGTGCGGGCCTATCCGGACAGATGCACGGTCTTGTTATGCTTGACAAGGATGGCAATGTTCTGCGGAAATCCATCATATGGTGTGACCAGCGAACGACAGCCGAGGCCGATGAACTGACCGAAAAAATCGGAAGAGATTGTTTGATTCAGACCACCGGTAGCCCTGCAATCACGGGTTTTACCGCCGCGAAGATACTTTGGGTTCAGAAAAACGAACCCGAGCTCTATGCCAAAACCGCCAAGATTATGCTGCCCAAGGACTACATACGATACAAGCTGACCGGAGAATTTGCCACGGAAGTGTCGGATGCCAGCGGTATGCAGTTGATGGATATCAAAAACCGGTGCTGGTCCGATGATATCCTTAATAAACTCGGTATAGACAAAAACCTTTTGGGCAAGATGTACGAATCCTGTGAAGTTACGGGCACTGTCCACAAAGAGGCTGCCCGATTGACAGGCCTTTGCGAGGGCACCATCGTTGTGGGAGGCGCCGGAGACCAGGCCGCGGGAGCGGTGGGAAACGGCATAGTGAAGCCGGGAATCATCTCCTCAACCATCGGAACATCCGGGGTCGTATTTGCCCACATGGATAATTTGGAAATCGACAAAGGCGGCAGAATGCATATCCTATGTCATGCCGTCCCCGGAAAATGGCATGTTATGGGCTGCACCCAAGGAGCGGGGCTCTCGCTCAAATGGTACAGGGATAACTTCTGCAGAGCCGAATCTGCCACCGCAGAAGGTATGGGAGTTGATCCGTATTACCTGATGGATATGGAAGCCGCAAGAGTGGCCCCGGGATGTGACGGTTTGATATATCTGCCCTATATGATGGGTGAAAGGAGCCCCATAAACGACCCTGCCGCGAAGGGAGTGTTCTTCGGCCTCTCGGCGAGACATACCAAAAAAGATATGCTCCGTGCGGTTATGGAAGGAGTGGCCTATAGCCTGTGGGATTGCCTTGACATAATCCGTACCATGGGTATTGATACCTCGGAAGTTCGTGCCTCCGGCGGAGGCGGCAAGAGCAAGCTTTGGCGTCAAATGCAGGCCGATATGTTCGATTGCAATATAAACACCATCAACGTTTCCGAGGGACCGGCTTTGGGTGTTGCCCTTTTGGCAGCGGTCGGCGCAGGCATATACAAGAATGTCCCCGAAGCTTGCGATACGGTTATCAGCGTTAAGGAGACTATAGAACCCATTCCCGAAAATGTTAAGACTTATAAAAAATACTTCCCGATATACCGGGAAATCTATCAAGCCCTAAAGCCTCAATTTGCCGCGGTGGCGGAAATATTAAAATAACCAAAACTTAAGAAATTGATTTAAAAACCGATATTTATGCGCTCCCGCTGTGATTTTGCCCTGAAGGGCTGCTCAAGTGGGAGCGCACATTTTTACTCTGTATTTTCCGTATTTATATAAAGGAGTTCCTTTCCTTGAGAAGCAGCCCGTACTTTCTCTTAACTCTGTTCAGCTTGCCCAACATGGGTTTGGCAAGCAAAGCCAAAAAGACAACAGTCGACAGCCCGTGCATTACATCAAAGGGAAGCCCGGTCAAATAGACGGTCGCAAGGGCAGCTCCGTTAATTTCGCTTCCCGCCATAATGAGGGATGCGGGATTCATTATTCCCCCATAGACAATCACCGTCGCGAGGAATCCGAATATACAAACAGGCACTGCTGTTTTGGGCAGAGCTTCTTTTTTATACATAAAGCCCGCAATGAGACCCACCGCTCCCATAGCAAGCATTTGCCACGGAGTCCAGGGGCCCTGGCCCACGAAGATATTGGAAACAAAGGCCGTAATTACACCAATCATAAATCCCCGCTGACTGCCGAGAGCCATGCCGGAAATTATGATAAGAGCCAAAGTGGGCTTGAACTGGGGCACCATATAAAAGGCCACCCGTCCGATTACGGCAAGAGCGCAAAGAACCGAAACGGTCACAAGTTCCCGGGCTTTCGGCCTCCTGCCCTCGAACATAATCACAAAGGGCAATATGGCCAAAACAATCAATACGGCGCTTATGTAGTAATATGGTCTGTTCTTGATATATTTGACTCCCAAGAAAATTACAAGGGGCATTAATAGCAAAGAAAGTATCAGAAAGAACGCCGAACCTCTTGCGGCACTATCCGACATAACTCCGTTTTTTATCCGCTCCATTTTATTTATATCAAGAGCCGAATCCTCCTGCGGTTTGCCGAGACCCTTTTCGTATGTACCTCCAATCGAATCCGCCGGGTTGTTTTTGGGGGATGTTCCTCCCGGGTTAATTGGAACGGGGGTGCCTCCTATGGCATATATCACATCGTCGGCGGTTATGGCATTGTCTATTATATGTCTCGAAATACGGTTTGCCGCAGTGGTGTAAAAGTTGTTCCCCGAGAAAAAAGCTCTCGGCTCATCTTTGGAAATTATTTCGCCATCAAACAAAAAGGCACAATTGTCCGCATAGGATGCACAAAATTCGATATCGTGAGACACCATTATAATGGAAATCCCCCGCAGTTTTAAACTCAGCAATATGCCTGCCAACTTTTTTTTGAAGTATGCGTCAAGACCTTTGGTGGGTTCATCCAAAAGAAGCACCCGAGGACGTCTGAGCAGGACTTTGGCGAGGGCCGCCCGTTGCTGTTCGCCTCCGGACAAGTCATAGGGATGCATATAAAGCAAATTCCCGAGGTCGCACAGGTTTATTATACTGTGGAAATAAGCGTCGTCCTTGGAAGACAGACCCGCCATCAAATCGTCCGCCACGGTATCCTTTTCAAAGATCGTGGTTGGATCCTGAGGAAGAAGGCAAATCCTGTTCCCCATATCATATACCTTGCCTCGATAGGGGGTGTTTATGCCTGACAAAATGGACAAAAAAGTGGTTTTTCCGACTCCGGTGCTGCCCACCAACGCCTGCCATTCTCCGCTGTGAAGAGTGAGGGAGATATTTTTCAGCACGTCGTTCTCCCGCTTTTCATACCTGAACCAGATATTTTTGGCGGCAAGGACCGTCTCATCCGTCTTGTAGCCCAATTTTTTCACGGGAACGGGACGGATTTTCCTTCCCTTGACAAATTCGCTTATCCATTCCCTGCCCTCTCGGACGGTGAGGGGACAGTTTGCACCGCTGTCTACAGAGGCGAAAATCCTGGCCGGAGTGGGCATTGCAGAGAACATTTCGCTGCCGTCGTTTCGGAGTTTCATAATGACGCTTCGGGGGTCGCTGTCGGCGATAATCTTTCCATCTTCCATAACGATCATCCGATCGGATATGGGCACGACTTCCTCCAAGTTGTGGGCGGAGATAAGAATGGCGGTTCCGAATTCCAAATTGATTTTCAGAAGCATTTGCATAAAATCTCCCGCGGATATGGGGTCAAGTTGGGCGGTCGGCTCGTCTAAAATCAAAATCTTGGGTTCAAGAACCATAACGGAGGCAAGACTCAAAAGCTGTCTTTGTCCCCCGGACAGAGTGGATGTTTCCCGATAAAACCAGGATTGAAGTCCAAAAAAGCTGGCCATCTCCGAAACCCGAAGACGAATTTCGTCGGTGCCGTATCCCAAACTTTCAAGCCCGAAGGCCATCTCATGCCACACTTTGTCGGTCACGATTTGGTTTTCCGCTCTTTGCATAACAAAACCTATATCGGAGGTCTGTTCTCTGAGAGGGACTTCATCAAGTTCCCTGCCGCCAAATTTAACCGAGCCCGAACGATACCCTCCCGGCAGGAGGCAGGTTTTGAGTTGCTTAAGCAGGCTTGTTTTTCCGCAGCCCGACTTTCCGCACAGAGTTACGAACTCTCCGCTGTTTATGTCAAAACTTATATCCCGCAGGGCAAAACCGTTCCGCCCCTCCGTGTAAGAAAAATTCAAATCTCGGATCGAAAATAGTTCCATTTTACATCCTCCGTTAGGTTGATTATCATTGGCATCAAACACATCAGCCCATAACATATATATCCGGCAATTGCCACCGGCGATATGACAAGTTCAAAATAGGGGTAGTAACTAACCCGCCCGCAACCGAGAATTGTGAAAATAATCTGGCCTGCCAAAAGCAAAATCATAGCGGTAAGCAAGACTCCGTCCCTGAAATAAAAGCGATATCTGGAAAAAGCGGTTCTGCCTTTCAGTCCATAGCCTCTGGCATTCATGGAGTCTGCCATGGTTATGGAATTCTCAAGAGACCAGGTTAGCATAATCGAAAAGGTGTTCATCCCCCTTTTGATTTTGGCGAAAAGGCCTTGCTTCCCATCCGCCTTTTTCAGGCTCTTTTGAGCGGTGGCGACCCTTTGATATTGTCGGCGGAACCTCGGTATGAATCGGAGTATCATGGAAAGAACAAGAGACAAAGACGGAATTATGCGTCCGAACAAATAGATGAACTTATCCGAGGTGATAACCCGATTAAAGCAGAAAAACCACATAATAACATCAATAAGCAGGGCAGCGGCACAAGTTCCATAGGCAACAGACTCAAGGGTCAAAGGATTGCCGGTGGGGAAATACATCAAAATCGTCATTCCGTTGTGATTGAAAGCTATATTTATGAGAGCCGCAAAGAGCCCAATCGGCAAAGCCATCGCAAAGAAAAATTTGAGGGCTTTTTTCCCATCCAAGTAAAAGGAGTAGCAAAACGCCGCTCCCAAGGATATACAAATCAAAGGGGGACTCATATAAATGGCCGAAAAGGCTATAACCGCCCCAAAATATATAAAGTTAATCAAAGGATGCACTCGCGAAAATTCGTCCTTCATAATATCCTCCGATTTATTTGTTAAATATCTATATCGGTGCCCAAGTCGAGAGTGTAGCAAAAGCGGACATCATCCCCGGGTTTTACCGATGTTTTATCGCAACCGACGCCGGGCATTTCTCCGTTGATAAAATACACCCAGCCTGAATTTGGACCGCAATCCAACTCGCGTAGAGAGTTTATGCCTTCAATGTATTTTGAGCCAAATGCCGGTGAAGATGAAAACTCCATAGGTATGCCCTTTTCTCGGGTTATGCGGCTTAAGATGTCATAAGCGCTGTCACCTTCCTCAACCGCAACAGTACCCGAAAAAATTACGCCGTTTTCGGGGAGTATGTTCCTCAAACTGTCAGAAAGCTCGGGTGACTCCAAAGCTCTGGAACAGTCAATCGAGAAGGTGCAAACATCGGATATTTCCGCCTCCGATTGCGCCCCGGGGCCTTGAGCGGACAAAACCACCGCTTGCTCCTCGGTTTTTTCTTCGGGCCGGCGCTCGTTTCCGTCTTCATTTCGGACCGTATCTGTTCGATTGTCGCCTTCGTCTAAACCACTATTTTCTTTATCCTCGACCTTCGAGTTCCCATCATCGCTTTGTGTATATGAATCCGGTACGTAATCCTTCTCTGCAGCCTCTCCCGTTTCGCTTTCGGGTACCGATTCACCCGCTTCCGCTGTCCCTGCGTTCATCGGTTCTTCTTGCGGGGAGGAAGTTTCCATATCCGGTGAAAAGGGGCTTTTTACCGATATACCTCCCGCATCATATTCTGAAGAAATCTTTTCCTGTGCCCCGCGGGAATCGCTGCCGCAGCCGCCAAGTATAAAACAAAAGAGCAGCACCGTCAAAACGACGGCAAATTTTCTTATCTTCACTCTATGTTCTCCCTATTTTACACTTTTGAGATACTCTTGATTTGCCTCAAACCACAGCCTGTCGTAAATCAGAGTTTTATGGTCCGACTCGGGTTCCGTCATGGCAAGCAACGCCTGCTCGGTAGCCATCGGGTCAATTTCGCCGTTTTGAATATGAGAATATGCACCGCCCGTTTTGCGGAATAAGTCCAAGGCGTGAGACGGAGTATTTCCGTTTTTCACGAAAAATTTGTTGTTCTCGGGAAGTCCGTACCTTTTCATGGCGATTATAACCTGAGCGGTAGTCTCACAGCTTATCTCATCTTCCAAAGAGGGGGAAAAGCCGCCATCCGTGTGCTGAACCGATGAAAGATACAAAAAACCTCGGTTTATGGCCCTGTCTGTCCTTAAATCCCCATCAAAGAGGCAGAGAGCGGATATTGTCATGGCCGTCACATCCGCATCGGCCGTCCCGGGTGACAGCCCAAAAGAGCCATCTTTGTTTTGCATATTCAAAATAAAGTCGACATATTTGTCGCAAACATCGGCATCGGTGTTCCCCGATTCGGCCAGAGCTTCAAGAGCAAACACGGCTCCGTTGAGACCTTGAGATACAACCCGTTCGTAATCTTCAAGACGGACCATAAAATCATACAAATCGGTTTTCGACAATTCGCCGAGAGCGAGGGCAATGCGGGAATATTCCGTATATCGATTTCCCAAATCGCCGCCTCTTTCGGCTACATAGGTTTCCAAATTTTTAAGATATGTGTCAAAATAGAAATCCTTTTCGATCTGTGCACGGTGAATGCCTATAATCGCCCATTCACCTCCCACGGAACCGGGAGACGGATTGGGGACGGCAGACATTATATATTCGGCAGTTTCGGAAATTTTCTCGGTCGACTCCGAACCATATGCAGGTGAAAAAAGCAATAAACCGACTAAAATCAAAGTTAAAGCGGCTACCGATTTTCTGTATTTCATAATAATCTCCATATATTTTCTGTGTATTTTAATTCATAAATTTCTCTTTGCTTTGCAATTTTCCGATACGGATATATCTTATCATTTTTAAATTGCAATGTCAACCCGAAAATCCGCCTGCCTCGGGCTCGATATGTCGGAGCTTTGTTTTATTTGACGAGTGCTTGCCGTGCCGATGATTTGAAAAGAGATTTCAACACAAAAACCGCCTCGGAAAGGCGGCCTATGTTATATGCCGAAATCACCGTGTTTTCGGCACTTTAAGGTGGTATGCCCGACGGGATTCGAACCCGTGACCTTCAGAGTCGGAGTCTGACACTCTATCCGGCTGAGCTACGGGCACATATCCTATGTCAAAATCTCACGAGCAATATTATAACACGGTTTTTCCTTTTTTGCAAGCCCCAAATTTTCATTTATCACCCTTATGATATGCAGGATATGGATGTCCGCCCTTCCGATTTAAGCACATGGGTTACGGCCACCTTGGAGGTTCGTTACCTTAATCCAACTTACCCGCCACATACTTCTTATATCGGCTTCCGCCCGTAGACCATCGATTCCGCAACAAAGCCTCGCCCTTCGATTTAGCCCTACACCGCTAAAATTCTCCGTGACGGTTTTATACTCTCTTTATCCATTCTATTCTCTGTTGTGGTGGAACTTTTCTTCCACACCCCCAGGGACTTTTGGTGTATACCCCTATGGTTTGATGGCGGTAAGCAACCAGATCAAGCTGAAATATGGTGTAATGAATTTAAAGAAGTATACAATACATAGTAATAAAACATCAATTTGATTATAAAAATTTTTTGACAGGTTATTCCTATGGTGCAGTATATCTCAGAGTGTGTTTTGACTATGCATTGACATAGGCTCTATCGTATGATACAATGATACAGGATGGAGGTGAGGAGTGTTTGCCAGAATATAAAGAATATTTTGATGAGGACGACTTGAAGCGAATCTTCGATGAAAACAAAAGTACAGATGAGCAACTTGATGAGCTTGCTAAGGGTTACTTAGATGTGTTGAAATCTAAGCCTGAGAGGTACTATGTCATCAATCCCGAGCAGTCACGCAAATTCGATGAATTAGTTGATTTCTTCAAGCGAATTGCTGAGGAGCAAGAGGGCGTGGAAATTGTGATGATTAAGGACAAGCCCGTGGGTTTAGATGGATGCGGGGATATTACCGTGGAATTTGAGCACCTGAGCTTTTGTGGTGATGATGAGATGTCTGATTTTTTGAGAATGGTAAGTTACGCCTCTGCAATTGGTATTACAGCATTAACTACAGGCAAGGTTTCATTGGATTTAACAGTGCCTGATGTTTTCATCGAGCAAGAAGATTAAGCTGCCCGGCGCAACCACCCTCAAGATCTGTGGTGGAAGCCCCGGGCTATAATGATGAATTGCATTATTTGAAAATGGAGGGTTGATTCTTTGAGGCATGAATGTAAGATAACAGTTCTGGAAACGAAGGTATTTCAGGAACTTCAGGAAAAATATCCGGTCAATCCAAAATCCGGTGCCTGCCCGTTTTTCAGACTGGGGGACGAATTTGTCCTTAAGAGAACGCCACAGCAAGATGATTTTTACCACCTTATGAACGGTAAATTCTGCGGAGAAGCGTGGGACGCTATCAGCCGATATGTTTACACGGCATTGCAAGGCGGCTCTATCATGCACGGGTGGACAAATGACGAGCGTATGATGATTGCCTGCTGCAACGATGGGACACGGCCCGTAATTTTCAAGATTGAGCGGATCGATATTCCGGAGACTGACGAAGAACGGGAATGGCAGGGAAAGCAAAACTTTAAGAACAATGCTGATGGCGCTTATATAGGATAAGAACGGATAAGAGGTGACTTCAGTGAATACGGTTACTTTAAACAACGGTGTTAAGATGCCGTCGGTTGGATACGGCACATACCTGACACCTTCAAGGCTAACAGAGGAGCTTGTTCTTCAGGCATTGGAGGCCGGATACAGGCACATAGACACTGCACAGAATTACGGAAATGAACATGAGGTTGGCCTTGCCGTGAAAGAATGCGGACTGCCTCGAGAGGAAATATTTATTACATCTAAGACGCAGACATCTGGATACGGCGCTACGCAGAGAGGAATTGCGAGGTCACTGAGTGATTTCGGCCTGGATTATATCGACCTGATGATTATCCACTGGCCTAACAGAGACAATGAAGGAACATACAAGGCGTTGGTAGAGGTATACAAAAGCGGTCTGGTCAGAGCTATCGGCGTTTCCAATTTCAATGCCGGTCAGATTAGCGAGCTTCTTAAGAAGTTTGAAGTGAAACCTGCCGTTGATCAGATTGAAACACATGTGCTATGGCAACAAAAAAAGATGCACAGTTATTTGACAGAACAAGGTATTGCTCATGAATCTTGGTCTCCGTTCGGAGAAGGCATGGATAATATTTTCCGAAACAAGACACTGACTGAAATCGGTTCAACCCATGGGAAGAGTGCAGCACAGATCATTCTTCGTTTCCTGATTCAAAGCGATGTTCTCATTATCCCAAAGAGTACGAAGCAGGAACGGATGAAAGAAAATCTGGACATATTCGATTTTGAACTTACTGCAAATGAAATGCAGTCGATCCGGGCAATGGATCAAAGGAAATCATACTCGGGATGGCCCGCATCCATGCAAGAATTTTGACAGCTGTTAATACGGTGTGAGGGAAGAGAGGTATATATTATGAAAAAAGCATTTGTAATTCTTTTGTCTGTATCATTGTTATTTGTTATGACTTCTTCGAGCTGTTTTGCCGAGAAAACGGATTTGAGCGATATAAGCGGTCATTATGCTGAAAAGACTATTAATAAATGGATAGACAATGGTATAATTTCAGGTTATCCGGATGGTATGCACTGGTCAACAAAAACTGGACACGAATTTTGCATTTTTTTGTCACGGCTATACGGGAAATTGATCCCGCCGTCCGCCAGCCTGGACAACGCTTCGAAAATCGCTGGACATCTCTTACCGAAGGCGACAAACTCATGAGCAGACCTCAAACCGCCGTCTTCGGATTCCCATTGTAGCGATTTTCTACGACTTGTTGTCAAGGCCAAGCCGCTTGCGCGGTGGCTAAGTGCTTCCCTCCGGCTCGAAATCTATGAGCAGTTTAATACGCAATCCCGGGAGCGTAGGACTCCCTGTACTGCTTTGGCGTCAGATAATTCAATGAATAGGCGGGTCGCTCTTCATTATAGAACCTGATATATTCATTGAGCTCCTGATCCACAGAGGTTTCTCCTGTAACATGAAAATCCTTATTATTACAGCTAATGAGACCGCCTATGATATCTTGTGGAATAAGTCCATGTCCTTTCCTCGTCCACCCTCCCAATTTACGCACACGGGTTACGTCTACCTTTAGGGTTTCATTGTCTTTTGCCAATTTACCCAACCTGTACATCTTATGTCTGGTTTCTGCTCGTCAGTATCTAAGATTTGCATACAGCTTCTTTTGGATTCCCTCTCACAGCGGATGCCCTTGCTGGTTGGCTATATCCTTCCCACTACCGGGCGGATTCGGGACTTTCACCCGTTAGAAACGTGCGCCGCCAGGCGCATCTAAGCTGAAGCACCGGGGGCACGCCCCCGGTGCTTTATATACAGAGGATTTGGTTTGAGTTTCTTTATTCATCAAGATAAAATACCAAGTCCTCAGGCTCAGCTCCATACAACTCGAAAAACTTCGCCAGATTGGTCAACTTATACTGAGTGCTAATGCCGCTCGAAACATATATCCCGTCATCAATTTCAATGCTTTGATTAAACGCCTTGGAATCTGCAGAGACTTGTTTACTGAGGTCCTTATCATCCGAGTATGCGAGGTCGGCCATTACGGACTCGTCCCGTTGGTGGAGAATTTTGAGTATTTTCTCATACATCTCAACCCATGTCTTAACAGACTGCTCTATGCCCTTGTATGCGAACTTGACTATGATGCGTCCGGTAAGGTCCTCATCATCGCCGAGGGTTACGCTTTCAAGAGGTTTTTCTTTCGGAGTATATTTTGATGTCACATATGGCCATATCCTTTTGGCTAAGTCCAGCAGATATTGATTACGGTCAACCAGTTCATCCTCCGTCCACTTATCCCTTTGTGCAATCCAGCTATTCACACGCAAACCGCTGTTTGCAAAGCCTATACCTATACCTTTTTCTTTGTCTACAAGATTTTTCTTACTAAGGAATGACTCATTGCTGTATTTGGAGTTATATGCCGTAAGCGTTAAATTAGCCAACCTATGCAGCCATGTTGAGTGAATTTTCGCATAGTCCGGTCCCAGAGCATCAATCCAGTCGGGAGTCAAATGCTGAGGCATAATATGCTCTATGCTATATGTGCCGTCTTCGACGCCGGCATATACGTCCTTGACTTCACGAGTTCCGAAATTCTCGAATCTTTCCATAACATAAACTCGGTTTTTGCTGTTCATGTTATATATGTTCTTATTGGAGAGCGCACGCAAGAATTCATCGTCATCGGGGTATCTGCCGCTTTCCCTCTTGGACAGCAGAATGAACTTCATCTTCTCCACATAACCCGCACAACTACCGTCATACCTGACTATGTCTTTATGCAGGGTTACGAAAATCTTATTCAGCGCATTTGTGGGCACTTCGCATATGATTCTGCGGGCGATGTAGTTTTCAACGGTACTAAAGATTTCACTTACTTCGCTGATTTCTATCTCCCCATCGCCATACAGCCTAAGAACCTCCATAAGAAACGGTCTTGTAACTGTCGTACCCAAACGGTTCAGCCTTTTTATCGTGCCCTGTATATCCTTGCTTATATCAATACCGTAAGAGGATTTGCCCGTCAGGAGGACTTCATAGAATCCAGCATACTTAAGAATGTCCCTAAGCAAAGTCTCCGAATCCATTTGGGCATAGTTCTTAAATGTTTCGTAGATATCCTTCTTTGCCGGGATGGATTGATTTTTTACGCTCAGGTAGTCACGCACGAACATAGTGACATCTGAGCCCACCGCTTTTTCTATTGGCTCCCAATATTTTTCGTAATACCCCTCCTGCTTCTCCCTCGATAGGCCCATTAGCACGAAGTTTCTTATCTTATCGCCATCGCTTAAAGCCACTCCTGTAGAATTCAGGCTCTCGAATATGAGCTGAGGGTCATCATCGGCATCGGTCGTAACATCAATAATTTGAATAGTGCTGATTGCTGTATACAATTCGTCTATGGTTATTTCGTTTTTCTGAATCCTCTCATAAAAATACTCGTAATTGATTGTCAAATCGGACTGTTTGACATAACCGTTTCTATCTCCAAACAGCTTATGATATGCCTCTCTGTCGCCTTTTACCTGTACAAGCTTTATCCTCGAATCTCCAAACTCATAACGGTCCACAAGATATGACTCATAAATCCTGTCAGCGAGCATCGGCTTTTTCGAGGTTACTTTCCCCTCTTTCAGCAAATTACTCATAGCGAGCATCAGTAGCGAAATCGTCGTTATTCTCTGTTGGCCATCGATGAGAAGGTATTCGTCCTTACCGTTCACACGCATGCGCTCGGAATGGCTTACCACTGACCCGAAGAAATGATGACTCCTATTATGACGCACTGTCTTTATCAAATCATCATAAAGTTTCTCACAATTTACCTTTTTCCAATCGTATTTTCTCTGGAAAAAGGGTATTACAAATCGCTTATCAGGCCCGTCCATAAGCTTGACTAAATTGTTTTGCATACCACGCATAATGTTCTCACTCTCCTTTTATGTTTTATTTTAAAAATGATATCACATTAATTCGGTTGCCACAGTACATCTTTTTTAATGGCAAAAACACAGGAAATCTGATATCTCCGATCCACAAATATAGATCCGTAGATCTATGCCTCGTTACGTTGTTACTGTATCACACCCAACATAAAATGTCAACCTCTGCGCTCTATTAACCAAACCTAAAAATGCAGATTTGTCAATGAATGTGCTACACTCGGCCTCAAAAAAATGTTACCGATATCGGGGATAAGTGGGTATTGACAAAATCGGTTTTTTTCTATAAAATGGTTTCAAGGATAAAAAATAACATAAACGCTGCGCTCGCTTTGGGAACGGGCGCCGGGGGAAGAGAGGAGAAAACGTTTTGGAAAACATTTTAACAGTCATTTTCGAGGTTGAAAGCGAGGGATATCAGGCTTTCACGGAGCTTAAGAGGCAGGTTATGACGGACCGATACACCGTGCTCCAAGGAGCTTTGGTCAAAAAAACCGGCAACAGCTTTTCCACTATGGATGTGATGACCGGAGGTAGCGACAGTATAGACGACACCTTCAAGGGCGGGCTTATCGGCAGTCTTGTGGGAATTCTCGGAGGACCCGTGGGCGTGCTCCTGGGCGGTATGGCAGGCTATTTGATTGGCAGCTCCAAGGATGAATCCGACGTGGAATATTACTCCACATTGTTGGAGGCTGTGGGCGCAAAGATCTCGGACGGCGAGGTGGCGGCGTTGCTTCTCGTTCAGGAGGAGGACGAATATGCTCTGAACGACAGATTCATAAATTTCAAAGTTACCATTATGCGTCGGGATGCCGCTATAGTGCAAGATGAGGTTGAAGAAGCTCAAAAGCTCGAAAAAGAGATGAAGGAAGAGGCAAAGCGGAAACTTCATGCAGAGCGCAGTGCCGAGCGGAAGCAAAAAACAGAGAGCAATCGTGCCCGTATAAAAGCCGAATTTGCCGAGTTTAAAGAAAAATTCAAAGATTCCGAATAAAACTCAAAACAAAGGCACCCGGGGGTTCGGCATAGATCCCGGTGCTTGTTCCGATAGATATTTGCGTTTGTATTTGTGTTTTTTCGGTATTTCGGGGGTGTGTGTAATATGAAAATTTCCGAATTGTATGCCAAAAGGGGCAGCAAGCCCGTGGTGTCCGTTGAGATTTTCCCGCCCAAAAAGGACGAGGCATTCGAGAATGTGGGCGGTATGTTGAGAAAATTAAAGGAAGTCGCTCCGGCATATATAGGTGTGACTTGCGGAGCGGGAGGCAGCGGAACCCGCCGCAATAAGACCGTGGAGCTGGCATCCAAAATCAAGAACGAATACGGCATCGAGTCCATGGCTCACCTGACCTGCATCGCCTCAACCGAGGAGTCCATAGAGGCGGAATTGGGCGATATAAAAAAATCCGGCATAGAGAATGTGTTGGCCCTGCGGGGAGATATTCCCAAAGAGGGCTTTGACGAGTCTCGGGCGGAGTATCGCTATGCCTATCGGCTCATAGAAAAGATAAAGGCCGAAAGCGATCTTTTTGTGGCTGCCGCCGCTTATCCGGAGGGGCACATCGAATGTGAAGACCTTGCCACCAGTGTGGAATATGTCAAAATGAAGCAGGATGCGGGTGCGGAGCTTTTGGTGACCCAGCTGTTTTTTTCCAATGAGTATTTCTATAACTTTATGGAGGAGGCGGCCAAACACAATATAACCGTCCCCGTCACGGCGGGAATTATGCCCATGATGTCCAAGAGTCAAATCTCGAATATGATTTTCACCTGCGGCGCATCATTGCCCTCTGCCATGATTAAAATTCTCAATAAGTATGAGTCAAACCCCGATGACTTGCTCAAAGCGGGAATAGAATATGCCGGAGCCCAAATAAGGGACTTGGTGGATCAGGGCGCACAGGGCATCCATATCTATTCCATGAATAAACCGGATGTGGCCGCCCGTCTTGCGGAATATATTTAGGGTGGTCTGATTTTATGAACGGCACGGATACAATCGGCACGAAGGCCATTTGTCTTGACAAAAATGAGATTTTGCGTTATTTGGGCCACAAGGGGCAGCCCGTCGACATGGACACCATGAAGGCGGTGGATGATGGCATTGCCGAACTTGTCAAGGCGGCCAAGTTTCGTTACACATATAAAATTTTCGATATTCAAAAAGTGAATACCCCGAATGGGGCCTATATGGAGCTGGCAAACTCCCGGGTGCGTCTCTTCGGGAATGACATTTGCGAGCATTTGAAGGACTGTGAAAAATGTGCCCTGTTGGCGGCGACTTTGGGAATTGAAGTCGACAACCTAATCCGGGTTGCCCAAAACACCGATATGCTTAGGGCGGTGGTTCTTGACGCCTGCGGGACGGATTTCATAGAAAAGGTTTGCGATTTGGCGGAGCAGGAGATTCGGGAGCAGGCGGCTGCGGAGGGTTTCGGAATCACTTTCAGATTTTCCCCCGGCTACGGAGACCTTCCCCTTGAGACTCAAGAGAGCCTGATTGCCGCCTTGGATGCGGGGCGAAAAATCGGGCTCACCCTCACCGATACATCCCTTATGATACCGGGAAAGTCCGTTACGGCAATCATAGGATTTACCTGCGACAAATCTGCTTCTCGAAAACCGACGGGCTGCGATATATGTTCGATGAGAGAGGACTGCGAATTCAGAAAGGCGGGTGCTTCTTGTGGACGTGGTTAACTATATAAAAAACAACAGACTTATATTCGACGGCGCCATGGGCACCATGCTCCAAAAGGCGGGCCTTGAAGCGGGAGGCTTGCCCGAAGTTTATAACATAGAACATCCGGATGTGGTCCTGTCCATACACAAAAAGTACGTGGAGGCCGGAGCGGATGTGATAACAACAAACACATTCCAGGCCAACGCCCTCAAACTCAAGGGCTGTGGCATACCTCCCTCGGAAATAATCCGGGCGGGGGTCGGTCTTGCAAAGAGGAGCGGCGCCAAGTATACGGCTCTCGATATAGGGCCTTTGGGCCAACTGATGGCCCCCATGGGCACCTTGAGCTTTGATGAGGCCTATGAACTCTTTCGGGAACAGCTTGCGGCCGGGGAAGAGGCGGGTGCCGACTTGGTGCTTTTTGAAACCATGTCGGACCTTCTTGAGGTGAAGGCGGCGGTTCTTGCCGCAAAGGAAAATACAAACCTTCCCGTTTTTGTCACCATGACATTCCAAGAGGACGGACGCACCTTTGTGGGCTGCGATCCGGTATCTGCCGCCGTCACCCTATCCGGTCTCGGGGCGGATGCTTTGGGTGTCAACTGTTCCTTGGGCCCCAAACAACTGATGCCGATAATCGATAAGCTTATAAGCCATTCCTCCGTTCCCGTTATGGTTCAGCCCAATGCGGGTCTTCCCTCTATCAGGGACGGGGAGACGGTGTATGATATATCCCCCGAAGAATTTTCCCTCAGTATGCGGCAAATTGCCGAAAAAGGGGCGGCTGTTCTCGGAGGCTGCTGCGGCACAACTCCCGAATATATAAAAAAGATGAAGGCGGCGGTTTCGGATGTGCCCTATATTCGGCCCGATTTGCCCAAGGAAACCGCGGTTTGCTCGGGCACCAAAACGGTTATATTCGACGATGCCGTAACTCTGATTGGGGAGAGGATAAATCCCACCGGCAAGAAGAAACTCAAAGAAAGACTCAGAGCCTATGATTTCGGTTACCTTGTGGGAGAGGCCATAGCTCAGGATGAGGCGGGGGCCGATATATTGGATGTGAATTGCGGGCTGCCGGAGATTGACGAGGCGGCGGCCCTCAGCCGTGCCGTCTTTGAAATACAGTCGGCGGTTAATTTGCCCCTTCAAATCGACAGCAGCGACAGTGCCTCCATAGAGAAGGCCGTGAGAATATACAACGGCAAACCCATTATCAACTCCGTAAACGGAAAGGTGGAGAGTATGGAGAAGATTTTCCCCATTGCGGCGAAATACGGAGCGGTTGTTGTGGGCCTGTGTCTTGACGAGGACGGAATTCCGGAGAACGCTCAAGGCAGATTTCGTATTGCCGAAAAGATAATCAAAGAGGCTGCTGCCTACGGAATACCGAAAGAGGATATAATAATCGACTGTTTGGTCCTCACGGCATCGGCTCGGCAAAGCCTTGTTCTTGAGACAATAAAGGCCATTCGTCTTGTGAAACAGCTGGGAGTCAAAACGGTTTTGGGAGTCAGCAATGTCTCCTTCGGCTTGCCTGCTCGACCCGTGCTCAACAGCGTATTCCTGGCGGCAGGTTTCGGAGCGGGCCTTGACTCGGCCATTGTGAACCCCGGAAGCAGTGAAATTATGAAGGTATTTCGGGCTTTCAGAGTCTTGAACAACCAAGACAGGGATGCGGCGGAATATATAGAAAACTATTCCGAGTACATTTCGGAAGACACATCTGCGGGCCGCGGGACCAAAGATAAAGGGGAACCTTTGAAAGAGGGTGATTTGCCTGCGGGTGGCCTGATTGAAGCCATAATCGAAGGCAGGCAGGACCTCACGGGAGGGATGACGGAAGAACTCCTGAAGACGAAGGACCCCATTACGATTATCAATGAGTATTTTATTCCGGCTCTTGATGAGGTGGGCGACAAATATGAGCAGGGAATTTTTTTCCTGCCCCGCCTGATTCGGTCCGCCGAGGCGGTAAAGAAGGGCTTTGGCGTATTGAGAGATAATTCCCCCTCGGGCAGCGGAGGCAAGGGCAAGATTATTCTTGCCACCGTTCGGGGAGATATACACGATATAGGAAAAAACATAGTAAAGATGATGTTGGAAAATTACGGCTATGAGGTTCTCGATTTGGGAAAAGATGTCCCGAAGGAGGAAATCGTCAAAGCCGCCATGGAGAACGACGTAAGACTTGTGGGTCTCAGTGCCCTTATGACCACCACGGTTCGCAGCATGAAGGAAACGATTTCCGCCTTGAAAGAGGCGGGCAGCACGGCCAAAATAGTGGTTGGGGGCGCGGTCCTCAATGAGGAGTATGTTGAGTTTGTGGGCGCCGATTACTACGGCAAGGATGCGGGAGCGACGGTTAAAATCGCAAACGAGGTTTTCGGCGAAAATTAAGGATTGGAAGATAAAGTAAAGTGATTATTGATTTTCATACCCATGCTTTTCCGGACAAGATAGCCCAAAAGGCTATGGCAAAGCTTGAACAAAATATTATCGACATCCAAGGCAGGGATTACCCTCCCGTGGGCGACGGGACCCTTGGCAGCCTGAAGAAAATTATGAAACGGGACGGTGTTGACGTCTCCGTTGTTATGCCCATTGCCACAACGGTTCGCCAATCCGCCTCAATCAATCGGTTTGCAAAGGAAATCAACGGCAGGGACGGCATTATATCCTTCGGAGGTCTGCATCCCATGCAAAACGATTGGGAGCGGGTTTTGGAAGAAATCAAGGAATCGGGCCTTCGGGGCATAAAGCTCCATCTTGAATACCAAGGGGTCTATGTGACCGCCCCGGAAATCTTGAGACTCATCAAAAAAGCCGAGGAACTTGAACTCTATACCATGTTCCACTCGGGCAGGGATGTGGGTATGCCCGAACCGGTCCATTGCACGCCGAGAGACTTGAGCAGAGTCCTGGATTTTGTCGGCGGAAAATACATCATAGCCGCTCATATGGGCGGATGGAGACTTTGGGATGATGTGGAGAAATACCTTGTGGGCACCCCCATTATGCTTGATGTCTCATATGTGAAGGGTTTTATGGACCCGGAGCAATTCAAAAGGATAATAAAAAACCACGGCAGCGAAAAGATTTTGTTCGCCTCCGATATGCCTTGGCAGTCCCCTCGGGACGCTGCGGATATGCTTGAGGCCGCAAATTTGTCACCGAAAGAGCTTGAAAATATATATTACGGGAACGCCGCCAAAATTTTGGGAATTTGTAATATTAAGAAACTGTAACAAGCTTGCAGTTTTTCATTTTTTTTGGTATAATTTTATCTTAGAGTATTCCATAGACTTTTTTAATCGGTTTAATGAATCATACGGAGAAGAGTTATGGGCGGCGCAAAGAGTCCGAAAGAGAAAAAACCAAGGAAAAATCATAAAAAGCGTATAGCCGTTATTGCGATTATGGCTGCAGTCCTGGCAGGATTTTCTGCATGGGTCTGTTTTTACTGCTCCGAAACGGACAATCCTTTGAAGTCCGTAATGGGTATTTTGGGCCCAACGGTTGAGGAGACTCCCCCGCCGACCCAAAACCCCTGTGGAATCAAAATCTACTCTCCACAATCTCCGGCCGTTGCTTATGATGCCTTGTCACCCAAGGTTTTGAGTTCATCGGGCTCCGTCACCTCCGAGGCTGCACTGTCTTTATACGATGGGGACCCTTCCACCCGTATCACAAAGGCGGAGGGCAGCGTCACCCTTGACGCAGGCTCTTTAAAAGCTCTTTCATACATAGGATACACCCCCGACACATCCTCTCAAGAGGCGGCCGATTCCTGTGTGGGCACGAAATTTTCGGCTTCCAAAGATAACAAATCCTTCGTGGAATTGGGCACAATCAACCCGGATGTCAACGGGGATTTAAACCCGGAGCGCCACACGATTTTGTTCAGCGGCTATGGACTTTACAGATATTTCAAAGTGGATTTTTCACCCGGAGCCAGTCTCGGAGAGGTGGAGTGGATGTGCGACGACGGGATAGTCTGTTCGGAAGAAAAAAATCGGGGTGCAACAAAAACCGCCACAAGTTTCAATCTTACGGCTTTTGACGCCACGGAGGAATTCGACGGACGCATTTTTATGGTCGTCTACAGCCGGGACAATATAATAAAGCATTGCGAGGTTCGGGATTACGCCTTTACCCCGGGTGGGTTTTATGATTTGAAATTCGAAAAACTTCCCCTGGAGAACGGGGACAGAGTAATGATTTCGGGATATGACACAAAGACGATGAACGGCATCTTGCCGACTCCTCTCCGTTATGAATACACCGAGGCATCCTCCTCCCTGTCCATGGCCAATATATACAGCGACAATATGATGTTCCAGGCGGACACCGATTTAATCATATCCGGAAAAGCTCCGAACGGAGCTCGGGTCAAGGCCGAAATCGAGAATAACGACACCGGTGAACTGTACGCCGGTTCCGATGTGGCCGAAAACCTTTCGGATTGGGAAATTAACTTCGGCGCTTTTCCCAACGGAGGCAGGTATACGATGCGGGTTTTCTGCGGAGATGAGAAGCTGGAATTTGAGAATATAACCTTCGGGGACGTTTGGGTCTTTGCGGGTCAATCCAATATGGAATTCTATCTGTGCGGCGAGGATGAGGAGGCGAAATATTTAAAAACCGCCCAAGGCAAAAAAGAGGCCGAAAACAGCAATATCCGAATGGTGAACCTTTATAACATCGGCCTTACGGGGGCTGCGGGAGAGGTGGAAAATGTTCCTCTGAACGATTGGAACGATTACTGGGCGGAGCTCACTCCCGACAGAGCCAACTATTTGTCGGCGATTGCCTATTATTTTGCCCAAGGCATCTATGAGCGCTATGGCAGAAATGTGGGAATCATAAGCATAGCCGTGGGAGATACGGAAATCAACAAGTGGTACCCTTATGGCGAAAGTTTCGGCACATTTACGGGAACCGACGGCTGCCTTTATAATAACAGAATATACCCCTTCACAAAGCAGAAAATCAAAGGGATTCTCTGGTATCAGGGGGAGGCGGATATGTACAGGACGAATATGAAGGCGGACCTGTATGCCGATGCCATGGCCGGATTGATTGACAGCTATCGGGAAAAATGGGGGGATTCGGAGCTCCCGTTCTACTACGCCCAGCTTGCCAGATACGGAGTGAAAGATGAGAGCGAGATAAGAGAGGGCCAGCGGGTTGCCTTGCAAAGGGTCAAAAACACGGAAAACGTGGGTATGATAAGCCTCCTTGATATAATCGGAACCTATGAGCAGGGCGACGGCTGTGCCAGGACGGATATTCATCCTTGGCAAAAAAGGGTGGTGGCGGAAAGATTTTTGAGTCGGGTCGGACATGACTTATACGGGGATACATCCCTACACACCGGCGGCCCCGTATACAAGAGTATGGAGGTCTTTGATGACCGCATCGAGCTCACTTTCCGTCATACCGGTTCTCTCAAAGTGATGGACAAATCCCAATACGCCGATTCCGTTTGCGAGAAAAAAATATCCGATTCCCTGACGGACACATCCGAGCTTAAGGAGTTTTATATTTCCGACCGGGCAGGCAAATTCTATCCCGCATCAGCCAAAATAGAAAACGACAAGGTAACGGTATACAGCGACAGCGTGATGTACCCGAAAAACGTGATGTACGCCTGGGGAGCCTATCCCGAAATGCCCAATTTGACCGACGACACGGGCCTTCCCGCCGCCACGTTCAACACGGCAAACGGCAGCGAGATTTCGGCGGACAACACTCTCGGGCTCGATGGGGAATATGTCGATGAAAGGGAATAGGGCGGTTTGAAAAAATAAGTTCCAAAATGGTTTTATTTATATTGACAGAATATCCGAATAAAGTTATAATGAATATTGTGTATTATTGCGAAAAAATCGGAGCTTATTGCTTTTTTTGAAAATATATCCGCATAGGTTGACAATTAATTATAAAAAAATACGGAGGAGGTAGTTATAATGCTAAAAACATTCCATGGCGGCGTTCATCCGAACGACATGAAGGCGGCCACCGCCGACAAGCCGATTGTTGAGCTCTATCCATCCAAGGAAATGGTTTATCCCATGACTCAGCATATCGGTGCGCCCGCAAAGCCCATTGTCAATGTCGGAGACTATGTGTATGCGTGCCAGAAAATTGCCGAGGCGGGCGGTTTTGTTTCCGCCTGTATTCATTCGTCCGTTTCGGGACGGGTTAAGGCAATCGAAAAGCGTATGCACCCAAACGGCCTCATGGTTCAGTCCATTGTTATCGAAGACGACGAGCAGGACAAAGTCTATCCCGATCTGAAGGGGCATGGAGACTACACCAAGCTTTCGCCGAAGGAGATTATCGAAATTATCCAAGAAGCGGGAATAGTCGGTTTGGGAGGCGCAACCTTCCCGACCCATGTGAAGCTGTCCCCGCCGCCCGAGGCGAATATAGATTATGTTATCGTCAATGGGGCGGAATGTGAGCCGTATCTCACATCGGACTATCGGAATATGCTGGAAATTCCCGAGCAGGTCATCGGCGGTCTCAAGATTGTTATGCATATCTTTGGCCTCAAGGAAGGCCATGTGGGAATCGAAAACAACAAGGAGCTTGCCATAGAGACCATGAAGGCTGTGGCGGCAAAATCAAACGATGTGAATATTCACGTGCACACTCTGAAGACAAAGTACCCTCAGGGAGGCGAGAAGCAGCTCATAAATGCCATCACGGGTCGAAAAGTGGGCCCCGGCCAACTGCCCTGGCAAGTGGGGGCCATTGTGTGCAACGTTGACACCTGCTGTGCCATATACAGGGCGGTAACACGGGGAATTCCGGTTACTTCAAGGGTCGTTACCACCGGAGGCAAGTGTGCCAAAAATCCCGGAAACTTCAAGGTTTTGATAGGAACTTCCCTAAAGTCCGTATACGAGCAAACCGGAGGATTCACGGAAGAGCCCGCCAAGGTGATTATGGGCGGCCCCATGATGGGAATGGCCCTGCCCAATCTTGACGTGCCTGCGATAAAGGGCACATCGGCCCTTTTGGCATTCAGCGAAGATGAGGCATACGGCTATGAAGAAAGCCCCTGCCTGCGGTGCGGCAAGTGCGTCTATGCATGTCCCATGAGGCTCCTGCCCAACAAATTGGACGAGGCGGCAAGAATAGACGACTTTAAAACTCTTGAAAAGCTTAACATAGTCGATTGCATCGAATGCGGAAGCTGTGCCTTTATATGCCCGTCCAAGAGGCGGCAGGTACAACAGATAAAAGTTGCAAAAGATAAGCTCCGAGCGGCCCAGCAGCGGAGCAAGACCAAATAATTAAGGGAGGGATAGCAGTGGATAATTTATTGGTTGTATCGCATTCTCCCCATGTTTTGGGGGAGAACACGGTAAGGCGCACAATGTTGGACGTTATCATTGCTTTGATCCCCGCCTTTGTGGCAGGAATACTCGTTTTCGGCTACAGGGCGGCGGTTGTTACGGCGGTGAGCGTTGTCAGCTGCGTGCTGTTTGAATGGTTATGGACAAAGATACTGAAAAAGCCGACTTCTGTGGGCGATTTGAGCGCCATTGTCACGGGTATGCTCCTTGCATTCAATGTTCCGGTCACCTTGCCCCTTTGGATGGTGGTCATCGGAGCGTTTTTCGCGATTGTTATCGTGAAGCAGTTCTTTGGCGGCATCGGGCATAATTTTATGAACCCGGCCTTGGCGGCAAGAGCGTTTCTGCTGGCCTCCTGGGCATTGGCAATGACCACCTGGGTTGCGCCTCACACGGCGGTTCCCTTCTGGAACACTGCGGATGTGGTAACATCCGCAACGCCCCTTGCGGCATATGCGGGCGGAGAGAGCGCCGCAGAGCTTCCGTCCTATTTTGACCTCTTTATAGGAAACGTAGGCGGATGTATAGGCGAGACTTCCACCCTTGCGATTTTAATCGGTGCAATTTATCTGCTGGCCAGAAAGGTCATCAGACTCAGAATCCCTCTCACCTATTTGGCAACGGTTGCCTTGGGTACTTGGATGTTTGCGGGGCATGACGGCCTGTTCAGCGGAGATGCACTCTATCAGATTATGTCGGGCGGCGTTATGCTTGGTGCATTCTTTATGGCCACCGATTATACCACCTCCCCCTACACACCGGTGGGACAGATAATATACGGTATCGGCTGCGGCATTATAACGGTACTTATCAGAGTTTGGGGCGGTTATCCCGAAGGTTGCTCGTACTCAATATTGCTTATGAACATAGTAACTCCTCTGATTGACAGATTTACGGCTCCCAGACGATACGGTGCCTCAAAGATGAGAAAGGAGGCCAAGGCATAATGAAAGAGATACTCACTCTCACGGCTAAATTATTGCTCATAACGGCTGTTGTCGCTGCTCTCCTCGGCGGAATCAATATGATCACCGAACCGATTATAGCCGAGAACAACGAAGCCGCATTCCAGGCCAATCTCAAGGAACTTCTTCCGGGTGCGGAAAAGTTTGAGCTTGACGGAACCACACTCCCCGACCCGGAATCCGGAGTTACCGTGAACGGAGTCTATTGCGGTATGTCCTCGGACGGCAGCGCAATGGGATATGTGGCCGAGGCGGTTTGCTCCGAGGGCTACGGCGGCGATGTGGTTGTTATGACGGGTGTTGACTCAGACGGAAAAATCACAAAGGTCAAGGTCACCGAAATGGGAGAGACACCTGGCTTGGGCGCCAAGTGTCAAACCGACTGGATTGACCAATACACGGGCCTTTCCGAAAACATCGTCGTAAACAAAAACGGAAGCGCAGGCGGAAATACCAATAAAATCGATGCGATTTCCGGTGCGACGATAACATCGAGGGCGGTTACAAAAGCGGTCAATAATTCCGTTGCCGATATTATGGTCGTTATCGCCGACAACAGCGGCGGAAGCGCTGCGGCGGGCGGCGAACAGGATGCGACCTCGGAGGTTGACGCCGAAACGGCTGCAAGCGAAGCTCTTGAGGAAGGTGCGGCAGCCGAGGCCCCGGCCGATGAGTCTGCCGAGGGCACGGATGTGATTGATGAAGGAGGTGCCGAGTAATGGAAAAAAAGAAAGGCTATTTGTCGACATTTTTGAACGGTCTTATCACCGAAAATCCGACCCTTGTGTTGTTCCTCGGTATGTGCCCCACCTTGGCAGTTACGACCGGGGTTGTGAACGGCATAGGTATGGGACTTTCAACCACGGCTGTTTTGGTTTGTTCAAACATAGTAATCTCCCTGTTGAGAAAATTCATACCGGATAAAATCAGAATAGCGTCCTTTGTGGTTATAATCGCAGGATTTGTAACGGTTGTACAGATGCTGCTCAATGCGTATGTTCCGGCTCTGTCCAGCAGCCTCGGAATATACATTCCTCTAATCGTTGTCAACTGTATAATTTTGGGCAGGGCGGAAGCTTTTGCCAGCAAGAACACCGTCGGCAAGTCTGCCCTCGACGGCCTCGGAATGGGCCTCGGATTTACATGTGCGCTCGTTATCATCGCCTCAATCAGAGAGATATTGGGAGCGGGCACATTTGCGGGCATTCAGTTGTTCGGAGACGGTTTTCAGCCCGTTTCTCTGATGATATTGCCCCCCGGCGCATTCTTGACATTGGGTGTGCTTTTGGCGGTGATTAATGTTATCACGAAGAAAATAAAGAACAGAAAAAGCAATAGCGAGGCAGAAAAGGAGGGCATATAAATGGTTGCGGATTTGTTGATTATATCGATTGGCGCAATATTGATTAACAATTTTGTGCTGGTTCAGTTCCTCGGAATATGTCCCTTCTTGGGAGTCTCCAAAAAGGTTGATACTGCGGTTGGTATGGGCTTTGCCGTAATCTTCGTTATGGCTTGCGCCTCCATCATCACCTGGTGCGTTCAAAACTACCTCTTGGTGCCTTTGCACCTTGAATATCTGCAAACGATTGCGTTTATACTCGTAATTGCGGTGCTGGTTCAGTTTGTGGAAATGTTTCTGAAAAAGACCATTCCGTCTCTTTACAGCGCTCTCGGTGTATATCTGCCCCTTATCACGACCAACTGTGCCGTCTTGGGTGTTGCCATTCAAAACATCACAAAATTCGGCGGCACCGAAATGAGTTTTGTAAAATCTCTCGTCTACGGCACATCGGCGGGCATCGGATTCACATTGGCCATTGTGCTCTTTGCCGGTGTCAGAGAGAGATTGGAAAGTTCGAATATCCCCGAGTTCTTGAAGGGTATGCCCATAACTCTTATCACAGCGGCACTCCTTTCCATTGCGTTTCTCGGTTTTTCGGGCCTCAGTTTTTAGAAGGAGGGAAGGAAGATGATTAACGGTATTTTGATTCCCGTCCTTATTATCGGAGGCATGGGTTTGATATTCGGCGTGCTCCTCGGAGTTGCCTCAAAGGTGTTCGCCGTGAAAGAAGATGAGCGTATTCCCAAGATTTTGGAAGTGCTGCCCGGAGCCAACTGCGGCGGCTGCGGATTTGCGGGCTGTTCGGCCTATGCAACGGCCCTGTGCAAGGGCGGCGTCAAAACCAACGCCTGTCCCGTCGGCGGAGAAGCGGTGGCGGAAAAAATTTCGGAAATCATGGGCGTAAAGGCAGAAAAAAAGGAAAAGATGGTGGCCAGAGTTCTGTGCAACGGCAGCCCGGAGAGAGCTGTTCAAAAGTACTATTTCGACGGTCCCCGAGATTGCCACAGTGCCCACAAATTGGGCGGCGGCGAAAAGATGTGCGCCTACGGCTGTTTGGGTTTCGGCTCCTGCGTCAAGGTTTGTAAGTTCGATGCCATAAGCATCCAAAACGGCGTTGCATATGTAAACATAGACAAATGCGTGGGCTGCGGCGCCTGTGCCGAACAGTGCCCCAAAAAGGTTATCAAGATTTTGCCTTTGCGCAGCAAATATACCATAAACTGCAAAAGCGTTGAAAAGGGCAAAGTCACAAGACATGACTGCCAGGTGGGCTGCATAGGCTGCGGCATTTGCGCCAAAACCTGCCCCAAAGGTGCAATTTCGATAAGCGACAATTTGGCGGTTATTGACCCTGCGAAATGCGTGAACTGCGGCCTCTGTGCCCAAAAATGTCCTCAAAAGGCTATCAACAAAGTTACGCCCGAAGGTTTGGTTCGTCCGGAGGTTAAGCCTGCCAAGCCCAAACTCACTCCGGAGCAGATTGAGGCTCTGAAAGCCAAAAAAGCCGCTCAGCTTAAAGACCAAAACCAATCGGCGGGCGAGAAGGAAAAAGAGGTTAAATCGGACCAGGTTAAGGCCGATACAAAGTTCAACAGAGTTGTAAAAGAGAATATCGAAAAGGACACAAAGGCTCGTGAAGCTGCGGCCTCCAAAGCAAAGGCCGCAGAGGATATCGATTCGACTCAGGAAATCGAGACCCGAGAGCAGTGAAAACGCCGAAATATTTGAAATCTTTGAAATCCGTAAGGAGGGAACGAAATGATTGACGGTAATTGTGCATACTGTGTCGAGGGGGAATTGGTTGCGAAATTCGGAATCAAGATATGCGAACTTGACACGTGCAAGGTATATCTGTTCAAAGAGCAAAGCCACAGAGGCAGGGTCATTGCCGCCCATAAAAAGCATGTGGGGGATATGACCGAGCTTTCCAAAGAGGAGAGGGCCGCCTATATTGAGGACATAGCAAAAATTTCAACGGTCCTTCAAAAGCTGTTCAAACCCCAAAAGGTAAACTACGGAGCTTACGGGGACACGGGCCATCACCTTCATGTGCATCTTGTGCCCAAATATACCGATGAGTTTGAGTGGGGTGGAACTTTTGCCATGAATCCCGACAGAGTTTATTTGGAAGATGCCGAATATGACGAATTGGTCAAAGCTATCGGTGACGCTCTTAAAAGTTTAAACTGAGATACAAAGTCAAGCAGACCCGTTTCGGCGGCTCTGCTTGACTTGCGACATATGGGAGGTCTGTTATGCTGTCTTCGATTTTGTCAAAAGAAGAGTGTGCCCGATGTAGATTTTGCTGTGCTTTCAAACGGCAAAGCCTTTGGGAAACTCCCCTGTTTGATGCCGAGTCGGTTGCTGCTTTGGCGGAGAAATACAGAGGCGCCAAATTCAAAAAATCGGGGGATATGTTCACCGTTGACATTGACGGAAGCTACAAAACCCCAAACCCCGACGAAGAGGCACCCTGCCCGTTTCTCAACACCGAATCGGGATGTGTCCTCCGCGATGACGAAAAGCCTTTTGATTGCAAAATTTGGCCGCTCAGGATTATGAACAAGTCCGGCAAAATCCTCATTGCCCTAACCCCCACCTGCCCCGTCATAAACAACACCCCCATTGAGAGGGTTGTTGATTTGGTGGAAAAGGGGCTTGGAAATGTTATATTCGACGAGGCGAAAAAGACACCGGGCATCATAAAAGAGTATCGGGAGGGATTTCCCGTTTTGATGGAATTTGATGAGACTCTGTAACCGAATAGCATTTTTGAGAGGAATACCGTAAGGAGTGCGTTACTATTTTAAAATTCAGACCTATCGAACTTTCCGACATGAACTTTGTCGGTGAATATCTGAGGGAGACAAAATCAAATTCATGCCAAATGAACTTTGCAAACCTCTATTGCCAGGCTCTTGAGTATAAGACCGAGATTGCCGAAAAGGATGAGGTTCTCTACATCAGACAGCCGGGCCGAAAGGTGAGCATTGTTTCGAAGGACAAAATCGCCTACTTCCCGCCTCTCGGTGCGGAAGATATGAAGGAAGCCTTGGATGAGATATTCAAAACGGCTCGGGCGGAAAGGCATATGGCCTATCTCTTTGCCGTTACGGAAGAAATTCGCAAAAACCTTGAAAATATCCCGGAATACAAGATTTCGTTTCTTGAATCGGAGGATTGGAACGAATATATGTATATTAGCGAAAGCTTTCGGGATTTTGACTCCTCGGCCCTCGCAAAGCAGCGTAGGGCGATACACAGGTTTTTGAATCTCTACGGCGATGATGCGGCAGTGGAGCCCATTTCAAAGACCAACATAGAGCGAATCATAAAGTTCCAGCGGGAGTGGCTTGAGAATAACCTTGAGAGGAATTCGGACGGAGCCTCCCTTATGGCCGAAAATGATTCCGTAATACGAGGTCTCAGAAATTTCGACCGCCTCGGCTTGGAGGGAATTGTCGTCTATGTGGGAAGAGCCGTCAGAGGTTATGCCTACGGTTCCGTTCTTCCGGGAGGTGCCTTTGATATAATGGCCCAAAAGGGAGACGTGGCATATCAGCAAATATACAAATACATTTTGAGAGAGCATGTGAGAACTTTTTGCGATCGGGCGAAATACACCAATATGGAAGAGGACATCGGTTTGTCGGGGCTCAGGCGGTCCAAATCAAGATACAGACCCAGCTTTATGCTAAAGAAGTATTTCGGAATTTTCAATGACAGGAAAATAAAAACAAATTAAAATATCAAGGAGGAAAACAGAAATGGAAAAAGGACGAATTTTGTCGCTGGTTGTGGCTGTTGCCATGATTGCCACCATGGTGATTTTGCCCGTATCGGCGGCGGAGAATGAGGATGGACAGGCGGCGGCAGATGCCATTGTGGCCGACTTCACAAAAATGACCGAGGTTCCCTTATACGGCGGGGAAAATAAGGCAGGTTTTGTGTCGACTTCGGGTGCCATTATGCCCGAGAAATATGACAGAACGGTTGCGGGTACCGACAAAATCACAGTCGGCGCAGAGGGTGCAAGTGTAACCGAAAGCGACGGTGCATACCTTGCAAACGGCAAGTATCTCGAAAGCAATAACTACACAAATTACGGCGGTCTTATCTACAGGCAGGATGTGGAGCCCGGAGCATATCATCTTGAGGTTACGCTCGGCGGTTCCTCAAACGGCGACAACACAAAAATCGCCCCCACGGGTATTGACTATTCAAGACTGACAAGCACAAATGCTTGGGATACCGCAGGCCATGTTAAGAGGACAACGGTTGCAACCTGGAACGAGGCAAAAGACACTTGGTCCTATGATTTTTCAACAGGTGAAAGCTTTGTGGAGCTTGATATCGAGCCGGCAAAATTGCCCACCGCAGACGCTCCTCAAACGGTAACGGTAAAGTCAATTTCCATAACTCCCATCGCCAAGGCTGCGGCAGGGGACAAACCCACAATCCATATCCTGGGTGACTCCACCCAAAAGACCTACACCTTTAATGAGACTATCAGTTCCTGGGGACAGACCCTCTATAATTACTTCGATTTAAGCAAGGTCAATGTTATAAACTATTCCATGGGCGGACGCTGCATGAGGAATAACTACACCGAGGGCAGATTCAATGATGTGCTTATAAACGGCAAAGAGGGAGATTACGTATTTCTCCACTCGGCCCATAACGATGAATCTCCTGCGGAGACCCGTTTCGACAGAGGCACAAACTATACGAAAGGCACTGCGGCCCAGAACAATGCTCTGTATAACAGATGGCTTGATATGTATGTAAATGCCATAAAGGCACGGGGTATGACTCCCGTTTTGGTATCGCCCATGCCTCGAAGCGCCGGCGGAGCCACCACATTCAATCCCGATTCCCCGGCAAATATGAAGGCAAAAGCCGCCTCGGACCCGGCTGTCGCATATGTAGAACTTTATCAGGGCGTCGTGGATTATTATAAAAAGCTTGACAAAAACGAGGGCGTTTGGACCTACAACAGCGTTGAAGCAGGTGAAACTCCCGCCAACAACTCCGCCAACGGAGCAAGCGGCGACGGCACCCACTACAGGGAAGCTGCGGCAAAACAGTTCTGCCGCATCATACTCCAGAGCATCTATGACCAAAGCGTCGCCGAAACCGACACGTATAACGACAAGGCCATAATGGAGAAGCTTGTGTCCTATATGCCCGAAACGGTTAAAACCGCAGCCCAAACCAAGGATTGGTCCGCTGTTTTGCCGGAACAAGCAGTGGACGTTGATGCAGTGGACGTAGTTCCCGGTGCAACAAAACAGGCGAGCGACAATTACTACTACAGAACATCCATCGAGAAGGCTCTCCAGTTGGGAGCTCTCCACAAGGATAAAGACAACAACTTCAAACCCACCGAAGAGATTACCGTGGGCGAGTTTGCGAAAGGCATGGAAAAGGTGTTCGGCCTCCCCGAAAACACTCTTTCGGCTTATGTAAAGACAAACGCCGAACTTGCCGCGGAGAATCCTCCCGCAGCCGCCAACGAATATGTTCCCGTTATATCGGGTCCTGCCGAATATACTCCCGGTGAAGCACAGGCTGCGGCGGATCAGTATACTGTTACCGTAAAGCAGGTTGAGGGCGGCGAAATTACCGTCTATAACAACAGCGCTTTCAAGACCGCCACCGGCGATGTTCCCGCGAATGTCAAGGCGGAACAGGTGTTTGCGGATAACGATTATATGACCATGACCGCTCCCGCCAATATTGTAGCCTCAAGCGACGACAAAGGCAAGTTCACGGATAACAGTGAGATTACGGGCAACTATATAGAATTCAGAAATGCGAGCCCCGAAAAGATAGTTAAATACTATTCCAAGGCAGACGGCGTAATCACGGTGTATGCCCGCTTCAACGACAACAAGGCGATTGAACTTGTGGATGCCGAAGGAACCCAATCCCAGACCCTGCCGGGAGAGGGCACGGGTGCCACGGTTTACGGTTCCGTTCAATTCAATGTTAAGGCCGATACGGAATATCAACTTTGGGCCCGGGGCGGCACAGGCAGACTGTTCGGCGTAAAATACGAATCCAACGACTATCCTCAATCCAAGGAATCCTTGCAGGTAAACGCAAATGACGAAATCAGAGTCGTTGCCATTGCATCCGACGGATATCTCAATGACAAAATTACCGTAGACGGCACTCCCGTTGAGGGCAGCACCGGCAGAGAAGCCGTATTCAAGGTTACCGGCGACTGTGAGGTTTCGGCTGTTTACAGAAGCGAGCCCGCCTTTGTTGATACAACGGTCATAGCAAGTGATGCGGCTCTTACCAGAGAGGCAATGGGCGCCGTGCTCTATGATGCCTATCTTGCGGCCTACGGTAAGGATGAAAACGGTAACTGGAACAAGGTTGCGTATATGAGCCAAAACGGCGGCGTGCCCTCACCGGACGACCCCAATTATGATCCCAATCTTCACTACGAAGGCTCACCCTATATTCCTTTGGTAGGATGGGCGGCCGTTACGGATATCGGAAGCATCACGCCCTCCCTCTACGGCAAGGTGAAAGAGGCCTATAACTTAGGCATGATGCGCTCCGAAAAGGGATTGACAAGAGGCCAGATAAAAGTCGGCGACGAGCTTGAACCTCAGGTTCATGTAACAAGAGCCAAGGCGGCAAAGGCTCTGGTGTTCTGCTACATTCTGACACAAAACCCCAACGAGGAAAGCCAGATTATCCCCGACAACCACAACTATGCCGCGGAAACGGTGGCGGATATCGTTCTGCCCAATCCCGACGCTCCGTCAACTCCCTACGAAGGAGCCGTAATCCCGGCAACCCCCACGCCGGTTCCCTCCGAGGAACCCACCGCAGCTCCCACCGAAGCCCCAACGGAGGCACCCACGGCTGCGCCTGAGGTAACCGAAGCACCCACGGCCGCGCCGGAGGTAACCCAGGCACCCACAACTGCGCCGGAGGTAACCGAAGCACCAACGGCCACACCGGAGGTAACCGAAGCACCCACGGCCGCACCTGAGGTAACCGAGGCACCCGCTCCTACAGCGGAGCCCACCGTCACACCGCAACCTCTTGAGGAGCAAAAATATGATGCCTCCGCACCCGGCGATGTTACGGTAACACTTCCCGAAACGGTTACGGAAGTTTCAAATGTTACGGCAAACGGAGTTGAGGTCAGCGAAATCAGCTATAAATTTGAAAACGGAGCCATTACATTCACTCGAGAATTCTTAAGTTCACTGCCCAACGGCACCAACGAGATTATAATCGAAGATGCTCAAGGTAATACATATTCCGTCAGCATCACTGTGGAAAATCAGGTTGAACCCTCGGAAGAACCCGTTGAATCCACCGCTCCCACACCCACAAGGAGACCTTCAACCGGAGGCGGCGGTGCGCCGTTTGATTCCAACTTCAGCACGGGCGGCACAAGTGCGGTAACCCCGAGACCCGCCGCCACGGCGGAGCCCGAAGCATCCGGCGAACCCGAAGCACCCACAACGGCTCCTG
>CAZTYF010000003.1:88696-116036 GCA_964617455.1 uncultured Oscillospiraceae bacterium | reverse complement strand
AACAGTGGTCAAAACCATAGCAATAGCCAATATCGCCGCTAAGGTTCTTTTTAAGTTTCTCATACAGAAACCCTCCTTGATTGATTTGTTTGGGGCAAAAACCCCTATTTTTATTTTATTTTTTCCCTATTAAACCACAACATCTTGTGTTTTTACACCAAAATTTAACTATATATAGCGTAAAAGTGCATACAAATCCACTTAAACATCTTACTATGCACTCTGTATAATACCACAATCAATCTTAAAAATCAAGCCTTTTGACATAAAAAATTTAAAAAATTTTAATGGTTACAGAAATATTGAGATAAAGGGCCCTCTCGAATACCGAGAAGGCCTACTATCAGTTACATACTTCGCAAGGCTCAAGACCCATATTCTTGGCCTTTTCTCTTGTGGTCGAGTAGATATTTTTACTTCTCCAAAGAGTACGGCAACCTTTTCTGCTGTGGTACTTTCGGCCGGTTGCGGTGTAGTATACCGTGTCCCGGCTGCTGTCCCGAAATCCGTAGCTTGAACCACCTCCGCTTGAAGCATCGCCACCGGAGACTCCGCCGCTCGACATCCCTACTGGTGCCGGCTTGCTGTCGGTGATAACGGATGTCGACACATAACCATATGTCCCGTTATGCTCTATTCTGTAGAATGCACCGCGATCTTCTATGTACCCTATGGCATCCCAGGCGGGAGCATACGAAAGGACCGTGGCGTTTTGAGCGGGAGCAGCACATATCGGAGCCGTATCCGAAACATAGAGCACTTTTGACACATTACGCGGGGGCGGGTTGTCACTCAGGTATGAGCTCTCGACATACCCATAGGAACCGCTGTACTCTACCCGGACAAATCCCGAACCCGCATCCGCAATATAACCGACGGCATTATCAAATGGGACGGTAAATGCCACATCAGAGGTCCAGTTCGGTTCGGAGTGGACATCAACATATCCGAAACTACCCACCCGGGCGTACTTGACACTTTTGACTGTCTTGTCGTCCACAGGTTCTTGTTTCTCCTCGGGTTCTTGTTTCTCCTCGGGCTTCTCTTCTTTCGTTACCTCTGCTGTCGGATTGGTTTCGATGTCCTCATTTTTGGCGGTCGACACGGTTATATCTTCGCCGTCGCTCTCTACAATAATATCTCCCTGCATATCGGTGCGATAAACTTGAACATCGGCGTCACGGAGCCTCTCCATAGTCGGCTCGTTGGGATGACCGTATGGATTGTCTTTGCCCACAGAGATAATCGCATAATCCGGCGCAACCTCATTTAAAAACACTTCGGTTGTTGCTTTGTCCGAGCCGTGATTGCCAACCTTCAATACATCCGCAGACAAATCGAATCCTTGCTCTATTATGTCGTCCTCTTCTGTTTTTTCGGCATCACCCGCAAATAAGAACACCGTATCACCGCATATGACTTTGGTCACGATGGATGTGTTATTCAATTCATCCTCGTCTTCGGTTGTAGGGCAAAACAGGCGGACACTGCAGGTGCCAAGCCGAAATGTAGTCCCGGAGTTTGGGTGTTTAATCTCAAGACCCATAGAATCGATTTTATTCTTGAATGTTTGATAGAACTCCTCATCGGTCTCCGTCTCGGGCGCATACACAACCCCTACCTTGACTTTTTTCAAAGCTCCCGATAATCCGCCCATGTGGTCCTCATGAGCATGAGTGCCTATTACATAATCGAGTCGATTGATATGATGCTTATTTAGATAGGTATAAATTAAACCACCATCGTCCTCATTGCCACCGTCTATCAGCATATTGTGTCCGTCCGATATGAGCAGAGCGGAGTCCGCCTGCCCCACATCTATGAAGTGTGCCTCCAATTCGGGCGCCGGTGTCGGTGTGGGTTTTGGGGTCGGGCTTGGAGTGGGCGCAGGAGTTGCGGTCGGCTCCGGATTAAACAGTGTGTTTACAATCGGAGGTGTTTCGGGTGCGGGCAACTGCGTCGATGAAACAACAAGCAGTAATGCCGCTCCCAAGCCCATGAGCAGATGGCCCAAAGACCGCCTTCGTATCGCCCCGATAATACCGAAGAATGCAAACGGTATTGACAGCAACAGCAAAACTCCGAATATACCGAATATGGGATAAGCCAAAAAACAGAATAAATAGTAAAGGATGGCAATTATCATCTTCCATACTTTGCCGCTGCGAAAACCCGGTATGAATTTCATGTTTTTTTCCTCCTTATGCAGAGTAATAAAGTTCACGGCATACCTCAATATGTTAAATAGCTATTTGAATCGAATTTGCAAGTTCAACTTAATGTACACTTTCCCGCTTCCTTCATATGGGGATACATATTCATAAAAACCGTTTGAATTTATGAAAATACAATCCTTCCCTCGGATGGTTTAAAGGATTTTCCTCCTCCAAATGCTCGATTATTTTCACGCAATCTTTGACGTAAGTTGTACAAGGATACGGAGATATGTTTGCAAATCGATGCCAAGCCCTTCGCAAATCTCAAGTACTTTTACTCTCGACGCTTCGTCCGTTCGGAACTGTGCCAAGGTATCCGCCATAATACATTTCTCCCACAAGATTTCTCACATCTATTATATCGTAAAACCTAATCAAATGCAATCGGTTGTTTATATTTTTCTCGTATCCAACGAAAAAGTCGCTCGGAGGCGGATAATTCGCAAAGGGCTTTACGGGGAATTTTGCCCGGCGCCCGCACATACGGTTACAACGGCACTTGATATTTCGCTCTTTTTGAGCTATATATAGTATGGAAAGGAGTGGTAACGTGAAAGAAATATGCAAAATAAAAAGGTACGTAGTAAAATAAATTGACACAAAATAAAGACTCAAAGCAAAACTCGTGGTATAATATTAGTGGAAAAAAATAACCAAAGGAGAATTGCTATGAGTCAGTTAGATTGTACAACAAAAAACAAAAAAGGTCAACACCTAAAATACGAAGACAGACAAAAAATTGAGGCATTGTTGAAAGCCGGAATTAAGCCGGGGGAGATAGGTGAACTCCTTGGGGGACGCAGCAAGCGTACAATTCAATGCGAAATTGCGTTGGGAAGGGTCGAATTGCTAAACTCCGATTTAACCGTTAGGGTTGAATACAGTGCCGACGTAGCACAGAAGAAGCATGACTATAATAACACAATGTGTGTTGATGGTTCTGACAGAAAGTTCGACAAAATTTGAAATTATACGGAAAATAAGCGAGAATAAACAGGAATGTATAATATCTGAATTAGACAAGATTGAATGTAGAATGGGTTCAAAAAACTTTAGGGAGATATTTAAGACAATAACCTGCGACAACGGAAGCGAAAACCTTGATTTTCAGGGAATGGAACAATCAGCTGTAACAAACGGAAAAAGAGTGGCGGTGTACTATGCGCATCCGTACAGTGCCTGGGAACGAGGCACAAACGAGTGTGCCAATAAACTGATAAGACGCTTCATAAAAAAAGGTGAAGATATTTCAAAATATACCAAAAAATTCATTAAGTATATCCAAGACTGGATGAACAACTATCCAAGGAAAAAATACGACTGGTTATCATCCAAGGAACTGACAAATTTACTAAATTTACCATGCATTCTTTGGTGACATTTTATATTGCAATTTATAGTTTAAAAGAATATTCAATTGCCGCTTGCCTATAGCGCATGGTTTGTGTTATACTGTCCATATACGGATTCTCCTTTGTTTTATTTTTTTGCACATACATTATAACACAAAACGGAGTTTCCGTATATTCTTTTTTAGCCGGCAGATTTAGTTGGGAGTCTAACTCCTGACTAAATCTGTCGGAATGTAACACATCAATTGTAAACCTACACAGCCGCGGCTCGGTATATTAAAAAAAAAACCTTGACAAAGCTTAAAATTGTGATATAATGGTATGGCTGCTTTGGGGGATAGTGCGCCCAAAATGCGGTCTGAATCTATTTGTATGGAGGTGAACATATGCCGACATTTAACCAATTGGTAAGAACGGGCAGATCCACGGTGGAGAAAAAATCCACGGCTCCTGCGCTTCAAAAAGGTATGAATACCATTAAAAAGCGCACGACCGACCAATCTTCTCCCCAAAAGAGAGGCGTTTGCACTTCGGTCAGAACCATGACGCCCAAGAAGCCCAATTCCGCTTTGCGTAAAGTTGCTCGTGTCCGTCTTACGAACGGTATTGAGGTTTCTGCCTACATCCCCGGAATCGGTCACAACCTGCAAGAGCACAGCGTTGTTATGATTCGCGGCGGACGTATCAAAGACCTCCCCGGTGTGCGTTATCATATCATCCGCGGTACTCTCGATACTTCGGGTGTTGACACTCGCAGACAGGGCAGATCCAAGTACGGCACAAAGAGACCCAAGTAAGTCCCGGCCGTGCAAAATTTCAAATGTGTGCATATGTTTGTAGATATTTTTTCTATATATGGTTTGTGCGCACGACAGTGTATTAAATGACATTGAGTACCTTAGCGGTGATAAGCCGCAAGTAAAGTAAGGAGGGGAAGAAAGTGCCAAGAAGAGGTCATGTTGTCCGTCGGGATGTTTTGCCGGACCCGGTATACAACAGCAAGCTTGTAACGAGACTCATCAACAACATCATGCTCGACGGAAAGAAAGGCGTCGCTCAGAGAATCGTCTATGATGCTTTCGATATCATAAAAGAGAGAACGGGTAAAAATCCCGTTGATGTCTTTGACGACGCCATGAACAATGTTATGCCGGTCTTAGAGGTAAAAGCCCGCCGTATCGGCGGTGCCAACTATCAGGTGCCTATCGAGGTAAGACCCGAGAGACGCCGTACTTTGGGACTCAGGTGGATAACACAGTTTGCGAGACAGCGCGGCGAAAGAACAATGGCAGAGAGGCTCGCCAATGAGCTTATGGATGCCACCAACAGCACAGGCGGCGCATACAAAAGAAAAGAAGACACTCACAGAATGGCAGAGGCAAACAAGGCCTTCGCAAGTTTCCGCTGGTAATCCCGGCAAGAGTTTTGCGATCCTTTGGGGTTTCGCCCCGGTGTACCTCAGACCCCAAGGGGAGGAGTTGCTGTTTGTCAAATGCCGAGGACGATACTTGGAAGGAGTTTTATATGGGTAGAGCGTTTTCATTGGAGAAAACAAGGAATATAGGCATCATGGCTCATATTGATGCCGGCAAAACAACCACCACGGAACGCATTCTGTTCTATACCGGCCGTGTTCATAAAATGGGCGAGGTACATGAGGGCGCAGCCACAATGGACTGGATGGAACAGGAGCAGGAACGGGGCATCACCATCACTTCCGCCGCGACCACCGCAGAGTGGGAGGGCCACAGAATCAACATCATCGACACTCCGGGACATGTGGATTTCACCGTTGAAGTGGAACGCTCCCTCAGAGTCCTTGACGGCAGCGTGACGGTTCTCTGTGCCAAGGGCGGTGTAGAGCCCCAGTCCGAGACGGTTTGGCGCCAGGCGGACAAGTATAAAGTTCCCCGTATGGTGTATGTAAACAAAATGGACATCATGGGAGCCGATTTCTATAACGTTATCGACATGATGAAGGACAGACTCAAATGCAATGCGGTCCCCATCCAGCTTCCCATAGGTGCGGAGGAAGATTTCAAAGGCTTGGTGGATTTGATCCAAATGAAAGCCTATGTATACTATGACGAATTGGGACTGGTCGAAAAAGTCGAAGAAATTCCCGAGGATATGAAGGAAAAGGCTGCGGAATACAGAGAGGCTCTCCTGGAATCCGTAGCCGAGACGGACGAAAAGCTTATGGACAAGTACTTGGAAGGCGGCGACCTTACCGAAGAGGAAATCAAAGGAGCCATCCGAAAAGCCACCATAGCCAACGAAATGGTACCGGTTCTGTGCGGCTCATCCTACAGAAACAAGGGCGTGCAGAATATGCTAAATGCGGTTATCGACTTTTTGCCGTCACCTCTTGACATACCGCCCATTGCGGGCAAAATCCCGGGTTCCGAGGAGGAAACGGTTCGCCGTGCCTCGGATGATGAACCTTTTTCGGCTTTGGCCTTCAAGATTATGACGGACCCCTTTGTGGGCAAGCTCTGTTTCTTCAGGGTATATTCCGGGACCTTAAAGAGCGGTTCCTATGTGTATAATTCCGTGAAGGGAAACAAAGAGAGAGTGGGCAGAATTCTGCTTATGCATTCCAACCACAGAGAGGATATCGATATGGTATACTCCGGGGACATAGCTGCTGCGGTGGGCCTCAAAAACACCACCACCGGCGACACCCTCTGCGATGAAGAGCATCCCGTTGTTCTTGAATCCATGGAGTTCCCCGAACCGGTTATTCGAGTTGCCATAGAGCCCAAAACCAAGGCCGGCCAGGAAAAAATGGCCATCGCTTTGGCCAAACTGGCGGAAGAGGACCCTACCTTCAAAACCTACACGGACGATGAGACGGGCCAGACCATCATTGCCGGTATGGGTGAGCTCCACCTGGAGATTATTGTCGACAGACTGCTCCGTGAGTTCAGGGTTGAGGCCAATGTGGGCAATCCGCAGGTATCTTACAGAGAGACCATTCGGAAAGCCGTCCATGTGGACAAGAAATACGCCCGCCAGACGGGAGGCAAGGGTCAATATGCCCATGTTGTTATGGATATAGAGCCCTTAAAACCCGGCGAGGGATATATTTTCGAGAACAAGATAGTGGGCGGAGCCATTCCCAAGGAATACATTCCCGCCGTGGACGCAGGCATCCAAGGTGCCATGGAATCGGGCATTCTGGCGGGATATCCCGTTGTGGATGTGAAGTGCACATTGGTGGACGGCTCGTTCCACGAGGTTGACTCATCGGAATTGGCGTTCAAGATTGCCGCATCCATGGCATTCAAAGAAGGGGCCGCAAAGGCCGACCCGGTTATTTTGGAGCCCATTATGAAGGTGGTTGTCACCGTTCCCGAGGATTATATGGGCGACGTTATGGGCGACCTTAACGGCCGCAGAGGCCAGATTCAGGGTATGGAAACCGGAGCGGGAGCTCAGGAAATTACCGTAAATGTGCCCCTGTCCGAGATGTTCGGATATGCCACGGATTTGCGCTCCAAGACTCAGGGCCGAGGCCAGTATTCCATGGAGCCCAGCCACTTCGAGGAATTGCCCAAGAGTCTCTCCGAAAAGATTATCAAAGAGCGGGCTCGCGGCTGATAAACCGAGAGGAATATGAGCGAAAGATGAACATTTTTATGGGAAGATTTTAAAAATTTTCATAAAAAAGACTTGAATTTTTTCAAATTTAATAGTAAAATGAAATCGGTTTCACGGTCCCATAAAAAAATTGATTAAAAATAATAAAATAAAATAAGGAGGTCATTGAAAAATGGCAAAGCAAAAATACGAAAGAACCAAACCCCATGTCAACATAGGCACCATAGGCCATGTTGACCACGGTAAGACCACTCTCACAGCCGCCATCACTAAGGTTTTGGCTATGGAAGGCAAGGCCAAATATGAGGCATATGACGAGATCGACAAGGCTCCCGAAGAGAGAGAAAGAGGTATCACAATCTCCACGGCTCACGTTGAGTATGAGACGGAAAACCGCCACTACGCCCACGTTGACTGCCCCGGACATGCCGACTACGTAAAGAACATGATCACGGGCGCCGCTCAGATGGACGGTGCGATTCTGGTTGTATCCGCCGCCGACGGCCCCATGCCCCAGACTCGTGAACACATTCTCCTTTCCCGTCAGGTTGGCGTTCCCTACATCATCGTTTTCCTGAACAAAGTTGACCAGGTTGACGACGACGAACTCCTTGAACTGGTTGAGATGGAAATCAGAGAGCTGCTCACGGAGTATGAATTCCCGGGCGATGATATTCCCATCATAAAGGGTTCGGCTTTGGATGTTCTCAACTGCACATCCACAGACCCCAACGACCCGCAGTATGATTGCATCCATGAGCTTATGGATGCCGTTGATACCTACATCCCCACTCCGGACAGACAGAGCGATTTGCCTTTCCTTATGCCCATCGAGGACATATTCTCCATTACGGGCCGCGGTACCGTTGCTACGGGCCGTGTTGAGAGAGGAACCATCAAGTCCGGCGACGAGGTTGAAATCGTTGGTCTCACCGACGAGATTCGCAAGGTTGTTGTTACGAGTCTTGAGATGTTCAGAAAGATTCTTGACTACGCCGAAGCCGGCGAGAATGTAGGCGCACTGCTCAGAGGTGTTGCCCGCACGGAAATCGAAAGAGGACAGGTTTTGGCAAAGCCCGGCTCCATCACCCCCCACACCAAGTTCAAGGGTGAGGTTTATGTTCTGACCAAGGACGAGGGCGGCCGCCACACACCTTTCTTCACCAACTACAGACCCCAGTTCTATTTCAGAACGACGGATGTTACCGGTGTTGTATACCTGCCGGAAGGCACGGAAATGTGTATGCCCGGTGACAATGTTACCATGACCGTGGAACTGACCACATCCATCGCCATCGAGAACGGACTCCGCTTCGCCATCCGCGAAGGCGGCAGAACCGTAGGCTCCGGCGTTGTTACCGAGATTATAAAATAATCCCGAAAACACACATCCCTCGGCTTAAGGCCGGGGGATGTTTTGATTTTCACTTAAAATTAACTCCGTTTTAGGACGACCGAGCCCGAAGCTTTTTCAGGATTTCCCGGTCCGCAGGGCAAAAGGAGTAGTCCGATGTCTCCCGCAGGAGGACCCACTTTATGCTTTTGTGGACATTTTTGTGAAGCTCTCCCGATGCAATCTCCGCCTCATAGAATACGAATTTTATGAGGCCCGTATCCGTTTCATACTCCGTTTTGGCAAATTCCCTCTTTATTTTGATTTCGACACCCAATTCCTCACGGCACTCCCGAATGAGGCACCGCTCAAAGGTCTCGCCCGCCTCCCGCTTGCCTCCCGGAAACTCCCAAAGTCCTCCCATGGGGGAATCGAGGGCCCTGCGGCATATCAAAACCCGCCCCTCATCGTTTTCGATGATGGCAGCGGCGACTTCGATTGTTCGGATGTTGGTTTGGTTCCGTCCTTGCATTTTATTTATCCCACCAATCTTATATTAATACCTCAGCCTATCAATTGGTTTGTCTTTCTCAAATATTTCGCGGGAATCGGCCTGTGCAATTTCCAAACGATGTTCATGGGCGCACTTCCCTTTGAGCTTACGAAATCCGCAAGACCCAAAAAGGTGTACCCGGACGTAAGGCCGAAGGAATCCCTGTTTTTCTCTCTGACAAAGAGCATAATCTTGTTCCCGGTTTCTCTGTGGTTTCTGTACCGTCTGCCGGTGGGGGAATCTTCCCCGGTGGTGCTTTGGCTCTGCCAATGGAACAGTGTGTCGCTTATGGAATAGTCCTTATACATGGTGCTGGGGGAATAGTCCTTGTCCGACTTGTTGAGGGTCACCAGAAAAACATCCGTCTTTTTCTCCTCGATATATTTGACTCCCTCACGCATGGCAGAGGGATTTTCAAGATCCAGGGCCAGCAACAGCTGTGCCTTTGAATATGTGCAATACAAATCCATGGGGCATTCATAGTCAAGGTCCGCTTGGGCATCGATGAAATCAATTCGGCCGTAGTTGAACTCAAGGAGCTCAATTAGCTCACTCAGCATCACCTTCGTCTTTCGGATTTCCCTTATGCCGTCTATGGGGGAGCCGAAGCCCATTTCCCGGTCGGTTTTGTTCCACACGGTGTAGTTGAACATTTTGAGCATTCTGATTTCATTGTCTGAAAAATCCGTTCTGTTCCCCTCCCGAAGCACTTCCAAAAGGAATTTTATCCACCGCCTCGAATCAATGGCGCAAATGCGGGAAAAGGCCCCGGTCATTGTCTTTTCCAAATCCTCGTCAAAATCCTCAATCACTCCCGCCTCGGCGCAAAGCCTTGAAAAAGAGTTGGATTTGTATATGGTGCGCACATCGAGATGATAATATGACACGAAATTTTCCAAGTTGAGTTCAAGGCCGCTGTCCTCGGTGAAGGTTGCAATCCTTGAAATCAAGCCTGACCGACGGTTAAAGGCGCTTTTGATGTTTTTCAGCACATACTCCTTGGCCACTTTTTCGAGCTGTATAAAGCATCCGGTGGGAACCGACACGAATCCCTCTTTGATTTCCCGCTCAACGCTCTTTCCGGTGTTGGAGAGCAGGGCCGAAAACTTCTCTTCAAAGTTGTATTTGTTGTTGGCCTGCCCGATAAAGTCCAAAACCGTCAGGCATTCCTTGCCTTCCGAAAGTCTCAAACCCCGACCCAACTGTTGCAAAAACACCGTCAGACTCTCCGTGGGCCTCAGAAAGAGCACCGTATTGATTTCGGGAATATCGACGCCTTCGTTATAGATGTCCACCACGAATATGAATTTAATTTCCCCGGCCACCAATCGGGATTTGGCGGTGCTGCGCTCTTCGGAATCCGATTCTCCGGTCAGGTGAATGGAGGGTATGCCCCAACTGTTAAACCGCTCCGCCATAAATCGGGCGTGCTCGATTGACACGCAAAAGCCCAATCCTCTCACGGCATCGATGTCGGTGACATATTTTTCAACCGACCTTGCCACAAGCTCCGCCCGAACGCTGGCGCCGTAGCTCTCTATTGTATAGACATCGGAAAGCTCGCCCCGGTCATATCCGCCCCGGGACCACTTCACCCTGCTCAGGTCAACCGAGTCCGTAATGCCGAAGTAGTGAAAGGGACACAGCAGTTTTCTGTCAATGGCCTCCGGAAGGCGAATTTCCGCCGCAATGCGGTTGTTGAAGTATTCCAGTATATTCTCCCCGTCCATCCGCTCGGGGGTGGCCGTCAAGCCCAAAAGGATTTTGGGCTTGTAGAAATTGAGCAATGTTTTGTATGAAGGGGCCGCCGCATGGTGGAATTCATCCACTATGATAAAATCATAAAAGTCTGCATCGGTTTTTTCATAGAGTTTTTGGCTGTTGAAAGACTGTATCGATATAAACAGGTGGGATATATCGTCCGAGGTATGCTTCCCCACCAGCAGACCTCCGAAGTTTGCATCTTTGAGGATACCTCTGAAAGTATCAAGGCTTTGTTTCAGGATTTCCTCCCGATGGGCCACAAACAGAAGGGTGTTCCTGCGGTTCGGATGTTTTGCGCGGAAGTTTTTGTAATCAAAGGCGGAAATCACCGTTTTCCCGGTTCCGGTTGCCGCAACCACAAGGTTTCGGTAATTCCCTCTGACCTGCCGCTCCGCCTCCAATTTGTCCAAAATCTGCTTCTGATAGGAATAGGGGACAATATCGAAAAAATACCGCTCTTCCTCCCCCTCTCCCAAATGCTTTTCGGCGTTCAGGGAATGCTCCAGGCGGGGCTTTTCGGATTCGTCGTAGGTTTCAAACTCGTCGGAATTCAAATAGCTCTCAAAGGTTCCGCTTATCTTTTGAATAACATCGGGCAAATCCTTGGCGGTCACCTTGACGTTCCATTCAAGGCCTCCGGAAATCGCCGCCCCGGACAGATTGGACGAGCCCACATAGGCGGTGGTAAAACCCGTGTCCCGATAGAACACATAGGTCTTGGCGTGGAGCCGTGTCCGCTTTGTGTCATAGGATACTTTGATTTCCGTATTGGGCAGCTTTCTGAGCTCCTCCACCGCCTTTATATCCGTAGCCCCCATATAGGAGGTGGTGATAATCCGCAATCTGCCTCCCTTTTGGGTGAACTCCCTAAGCTCATCCATAATGAGCCTGAGCCCGCTCCACTTTATGAAAGACACCAACATATCGATTCTGTCCGAGGACAGTATCTCCTTTTTGAGTTCCGTATACATACCCGGTTCAAAAGCCGCTCCCGTAAACAGGGAACTGTGGGCGACGGAGGTTTCGGGCCGCACAACTTTCGAATTGGGATTTAGGGCATAGGCGGTGTTCCTACCGTCAATAAGGGCGGTGAGCAGCTTTCCCTCATCGCTCACCTCCATACCGTCATCCTCTCGGGACAGCAAATCAATCAAGCCGTTCACAAGGCGGATTTGATTGTCGAGTTTGTCCCTGCCTCCCCCTTCGCCCAAATCCGCCAGCCGCTTTTCAATCAGGGATGCCACATAGCGGGACAGCACCATAGGCGCCTCCGCCGAGTCGATATCCTCGGAAATCGGAATCTGCCTGTTCGGGTTTTTCAGATATTCTTCGATTCGGTGATTTATGACCTGTTCGTAAAGTCCGGATTCCATCGGGCGTTCACCTCCAAAATAATACCTCGCACGGTCTCTTGCAATATCTCCGCCGGGTCGGGATTTTCATCGGGTCTTCAACGGATGATTCTCAATATCTCCTCCGGGGTTTCGCATTTGTTCAGTTTTTCTCTCAGGACGGCACCTTGGGGGCGGCCTTTGAAATACCAAGCCATCTGTTTGCGTCCCTCCAAAGTGCCCCGTCTTTCCCCTTTCAATTCCACCAAAAGCTCAAAGTGGCGGGCGGCTGTCTTTTTTCTCTCCTCAAGACTCGGAGGCGGAAGGATTTTGCCCTCCGTCAGATAGCTGTTTATTTGGGTGAAAATCCAGGGATTGCCTCGGGCCGCTCGCCCGACCATAACCCCGTCGCAGCCTGTCATACTCAGCATCCGCTGGGCGGATTCCCCGTCGGTGATGTCTCCGTTGCCTATGACGGGAATATTCACGGCCTCCTTGACCTGTTTTATTATCTCAAGATCCGCCCGGCCGGAATAGAGCATGGCCCCCGTTCTGCCGTGGATTGTGACGGCATCGGCTCCGCTTTCTTCCATGATTTTGGCAAATTCCGGGGCGTTTATATGGTCTTGGTCAATGCCGCCGCGAAACTTAGCCGTAACCGGTCGGGTTACGGCATTTTTCACGGTCTTTATAATCTCCCCCGCCAAAAGGGGGTCTTTCATCAAGGCACAGCCGTCACCGTTTTTGGTGATTTTCGGCATGGGACAGCCCATATTTATGTCAATCAAGTCTGCGCCGAATTCCTCGGCGGTTCGGGCGGCCTCTGCCATAACCTCCGGCTCATGGCCGAAGATTTGAGCCCCTATGGGCCGCTCTTCCTCAAAGACTCGAAGGAGCTCTTCGGTTTTTTCGCTCCCGTATAACAGGCCCTTGGCGGATACCATCTCGGTGTACATTAGGGCCGGGCCGAAAGGCTTTGCCGTCCGCCGAAATGCCCCGTCGGCAACTCCCGCCATAGGTGCAAGGAACACATTGCCGCCCAGGTTCAGGCCTCCGATTTTCATACCGTCAACTCCCTTTCAAAACCGAGTCGGGCAAAATCCCGCCTCGGCCGCGGAGATATTTAAGCGATGACATTTATCAGGGTCAGGATAAACACAATCGCCAGCGATGCCGCATAGAGTTTCGCCTCTTTGCGAATCGTCTTAAGGTTGGGATCACCCATATAGTCGGTGTTGAACATACTTTGAAGGCCAATATATACCGGACGTTTGGGCTGTTTTGTGCCCGTTATCAACACGTTGTAGTAGCGGTCATACAGGTCCGGGTGATGCTCTTTGATATAGGCGTCACTCTTTCTCGCAAGTTTCATATAGGCCACAACCATCACAATGAGGGACAGAAAAAAGTATATGCCCCTCACCCAGCCTTGTATATATTTGGCCTCAAGGCCTCCCTTGAGGGTGCTGTAGGCCACATACAGAATTCCGCAAATGAGCAGATAGATATAGAGATTTGATTTGTATTTAATCATATGGGAGTCTCCTTTTGATTTGTTGTCTCTATTCTATCACTATAAATTTCCGTTGTCAACAGAAATCAGGCACTCCGCGGCACACTTTGAATGTTATAATATATACGGATATTGCGAAAAGGTATTATCAAGAAAGGAGTTTTGGTATGGCACTTTGGTACGATTCCAAACGACATGAATATGCATCCGACGGCAAAAGCGGATGGTTTATCAAGTATTGCGACACCCTTGTGAAGGATTTGAGGGAATTATTCGAAGCCCACTTCAAAGGGCTCTCCAACCGCCACAATGCGAGGGATGTGGACTATGACGAGGAAAAAACCGTAAGGGACAAACTGGACGAAATGGACAGCGGTATGGAGGACGAAATTCAAAAGCTCGAAAAAAGCGTGCGGGACGAGACCCAAAGCCGAGAGAGCGGAGACAATGCCTTGGGAGGCAGAATCGACGGTGAGGCCCGAACACGGGAGGAGACGGACACCGCCCTAGGAAGCAGAATCGACGGGGAGATACAAGCTCGGCAAGAGGCGGACACCGCTTTGGAAGGCAAAATCGCCAAGCTTTCGGAGGCGGAAGGCAAGGCCGACAGAGGCGCCGTCGACGGAGCGGGCGTTGACAGCTTAATCGGCGGAGGTATTTATCACATTGCCGGGGAATACACCGCGGAATACACCAAACCCGACACCGAAACCGCAAATATGCAAATTTACACCATCCTCGTGTCAAACAGCGGAGAGGGAAGTGTCCGCCAGATTGCATTCGGAGACGACGACAGCGCCTTTGACGGCATCCTTGTGCGGTACGGTGACAAAAACGACGGAGGCTGTGTATGGCAAAAGTGGAAGCGGATAGATGATGATTTGAGAAGGGATTTAAACGGTCTGAACCTCAAATGCGAAAAGAGCGGCGGGGTTATGACTCTCAAATGGAACAGTCGGGATATAGCCAAATATTCCGAAGAGGGCAAAGACGGGGAGCCGGAGGCATACCTATGCGACATAGGCTCCTTGGGTAATTTGGAAACCGCCGACAAAACGGGCATAGTGGCAGCCATTAATGAACTGAAACGGGAAATCGACGGTTTGAAGCAATAAAATGGATTCGATAACAAGAGCGGAACATGAGGAGTTCGAAAGACGGCTCACGGCGGAGGATAAGCGCCTGGGCAGGCGGCTGAACCTCTTGGAAGAGGAGCTGAAAAATGTCAGGGACCTGACCGCCTCGGTGGAAAAGCTGGCCGTCAATATGGAAAATATGATGAAGATGCAAGAAAAGCAGGGCCTGCGCCTTGAGAAGCTGGAAAGCCGAGACGGGGATATGTGGCGCAAGGCGGTGTGGCTCACAATATCAACGGTGCTCGGCGCCCTGATTGGGTTTCTGCTGAGCCGATTCGGACTGTGAAACCGAAAAAAGACGTGGCTCCCCAAAACGGGTGTTTAGAAGGCGGGGGCCCGAAATAACGGAAAGGAGATTTTTGTATGGATATAAAAAAGTGGCTTAAGGCAGCGGGAATCAGAGCTTTGAAAACCGTTGCCCAAACGGCTGTCGCAACCATCGGCACGGCGGCGGTTTTGGGGGATGTGAACTGGATTGTTGCGGCATCCGCATCCGCCCTTGCGGGGATACTTTCCCTCCTCACAAGCGTTGCGGGCCTGCCGGAGCTTAAGGAGTGAAATTTTTAAAGGGGGAGGCATAATTATGAGTTTGGAGGGCAGGTTGATTGAGACGGCAACTGCCGAAGTGGGCTATCTTGAAAAAAGGAGCGCCCAAAACCTGGATGACAAAACCGCAAATGCGGGAGAGGGGAACTATACAAAATACTGGCGGGACATCAAACCGGAATGGCAAGGTCAGCCCTGGTGTGCCTGCTTTGTGACCTGGTGCTTCGAAAAGACTTTCGGCAGGAAGGCGGCGGAAATACTGCTGAGGCACTATCCCTATGTCTATTGCCCGATTATAGCGGAGCTGTTTGAGCTCCGCCACACTCCCCAAAAAGGGGATATTGTGATATTCAAACAGGGGGGCAAATTCACCCATACGGGAATTGTGACGGAGGTTTCGGGAAACAGGTTCACAACCGTTGAGGGCAACACCTCGGCAGGCGAAAAAATCATCCCCAACGGAGGAGCCGTATGTCAAAAGGGATATTATATCCGCAATGTTCCGGGAGCCGAGTTTATAAGGCCCGACTACGGCCGAATTGAAAGCGAGGAGGATTTGGATATGACGAAATATGAAGAGGTCGATTCAAGGCTCAAAGAATTGGCCAAGGAAAACGACAGACAAAACGATATTATCAACCGGGTAGGCAAAGAAACGGTGGCCATGGCGGGTATGATAAACACGATAACGGAAACCTTGAAATCCTTTGCCTCGGTTTTGGAAAAATTTCGGATTTTCAAAACAGAGGACGAGGCGCCGAACTATGCAAAGGACGCCCTGAGAAAAGCCCTCAAAAAAGGCGCCCTGCGAGGGGACGAAAACGGGGACTTGAACATAACGGAGGACATGGCAAGGATTTGCGTTGTTTTGGAAAGGATGGGACTCTTTGATTGAACTCAAAATCTCCGGAGGGAAATTCCCTCCGGAATTTTAAAATTAATGCTTGACAAACTCCCTATAGTGTACTATAATGTTATAGCTGTCAAATGACATTGGGAATTTGATCAATCCGAGGACCTTTAGCTCAGTTGGTTAGAGCAACCGGCTCATAACCGGTTGGTCCGGGGTTCGAGTCCCTGAAGGTCCACCATAAAACCCGCAACCTGCCCCCAAGCAAGCTGCGGGTTTTATTGATACTTCTATGAGGCAGGCCCCTTTTGAAACCGACCATTGTGCAGTGCAGCAAATTATTGAGGCTTGATAAAAATGCCTTTACGGGTAAAAAATATGGGAAATTAACTTCAACGGATATTATAGGTTTAATGAGTATGATGCAATACATGGGATATACAATTTAACGGGAAAACGGATCGGATGAATCAGGAGAAATTTAGGGATAAAAAAACAACCCGCGTATTTACGCAGGTTGCAGGCAATTTGGCGGAGTTGGTGGGATTTGAACCCACGTGCCCGGTTTTACGGACAACACGATTTCCAATCGTGCTCGTTATGACCACTTCGATACAACTCCAAAGTCATAAGATACCGTTAAATTCCCGCAAAATCTTTCACCGATTTTGCAACACAGGATATTATATCACATTTTTCCGAAATTGCAAGGCCTTTTGGAAAATTTTTTACGATAAAAGAGTAAGTGAGGTATTGCACCCGCCCCTTCAATCGGCGATTGTCACGCCGATTCACCTCGGGGCGGGCGGGTTATTCTTCTTTGATAGAGCCCTCCGATTTTAGGAGTGCAATTTTTCGCTCAATGCCTCCGGCATATCCCGTCATATTGCCTTTGGCGCCCACAACCCGATGGCATGGCACAATGACGGATATCCCGTTGTGCGCAACCGCGCCGCCCACCGCTTGCGGGGACATATGGGGCAAATTTCGTTTTCGGGCGAGGATTTTCGCAATCTGCCCGTAAGTCATTGTGCTTCCGTAGGGAATCGAGCGGAGAATTTCCCAAACTTCCTTTTGGAAATCGGTTCCGATGAAATGGAGCGGAACCGAAAAATTCGGCTCTTTTCCCGAAAAATAGATATCCAGCCAGCACTTTGTCCGGACCAAAACCGGGATTTCCTTTTCCGTATGCTCCCCGGCAAGACGGAGGGCGAAATATTTCTGACCTTCAAACCACAGACCGGTAAGTCCGATATCATCCGCCGCAAGCAGAATATTGCCCAAGGGGGACACATAATGACAGGTATATTGCATCTTAAATCTCCTTGTCAAAAAATTGCCGCCCTTTGGGGGCGGCTTTTTATCAATACACATTGCCCGGCACGGGGGTCTCTTCAGGCTCGGGAGTTTCCTCGGGTTCCGGAGTTACTTCCGGTTCCGCAGTTTCCTCCGGGGGTTGCGGAGCGGGCGGGGCGGATATGTTGTATATTCCCCAAATTACCTTGGCGGCCTCGGCTCGGGTTGCATTGCCCCGGGGTTTGAAACTGCCGTCTTCATAGCCGTTCATAATTCCCAAGCCCACAAGCTCCGCCACCGCATCTTTGGCATATTCCGCAATGTTGTCGTTGTCGGTGAAATTCAGCTCTGCCGTGTCACCGGTCATATCGATGGCTCTGTATAGGATCGTGGCCATATCCTGGCGCATAATGGGCTCCCCGATTCCGAAATAGGTGTCGGATTGGCCTTGAACAAAGCCCGCATCCACCGCAGAAGTCACATAGGGTGCATACCAGGCATCCCCGTCAACATCGTCAAAATAGGATTCGGATTTTGAGGAGTCCAAGCCGTACATTTGAACCACCATTTTGCAAAACTGCTCTCGGGTTACATAACCTGCCGGGTTGAATTCGCTGTTTCCCATGCCGTTTACGATTCCTGCGTTTGTGAGGCCGATGATAGCCTCCGTCGCCCAATCATAGCCCTCTATGTCAGTGTAGGGATTATCCGCCTCGATATTGTTATCGGACGGAGGCGCCTGAGTGGGTTCCGTATCCGTGTCCCGAGGCGGGGCGGTGGCTGTGTTTTCGTCGTTGTCATCGGTGCTCCAGCCTCCCGATGAGCCTCCGTAGCTTCCGCTTGTGCCGAAGTTGCTGGTCTCGGGCACATAATACAGGGCAACGCTCTTTTCACCCAGGAAGTAGGAATTGCCGTCCACTTTATAATAGCATCTGACGGTTATGTATCCGCTGCTGCCGTATTCTTTGTAATTGGTGGGAACCAAAATGTTCACGGAGCTGTTCCCCGCAGCAAATTCCTTGTCTTCCGTCCTGTCAAGAACTTCCCCGTCTTTGTATACCAAAACATCAACGGTGGCGTTTTGAGACTCAAGCTCCTTCGGACGGTTGATGGTGAACCTGAGGCTCTGACCCACGGTGACGGTGTTCGGCAGTTCAAAGGTGGGCAGATGGGCCAAAACCGTATTGCCACTTTCGATTTTTTCTATAACAGTGTCGATGGACTGAATCATGTAATCCTTATAGGTGCCCTCGTAGTTCTTGTTAACGTCGCTCTTCAGTTCCTCCGCTATTGAGGCTATGGATTTGAGATACTCGGTGTAGAGAGGATGGTCGCTGAATTTGTTTGCGGCGGAAAGCTGAACATCCAAGGCCATAATCTTCGTATTGTAGTTGTCATATGTCTTTTCGGCAATCTTCTCAAGGGCGGAGGTAACATATCCGCCGACCTCATTGATTTTGGCCACAGCCTCGGTGAGCTGTTGCGCCGCCGCCGTTGCTCGGCTCAAAGCCGTGGGGATTTGCAAATCCACGGAATCGGCCGTTCTTTTGAGGTATTCAAAGTTTACGGCGCTGCTATCCTCCGTAATTCCGTTGTATGCGTCCCGAAGCTTCATAATGCCTATGCTTTCGCTCATGGCCTCGGCGGCCCTTTGAGCGGCGTTTATGGCGGTTATGGAGCTGCCGTTTGCTTTGAGGGTATCGTCAATCTTTTTCCTGCTCTGCTCCGGCAGAAGGTCATATCTGTCAAGGGCTTTGTTCACGGGCGTCAGATAGAGGGAGTTTATATCGTTATAGTCGGAAGAACCCTCCTTATAAAAGCTCATATCCTCAGCTTTTATGAGCTCCGTCAAATCGTCATAGACGCTTTGTTCGCTTTGATTCAAATCGCTTACTTGGGTCTTTTCCGAAACATTCAAATCCGGCTTGATTGTGAGGGTTGAACCGTCGGGCAAGGTGGCGGAAAAGGCGGTGACATCCGTGTTGATGTTTTTGATGGGTGTGTCGGACTCAACGGTCACGGTAAACAGAGTGATGGCCCCGCTTACGGGTGCGGTGCCGTTCTCCCAGGTGCAGGTAACCTCCGAATCGTTCTTTATGGAGCGGGAGACATCTCCGTTGTTTGCGAATATTTCCCCCGCCTCAAAGCTTTTGACAACCGCTCCGTCAAAAACGGCGGTGAAGCTGAAGGCGGTTATCTCGGGCAAAGACGCTCCGGTGTTGAACAAAACCCGATAGTTCTTTGTCCCGGACTCCTTGTATACATAGGCGTTTATTCTGAGACTCATTTCCGAATTTGTCGGAGTGGCCTCAGGTGCGGCCGTCGGCTCGGCCGTGGCCTCGGGTGCGGCCGTAGCTGTAGGTTCCGCCGTGGGAGCGGGCGCTTCATCGGCCAAAGCGGCCGTATATCCCCCCAAGGAAACAAGGGCCGCCAAGGTGCAGCATATTATCTTTTTTGGGAATTTTTTTAAGTTTTTCATTGCAATCCTCCTGTTATTCCTATATTTTGTGTTTTGGGCAGATTCGCAAACACAAAATCTGCCTCTTTACCTATTATAACATTCAACGGATTCAATATCAACAAGTCAAATGTTACAATCCTGTTACAAAATCAAATTCGCCTTTTCGATGCCGTTTTCGAAAAATTTCACATTTTTGAAAAAAAGTACTTGCATTATTCAAACCTTTCTGTTATAATAGCTTGAGTTATTGATTATGATTGATTTCGCAAGGAGGTGTATATGCATGGCAAAGTGTGAAATTTGCGGAAAGGGCGTAAGCTTCGGCATTAAGGTGTCTCACTCACACCGCAGAGCAAACAAAATGTGGAAGCCGAATGTCAGACGCGTAAAGGCTGTTGTCAACGGCACACCTAAGAAGATTAACGTTTGCACAAGGTGCTTACGCTCCGGCAAGGTCCAGAGGGCCGTCTGAGTCGGAGATTTTTCCGTGAATAAATATGTGTCCGAAGGTCTTTGAACCCTCGGGCACATTTTTTACTCAAATATTTCGCAGGCCCTGTCCAATATTCCGTTCAGTTTGGCCAAGGCGATTCCATAGTTGGTGACGGGGATGCCCTGTTCTTCCGCCATTCCGAGACGGGTTTGCACTTCCCGCTTGTTTATCATACACATACCGCACTGTATGATTAAGTCATAGCCCTCGAAGGTTTTCGGTATGTCATATCCGATGAAGTATTCAAACTTCGGCCTGCAGCCCGTGTATTTTTCAATGAGTTTCGGAATTTTCACCCGACCGATGTCCTCATGGGAGGTGTTGTGAGTACAGCCTTCCAACATAAGCACTTTTGAATTTTCACCGAGGCGGTCTATGGCCTCTGCGCCCCGGCGGAGCAGGGCAAAATTCCCCTTTCCCCTTGCAAGCAGCATGGAAAAAGAAGTGAGTTTTATTTCTTTCGGAACAATTTCGTTCACGGTCTTAAAGGCTTGGGAGTCCGTGACCACCAAGTCCGTTCGGGGAAGCTCCCTCAAGGCCTCCGCCAAGGTATATTCGGTGGTCACATATGCTTTCATTCCATGGTCCAAACAGTCACGGATGAGTTGCACCTGAGGCAAAATCAGCCTGCCCTTGGGTGCCTCGCTGTCAATGGGACACACCAAAATAAGGCTGCTGCCTCGGGGAAGCAAATCCCCTATGAGGGTTTCGTCGTCCCGCTCCTGACGGCTCAGGAAATCCGTCATTTTTTTGCGGAGCAGGTCTATGCCTTCATCATCCCCCGCTCCCACAAACACCGCATCTTTAAAGGCCGCCTTCACTGCCCCTATTCTGTCACTCGCCGCCAAGTCGCATTTTGTGAACACATCGATGGCAGGCACGGGATATTCGGGTTTTTCTTCGTTCGGATCTCCTTTTTGGTTTATATCCCGAACATACAGCACCAAGTCGGTGCGGCTCAGAATCTCCATGGTCCTTTCTTGCCTTTTGCTGCCCAACTCGGTCTCGTCCCCAAGGCCCGCGGTGTCAATCAAAGCCACGGGCCCATAGGGAATTAGCTCCATGGCCTTTGTGACCGGGTCCGTGGTGGTGCCGCCGATGTCCGACACGATGGCCGCCTCCTGGCCCAAAAGCCTATTAAAGAGAGTCGATTTGCCTGCATTGGCGGCGCCGAATACGGCTATGTGCTTTCGCATCGACAGAGGCGTCCCTTCCATTTTGCTGTTTTTGGGGTACCGATTATTATCTTGAGGGTTTTCCATATTCCTCGGACATCCTTTCGGGAAGTATTTTGTCGGTGTTGCGCATACCGCCGCATCGCCCGACCATGGTTTATTTTACTCTCCCACGAGGAGTTTGTCAAGGCGGAGAGCCCCTCCGTATCCGCCGTTTCTTGGATTTTGAAGCTCGGAATCCGGCTCCCGAGCCCGCTCGGTGGCATTAAAGACCAAAAAACGCCCCGAAATTGCGGAAATTTTGAGCAGTTATTCACTTGACTTTATATCGCATTATATGGTATATATTATAACAATGCATTTGGGTAGGCCGAATAGGATAAAATAAATCAAAAATCGGGGTGATAAATGATGATAAAATTCATCGCTTGCGATTTAGACGGGACCTTGCTCAACAGCCGAAAGGAGTTACCGACCGGGCTGAAGCACACGGTTGGCAAGCTGAACCGGCAGGGAGTCGTTTTTGCGCCTGCCAGCGGCAGGCAGTATTTCACTTTAACAGAGCAGTTGGAGCCGGTGAGCAGGAACTTTATGTACATAGCCGAAAACGGTGCATATGTGGTGATGGACGGCAAGGTAATTGTTCGGGATTGTATGAGCTCGGAGACGGCAATCGATGTGATAAAGCGCTCCCGGCGGATGCCCGGAGTCTATCCCATCCTCTGCTGCGAGGACTGCGCCTATGTAGAATGGGCAGGGAAGGGCATCGGAGAGGTTAAGAATTACTATAAACGTCTTGACATGGTGTCCGATTTGATTGACTATTGCACAACGAAAAACATCTTGAAAATCGCCATGTTCACCTACGGAGATGCCTATGAGAACATTTTCAAAAAGCTCCCGGAATACAAGGACGCCCAGGTCATAGTCTCGGGTGCCAACTGGGTGGACGTGATGAAGGCGGGAGTTTCTAAGGGCTCTGCCGTGAAAAAAATTCGTCAAATTTGCGGATACAGCAAAGACGAGTGTATGTGTTTCGGGGACTACCTGAATGACCTTGAAATGATAAACGAGTGCGGTGAGAGCTATGCCATGGCAAACGGCCACGCTCGGCTTCGGGAAACGGCCAAACACATTGCCCCTTCCAATGATGAAAACGGAGTGATAAAAGTGATATCGGAGCGGTTTGGCGTGTGAGGGATTTTCCCGTAATCCTTAAGTAAATAAATTTATAACACAAGTTGGAGGAGATATAATGAACAGAGTTTACAACTTTTCGGCGGGTCCGTCTATGCTGCCCGTCTCGGTACTCAAAAAGGCACAGGAAGAGATGCTTGACATGGGCGGCAGCGGCCAGTCCGTTATGGAAATGAGCCACAGGAGCCCGGAGTATCAGGCCATCATAGACAAAGCGGAGGCAACTTTCAGAGAGATAATGAATGTGCCCGACAACTACAAAGTGCTGTTTTTGCAGGGCGGGGCATCGACCCAGTTTGCCATGGTTCCCCTGAATTTGGCCTCAAAGTCAAAAAAGGCGGATTATGTGACAACGGGCCAGTGGTCCAAGAAGGCTCTTGCGGAGGCAAAGCGTTTCATAGACGCTGCCGAGATTGCCTCAAGCGCCGATAAGACCTTTTCCTATTTGCCGAAGGTTGACAAGAGTATGCTGACGGAGGGCGCCGACTATGTTCATATCACATATAACAACACCATATACGGCACCCACTACAACACCCTGCCCGATTTCGGAGACAGAACCCTTGTGGCGGATATGTCGTCCTGTATACTGTCCGAGGAAGTTGATTTTAACAAATTCGGCCTGGTATACGCAGGCGCCCAAAAGAATATGGGCCCCGCAGGAGTTACGGTTGTTGTGGTTCGGGAGGACCTCATAGGGGATGCCATGGACATCACTCCCACAATGCTCAACTACAAAACCCATGCGGACAACGGCTCCATGTTCAACACGCCACCAACCTACGGCATATATATCTGCGGTTTGGTTTACGAATGGATAAAGGAAATGGGCGGCGTTTCGGTGATGCATGAGACCGATGTGAAAAAGGCCGAAATTCTCTATGACTTTTTGGATAATTCAAAAATGTTCAGAGGCACCGTTGTCCCCAAGGACCGTTCTATAATGAACGTCCCCTTTGTGACGGACAGCGACGAGCTCAACGGCAAATTTGTGGCGGAGGCCAAGGCGAAAGGCTTTGTAAACCTCAAAGGCCACAGAACCGTCGGAGGAATGAGGGCCAGCATCTATAACGCCATGCCCGTGGAAGGCGTGGAGAAATTGGTGGCGTTTATGGCCGAGTTTGAAAAGGAGAATTCATAATGTACAAAATCAGAACACTTAACAAAATCTCAAAAAAGGGTTTGGGCGTGCTCAAGAGCGATAAATACGAGGTGTCCGACGACTGTCAAAACCCGGACGGAATTATTCTCAGAAGCTTCAAGATGCACGATATGGAGTTGCCCGACAGCCTAAAGGCTGTGGCGAGAGCCGGTGCGGGAGTCAACAATATCCCCATCGACAAATGCAGCGAAAAGGGTATCGTGGTTTTCAACACCCCCGGAGCCAACGCCAATGCGGTCAAAGAATTGGTTATCTGCGGCTTGCTCCTGTCCTCTCGGAAAATAGTTCAGGGCATAAACTGGGCGAAAACCTTAAAAGATGAGGGAGAGAATACCGCCGCCGCAGTGGAAAAGGGCAAATCGAACTTTGCGGGTCCCGAAATCGAAGGCAAAACCTTGGGAGTTGTGGGCCTCGGAGCAATCGGAGTTCGGGTTGCAAATGCCGCCCGCCACTTGGGCATGGATGTGATAGGCTTCGACCCATATCTTTCCGTGGACTCCGCCTGGAATCTCACCCGTTCCGCCGAAAAGGCAGACAGTTTGGATGAGCTCTTGCCCAAATGCGACTACATCACCATCCATGTGCCTGCCACACCCTCCACCAAGGGTATGTTCGATTCCGAAGCCTTCGGCAAGATGAAGAGGGGCGCTAGGCTCCTTAACTTCTCCCGAGACACTTTGGTTGACACGGCGGACCTTATCGACGCCTTGAGCGACGGCACCATCTCCTGCTATGTGACGGACTTCGCCACGGCGGAGCTGCTGAATAACGACAAAGTCATCTGTATGCCCCACTTGGGCGCATCAACTCCGGAGAGCGAGGAGAACTGTGCGGTTATGGCCTCTCGGGAGATTAAAGACTTTTTGGAAAACGGCAACATCGCCAACAGCGTGAACTACCCAACCTGTGACATGGGCCCCAAAACGGGCGATCGGGTAACCGTGGCCCACAAGAATATCCCAAACATACTCCACAAGATAACGGTCATCATATCCGGCAAAGACAATATAAACATAGACCATATGGTAAACAAAAGCCGAGGCAACTACGCCTACACCATGTACGATGTAAGCGAAAGATTGGACCCTAAGGTAAAAAAGGAAATAGAATCCCTCGACGGAGTAATAAAAGTGAGACTGCTGTAAAAGAAAACTCCCCACTCCCCCTTGACAAAAAGGGGGAGTTTGTTTTTCATAGGGGGCTTGCGCTTTTTGGGGTTAAACCCTTTACAATCGGGAGGTAGTGTGGTATACTTGGGGTATATCGGAGGCGAGGGCGGCCTTTCAAGAAAAAAGAAGGGCCGGCCAAACCGAGAAACCGAATCCGTCCCGAGACGGAGGTGACAATATGCTTAAAGTTTCATCCGCAAAATACAGAATTTTCAAAATCACCCTGTGCCTTTTGACGGCACTTTATATGGCTTTGCCCGTTTTCTCCGCGAAGGCGGCGGAGGCAGCCCCGGATTCTGCGGCTGTCTATGAGGGCTTTGGGGGAATCTATCAAAACATCTATGTGGAGGGCAAAAAATTGGAAGACCGAGACGGCAAGCTTGTCCTCAACGACTCCGAAGCGGATTTGCGAACCGACGATATGACCGGGCAATTCCTGCCCCGGGATATGGGGGACGGAAGCTATGCTTTTGAGGCCCGAATTTCCAACCGACCTCACATAGAAAGACAACTGCAAGAGGTATATGACGAAGATTACGAGGAATGGGTCACCGAATATGCGGATGTGGAAGTGTGGAACGGCTATACCGAAAGGATTGCCTCCTCGGACATGGGCGGGGACATTGAACTTTCCAAATACGTATTCGGAAAAAGTTATGAATTTTTGGGTATGAACGACGACTCCCAGCATTGGATTTGCGAAAAGAGCGAGGAATATACGGAGGATGCTCCCTCCTACTATTTGAAAAGTCTCGAAAAGGGCACTTATATGGGTTTGTCCGAGGACGGAACCCGATTGATTGCCGCCGATGAAGAGGGGCGGGGGCTTGTGACTTTTCGGCCTCTTGCCGAGCAAAGTCCCCTTTATATGTTGTCCCTCACCGAGGCCTATGGGGAGCTTTCCGAGGCTCAAAGGAACCGAATCGAAAGAGTATACGAAACGGTGGCGGGAGACGCCTTTGAGCGTTACGGCGCCGCAATGGCGGAAAATGCCTCTCCGAGAGGCCGCTTGGATGAAATTTATGAGAAATCGAAAAACCAGAATACCGAACAGCTCTTAAGGGCTCTTAAGAACTATATATCCATCGGTGAGGGTTATGTGACCGTTCACCTGACCTCCGACTACCATGTGAGTCAAAACCTGCCCGGAACCGAAGGAGTCACCGTAAGCCGAGGAGGGGAATCGACTTACTACGGACACCCGACTTGGTATTATTGGACCAGGGACAAGGCCAAACCTTTCACCCTTTATGATATAACCGTATCCGGGGAAGGTATCCCCGATCAAATCATTCATATGTGGGTCCAAAAGGATAACACAACCGCTGCCACCATTGCGGAACGTTTTCAATCGATTGTGGGGGATATTCCCTATATCTATCGAAAGGGAATCACGAACCTTTTGATTGAGCATTCGACCGACAACTCCTACTACAGCGCCGGACAATATCTCTATATCCGTTTGAGCCATCCCAACAGCGCCGAATCCATATTGGATTATGCCATTCACGAAATGGGCCACAGCTTGGATGCCGTTGTGGGTCAAGGCAAAATGTGGTCCGGCACCGCAGGCGAGTGGAATGCGGCGCGGCAGAAGGATATGTTCTCCATGTCCAGCTACGGCGCCTCCGAAGACAACAGCTACAATGCGGAAGATTTTGCCGAGTTTTGCCGATATTATTTCTCCTGCTATGAAAATCGGGACAGACAGCGGGCATTGCAAATCCTCTGCCCCAACCGATATGAACTGTTTGCAAGAATAAGACGGGATTATTTGGACGGACTCTCCTTTTGGACGGACGGAATTACCTACCCGCCGGGCTCCGAACCGAGCCCCGAACCCACCATAGAGCCTACTCCCACACCTACGGAGACTCCTACTCCCACACCTACGACGACTCCCACGATGACACCCGCACCTACGGAGGCCCCTACGCCTACACCGACAGCGACTCCTACTCCAACGGTTAGCCCGACGGCAACTCCCGCACCTACCGAGGCACCTACACCTACTCCGACGGTAACACCGATACCTACTCCGGCGGTGACTCCTACACCTACTCCGACGGTAACACCGACGGCCACGCCTACAATAGCTCCCACTCCGGAACCGGTTCCCCTGCCTACGGCGGAGCCCACATCGGTTCCCACGGAAGCACCAACGGCAACACCTACAACGGCACCGACAAG
>CAZTYF010000003.1:0-88596 GCA_964617455.1 uncultured Oscillospiraceae bacterium | reverse complement strand
CCACATCGGTTCCCACGGAAGCACCAACGGCAACACCTACAACGGCACCGACAAGTACACCTGCGGACACTCCGGAACCCACATTAGTGCCCACCCTTGCGCCTACGGAGACACCAACGGCAACACCTACAACGGTACCGACAAGCACACCTACGGACACTCCGGAACCCACATTAGTGCCCACCCTTGCGCCTACGGAGGCACCAACGGCAACACCTACAACGGTACCGACAAGCACACCTGCGGACACTCCGGAACCCACATTAGTGCCCACCCTTGCGCCTACGGAGGCACCAACGGCAACACCTACAACGGTACCGACAAGCACACCTGCGGACACTCCGGAACCCACATTAGTGCCCACCCTTGCGCCTACGGAGGCACCAACGGCAACACCTACAACGGTACCGACAAGCACACCTGCGGACACTCCGGAACCCACATTAGTGCCCACCCTTGCGCCTACGGAGGCACCTACCGCCACACCAGCAACGGCACCGACAAGCACACCTACGGATACGCCCGAACCTACGGAGGCTCCCACAAATACACCTGTTCCTACGGCAGAACCAACGGCTGCTCCCACGCCTACGGTAACTCCCACACCTACGGAGGCTCCCGCACCGACGGATACACCTGCACCAACGGCGGAGCCTACACTTGCACCCACGGAAACACCTTTACCTACGGAGACACCGAGGGGGGATTTGAATACGGCAGAGACGCCGAAAATCGGAATATCCTCCTTTGTCGGAGGCAAGGTCGTAAGCCTGAGCTGCGAAACCGAGGGGGCGACCATATACTACACTTTGGACGGAACGATTCCCGGAGAGAACTCTGCGGTATATGAGGGTCCCATAACCCTGTCCGACACGGCGGTTGTGAAAGCCATCGCAATAAGAGACGGTATGGCCCCCGGCAAGGTTGCCACCGGCAAGATACGGGTGGAGAGGGTTGAGATGCCGAAAGCCAATATTGAGGGAGGCCGAGTGACGGCAGGCACGGTCATCACCTTGAACTCCGAAACCGACGGAGCCATGATATACTATACCTTGGACGGCAGCGAGCCCACCGCCGAAAGCGAAAGATATTCGGGAGGCATAGCCTTAACGGAAGACGTAACCTTGAAGGCCATTGCCCTAAAGGGCGGATATAGGAACAGCGCCGTGTTTGAAGCGACGTATAAAGCAGACCGAATTCGACCCGGGGCGGCGGCAATAACCGCAGCGGATGCAGTGGGCAGAGCGGGGGACAATATCTCCGTGCCCATATACTTTTTCGGAGAGAACGAAATCGATGAATTCGAAATCACCCTGAAATTTGACGATTCAAAATTCAAATACCTGTCCGTCACGCCCTCCGGAGAGATGGATTCTCGAGGCTTATCCGTGTTCGTCTCGGGGGATACGGTGACTCTCCGATACAAAGGATTGCCCTTTGAATGCGGAGAGGTTTGCAACATAAATCTCACCTCCGAGCCGAATACCCCAGAGGGGGAATATCCCGTGAGCATCTCGGCGGGAGAATTGACGTCCCGGGATGGCTCACGGCTCGTGGCGGAACTTACGGACGGAGTAATAACCCTCACAAATCCCAAAGACCCGGGCAACGTGGTATCGGGTGTGGTGCTGACCGACCGAGAGGGCAATGACATAGAAACCGAAGAGGATTTGCGGGGCAAAATAACCGCAGGCCTCACCGTTGAAGACCCGGAGGAATTCGGATCCGGCGAGACTCCCGAAATCACCGTGATTATGGCCGTGTACGACAGGAACGGGTGCCTTGCGGATATGTGCGAGATAAAGCTTGATTTGAGGGAGCCGAATCGGGTATTCACAAGTGAACTCCAAATCCCCGAAGGCACTCAAGGGGGAAAGATAAAACTGATGGTTTGGACGGACTTAAAAGAGATGAAACCCGTAAGCCCTGCCAAGGATTTGCTGTAGAGCCTTTGGAAACGCGGAACGGAACAAATCAAAAATAAACAGAGGCAGCCTGTGGGATTGGGGCTGTCTCTTTATTTCACTTCGAAGTTTACTTTTTTCTAACATTTTGCGGATTTTTCTTGACTTTGGAGAACGATTGGTCTATAATGTTTCGATGTGCTAAAATGCATATGCAAAAAATATGCCTTTCAAACGGGCGGTTTTTGAAAACACGAAAGGGAGGGATTACCGTGAAGAAAATGAAATACGTCGCCTTTTTCGTTTCATGCTTCGTTTTTCTATGCAGTCTCCTGTCCCCGGTTTCAAGAGTCTTTTTGAGCCCCGATGAGGAAGCTCCCAAACAGGCGGCTCTTTCGGGAGAGGGGTTGGCACCCGCCACGCCTCCCAATATGGAAAGCAGCAGCGGAAGGACGGCCGTATCCCCCACCCGTCCCATAGCCGACGGGGAGCTCAAAGCCGACATCTACGGTGCGGATTGGGGCAGCCTATGCGGCACGGCGGCAGTTACCTCGGGATTTATTCCGGGCGGATTGGCTCCGAAAGGAGGAGCCCGTCGGGGCAGCCGAGAGGTTATGCTGTGCTGACGATGGGGCACGATTGTTATGAAAGCACATATATCAAATCGAAAAAATAATCAACCGAATACATAAAATATCAAAAGGAGGAAAACAATTTGTCTCGAAGTTTAGTGAAATTTGCCGCTGTAATTTTGGTTATTGCGGTACTTTTGTATGTGGGACTGTATGGGTTGGACTTCACCGACAAGTACAGAATTCCCGGCATTATGGACAGCGACGGCATCACCCAGGGCCTTGACTTAAAGGGCGGTACCGTTATCGTCTTTCGGGCTGCCGCTGCCGACCCCACAGAGGAAGACATGGATAATGTTGTGAACCTTCTGCGGAGGCGTCTTGACTTCCAGGGCTACACGGAAGCCAGCGTCACCACGCAAGGCTCCAACAAAGTAAGAGTGGAAATTCCGGATGTTCAGGATTCCGACACGGCGGTTGAAACTCTCGGCGCCACGGCGCAGCTTGAGTTCAAGGATGCCAACGGAAACACCATTATGACCGGCAGTGAGGTCACCGATGCATCTTCGGAATACGGCCAGACGGAGCAAGGCATCTCCAAGAGCTCCTACTATATCAGCATGGAGTTCACACCGGAAGGCCAGCAGAAGTTCTCGGAGGCGACGAGAGCTGCGGTCGCTGCCAAATCCAGCAATATGAACTATATCACCATCGAAATGGACGGCAACATTCTGACCGCTCCCCGGGTTAACGAGCAGATAGACAGCGATTCCTGTATCATCACGGGCGAGTTCACAGCCGATGAGGCCAGCGCTCTTGCCGCCAACATCAAGTCGGGCCAGCTGCCCTTCTCTTTGGCGGTTGACGAGGTCAAAGTGGTAAGCGCCACATTGGGTGAGGAAGCTCTGTCAAAAGCTATCACGGCAGGTATCATAGGCCTTATATTGGTTCTGCTGTTTATGCTTCTCGTCTATCGTTTGCAAGGCCTTATGGCCGATGTTGCCCTCATATTCTATGTGGCGGTGGTTTTGATACTGCTGTCCAACTTCCATATCAACATCACCCTGCCGGGTATTGCCGGTATCATATTGGCAATAGGTATGGCGGTGGATGCCAATGTGGTTATCTTTGAGCGTGTGAAGGAAGAGCTCAAACTGGGCAAGACGGTCAGAAGCGCCGTTGACGCCGGTTTCCACAGAGCCCTTTCGGCGGTTATAGATTCCAACGTCACCACCATCATCTCGGCTGTCATTCTGTGGTGGCTCGGCACGGGCACAATAAAGGGCTTCGGTATCACCCTGTTCATGGGTATCGTGGTTTCCATGGTTTCGGCCATATTCGTTACCCGTTTCCTGCTGAAACAGATGATAGGTATGAATGTCAGAAACAAATGGCTTTACGGCCTCAACAAATCGGATTTGGCTTCCGAAAGTGCGAAGGGAGGTAAGGCATAATGTTTGACATAGTTCGTAAAAAATGGATTTTCTTCGGAATTTCTATCGCTTTATGCTTAATCAGTATCGTATCCATTATATTCAGGGGATTTAACCTTGACACCGATTTTTCGGGCGGTATTGCCCTTACCTATGAGATAAAGGGAGAGGACTTCTCCACGGAGGAAATGAGCGCTCTGGTAAGTGACGCTCTCGGTGCGGGAAAAGCAGCCTCCTCGGTTCAAAAATCGGGAAACGATGTTATCATCAAAGTGGGATACGACAAGGATATCTCGGATGAAGAGAGAACGGAATTCTCAAACACCGTGAGAGACAGCATCACATCCGCCCTTGAGGAAAAATTCGGTGCTCCTCAATATGAGAGCGCTGCTGCTCCCGAGGAGACGGAAGCGAATGCCACAGCCTCGGCGGAGCCCGATGCTTCCGCAGAACCCGCAGGTGCGGTTACGGTAGGCGGAGAAGCCACGGCGGCCCCCGGGCAAGGCGGTAGTAATCTCGTAAGCGGTGTTCGGCTGTCCAGCATGGATGACATCTCTCCCTCATCGGGACGGGAATTGGCCAGAAGCGCCATTTGGATGTCGCTCCTTGCCTGTGCGGCAATCCTGCTCTATGTAACATTCAGGTTTGAGTTTACATCGGGCTGTGTTGCGGTACTTGCCCTTGCCCATGACGTGTTGGTTCTGTTGGGTATATATTCCGTTTTGCAGATTTCGGTCAATATAAATTTCATCGCCGCCGTGCTGACGGTTTTGGGTTATTCAATCAACAACACCATCGTCATTATGGACAGAATTCGCGAAAATACCCGAAACTCTCGGAAGGAGACCTATGGAGAAATTGCCAACAACAGCATATGGCAAACCATGACCCGCTCCATAAACACCACCATCACCACATTGCTCACAATCGGTATGGTATTTATCATCGGTGTTTCATCAATCAGAGCGTTTGCTCTGCCGATTATTATCGGTATTGTTGTGGGATTCTTCTCCTCCGTATTCATCACGGGTCCTCTGTGGGCAACCTGGAGGGATTCGGCAGTGAATGCAAAGAAAGGCTCCGGAAACGGCAAAAACAACAAAAAGAAGTAATCTCCAAAAGGGATGTTCAAAAACGGACGGCCAAGTCGGTCGTCCGTTTTTTTGCAAGCATAACATAAGCCGAGTTCTGTATCAGATGATTATCTATCTAAGGACCTGCGTCACCGCAGGCCTCAAGCCACCAATCTCCGAAGGCGCCGGGCCGGCTTAATCTTCGATTCAGGTGTTGCTCCGAGCGGGGTTTACATCGTCGGTAAGTCGCCATACCGCCGGGTGAGCTCTTGCCTCGCCTTTCCACCCTTGCCGCCGCAGGAGCGGGGTACTCCAAAACCTGCGGGGCGGTCTGTTTCTGTTGCACTATCCTTGGAGTCGCCTCCACAAGCCGTTAGCTTGCGCTCTGCCCTATGGAGCTCGGACTTTCCTCACATTTTGAAAATGCGCAATCATCCGTTATACTTGCCAATCTTTTTATGTTTTGATTATATTACCTATCCACCCGTTTGTCAAGGGAATTAGCCCCTTCATCTTGGGAAATAAAATGACCGAGACATTGCTATCTCGGTCGGGAGTGTTCCGCCAAAAGGCGGAAGGAAATGAAAAAAAGATTGTTTAGTTGTGGTATGAATATATTTTACTATATTTTCTCATCTTTTTCAATAGAAAACCTTGTGGATATTGCGCAAATAATCCTGCATTGTTTTGTATAATTTGCACAAATACCTATGATTTTATGGGACGAATAAAAGTATAAAAATATTCACAAAAAAGCTCAATTCTTTTACATTTTTGTCACAGATTTTTAATATATTCCGTCTATAATATCACTTGTGATAAAGATAAGCCACAGGCTTTGATATAAAGTTTCACGCAGGAGGTATAATTTGTTATGGATGAATTTAAATTTAACGGCGAACCCAATGAGGAAGAAAGTTACACTCCCAAATCGGAAGAAACCGATTTCGGAAGCGAGGAGTTCGAAGAGGTGATTGATGTGGCGCCGGAGGAGCTCAAACCCGTGTCCCACGAGAGAGAAACCCCGAAAGCCGAAGAGCCCGCACCCGACATATCCGAGGCGGAAACCAAGGAATCCGAGGAACCGGAGCCTATCAAGGCCGAAGAAGCGGAGCAGGTTAAGGCCGAAAAGGCAGAAACCGCAAAAACCGAGGAAACAGACGGCAGCCCGGTTTATAATTTGAGAGGAACGGATTTGGGCGACAGTGCGAAAGAGACCTTTTCGGCTCCGAAAAAGACCGAGAGCGCCGAAACGGCTCCCGAACAGCCCCGGGTAGAACAAACCACATATCAAAGTTCCCCCTACAGCAACACGGCCTACAATGCCGGATACAACTACGCACAGAATGCGGGAAAAACGGATGTGCCCTACAGCGAGCATATAAACCGCAAGAAAAAGAAGCACAAAAAGTCCGGCGAGGGAAAGAGACCTATGAGATATGTGGCCGCTCTCTTGGCGGCGGCTATGCTGAATTTGGCGGTCTTGGGTGCTGCCTTCGCTTTGGGCCACAGTATGGGAAAAACGGATGCCAAGAACAGCTTGTCTCAGAACATAAAAGCGGAGGAGACCTTGGCCTCAACTGCCGGCACCTCGGACACCAACGGAATCACCAAGACCGCAGCCGCGGACGGCAGCAAAGAGACCACCGAAATTGCCAAAGAAGTGGGCCCTGCGGTTGTGGGCATAAAGAGCACAATCGAAGGCCAGATGTCCTTATTCGGAGGCCGCAATACCTCCGAGGGACAAGGCTCCGGAATTATCATCAGCAGCGACGGGTATATCATCACCAACAACCACGTGGTGGAAGACGCATCCAGCGTTGTGGTTCAGCTCAACACCGGCTCGGAATATGACGCAGAGATAATAGGCACCGATGAGCAAACCGACTTGGCGGTAATCAAGATTACGCCCTCGGAAGAGCTTACCGTGGCCACCTTGGGGGATTCAAACACCGTTGAGGTGGGAGAGACAGCCATTGCCATCGGTAATCCCATGGGCCTGGAATTTTTCGGAAGTGTAACCCAAGGCATCGTCAGTGCGGTAAACAGAAGCATAACGGTTGATGACAGAACCATGAACCTTATCCAAACCGACGCCGCCATAAACTCCGGAAATTCCGGCGGAGCCCTTGTTAATTCAAGAGGCGAGGTTATAGGCATTAACACCGTCAAAGTTTCCACCACGGGAGTTGAGGGAATGGGCTTTGCAATTCCGATTTCCGAGGCGAAACCTATAATATCCGATTTGCTTGACTACGGCTACGTAAAAGGCAGGCCGATTATAGGCATAGGAACCCGTGACGTGAGTCAGTACAACGCCATGAGATACGGCTGGCCCCAAGGCGCTCAGATATTGGAAGTATACTCCGAGGCCGCATCCAAAGCGGGACTCCAGCAGGGCGACATAATCACGAAGATTGACGGAAACGAAGTGAAATCCGGAGCGGATCTTACCTCTTACAAAGACACCAAATCCCCCGGCGACACCGTCACCCTGGAAGTGTATAAATACGCCACCGGCACTACCGTTTCGATTCAATTGGTTTTGAGCGAACAGACTCCCGATTGATAAGATTTTCGGAAAATATTGATTGGAATTGAATTTAAAGGCGACACAATTTTGTGCCGCCTTTAAAAAAATCTTGAATTTTTCCGCCGCTTGGTGTATAATGGGACAAAAGTCATCAATAAGTCAATAATGAGAAAGAGAGGGTATTTGCAATGAAAAAGAAAACCAAAAAAATCTTAGCCGTGGCGGCAGTGGCAACCGCAATCGGACTGTTGGCAGCCTGCGGCAACGCCAACAAGAAAGCCGTTGAAACCACCCCGAAGCCCACCGAGAAACCCGAACCCACAAGCACCCCTGCCTCGGCCACAGCGGCTCCCGAAGAGAGCCAAAACGAGGCCGCGGGAGATGCCCAAGAGGACGAAAGAGTTCCCCAAACCGCCGAGGAGGCCGCCAACGACCAAGTCACAATCCAAAACGAAATCGACAGCATTCAGGGGCTCATAGACGAGGAACTCTATGACGATGCTCTGATGCAGGCGAGGGCTCTGCTGACCAAGAACCTCACCCAAGCGGACAAGGAAATCGTGAACGGATATATTGACCGAATCAACGAGATCAGAGGCGAGGGACTTACGGATTAGCGCAATACGAAAGGAAACAGGCGACGGAATGTCGCCTGTTTTGTTTTGCTTGTTAAATTTTCGGCAAGCCCTATCAGATGCCGTACTTGTTGTTTTTGATGATCCCTATCACAGCCTCCCGTATGGATGCGGGGCTTAGGACCTCGCACCTGTCCACATAGTTGACCGCCCAATAGGTGATGCCGATTCTGCTGCCCGTGACCGTAAGGTCAAAGGTTTTATCGTCATCGTTCTTTGTTATGTTTATCTGTCTGCCGAACCGGTCAACAGCCTGGTCCAAGATTTCATTGTCGCACCTTAAGACGGCGGTTTCGATTTTGCCTCCATACATATATATGGACCTATCCCTGTATTTGGCAGGGGAGAAATCTTCGGGAGGGGCAATGCGATCCTCATCGGTGATTTCGATTTCCTTGATTTTATCGATTCTGAACTGGCTTATGGAATCGCTGTGAGTCTCGCAGTTGCAGAGAAGGTAATAGTGCTCATTGGCCGCCACCATGGCATAGGGGCTCACCACATACTTCCCCTCTCTCTTGGGGGTCAATTTTTTGTTGAATCCGTATTTCAAATATGTAAAGCGAACCTTCTTTTTCGCCACTATGGCCTCGTCAAGGAGATCAATGTTCAGGAACACCTCTTTGTTGTCCGTCTTTCGGGTGGAGCCCATGGCAGTGATGGTTTTATAGCTCTTGCGTTTGCTCTCCGGCAGCAGGGTTTGCAATTTCCCCACCAATTCCGCGGAAAAGTTGTTGGGAATCACAGGGTTTGAATATACGCTGTCAACCATCATCATAACTTCAGAATTGTTGAACAGCCGATTGTCGATATAGTAACCCTGTTTGTTGTCCTCCGGTGTGGAAATATCATACCCCACCTCCTTTAGGACATCTATGCCGGTATACACCGTGCGCCGGTCCAATTTGAGACCGTAATCTTCATCCATATGGCGCATAATATCGCCCATTTTCAGTATGTTGTCCCTGTCCGAGTATTCCGTCAATACCTCAAGGAGACATACCGTGTTGGCTTTTGCCGTAAGTCCCATATCAATCCCTCCATACCTTATTCTGAAATTTGCAAATTCCTGTGCATACTATTTTAGCACCGGTTTTCGATTAAGTCAATATCCAAATTCGCTTAAACGCAAAAAATTGTACAGGTTTTGTGAATTTTTTTGCGTTTTTTTCAAGTCTTCCCTCATATCCCGTCCCGATTTTCGTTTGGCACTCTCAAAAAGAGGGAGTTTTGCTCCGAGTACACATATTTCATATTATAAAACCTTTACCGTATTTTGTAAGCAGTAAACATTTTTACTAAATTTTATCAAGTTTTTGTGTATATGCTATTATTACTTAGAGAAGGAAAGAAAAAGGGATGATAGTATGGAATATGTAAAAACAATGAGGGATCTCAGAGAGGATCATGATATGACCCAGGCCCAAGTGGCAAGGCTTTTGGGGACATCACAAACCATGTATTCCCGATATGAGAGGGGAGCCAATGAGCTGCCTCTGCATCACTTGATAAAGCTGTGCGAAATATACCATGTGCCTGCCGACTATATTCTCGGCATAAAAGACGGCATCAAAAAGAGGTAAAATCGAGGCAAAAAACTCCCCCGAATCGGGCCGCAATTTTTTGGATATTCTCATGGGCCTCTCGGGGGATTTTGTATCTTTTTCGGGAGCTGTTTTATTTTCTTCCTGCCGGGGTTTTGCCCCGGTTATTTTATTGGTTTTTACTTCGCGCTTTGGCCCTGAGCTGGTTGTTCAGGATTTTTTTCCTGATTCTCAAATGCTTGGGAGTCACTTCCAAAAGCTCATCGTCCGCCAAAAATTCAAGACAGGCCTCAAGGCTCATTTGGATGGGAGGAGTCAGTTTGAGGGCCTCGTCGCTGCCGGAGGCTCTTGTGTTGGTGAGCTGTTTTTTCTTGCAGACATTCACATTTATGTCGTCCCCTTTTGGGTTGACGCCCACAACCATACCCTCGTATACCTCAACGCCCGGGTCTATGAACAGGGAGCCTCGGTCCTGAACCTTAAAGAGGCCGTATCCCACGGACTCTCCCGTTTCAAAAGCCACCAAGGAGCCGGTGTGGCGGCTGTGAATTTCCCCTTTATAGGGCTCATAGCCATGAAACACCGAATTGAGAATGCCCTCTCCCTTGGTGTCGGTCAAAAACTCGCTCCTGTATCCCAAAAGGCCTCGGGAGGGGATTAAATATTCAAGGCGCATTCTTCCCCCCTGAGGTGCCATGGACTGCATTTCACCTTTCCGCTGCCCGATTTTTTCCATAACGGCACCCATGGTTTCCTCGGGCACATCAATGGAGAGTCTCTCCACCGGCTCGCATCTTTGGCCGTCTATTTCCTTATAGAGGACTTTGGGAGTGCCCACGGAAAATTCATAGCCCTCCCGACGCATGGTTTCAATCAAAATCGAAAGGTGCATTTCTCCTCTGCCCGACACACAAAAGCTGTCGGTGGTCTCTCCGTCTTCCACCCGAAGAGATACGTCTTTCAAAAGCTCCCTTTGGAGCCTGTCCCTGATTTGCCTTGAGGTCACATACCTGCCGTCTCGGCCCGCAAAGGGGCTGTCGTTTACGGAAAAGGTCATTTCGATTGTGGGCTCACCTATTTTCACAAAGGGCAGGGGTTCCACCGTTTCCTGGGAACAGATTGTGTCGCCTATGGTGATGTCGGGAATACCCGAGAAGCAGATTATGTCTCCCACCCGTGCTTCGGTCACGGGTGTTCTTCCAAGACCGTCGATTTGATAAAGGTTCGCCATTTTCGCCTTGTAGGGCTCATGATTTTGATGATATTCCGCCACGGTCACTTCCAGATTTTGAGTAATCTCCCCCCGCTCTATTCTGCCGATTCCGATTCTGCCCACATAGTCGTTATAGTCAATCGAGGACACCAGCATCTGAAGAGGTCCGTTCTCGTCCCCCTCCGGGGCGGGAATATAGTTTTTTATGGTTTCAAACAGGACCTTCAAATCCTTCCCCTCTTCATACTGGGATAAGGATGCGGTGCCCGCTCTGCCGGAGCAAAAGAGTATGGGGCTTTCAAGCTGCTCGTCGTTGGCATCAAGGTCAATGAGCAAATCCAAAATTTCGTCGGGAATCTCATCGAGACGGGCGTCGGGGCGGTCGATTTTATTCACCACCACAATGACCCGATGGTTCATCTCAAGGGCCTTTTGGAGCACAAAACGGGTTTGGGGCATGGGGCCCTCTGCGGCGTCAACCAGCAGGATGACCCCGTTCACCATTTTGAGTATCCGCTCCACTTCCCCGCTGAAATCCGCATGGCCGGGCGTGTCGATGATGTTTATCTTTATGTCTTCATAGTATACCGATGTGTTTTTGGAGAGTATGGTAATCCCCCGCTCCCGCTCCAAGTCGTTGCTGTCCATAACCCGTTCCTCAACCACTTGGTTTTCCCGATATACTCCGCACTGTTTGAGCATTTCGTCAACCAAAGTGGTCTTGCCGTGGTCAACGTGGGCAATGATGGCAATGTTTCTCAAATCCTGTCTTATCATAAATTTTCCGCTCTCCTTTTTGATTGTGTCGGTGCAGCCTCCGTCCATTATCCCCGTTTCGGTGAATGAGATTGATTTTCTCGCAAATTCTGCCAAAGGGTTATTATATCACAGGCCGCAAACTCTGTAAATGCCAAATATATGCAAATTTTCGGTCTCATATATGCTTCCGTTGGGCAATATCTTATATGAGCCGCAAAAACTCCCAATCTCCATGGATCTTCTCAAAACGGATTCGGGCATTTTCGGCAGCTTTTCGGCTTGCAAATGCTCCATAGACGGCGCTGCCCGTTCCGCTCATAAGGGCGGCATCGGCTCCGAGCCCGAGTAAGGTCTCTTTGTATCGGCCGATTTCGGGGCATTTGGGGATTGAAACACTTTCGAAAATATTTCCCATGTTTGCAAAGACCTTTTTCGCATCCCCGCTCTTTATGGCATGAATCAATTCGTCTATGTCCATATTTTTTGGCTTTTTTCCGTAGTCAAGATTTTCATAGGCCCAGGCGGTGGATATGCTCTCCTTGGGTTTGGCAATGACAAAATGCATTTCGGGCGGATTGGGCAGAGGAGTCAAAATCTCTCCGATACCCTCCGCCAAAGCGCAGTTTTCCGTTATGCAAAAGGGCACATCTGCGCCCAGGGTGAGTCCCAACTCCCGCTTTTCCTCAAGAGTCAAAGGCTCTCCCAAGAGAGAATTCAACATATTTATCACTCCCGCTCCGTCGGCACTGCCTCCCGCCATACCTGCTCCCATGGGAATTCGCTTTTTTATATGTATATTACAGCCCGTGGCAAGGCCCGTCCTTTCGAAAAAGGCGTCCGCCGCCCGATAGGCTATGTTTTGGCGGTCCGTGGGCATCCCCTCCGTGCCATCCAAAAGAATCCTGCCGTCTGTTCGGAGGGATACGGTGACCTCGTCGCCGAAATTCACCCGCATCATAACCATACGCACCCGGTGATATCCATCGGGGGCCCGTCCAAGCACATCGATTGCCAAATTGATTTTGGCTTTGCAAATCATAGATGCCGATGCCATAACATAACCTCTCTTTTCTCGAACCGCCCGCCGCCGAGGGTGAGCTTTTTCGATTTACCGATGATTCAAAAACCGATTCATCACATCCCTTGCAATGGGAGCTGCGGTTTTTCCGCCGGGGGTACCGTTGTTTTCCAAGAGAACCGCCACACAGATTTTGGGGCTCTCTGCGGGAGCATAGCCCACAAACCAGGAGTGGTCTTTGTCCCCCTCCGCCTCTGCAGTGCCCGTCTTGCCTGCCACGGTTATTCCGTCTATTTGGGCCGTGGTTCCCGTGCCTTCCCGAACAACCCCGACCATCATGTCGGACAGATAAGCCGCACAGGCGGGGCCTATGCTTTCATAGAGGACGGAGGGCTTGGTTTGGCCTATGACGGTACCGTTTTCGGTGGTGACGGTTTCAACCAAATAGGGTTTCATCATCTTTCCGCCGTTGGCCACGGCGGAGGCCATCATCGCAACCTGGAGGGGTGTCATCACCAATCCGCCCTGGCCGATTGACACCAAGGCGGCATCCAAGTCACTCATACGGCTGTATTGGATTTCGCTCTTTAACATGGGTATATCAAAGTCCGGGTCCTTGTTTATTCCGAATTTTTCCGCCTCAATGCGCACATTTTCCGCTCCCAATTCATAACCCAAGGTGCAGAACACATAGTTACTGGACTTTTCGAAGGCGGTTTTTATATCGATGGGGCCGAAGGCTTCCCCGTCGTAGTTTTTGACTTCCACATCTCCCTGTTTGAAAACTCCCGGATCATCGAAGGTTTCGGTGGTTCTGCCGTTTTCATAGACGGCGGCGGAGGTGACTATCTTATAGGTGGAGCCGGGCGGGTAGAGACCTTGGGTTGCCCGAGCCAGGAAGGGAGAACTTTCGTCCTCCATAATTCCCTCCCAGTCCTCTTCTATGGTATTGGGGTCAAAATCCGGTAGGCTCACCATTGCCAAAATTTGACCCGTGGTGGGCTCCATGGCCACTATGGCCCCCTGTCTGCCCTCCAAACGTTCGTAGGCGTATTCCTGAAGGTAGTCCAAAACAGTCAAATGCAGGTTATTTCCGGGCTTTATGTCACCTATGCTTATGCCTATGTTGTTTTTACCCACCAATTCGTCATCCTTGGACATCTCAAGTTGGGTCTTTCCGTATATCTGAGAGGAATAGCCGATAATATGGGAATAGAGTCTGCCTCGGGGATAGCTGCGTGTTCGGGAATTGTCGTCCCCGATTTTTGTCTCCGCCAAAAGCTCCCCGTCGGAGGAATATATGCTTCCTCTTTTTATCCTTTGCTCACTCTCCCACTGGCGCTGGTTATATGAATTGGTATAAACATCTTTGGCACGGAACATATTGAACCAAAGGAGGTATGTGGCAAGGGCCAAAAACAGCAGAGCTATGGCCACCAATGCCCTTATGATGCGCTTATTGGTGTTCATCCCGCTCCCCCTTTCTCTCGGTCTTGGCGGAGATTGCCTGGATTATTCCCAAGGATGCAAAGCTTATCACAACGGAGGTTCCGCCGTAGCTCACAAAAGGCAAAGTTATTCCGGTCAAAGGTATCATTTTGATAACCCCGCCGATTATTATAAAAGTCTGCAGTGCAAACATAACCGTAACCCCGAAACTTAAAGCCTTGTCGAAAGGGTCGGAGGCCATGATGGAAATCTTGAAACACCGATAGGCAATCAAGAAGAACAGCAAAATAACCGCAACTCCCCCAAACACACCCATTTCCTCGCATATGGCGGCAAAGATGAAATCGGAGTGGGCAAGTGGGATATAATAAGGGGACCCGTTCCCGAGTCCTCTGCCGAAGTAGCCTCCGGAGGATATGGCAAAGAGAGACTGGGCAATCTGGTATCCCCTGTTGGGAATATCCGACCAAGGATCAAGCCAGTTTGCGATACGAACTTGAATATGGTGCATAAACTTCCATCCCAGCAGGCCTATGATTATAAGGCCGCAAATATTCAGAACCGGCAGCCGCCTGTCGGATTCATACACATAGAGCATAAAGAGATATACGGAAAACATAACAAGGATGGTGCCCCAGTCCCGCTGAAGTACCAAAAATCCCACAAATACATAGGTTATGATAAGAGCCGCCCATTTGGGCTTGATTTTGCCGAACACCGGCTCTGACCAGCTTCCGCTCACATAGCAGGATAGGCACATTATGAAAAGTATCTTGATAATCTCGGAGGGTTGAAAAGATAGGGGGCCTATGGAAATCCAGTTTTTGGAGCCGTAAATTGTTTGGCCGAATATGAGGGTTATCAAAAACAGGGCCACGCCCCCCAAAAAATAGAGATACCAGAAATTCTTCCAAACCTTTACGTTGTAATACACAAAATAGGCAATGAAAAAAACTCCGCCTCCCACCAAAATCCAGATTATTTGCCGAAAAGCATAGGTCATATTTATCCTGCACAGCATAATCTCCCCCATGGAGATTAACATAAACACCATGAGCATTATGATTTTGTCCCCCATTCTGCCCAAAACCAAAATGGTATACATGGTCAAAAACAGGGCTATAACCGCCAGTCCCGTGTATATTATATTCGGATTGTAGTTGTTTTCTTTATTTATGAAAAGCAAGCCGAAACCCAATATATTGAACAAAATCAACAGATAGGCCGGCTTCCGATAGCTTGCGGACTTTAAGGAGCCTTTTCCCATATCCTCACCTCTCAGGTCTCAAACACGAAGTTGAGACCGCCGATTGAAATAACATCCTCCGGGTCAAGGATGACCTCCCTTTGAATTCTCTTGCCGTTTATGACGGTTCCGTTCCTGCTTCCCAAATCCTCCAAGTACCAATCCCCGTTTTCATACCAGATTATCAAATGCTTTTGGGAAATGTAGCTCTCGTTTATCACAATATCACATTCCGGACTCCTGCCTATCACCGCCTCGCCGTATATGGTGTAGCGATGTTTAAGAGGTGTTCGGGGCTCGATTTTGGATTTGATGGGTCTCAAGCCGGCACAGGCCTCATCGGCAATGCTGTTGTTCTCAAAACGGCTCATTTTTTTCACATCCAAATATATCAGTCGGATAACGAATATGATAAAGACATATATTATGACCGTGAACACATAGCTCAAGACCGTTGATATAAAACTGTAAATTGTCATAAGGACCTCCTGCCCTCAAATCCGAAGGCATATCTCAGTACTCGTTCCAATAATCGTCATCCTCTCGGGAGTCTTCCGCATTTTCGTTGACTATTTTGTGTTTCTTTTGCATTATATAGAGAATAACGGCGAACAGTATTCCCACACCGAGGCAGAGCAAATACAGGTACACAATGGGGGGCGTTTCAAATTTCATGGTTGTGAGGGGGTTATAGAAAACCGTGTTGGACTTGTATCCGTTCTCTCCTCCGTCGAATTTGGTGGGGGAGACTTGACACATCCTCTCAAAAAGCCTATATAGGAACTCCGCCGCACTCTTTCGGTCGAATCTGTTTTCGGTGTTGCACAGGGTCATACCATCGTTGATTATCCCCTCCCGAGCCCCCAAGGCCAAAGGCGCCAAGGACTCTTTGTCCATATACTGTATGTCGGGATAGTTCAGATATCGGGAGGCATAGGGCCTGTCGCTGTCTCCGCCCATATCCGGGTAGTAGTATCCTTTGTAGTCAACAAGAAGCTCAAGGCTTCTCACAAAGGTGTCCTCAAGGCCCACCGCCGAGTTGCCGTTAAATCTGAGGCCTCCCTGGTCTTTGTAGAGTTTGATGCCCGCCTTTTCCACGGATGCCACATACACCGCCTGAGGGTCCGATTCGTCTATATCGCTGTAATCTATTCGGGCATCGGTGTCGACGGTGAACAGCATCCCCGCCACGGCTCGGGCGGCGTCGTAATTGCTGTATTGGTCGTCGGGTCTGAAACGGCCCCCGGGAGCCGCAAAGTAGTCCTTGGATACAAGGAACTTTATGTGTTTCTGCTCCTCCTCGGGAATGCCGCCTATGTCGGATATCCGAGGCTCGTTGTATTTGGTTTTGTAAAGGCCCGCCGAATTGGTTTTGAATTCTATGGCACCGTTGACGGAATCGTATATGCCTCCTATATTGAAATCCCTGCCGTCGCAGGTGTTGTACACGCTGTCGTACTCGCTCTCCGCCGGTATGGAAAAATTAACCTTGGTGGGGAGCTTGTCGATGGAATTCATATCCCTGTCATAGAAATTGATTATATATCCTCCCCCCACGGCGGAGCCCAACTCGGCGGTGAAAGTGCCGTGGTTTTCGATTATCAAATTGCATGTGGGCTTGTCCATGATTATACTGTGCCTGTTGTCACCCAAGAGAACCCGCATATTGGAAATACCCATATCGTCCTCTTTGAGACTCTCGTCAAAGACGATTTGGGGCGGGGAATTTTCATCCAAGCCCGTGACCACAAGCTGGATGGGAATGACCGTCTGCTTGTTGGGCCTGATACCTTTAAGGTCAAGATATCGCCAAAGTCTCTCACCGGTTCTGACCGCAGCACCTGCCGCATCCCGTATGCTGTCCGCCGTAATCCTCACTCGGTTGTTTTCGGCCTTGAGCTCCGTTTTGGAATTTCTGAGGCAGGCGGCGGTGACATAGGCGGACAAATCGTTGACTCCGGGACCGTTGGGAGAATTTTCGCCCAAATCTCCGATTATCTCGGTCAGATATTCTTCATATTCCTCAATGGTGGTAAAGCCCTCGGTTCGGGAATAGTCAATCTTCGTATTCGACAGAGTCCGCATACCCTTGCTTGCGTCCTCCAAAAAACCCATTTTGATTAAATCGTCATCAAGGGCGGAGACGGTGCCCAACTCGGTCGCCGCATAGCCGCAGGAGGTATTTGCGGATTTGAGCTTTGCATAATAGAGGGAGCCGTTGTGCATACCGCGGGCAGACTCGGAATATTCCGGAATGAAATGAACCAAATATGTATCCTCATCCGTCTCCGCAAAATACTGTATTTTGCAGCTCTCCGGAGACCGGGTCCACATGGTGCCCCCCGGGTCCTGCTGGGGAGGATGGAAATTGCCGTCGGTATGGTCTATATAATACCTGTCCGCGGTATCTATGACTCCTTGAGGGGTGTTTTCGATTCCGAAAGTGTTTTTGACACAAATCCGAAGTGTCTCAGGGGAGACGAATTTCAAATTGCCGTATATGGGGGCGTTGGGATTTTGTCTATCTCTTTCGCTGTAACTCAAAAACTGCCACCATATGATTTCCGACAGCTTTTCGTTCCAATTTGAAGGGTCAAGGACAATCTTGCCTCCGGAATCCCTTTCGAATTCCGTGGTATAGCAGGCGCCGAAACGACAGAGATACCCGGACAGGCTCTCCCTCATTTCCTCACCGATATTGCCGCCCAAATCGTGATAGGTTTTACTTGGTCTCGGCTCGTCCTCGGCCGCAACAACCCGGGCGGGAACAAGGAAAGTGCCCATCAGGGCTGTTAAAATAATCAAATACGCAACTTTTCTCGAACTCATACTTTCGTCCTCCGGAATTAACTTTCGCACAATTCATCCGGTTCACCGTACCGATTATAGCATATATTTCCAAATTTTTCAATATCAATTTTGAAATCCCGGGGAGGCGAGTATTTTAAATTTACTTGCTTGAACTCACCAACAGTTTCTCAAGAGGGGTTTTGAGTCTTTTGGTGAAAAATTTTACGGCGACTCCGGTGAACAGGGCGGTTATAACCGTGCCCTCCCGTGCGCCCACTATTTTGAAATCAAAGAAAATAAGGGACAAAATAACGGCGGATAAAACGCAAAATACGTCAAATCCGATTTTAACGTTTCCGAACTCAATGCCCGTAACTTGAGATACGGCTTTCACAAAGGCCTCTCCCGAATTCATAACCACTCCCGCGATAAAGGCGAGGGCAATACCGAGGCCCAAAATCATAACGCCTGTTATCACCAAGAGCAGCCGCACGAGATAGGGTCCGTTTGGGATAAATCCCACACACCACAGTCCGAAATCGGTGAAATATCCGAACAGAAAAGAAATGGGCACCTGCAGGAACTCGATGAGTCTGAACTTTCTGCGGAGGAGCACAATTTGGCCCACAATCAGGGTGCAATTCCAAATAATCAGCCATGTGCCCATGGTAAAAAAAGTGAATTTGTAGCTCAACACATTGGGCACGGAAGAAATGGGGGACACTCCCAACTCGCTGCGGCGAGTGAAAGCCACCCCCAAGGCCGCCAAAAACAGCCCTATTATCAACAGCAGATATCTTTTTGCGGTTTCTTTTTTGCTCATTTCGATTTTCCCATGCACATGCCCGGCCTTTTAAAGGCGGCTATGTGTATTTTTTCACGATTCTCAATACGGAAGGAAGGTATCCGGAGCCGAAAAGATTCAAATGATTCAGCAGATGATAGAGATTATAGAGATCCCTTCTATCCTCATAGCCCGGCTCCATAGGCGCCGCCTCCCGATATGCATTATAAAACTTACCGTGAAAGCCTCCGAAGAGCTCGGTCATGGCAATGTCCGCTTCCCTATGGCCAACATAGACGGCAGGGTCAATCAATCGGGCCTTGCCATCTCTGTCCGTCATAAAGTTCCCGGACCACAAATCTCCGTGAAGGAGAGACGGATATTCGGGCTCGATCAAAAATTTGTCAAGGTTATTCAGCAGCGTCTCTATCCTCTTTTTCTCTTCCGGGCCGAAATACCGCTTTGCCCTCTCAAATTGAGGCAATAAGCGGCAGTCTCGAAAGAATTCAATCCAGCCGTCTTTGGGGCTGTTTGTCTGGGGGGTGCTGCCGATATAGTTATCCATCAAAAAGCCGAATTTTCCGCCTTTCACAAAATCCTCCGTATCGGCACCATGAAGGGCAGCAAGTTCTCTGCCGAAGGTTTCCCAAAAGTCCGAGATTTTCCGCCCCGGCTCAATCATCTCAAGGAGCAGGAACTGCCTGTCCCCGTCTCTTCCAAGGCCCAAAACCCGGGGAGTGCCTATAGTTTCGGTTTTTGCCATGGCATCAAGGCCCGCCGCCTCGGTCTCGAAAAAATCCCTCTTCACATTCCGATTTGACTTCATAAACACCCGCTCGCCGTTTGTCAATTCAAGGACATAGGCGTCGTTTATGTCTCCGCCGTAGGCTCGGTCCATGGACTTTATTTTCGCTCCGAAGAGCTCCCATATCAGGGCGTCCGTCGTTTTATTCATTGGCGGTTTGGTTTTCGATTGGAGTTATTCCGTAATGTCTCATGGCGGTGTTGAGCTGTTCGTCAACGACCTCTTTGGTTTCCGTCAATGCCTTATACAGCTCCCTCTGGGTGGTGAGGTCCAAAACTCCGTAGGGAAACAGCCCGTGGAGGGCCTGAAATCTTTGGATTGCATCGGCCAAATCCGCTCCGAAGTAAGTATCGTTTGTGTCACCCAAAAAACTGTCCCACACCGCCAAAATGCTTTTGGCCTTGGCAATGTTCGGGTCGCTCATTCCCTGCTCATAGACCGCGGCGTAGTCGAAATTGCCGTATCCGCTGTAGTCAAAGGGGATATATTCGTTTTCCACAACGGAGTCGGGCTCAAGGCCCACTTGGTCGATATTTGTGCCCAAGGGCGTCAAGTAATAGGCGGAGGTGAATTTCATGGCCTCCCCGTCTTTTAGGGGCATAACGGACTGAACCGTGCCCTTGCCGTAGGTTCTGGTTCCCACCAAAATGGCGGCCTTGTTGTCTTGGAGGGCTGCCGCCAAAATCTCCGAGGAGCTGGCGCTGTTTTCGTTCACCAAGACAACGGTGTCGTATTTTTTGTCGGACTTGTTGTCTGACTTATACACCACATCATAGAGGTCAACCTTGTGGTCTTCGGAGACTATTATATCCCCCTCTTTCAAAAATCGATTCGCAATGGACACGGCCTCAGACAGGTATCCGCCCCCATTGTCCCGCACGTCGATGATTATTTCGGTTATTCCCTTTTCGTCGGCCTCATTCATGGCCTCTTCGAATTGGTCCGATGCATTGTCCATAAAACTGTATATCCTTATATACATGGCCCGACGGGGGGAGCCGTCTATCTCATCGGTGCCCTCTATGACCGTATGAGCCACGGAGAGCTTTTCCGCAATTTCTTCCCGGGTTATGGTGAAAAACAGAGGGGACTCGCTGCCCTCCCTAACAACCCCCACAACCACGGAGGTCCCGATTTCGCCCCGAATGAGGTTTTGGGCCGTTTCCATGGATACGCCGAACAGGCTTATGCCGTCTGCGCTGTAGAGCACATCCCCCGGCAATATTCCCGCCCTTTGAGCGGGGGAATCGTTATAGATGGAGCCCACCACAAGTTTGCCTCCCACTTCGTTCATGGTGATTCCGATGCCGCCCACCGTACCTTCCAAAGGAGTCAAAAATTCGCTGAAATCCTCGGAGTTGGGATAAAACACCGAATAGTCATCTATGGATGAAAGTATGGCTGTCATAACGCTGTCATAGAGCTCCGGGTCTTTTTTCAGGGCTTCAAGGAGCCCCGCCTTGTAGAGGGAGGAGGACGCAACTCCGTCCTTTGCGAATACGGACAAGTATTCCACAACCTCGTCAACATATTCCGAGATAAACTCGCCGCTGTATTTCCCTTCTTCTGCCACAGCCCCTTCCGTTACGTCCCCCTCCCCTTCGGCAAAGGCCGTCGGGCAAAGGCACGAGAGGGCTATGCAAAGGGAGAGCAACCCTATGGCCAACCTTTTGATTTTCTTCATAACTTTCATCTCCTATATCGTTTTTTATCACTTCTCGGGAATCTTCACGGATTCCACCCGATATGTTCCGTCAGCCAACTTCACCACCGTTATCCGAACATCCATATCCAAAAACCAGGCCAAGGACCTCAAATCCAATTCGGAGCCGTTTCTGCCGTCCCATATGTTGCTGTCGAAAACGGGCACCGCCGTGTATTCAATGGCGGAGGCCGCCGCCGTGCCTGCCGTGTCCCCTGACTTTATCGGCCTCACTTTGGTGAGGATAATCTCATCATCGTTCCAGTCGGAAAGATAGAGTTTGCCCTTAAGCACCGTCACCTCGGTAATCAGCTTTCCCGAATCCATGGCAAACACAGGCCGAATTCCCGGGGAGGAACACAGCAATATTATGCACAGCAACAGTCTGAATATCGGTTTTTTCATACGACTTTCTCCGTTTAACTTTTGGCAGTCTTTATATTATCTCAAAACTTCTTTTACATTTCTTAAAGATTTTTTTAATTTTCTTTTAATTTTTCGGTTTCCCTAAAATTCCCAAATTCCTCCGTCACATACGCTCCGGGGCGCTCACTTTGAGCATTTTCAAAACTTCCGCAATGACTTTGCCTGCGGAATCAACCAACTTGACTCGGGCGTCCCGCAATTCTTCGTCCTTCACATTCACCCTGCAGTCGGTGTAGAATACGTGGAATTCATTGGCAAGCTCGATAAGATACCGAGTCATCCGAGACGGGTCCAAACTCTCTGCGGAGGCCCGGATTTCGTTGGGCAAATCCGCCAATTTTTTCAGGAGGGAGAGCTCGCTTTCGTGGGTGAGCCGAGTCGGATTTATCTCGGAATATGCCTTGGGGATTGTGCCCTCTTCTTTTAAAATTCTCAGTATGCCGCAAATACGAGCGTGGGCATATTGAACATAGAACACCGGATTGTCGCTGCTCTGCTCTTTGGCCAAATCCAAATCAAAATCCAAACGGCTGCCTGCGCTGCGCATATTAAAGAAAAACCGAGCCGCATCTATGCTGACATCTTCCAAAAGGTCGGTCAGACTTATGGCCTTTCCCGTACGTTTTGACATTCTGACGGTTTCACCCTTTTGGGTGAGATGCACCAGCTGCATCAACACGATATCAAGTCTTTCGGGCTCGATTCCCGCAGCTGCCAAGGCCCCCTTCATTCGGGCAACATGACCGTGATGGTCGGCGCCCCAAACATTTATCGCCCGGTCAAAACCCCGGGTTTCCAGCTTGTTTATATGATAGGCAATATCTGCGGCGAAATAGGTGGGTATGCCGTTTTTTCGGACAAGGACCTCGTTTTTCTCAAGACCCATCTTTTGACAATACAGCCACAGGGCCCCGTCCTCTTCATAGGTGTATCCCTTTTCGGTGAGCCTTTTGATGGCGGCATCAACCGATCCGTCCTTGTGGAGCCTGCTTTCCGGGAACCAAACATCATAGTGAATCCGATACTTTTCAAGATCCGACTTAAGGGAGTCTATATTCTTCTCAAGGGCATATTCCACCAAGGCATCCGCCCGCTCTTTTTCGGAGCAATCCAAATACTTATCCCCGTATATTTCCGCAAATTCCTTGGCTCTTTCGATTATGTCCTCACCTTGGTATCCGTCCTCCGGGAACTCTGCGGCGTCCTCCCCTTTGAGCAACTGTATATACCGAACGCTCAAAGAACGGCCGAATTTGTCGATTTGATTTCCCGCATCGTTTATATAGAACTCCCGTGTGACCTCATAGCCCGCATACTCAAGGACGGAGGCCAAACAGTCCCCCAAGGCGCCTCCTCGGGCGTTTCCCATATGCATGGGGCCCGTGGGGTTTGCACTGACAAATTCCACCATGACCTTTTGGCCCTTGCCCATGTTTATCTTGCCGTAGTCCTCCCCTTCTTCTTCAATGAGGCGGAGAGTTTCCCAAAACCGATTGGGAGCCAAATAGAAATTAATAAATCCCGCTCCCGCAACTTGGATTTTTTCCACTCCCTTGTCCTCGGGGATTCGCGAGACAATCTCATCAGCTATTTTTCGGGGAGGGCGGCGGAAATCCCGAGCCAGAACCATGGGGGCGCTGCAGGCATAATCGCCGTGGGCCTTGTCCTTGGGAACCTCCAATTTTATTTTGTCTCGTATCTCGCTCATTTCCGATTGGGGCAATGCTCCCTCCTCCATGGCCCTGTCTATGGCAGCCGCTATTTTGTCGGTTAAGTCCCGTTTTATTTCGCTGTTTATATTCATAAAATTTCCCCTTTATATTTACCCGATACTTTTATATATCCTCCGAAAATTCCGTTGATTGATTTATCTCCTTAGGGAATTCTCGGTTTTGAGCTCCACATTGATTTTCATATTGTTTTTTATGAAGGTTTGATTGTCCGCGTCCAAAAGGTATTCCATTTTAAGGGTTCCTCCTTTGTCGCCGAATTTATAGTCTATGTTTTCGGTGGTCACCGCAGCCCCTATTTGACCGTAAGGGGTGTTCAATATGCACAGACTTTTTTCGCCGCATATATATTCCGTCTTTGCGGTGTATCTGCCTTTGCGGGATACGCTGACTCCCCCGTCGCTGATTTTGATGGTGGTGGTGGTATCTTCATACCCGGTTATGGGACTCTCGTCGTATACTATATACACCTTATTGTTTCTTATGGCATATTTTCCACCCGTATCCAAGGCGAAAGTCTGTTTCTCCCCCTCAATTTCCTGAGTGGAAGATATGGAAATTAAAGCATTGTCATTCATACACATTCTCCCCGGCATTATGCCTTTGCTCTTTTGTGTTACCGCTTCAGTATTTTTCTATATCGATTTTGAGGACCTCTCCGTCGATTTTTTCGGACAGAAACAGGCTCCCCAACTCCTCAAAACCTTGCACCGTATCACTCACATAGTATTTGGCTCTGCCCTTTCGCTCTCTGTCGGACAAAAGGCCTCGGGACGCCATGACAATCTTGGACTCATCTGCGGCTGCCGCCCCGGAATCAATCAGGGTAACATCCGGACCCACCGCCTTTTGTATCACCTCTTTGAGGAGGGGATAGTGGGTGCAGCCCAAGATTATGGTGTCAGCCTTAGCCGCGGCTATGTCTTCCAAATACTCCCGAGCCAAAATTTCCGCTATTTCCGAGTCGGCGTATCCGTTTTCCACCACGGGAACAAACATGGGGCAGGCTGTGGATATCACCTTAAAATCCGAATTGATTTTTTTGAGGCTTTCCTCATATTTGCCGCTGTTTACGGTTCCCCGAGTCCCCAAAACGCCTATAACTCCGTTTTTTGTGGCCTTTGCCGCCCGTTTTGATGCCGCACCCACAACTCCTATGATATGGGTGTCATACTCGGTGGCTATATGGGGCAAGGCGGCGCTGCTGGCGGTGCCGCAGGCAATTATGATAAACTTGATATCAAAGCTGCCGAGGAAATTTATATCCTGCCTGACATACTTGACAATGGTCGCGGAACTTCGGGTGCCATAGGGCACTCTTCCCGTGTCTCCGAAATATATTATATCCTCATTGGGCATTATATTCATAACTTCCCGAACACAGGTGAGCCCTCCGAGACCCGAGTCAAAAATTCCGATTGGTCTGTTGTCCATAGCTCCGGTCCTTTCGATTTGGTTTTCTTGGCCGCCGCCTAAAGAGTCTTATCTCCCATGGCAAGGCCGATTAATTTATCCAATAATTCGGGACCGGAGACGCCGCTCTCCTCCCAAAGTTTGGGATACATACTTATGGATGTAAAGCCGGGCATGGTATTGATTTCATTGAGGAGGATTTTGCCCTTCTTTTTGTCAACGAAAAAATCAACACGGGCAAGGCCTTTGCATTCGCAGATTTTATAGGCGGCAAGGGCGTATTCCTTGAGTCTGTTTTCGATTTCTTTGTCGACATTTGCGGGAATGGTCAAAACGGAATCGCTGCTGTTGTATTTGGCGTCAAAGTCATAGAATTCATTGGACGGCGCTATCTCTCCGATGTTCGGAGCCACAATGGGAGCCGAATTTCCCAGCACCGCGCTCTCCGTCTCCGTAGCGTCGATATATTCTTCGATGAGGACCTTGGAATCATGCCTTAGGGCAAGCTCCACCCCATCAAGGAGCTCCTCCCTGTTGTGGGCTTTGCTGACTCCCACGGAGGAGCCTGCATTTGAGGGTTTTATGAAGCAGGGATAACCCAGCTTTTCCTCAACTTCCCTTGTATCAATGTCTTCCCCTTTTTTAAGGGTAATCCAGTCCGCCTGGGGAATTCGGGCCTCTTTGAAGAGAATTTTCGCCATACACTTGTCCATACACAAGACGCTCCCAAGGACGCCGGAGCCCACATAGGGTATGCCCGCCAGTTCAAGCAGGCCCTGAATCGTGCCGTCCTCTCCGTTTTTTCCGTGGAGGACCGGGATTACCACATCCGTTTTGATTGTCTCAACTCGGCCGTCCGCCCCAAACCTGAGTATTCCTCCGTCACCTCTTGAGGGGGAAATCACGGCCTTATCGAACCTGTTTCGGGAGCTGTCGTCGGCGTCCGCCTCTATATCGTCGCTGTCGAAAAACATCCAATTGCCTGCTTTGTCGATAAAAATCTTATATATATCATATTTCCTTTCATCCAAGAAATCAATAACCGTGGCCGCCGAAATCTTGCTGATATCGTGCTCACCGGATACTCCGCCGAACACCACACAGACTTTGAGCTTTTGCATAAAATCAATCATCCCTTCTCTTTGCTTCGAATTTATTCGATGCGCTGCATACACTAATGTATAATTCTATCATATTTTGGGAAAATTTCAATAGTCATAATATATAAAATTTGATAATGTCCCGATAATTTGTGCACAGGAGAGATCTTGACAAATTTTTTAAATAATGCTAAAATATCCTTGGTTGATTTTTTGCGGTATTTCCGTAATTCCAAATATGATTTGCACGGAGGACTATGCTATGAAACCGGGAAGATTTATCAAAACCATTGCGGCAATGGCGGCGGTGGCGGTTTTTGTGCCGACCCTCGGCGGCTGCGGAGTTTCAAAATCGGAATTCAACAGCCTTAAGGAACGGGTCGCGGCTCTTGAAGATATACATGAATCCGAACTTTCGGAGGGTTATTCCAATAGGGAGGTCGGCTCCGACTCAAGGCCCACTCCCACCCCGAAACGCTCGGGCGGAAGCTCCTCGGGAGACAATGATGCATTGGGAGGCGGAGACTTTGATTCCGCCGAGGTTGGCAATGACATCGATGTTACCGAATATGATTATCTTGACGACAACGGTCAAAAATATGCCTTTTTCGTGTTCGAAAACGATTCGGCCTTTGATGTGGATGCGGATGTGGAAATTGAATGCCTTGACTCTCGGGGGGAGACGGTGGATAGAGACAGCAAGACCTTGAGAGGCATAGAGAGCGGCAATCGGAGTTTTGCGGGCTTTGAACTGGACTCCGACACGGAGACCATCGTCCGCACCGTCAACTATGAGGAAAGCAACCTTCGGGGAGTTCTCCTCGGCGATATGAACGCCAGAGCCGCAAGAGCCCAGGGCGGCGTCAATCTGACCGTTGCCAACAACGGCAACGACTTTGCGGAGAACTTTAAGTATTTGGTTATATTCTTTGAAAGCAACGAAATGGTAGGATTTGACTCAAACGATCTTCCGGAAATCGGACCCGGAGAAAATATAACCCTTCCCTCCGTGTGCTACAAAGACTTCGACCGAGCGGATGTGTTTATTGCCATAGAAGATTAGTCCGTCGCGGGCATTGAAATTTTAAAATAACATTCCCCAAGGTAAGGGCAACTTGCCCGACTCCTTGGGGATTTTTATGCTATATAAAATCTTAATAGAGGAATGATTTATACTGCGCAATATTTTGCCATATAATCTTCCATATTTTCGATCAGGGATTTTTCGGCACCGGCTTCTTTCAGATATTCGTGAATGTCCCTGACGGTGACAATCGAATGGACCTCTGTTCCAAACTCTTCCCTGACTTCCGAAACGGCGGTTTTGCCCGGATTTCGACCTGTTTCGCACCTATCCACAGATATGAACATATGAGGGACGGTGACTTTGGCTGCTCCTGTCAGTATGGGCATGGTCTCCCGAATAGCGGTTCCCGCCGTGATAACATCCTCAATGACAATCACCCGGTCTCCGTCTTTTGGCTTGTATCCCACAAGGGAGCCTCCCTCCCCATGGTCCTTCTCCTCTTTTCGGTTGAAGAAATAGGGCTTATCCATGCCGTACCGGCGATATAGGGCCGCCGCCGTTGCGGCTGCCAAGGGAATTCCCTTATAGGCGGGACCGAACATACAGTCGAACTCATCTCCGCACTTCTCGGCGATGAGCTTTCCGTAAAACTCCGCCAACAGGGCAATCTGTCTGCCCGTGCGGTAGTTCCCGGTATTGATAAAATAGGGAGTTTTACGGCCGCTTTTGGTAATAAATTCTCCGAACCGCAGCACATCCGACTCAATCATAAATCCGATAAATTTTCTTTTTGATTCATCAAGCATTTTTCATTTCTCCGATTTTATATTTGTCTATATTTCGATTTTCCCGCCTCCCGGGGGATTTCCCTCACACTGCTCCCGCAAGTGCCACAATCAGCGGCATGGTGATTACGGAAAGAACGGTGGTGACGGACACGCAGGAGGCCGCCAAGGCGGCGTCGCCGTTGAATTTTTCCGCGAACATAGTGGTCGATGCGGCGCAGGGTGCGGAGGCTGCAATGACGCAGGCCACCAAAACAGTGCCTCGAATTCCGCAGAGCAAGAGGCCTCCAAGCATAATGAGGGGGGATATGACAAGGCGCAGGAGTATCATCGCATACATTCCGGAGCCCCGAATCCTAAGTCCCGAGGCCGCCAGACGGTAGCCTATGACGATCATGGGCAGGGGAGTGTTGAGGGCCGCCAAACTGCTTATGGGCTCGGATATCACCTTGGGCAGTTTGATGGACAAAACAAAGACCAAAACTCCCGCTGCGGTGCCGATTACTCCCGGGTTTATGAATATTTTTCTGAGGGATATGGCCTTGAGGCCTCCGTCCATCAAAAACACCCCATAGGTCCACATAACTATGTTGAACACCGCAATATAGGTCGCTCCATAGAACACCCCATCGGCGCCCAAAAGGGCATTTTGAAGGGGCAGGGACATATAGCCGCAGTTGGAAAAGACGGTTCCGAATCTGAGAACTTTCTCTCGGCGCTTATCCCTGTCCCGAATGAAAACATGAGCCAAAATTATAGCGACAATGTGGGACATAAAGGCGGCGGCGAAAGTTATACCCAGACCTTTTAACATACTCCTGTCGAAATCCCTTTGATAGGAGTTTACAATGACGCAGGGAGTCACTATATACAGCAATAGGTTTGTTATACCCTTTATGGCTTTGTCGCCCAAGATTTTCGCTTTGGCACAACAAAAGCCCACTCCGATTAAGACGAAAAGTATAGCCACCTGAGTGCCTACGGTTATGATGTTCTGTGTCAATGTTTCTGCCCCTTTGCCATGGAAATTTCCGAAATATTTAAATTCAAATCACATCGAGTCGGAGCTTCGGGCTCTTCGGACCGAGCCCCGACCCGATCGGTTGTTATCTATACCACCAGAAAATCTTCAAAGTCCGCATAGGCGCCTTTTTCTCCCAAGCAGGCAATGCAGGTTTTGGCTCCCACCCATCTGCCTTGGAGGATATCGAATTCGCCCAATTTTATGAAATCGTTCCCGTCAACGCTGTAGGACACCCTGCCCATGGCTTTTTTGCCGTTTGTGCGGGATATTATTTCACACCTGAGATACGCCTCGGTGGTTCCTATACATTTATCCGCCACCAACTGCTCAGGCTCCTCCTCGGTGATGGTTTTGAAGTCTCCCACCCGAAACTCCGCGATTCCCGTGTCGGTAAGGGCGATATATCCGTACTTATAGCCTATGACCCCCAGAACGGCTTTGTTCTTTCCCACGCCCTTGGGGAGGGACACCTTGGTGGTTACCACCATTGAGGGGGCCTGCCACAGCTGAGTCAAAAGATTGGGGACGTGCCACAGATACTTCTCCTGCTCGATCTTAAATTCCTCGCTGAACAGTCTCAGCTTGCCCTTGTTTTCAAGGGAATACCACTCCTCCTTGGGATTGCACTGCCACTGCCACTGAAGTCCCAGTTTATTGCCCGTAAAATCGTCGGAGGTGGCTATGGTGCTTACGGGATAGCTCTTGCCCACATTCGGTTTTTTATATCTCGCCACAGGCTGGCCGCAGAGGCCGCTGTCGATATTTTCTCCCATAACGGGCCAGCCGTCTGTCCAGGTGACGGGCTGAAGGTGGGTGATTCGTCCGATCACCTCCAAATCCTGGAAGTGAATGAACCAGTTCTCCCCGTTTTCCAATTCAACCAAACCGCCCTGATGAGGGCCGTTGATTTCGGTTTTGCCTTGGCGCATCACGATATGGTCCTCATAGGGGCCGTAGATGTTCTTGCTTCGGAGGGCCACTTGCCAGCCGGTGGGAACGCCTCCCGCCGGTGCCAAGACATAATACATTCCGTCTCTTTTGTATATTTTGGGACCTTCTATTACGGGCTGGCTTACGGAGCCGTCGAATATGAACTTGTCCTCGCCGATGACACGGGTACCTTCCCAATTCATTTCACAAACCGCAAGGTGGCTCTTTATGCCGCAGCGGCTGTTGGCATATCCGTGAACGATGTATGCCTTGCCGTCGTCGTCCCACAGGGGGCAGGTGTCGATTATGCCCACCGCTTCCTTCACCAGTACCAAATCCGACCACTCGCCATATGGGTCATCGGTGCAGGTCATAAAAATTCCCAAATCCGGATCTCCGTAGTAGATATAGAATTTGCCCTCGTGATAGCGAATGGCGGGAGCCCACACACCGCAGCCGTGGACGGGTCTGTTGTATCTGTCGGATTGCTTCCTTACGGCGTAGTTTATGATTTCCCAGTTTACCAAATCCTTGGAATGGAGTATGGGCAGGCCCGGAGTGTATGTGAAGCTTGATGCGGTCATATAGAAATCCTCACCCACTCTTATAACATCCGGGTCGGAATAATCAGCGTAGAGTATGGGATTTTTGTAGGTACCGTCGCCCAAATCGGCAATCCATTTTCCCTCTTTTCTGTTCATAAAATCCTCCTTATGTTCTTGTACCATAGGCTTACGCCTACCGCTTTCCTTTGCTGTCCGCGGTTAAAATATGCTCCCCTCCCCTTAGAGACTAAGGAGGGGGAGTCAAAAGTCGTTTTTATTAAAGCACTACCCCGTCTTTGAAGATGGAAATCTCTCTGTAGCCGTTCTTTTCGTTGTTGGTCTGTCTTCCGTTTGCCACATCAATCACCAGGTTCAGCAAATCCCGGGTCAAATCCGCACCTTCCACAATGGGTCCCGCATTGAAGTCAATCCAATGGGGTTTCCGTCGGGCCAAGCCTGAGTTGGAGGAGATTTTCACCGTGGGAACGGGAGCGCCTACGGGGGTTCCTCTGCCGGTGGTGAACAGAACCATATGGCAGCCGGAGGCTGTCAGGTTCGTCACCGCAACGATATCGTTTCCGGGGCCCGTGAGCAGGTTGAGACCCTGCTTTTTGACGTGCTCGCCGATTTGGATAACATCCACCACTTCTCCCGTGCCGCTCTTTTGAACGCAGCCCAAGGATTTGTCTTCAAGGGTGGTGATCCCGCCCTTTTTGTTGCCCGGCGAGGGATTTTCATAGACCACCTGATTGTGGCGCATAAAATACTCTTTGAAGTTGTTTATAAGGTCAACCACCTTGTGGAATGTTTCCTCATCCCTGCACCTGTTCATAAGCAGCGTCTCCGCGCCGAACATTTCGGGAACCTCGGTCAATATGGTGCTTCCGCCGTGGGCAATGAGCAAATCGGAGAACCGTCCCACCAAGGGATTGGCGGTAAGACCCGAAAAACCGTCGCTTCCGCCGCACTTGAGTCCCACAACCAATTTGGAAAGGTCGCAGGGGGTTCTCTTGAATTTTTGCGCATATTCCACAAGCTCGCCTATGAGCTTGAGGCCCTGTTCAAGTTCATCGTCATAGTCCTGGGTGGACATAAACTTCACTCTGTCCGGATTATATTCTCCCAAAACCTCTTTGAACACGGGTATGTTGTTGTTCTCGCAGCCCAAGCCCAAAACCAAAACGCCTGCCGCATTGGGATGGTTCACCAAACCCTTCAGAATGGCCTGGGTGGTTTTTTGGTCATCCCCAAGCTGTGAGCAGCCGAAAGGATGCACAAAGGTGTATATGCCGTCCGTTCTGCCTGCATATTTCTCTCCGGCAAGCCTTGCCAACTTCTCCGCCGTCCTGTTAATGCAGCCCACCGTGTTCACTATCCAGATTTCGTTTCGGATGCCCACGCTGCCGTCGTCCCGAACAAAACCGTTAAATGTCAGTTTGTCCTCCGCCTTTTTTATGGCGCAGTCGACGGGCTCGTATTTATATTCCAAAATGCCGCTTAAGTTGGTTTTGATATTGTGGGTGTGCACGTGCTCCCCGGCCTTTATATCCTCAAGGGCATGGCCTATGGGATAGCCGTATTTTATTATATTTTCGCCTTTTTTGATATCCCGAATGGCGGTCTTGTGGCCGTCGTACTCGCCGCCCACATTGACTTCCACATTGTCAAGGGGACTTATCTTTATCTTTGCCATATTCAAACCCTCCCGATTGTATCAGCCGTTTACCACATCTTCCATGGCACCTCTGATACCTTTTTCGTCTATTGCGGCAAGGTATTTGTCGATGGAGGGCTTAAGGAAGCTCAAATCCTGTCCCCAATACTCGGTCTTTGCCAAAATGTCTCCGACGCTTGCGTCTTTCATAAAGGCCATAACATCCGAATTGTCGTTGGCGGCATCCGTTCTGTAGAAAGCAATCAGGGCTGCCAGGGAGAATACCAAACATTTGGGTTCTTTGTTATTGGCTTTTATATATTCAAGAATGGAGGGCAGGACCCTGACTTGGAATTTGGACACGGAGTTTAGGGCAATGCTCAGCAGATAGTGCTTGATGAAGGGATTTTTGAACCGCTCGATAACATCGTTGGCAAACTGCACAAGCTCGTCCTTGGGAAGGTCCAAAGTGGGGATTATCTCCTCAAACAGGCCTTTGTGCATAAAACTGTATATCAACTCGTCATCCATTGCCTCTTTGACCGTCTCGATTCCCGCCAAGTGGGCCGCCAAAACCATCATGGTGTGGGCGCCGTTTAAGATTCTCACCTTTCTCTTTTTGTAGGGAGTAACATCGTCCGTCCACAGAACATTCATACCCAACTTGTCAAAGGGGAGCTCCTCTGCGTACTTCTTGTCACCCTCTATAACCCACAGGTGGAATATCTCCGCCGTGTCGATAACATTGTCAAGGTAGCCGTATTCCTGCTCCATCTCTTTGGCCGTATCCCGAGGATAGCCCGTAACGATTCTGTCGACCAAGGTGTTTGTGAAGTAGTTCTCCTCGTCAACCCACTTGATAAAGTCGTCACCGTAGCCAAAATCGGCGGCATGCTTCTTTATGCACTTTTTGAGTTCATCTCCGTTTTTGTCGATGAGTTCGCAGGGCAGAAGGAGAAATCCTGGCAGGCCTGCGTCATATCTCTTTTTCATAAAGGTGGTAAGCTTGCCGGGGAATGTGAGGGCCTCGAAATCATTGGGGTCCTGATTGGGCTTATATTCTATGCCAGCCTCAGTGGTGTTGGAAATGATGTATCTCAAATCCGGATTTTCCGCACAGGCATAGAAAGCTTCGGTATCCTCAAAGGGATTTATGCCCCGGGTTATACATTCAACCACCCTTGTCTCTTCAACTTTTTCGCCGTTCAAAAGGCCCCGCAGATACAGGGTATAGAGTCCGTCCTGCTCGTTGAGCATTTTTACCACCGGACCCACATTGACGGGCTGAACCACAACAACTCCCCCGTCATAGCCGTTTTCTTTGTTCAGGCGGTCAATCATCCAATCCACAAATCCCCGAAGGAAGTTGCCTTCGCCAAACTGTAAAAACCGCTCCTTAAGCCGGCATTCTTCTTTTCTTTTTAACCTTTCCATTTTTAACCCTCCTATTTTTAATCAATGATTTCCATTACCTTCTGTCTCTCCGTATCCGTCACGGCAACACCGTTGATTGCAAGGGATTTTTTGGACTCCTCGTCAACCTCCAGGAATGTTTCCGCCGTGGGGGAAATCAAAGAGTTGCTCAGCAGAATATCCGTTGACTTTCTGATGCGAACAGCCGTGTTGTCCCCGGGAGATGTCATACCGCTGATTTTTACGGAGTCGGACTGCTCTATGATAATCGAAGGAGACTGCTCCGCCGTGATGTGGATGTTGTTAAAGCATACATCCTTCATATTGGCGCAGTAAAATCCGTAATGGCTGACGGGCTTGATGTGCCAGGCCATAATCGGCTCGCTGGCCACGTTGTGCTCTCCCTTTGTCATGGTGCAAACGAAGTTGTCTATGTGGAGGCCCTTTACGGGCATCTCGGGCAGGCCGTAGATATATCCTGCGGCGCACTTGACCTCTCTTGCGGTGATGTTGCTGATGTATATGTTTTTGAACACCGGAGTGCTGTCCTCAATGGGTCTCGGCCCCAAGCTGAACAGTTCCTCATCGTCCGGGTCGGTTCCGCCGCACTGGTAGTAGCCGTTGATGGTGAGGGGTGAATATACATCATACATGATGATGTTGTCAATTCTGACATCCTTCACAAAGCCGCCTCTCTTGCGGCGGGTCTTGATTCTGATTCCTCTGTCCGTGCCGTTGAATACACAGTTGGAAATGGTAACGTTTCTGACTCCGCCGGACATCTCGCTGCCTATAACAACGCCGCCGTGCCCGTCGTTCATGGTACAGTTGGTTATGGTTATGTTCTCGCAGGCGTGCTGCTTTTGAAGGTCGTCATCCTCCGTTCCGGATTTCAAGGTCACACAGTCGTCTCCCACCGTTATGGAACAGTTGGAGATACGAACGTTGCGGCAGCTCTCCGGGTTGATTCCGTCCGTGTTGGGGGAGTCCGCAGGATTGCGAACGGATATGCCGTCGATAACCACATTCAGGCAGCATATGGGATGAACGGTCCACATGGCCGAGTTGCGGATACTGATGCCCTCCAGCCGCACATTGTTGCACAGTATGGGCTGAAATGCCCGAGGCCTGTACTGATTGTCGGGGTCGTCCCACCAGTAGTAACCCCGGCCGTCTATTATGCCTCTGCCCGTAACGGTGACCCGCTTTGCTTTGATGGCACACACAAGGCCCGCATGGCCGCCTCTGTTGTAGCCCTCTATCTCTTTGTTGGTGAGCATGGGATAGTCGTCCGGGTTTTCGCTTCCCAATATTATGGCACCGCCCTCAAGATATAAAGTCATACAGTCGCCGAGCATAATCGTGCCGGTAACATATTCACCGGGCGGGAAATAGAGGGTGCCGCCGCCTTTTTCTTTGAGCTTTTCGATAACGCCCGCAATGGCTTTGGTATTGTTGGTTTGTCCGTCACCGATTACGCCATATTCGGTAACATCTAAGACAGTTGATAATGTGCCCATAGTAAACCTCCGTTATATCTTTTTAGAAATTATTCATTCATAGTAATTATATATCCAACCGCTTATAAAGTCAATCCCCAAACGGTGAAATATTGCATTTCTTTGGAAAAAAGCGGCAAATTATTCCATCCAATACCGACAAAACTGCGGCAAACCAAATCGGTTTGCCGCAGTACGTTTACTTTAACATATTTGCCCGTTTTCGGCTTCTTATTCGGCCTCTGCGGGAGCCTCTTCGGATTCGGGAGCAGCCGAAGCATTGTCAGCCGCTTCCAGTTCGGCATCTTCTTGCTCAACCTGAGCCTTGGTTCTCTCATAAACCGTCTTCTGCAGATTGATGAAATCCTGCAGGCCGACTTTGTTCATGTCGGAGATATACGTATTCCAATCGGAATCGCTGTTGGGGTCAACATCGCCGGTGAAGAATCTCTGAATGTACTCGTCTCTCTTGGCGTTAAGAGCGATTTCAAGATCCGAGAACTTTTGCTCTTCATCCTCGTTATATCTCATAGGAATCTGGTCGAAGTGGTAGTAGTTGGGCTGTGCCATAAAGGCGTCATACAGCTCTTCAACCTGCTTACCGCGAATGCTGTCGAACATATGCTGCTGCTTCTTGAACTGAGAGCCCATGGAACCATACTCAAGGGATAAGAGTCTGTCTTCATCCTTGTCGGTTGCGGGATTGCTCTCATCATACCAGCCGGGGTTGAACTGAGGCTCTCCGTCAACCATGGAGTAGCTGTAGTCGCCGGGCTTGATGCCGCCCTTTAACTCTTCCGGGTCATCCTCTTTTACACCATAGGTGTTATAGAGCTGGCCTTCCTCGGTGGCAAACCAGTCGAACATATTGAGCAATGCATTGAATCTGTCGGGATCTTCTTGGATGCCGTCGCTGAATGCGGGGCCCCAGTTGGAGTACAAGGGATCTCTCTTGTAGATCGTGCCCTTTTCGGGATATGCCGTTATCATATTCGCGGACCAAGCCCACTCTGCATGTTTGTCGGCATTGATACCCTTTGTCTTCTTGGTGAAGTCATCGATATTGTATACATAGTCATAGGCTATGAATGCATTATCCTGGGCAAGTCTTGAGGAGAATCCGTCCTTATCAACGGAGAAGATTTCCTTGTCGATGTAGCCGGCGTCGTTGAACTTCTTCAAGGTCTTGTACATCTCGCGAGCCGCATCCGTGGTCATGGCATAGGGTACATACTCTCCGGTTACCGGGTCAACATAGGAATGCTGAGTCAAGATAAGTTCGGGAATCCAGTATGCCTGGAAGAAGCCCGTGATGGCGGAACCGGGGGATGTGGTGCCCATACCGTTGGTGGAGATGATAATCTTGTCGGGATATGCGGCCTTAATCTTTCCGCATACCTCATAAAGTTCATCGATGGTCTTGGGGAATTCGGAAATTCCCAACTGGTCGAATACATCTTTTCTGTATACCCAGCACATCTGAGCCTTTTCCTGTCTCAGAGTGGGCAGATAGTAGAGCTGACCGTCGGAACTCTTCGCCAGAGCCAATACATCGTCAAAGTCTTCCTCGCTCCAGAGAGCTTTCCAATCCTTCAGGATGCAATCGTCGCCGGTGTAAGCTTCCTCGGGAATCGGTGCCAAATAACCCTCATTGGCCCACTTCTTGTATTGGGGCTCTTTGCCGCCCGTCGTAACATCGGCTTCGTTGCCAACGGCATAGGACAGGTTGGTCTTGGTCTCCCAGTCACCGCGGGGGATTCTGTCATACTCAAGCTGAACATTGAACTTGTTTCTTATAACCTGAGCAAAGTTCGTGTCCTGACCCTCTGCATAGCCCTTATTATCCTGAGTATACATATTGAGGTAATAGGTATATATCGTCTTGCCATCCTCAACTATATGTCCCTGGGTGGAACTCTCGCCGCAGGATGCCAAAAGCGTTACCGCCATAACGGCAGTCGTTGCCAAGGCAACTAATTTCTTGAATTTCATCTAAATTTCCTCCTTATTATTCTGATAGCTCAAGTAACAAGTTAATGTGTATTAACCCTTTACGGAACCTACCATAACTCCCTTTACGAAGTACTTCTGGATGAACGGATATACGCACAGCATCGGAACAATCGAGATGAACAGGGTTGCATACTTCAGAGAAGCGGTGCTTACCTGAACCGTATTGAGCTCGCCGGCAGCAGCCGCCTCGGCAGCAAGCTGATTCTCCATAACGATCTGTCTGATGATGTACTGCAGAGGATAGAGATTCTTAACACGGTCGCTCAGATAAAGCATCGCGCTGAACCACTGGTTCCACATATATACCGCATAGAACAGTCCGACCGTAGCCAAAGCTGCTTTGGACAGCGGGAGAATGATTTTCCAGAAAATCGTGAACTCATTGGCTCCGTCGATAAACGCAGCTTCCTCAAGTTCAAGAGGTACACCTTCAAAGAATGAACGCATAACAACCAAATTATAGGTGGATATAACTGCCGGGAGAATAAGTGCCCAACGAGTATTCAAAAGGTGCATCTTCTGGACAATCAAGTATACCGGAATCATACCTGCGGAGAAGAACATCGTGAATACCACCATTTTGGTGATAAGGCCGTGGAACGGAACTCTATCCTTGGCTCTTGAAAGCGGATAAGCCAGTGTTGTGGTAAAGGCCAAAGACAATACCGTGTATATTATTGTGTTGATAACCGCCTGCAAGAAGGACATGGGAACCGTCTTACCTGTAATGATTTCTTTATACGCATCCAAGTTGGGCTGCACGGGCCAGAGCCAAACTTCGCCGGCGTCAAAGGCCGCAGAACTGGACAGCGAAACCGAAAGGATGTATATAATCGGATACAGGATAACGATCATAAGTAAAATCAGGAATGTGTATATAACTATATCCAGTATGATTGATGATGGTGAATTATCTTTTACCATTACTAATTATCCCCCTCTCTTACCATAATCCTGTGTCGGTGAGCTTGTTGGAGACGAAGTTTGCCAAAACAACGAGGATAATGTTGATTATCGAGTTGAACAAACCAACCGCCGTGGAGAATGAAAGCTCACCTTGCGTAAGACCCTGATTGTAAATGTATGTACTCAGAATCTGTGACTTCTTGTATGTCGCGGGACGTTGCAAAAGCAAAGCCTTGTCGGCGCCCAGGGACATGATCTTACCGATTTGCATAACCAGCAAAATAACGATCGTGGGTCTTATCAGCTGAACCGAGATGTGCCACATCTTCTGAACTCTGCTTGCACCGTCGATGGTGGCGGCTTCATAGAGTTCCTGGTCAACCGCGGACAGAGCCGCAATGTAAACGATGGCGCTCCAGCCTATGGTCTGCCATACATCGGATGCAATGTATACCGTTCTGAACCAATTTGCTCTGTCGAGGAACGGAATACCCTGTTTGATAAGTCCGAGCTTCAGCAGCAAGGTGTTGATGATACCTTCATTTGCATAACTGTCCGCACCGGCGGGAGTTTGCTGTGAAGATAAGAACAAGGTCAACATACCGCAGACAGCCGCAACGGATACGAAGTGAGGCAGATAAGAAACGGTCTGAACGATTTTCTTGAATTTCTGTCCTCTCAATTCGTTGATAAACAGCGCCAAGATGATGGCCAGCGGGAATACCCACAAGATGTGCAGAATACTCAGAGCTATGGTGTTCCAAATGTAGTTCCATACATCGGGAATGGTGAAGAATCTGATAAACTCCGCAAATCCATGATTGGCAGCCCAGGGACTTCCCAAGATACCAAGTTTCGGCTTGTAGTCTTTAAATGCAGCCAACAGTCCGTAAAACGGCCAATAATGGAACAGTAAAAAGAATACAATGCCCGGAATCATAAGCACAAACAAGAACTTACCCCTTTTGAACTTGAAGAATTCATTCTTGAAGTAACCTATAGGACCCCTGCTTTTCTTTTTTGTTTGATTACTCAAAGCGTTTTCCTCCCCTACTATAGTATTTTTTGGGCTAAGGGTGCCCTAATTATTTTGATGTATATATTATATAAGATTTGCACAAAAAATGCAAGAAAAAATGTATGATTTTTGCAAAAATCACAATATATCTTTAAACACCTTAATTATTCCTAATTTTTTGTGCTTATTACATAAAAATCGACATTTTTCCTTATGGAAATTGCACTTATTTTGTTACAAAATTGTAAATTACTTGGGCCGCCTCGGCTCGAATGGCAAAATCTCCGGGATTGAAGGAGTTATTTTCGTCACCTTGCATAATGCCCTTTTCCAAGCAAAAGGCCACGCCTCTTTGGGCCCAATCGGAAATTTCCGCTCCGTCCGCAAAGGGCAATTCTTCGGGAGGCTCCGCCGCCGAATCTCCGTTTTCCGGCAGGCGGCTCATCATCACCGCCATCTCCTCACGGGTTATGGGCTTGTCGGGCTCGAAAGTATTCTTCCCGGTGCCTTGGACCAAACCGTTTGCGTAGGCCGTATAGACATAGGGGGCATACCAGGCCAAATCATCCACATCGGAAAAGATATGCTCCGTCTCCGTTTCGGAGAGCTTGGCCCCGGAGGCCACGGATACCATTTTGGCAAATTCGGCCCTCGTCACATTGATGTCGGGGAAGAAGTACCGCTCAAAGGTTGCGGGGCTTATATCGCCGTTTACTATGCCTCTTGCGGTCAAGTCCTTTATTGCGGGCTCCGCCCACTCGTATCCCCCAAGGTCAACATAGTCGTCAATTCCGCTCGAGTCCGTATTGACAACAAATTCGCTCAGGCTGAAATCGGAAATTTTGAACTCCTCGTTGGAGGCGCCGAACACGCCCAAATAGTAGGTATCGTTCAAGTTGCAATTCTGCTCCTCTCCCACATCTATCCAATCGATGCCGTTTTGGGAGTAGTCCATTTTGAGGGTCTTGCCCGTCTTTTTCAGGCGAATCCACGCAGGCAGCTGTTTATACTTCTGCTGGCCGATGAGTTCATAGGTTTTGCCGTACTCGGCGGTCTTTCTGAACATCTGACCGTAGTATATCTCATAGTATGCCGCATAGGATGTGCCGTCCTCTTGGGGATCAAGGGAGTTTTTCACCACAAATCCCATATGGTCATAGTCGGCCAGGTCCTGCTCGTCCACCTTGAAGGAGGCTTCAAAATCCCCGCTGAGCTGTCTGTACATCATGGGGTATTCCTCGTTTTCCACGCCCTCAATGCCATAGCCCGTGCCGGTTATCTTAAGGTTGGTACCGTCAAGTTCAAAGGCTCCGTGGCGTATGGTCGTGCCGTTTGCCTGAATATCTTTGGGATAGTGTATCTCGGATACCTTCCAATCGCCGCCCACTGCGGACACGCCCACGTTTTGGGTGGCACTGTTTTTGGCTCCGTCCGCATCGTATATAACTGCGGTGATATAGTGGTTGCCGGGCTCGTTTATCGTGACATTCTCGATCTCTTTCGGCGCATCGATGGTTTGATTTAAAACACCGTCCAAATATATTTCGATTTTTGAGGCGCTCTCAAGCTCGCTTGATGAGATTTTGAGGTTCACGCTGTCGCCGACGCCGAACTGTGACTTATCCTGCCAATTAAATATACTTTGATTGATCCCGTCCTGCTCGCCCATTACGCCTGTGCGCATCTCTATATCGGGAATTTTGTTCTCGCCGTAGTTGTCAAGACTCAAATCCGTATACTTGCCCCAGGCATAGGTGGATATTTGATTGGTTTCTTTATTTCCGTCCTGACCCACGCCGCCGTAATTCGTGCCTTCAAAGCTCAAATCCACACTGTCGAAATACTCCCAATCGATTCCGTTTATGCTGTGGTAGGCGGTGAAGGTGTCGCCGATTTTGACAAGCTTCATATATCTGGGAAGCTCGGAGAGGACGATGAACTTTTTGGTCATCTTGCCGTCTGTCCTATAGAGGAAGGAGAGACCGGAGCCGCCCTTTTCGATTTGATAATTTACCATAACAAAATCCGAAGTTGGGGTCAGTTCGTCTCTGAACATAAGGCCGCTCAGGCAGTTGTTATTGAGTCTTGACACGGACTCAAGCTTGGCGGTGAGGACGGAATTCGTGTCCGCCTCTTTGTACATATAGCTGAAGGCATCGGTGCCCTCGTCCCCGTCCATTTCGTTGAACTCATTGCCCGCGCCGATAAGGCCGCTGCTTTTGACGGTATACACTCCGTCCCGCAGGGAATAGCTGCCGGGCATGGTGGCCTCGCCTATATCCATGGTCTGCCAATCCCCGGGCGAATCGGTGTAGTTCACATTTATGACTTTTATATCGGAGGTCGTTGCCTCTCCCGCGCTGTCAACCGCACAGGCCGACATATAGGATGCACCTTCGGGAGCATCGGTGTAGGTATATTCATAGGGGGCCTCCGTGTCCGAATAAAGAAGTTTCTCATTGGCAAAGAACCGAACTTCCGCTATGGACCTGCCCTCTTTTGCGGAGGCATTCGCCGAAAGCTCAATGGGCTCCCCGTAGTTATAAATCGAGTTGTTTTCCATATTGAGCTCCGCATCCGGGTTCTTTGGAGCGGAGGCATTTTCCACGATGGAGTTCAGATAGAGTTCAAGGTTGCTGTATCCGCTCTCGGTGATTGCCGCTCCGTCTGCCGGGTCGTCTTTGTCAAGGCCGTTTTGGGTTTCATACTCATCGGGAATGCCGTCTCGGTCTCCGTCGGCCTTGGGCTCTTCGGACTTGAGTTCGGGCCAGCCTCCCACTTCGGCTTCGCTGTTTATGGAGCGGCCGGTGCCGTTTTTCACATCGTTGGTTATTCGGGCGTCATAGCTGTCCCGCTTGGGGAGAGTGGCTCCCGCAGATGCCAAAACTTTCTCATAGGCCTCTTGGGCCGTGTCCGTGTTGTCAAGGGGAATAAGCTCATTTTCATAGGTGGGCTCATCCAAAAATACGGGATTTGAATCCTCGCCCCACTCTATGCCTTTCATATTGTCCTTTGTGACTTCGTCGTTGCCCTCAAGAACATTGCCGCTCACGTACATTGTGGTGTTGTCCGGATTCCAAATTCTGTCAAGGACATCCTTATTGGTGATGGGGCCGCTCTTATAGTAGTTATTCACAAAATTGAGGGTTACCCCGCCGCCGCCGTAGGAGTTGTTGAATCCCCAATTGTATATCACATTATTGACCATATCGTTGCTGCTCAGGGCGTCGTTATCGCCTATCTTATAATCGGGATGAGAATCCTTCACGCCGTGGTATCGAGGCAGGCGGCTGGTGTGGGTGGCGACCAAATTGTGATGATAGGTCGTGTTGTATCCGCCCCAGATTCCTCCGTAGCCGTGGCGGCCCTTGGCGTGTTGGGCAAGGGTCAGACTTTCGGTTATATAGCACCACTGAACCGTGGTGTTGGCAACTCCGTAGAGGGACATGGTCTCGTCGGTTGACCAGCTGGTGGAGCAGTGGTCAATGATGATATCTTTGTAATACCGGGCAAAAATCGCATCATTCTCCGCCTGGGATACGTCCCCGGGACGAACACGAATATAGCGCACGATTACGTTGTCGGTGTATATCATAAGGTTGTAGTTGCCGATACATATGCCGTCCCCGGGGGCCGTCTGGCCCGCGATGGTGATGTTGGGCTGCTCCATTCTCAAATCGGAATTGAGGTGTATGGTGCCCGAAACATCAAAGACGATGGTGCGGTTGGGCTTGCTTATGCCGTCCCGCAGGGAACCGGGTCCGTCGTCGTTCAGGTTCGTTACATGATAGACCTCTCCCCCTCTGCCGCCGGTGGTATATTTTCCTCCGCCCTCGGCGCCCGGGAAGGCGGCGACACCATCGGCCCGGGCCTGTTCCGGAGATACAACGGCCTCGGAAACATTTTCGGGCAATCCCGCCTCCGCCGCAAAAGCGGCGGGGGCAAGGGTTACCGTCATGGCAATTGCCGCAGTCAATGATATTACTATTGAAGAAAACCGTTTAAATTTTTTTCTCACATTCATTCCTTCTTTCACATCTTCTCTCGAAAAATCTCAAATTCAACCGGTTAATTTTTCGGTGTGACGGTCACTTTTTCGACACATACACCGTATACATCTATACCGTCCCCGGCATAAATTTCAACGGTGCCGTCCTCTCCCGTATACTTGTGCTCCAAAGCCGTGCTCGCCTGTACTTTATATTCGGTACCGTCAATAAACATCGACCTCAGGGCGCCTGAATTGGCCGAGCCGCAATATACGCGAATAATCGAGCCGCTCTTTACCGGAACCGTCATCATTCCCGCCTTGTTTTTGTTGAGACGAACCCTTTTTGCGAAATGAACCCCGGCAACATCATAGCCTTTTGTGGCAAGATTTCCCGCACCGCCCGCTACGCTCATCTGTGTCCCGGTCAACTCATCTCCATCGGGCAGTGTGGTTCCGTCCACGGTGAAAGGTCCGGTCAATTCGTTGACATTCTTAAATGTGTACCAATTTGCCTCCCTCTCCACGGTGTAAGAGCCGGTGGTTTGGGTTACCTTCACATTGTCAACATAGTATTTTCCGCTTGCCGTTGAGATGGGTTCAAAGTATACGGCGTTTAATACATCGTTACTCTTTTTCTCGGTATTTTTCTGGGTCCTGAATTGGGCTCCGGTGCTGAGCTCGATGGGTGCGCCGTCAACGACAACGGTGTCGCCCTGCTTCACTGTCAGATTTGCGGAATATGCGCCCGTCTCGTCGATGTCGGTATTTATCGCCACATTGTACCAGCCCGCCGCGGTGTCCCAATCTCCCGCCTCGACGGTGCCGTTTGTGTAAATCTTGCCGTCGTCGGAGAAGGTGACTTTGTATGCCTTGTCCACATCTCCCACCTGGAAGTATATGTTAAAGCCCGGTTCGTCGCCTGCAAGGAGAACGTCGGTGCTCATATTGGGAACCTTGCCCTCCTCGGGAATATACTCACGGAAGATGTATCGATCGCCGGAATAGTCGTTTGTGGGTTCAATGGCCATAATGCCCGTTGAATTTCCGCTCATATCCTTTGTCCAAGAGGGACGGAGCACATTTTTCTCCTGCATCTGCCACAGCCAGTCAAGGCCGTAGTCAAAGTCCCAGGTGAGGTTGCTGTTTGTGGCATCGGTGATTTTTTCGGTGGCAACCCAGCCTACATCGGGGATGAATGCCGCGGGGTCATATCTCACAAACCCGAAGCCTAGGTAATAGCTGTCGCCGATTTCGGGAATGTCAATGCTCGCTATGAGCTTTTTCGTTTTATAGACGGTGGGATTGTTCTCGCTCTGATAAAGATTCAGCTTGCTTCCGATCTTTTCGGCAATCACCATCTGACCGGAACCTTCGCCGATAACATCGGTCACATCCTCCACAAGCTCCATATTGCCGCCTTTGGTCGTTCTCTTCATTATCTGATAGTCAATCTTCCCGTCTCCGCCAACGGTTCCGCCATAGAAATAGGTCACGCCGTCTGCATCAAGATCGGTCTTTATCACCAATCCCAGTTGCGAGCCGGAACTCAGGCGGCTTCTGTAGTAGATCCTGTTGTCGCCGCTGAATTGCTGATACATATATCCGAAGGAGTCGGAAGTGCCTCCGATATTTCCCGTTGAAGAATTATAGAGTTTGAATGTGAAATCATCGGAAACATCGGCAAAAGTCTGAGCCTGGCCCGGCTCATAGCCCACATCGGCAAGGAGCCAGGGAGAGCCGTCCTGAGATACCGAAATATTGACGGTCTGCTCGCCTCTGCCCAAATTGTCATCAAAGCAATAAACGGAGAGAGCCCCCTTGGTGGGACCGGTGAACTCCAAAGGAATCGTAACTTCCTGTGTGCCTATGATATTCACATCCATATTGGCAAGAGGAGCGCCGTCAAGGTATACCCAAATCTCGGTTATGGGTGTGTCTCCGTCGGATGTTAAATTGAGTTTGAGTTCCGAACCGACTATGTCTATCCTGTCATTGTCTTTGATATTGGTTATCTCAACTTTGGGATTGGTGGCCGTCTCGATGAGTTTCAACATGGAAAGCTTCGATACGGAGGTGACCGCTCCCGCGGCTTCGGCGCCTATTGCGGCATCTCCGCCCGCTCCGTTTATAACAGCCAAGGGCGCCGTTTCAAGGTCCGCCAGACTTGTGCCGGCATAGAGGCTTACGGCATCTCCCGCACGGGAAATCTCAAAGAGCACATAATCCCTTGTGTCAAGGCCCGGAGTTCCGGAAACCGGATCCGCCGGTGCGGGCACAACCGTCTTTTGAGATTCGGCTTCTCCGTAGTAGATAACCTGGTCATAGTTTTCGTTATATCTCTTTCCCAAAGATATGGTTTTGCCCCCCGAGTTTACGGTGAGACCCGTATTTGTTCCCGCCGGGAGACCGCTCATTTCGTCTATTCTGCCCACCAATTTAAAGTCGCCGCTTACGTTCTTTGTCAGACTTGAACCGGCACCCAAAGTGTAGTTTTCGCCGTCAAACGAAGCCTCGCCTTTTGCGGTCCAGCCTTCCGCCTCCTCGGCTCCGATGACATAAACCGTCTTTATGGGGCTCAGGCGCACGCTGCCGTCGCTCAATGCGGCTTTGGCGGTTATGGAATTGTTGCCTGCGGGAAGACCGGTCAGATTTGCCGTCCATGTGCCGTCCGAGTTCTCCCCCTTGGCGATAAGCTTATTGCCGCAGTAGAAATCAACACCGGTGATTCCGTCTCCGCCGCTTCCGCCTCCTGCAACGTAGGCCTCGCAGAGGGGTTTGGCGCTTTTCAAATCCTCCCAAAGGAAGACCTTGGTCGAGGCGCCCTCCGCCACGATACCCACGGAAGCGGTACCCGAGGCTTTGTCGACATCTGCGCTTTTGCTTTCAATCAAAACTCCGTTTGAATCATATGAGGCGGCAACCGCCACAGCTTTGTCGTAGGAGGCGGAGGAATCCACCGTCACTACTCCGTTTTCATAGGAAGTAACATAGGAATTTTGGGTGGGAGTGCTTCCGCCGACGGCGCTGACCTTGACGGTGTCCCCGGTTGTGTGGTATTTATCTTCGGCAGCCAAAACGAGAGGCGCAGGGTCTTCGCCGTCGCCGATGCTCTCTTCGACGAATATCTCAAGCCAGGTGTAGCCGTCGGGACCCAGGGCCAAACTGTCGGTCTTGTTGGTTTTGTCAAGGCCCATTGCATCTTCCCAGGAATCGGCAATGCCGTCCCCGTCTCCGTCATAGTCGGCGGGTCTTGCTTCGTCGGAGAAAACGGGATATCCCCGCTCGTCATACTCTCCCTCGGCAGCCCCTTCGGGAACACCGTCCAAGGGGTCGTCCAAAAGGCCGCCGCTGCCCTTGGAGCCGTCCGGGGCCGTGCGGGTTCTCACTTCGTCTATGACTCTCTCGTCAACCTTGTCCCGTTTGGGCAAAGTTGCTCCCGCATTGTTCAGAACTTTTTCGTAAACTTCCTCCGTGGCATCAAGGGTTACGGGATAGTCCCGCTCGTATTCTTTATATTGCTCATTGGGCTCGGTGATGACCATATTGCTCTTGTCGGCGGTATCGTAGAACTTTTCATCAACATAGACGCCGATGTGCAAATCATCCTGCCAGTTGTTTTCGTTTACCGTTTGAGCATTTTTATAATCGGAATCCCCTTCGTCCACATCGATTCTGTTGCCCACGGCATAGACGCTGCCCAACATATCCTTTTGGTATTTTTGTCCCACGCTCAACTCGAATATCCGAGCTCTTTTGCCCCGGGGAGTTGCCGGGCCGGGCCGATAGATGTTGTTTTGGATATAGGTTTTGGCTCCGTTTTCCGTGCCGTAGCCTGCTTTGTCGCCCCAGTTGTAGATTATGTTGTTCTTCATATCCACCAAAGTGTCCGAATCAACATAGCCGGGAGTCATGGCCACGGACTCGGAGGTGCCCACCTTGGGGTTACGGCTCTTGTGGCTGGCAATCAGGTTGTGGTGAACCGAAAGGTTTATGCCGCCCCAGATTCCGCCATAGCCGTGCTCACCCTTGTCGTGAACGCTCTGATTCAGTGCCTCCGCAATGATGCTGTACTGAACGGTGACGTCTTTGATGGCATAGGCGGACAGATTTTCGTCGGTGCCCCAGGATACGGAGCAGTGGTCAATGATGATATTGCTGCCGTTGTCCGGGATTTCCAAACCGTCCTGAGCCCTTGTATCCTTTCCGTCGGGCAATTTGGAGCCCACTCTGAAACGGAGATGGCGCAGGATGATGTTGTTGCCTCCCACCTTGATGTTGTTGCTTCTGAAGCAGATTCCGTCGCCGGGAGCCGTCTGGCCCAATACGGTCATATTGTCATGGCTGATGTTCACATTGGAGCTTAAATCGATATAGCCCGAAACATCAAACACCACGATTCGGTTGCCTTGGGACACGGCGTCCCGAAATGAACCTTCGCCGCTGTCATTCAGATTGGTGACATGGTATATTTCGGGTTTCTCCGCTCCCCGAGCGCCCGTGGCCCACATTCCGCCTCCTTCGGCGCCGGGAAATGCCGGCACCTTTTCGGCCGCCGCCGGGGCATCACCCTCTGCGGCAAAGGCCGGAAGGGCCGCGCTGCTCAAAATCAAGGAAACAGCCATGAAGAGCATACCGACTCTTTTAAGCATTGTTTTCATAGTCTTCTTTCCTTTCGTTATAAATTACGTCCCTGGGATAGGTTAGGTCTATCTGTTCATTTCGTCCTGGCGGCCTATGGATTTGTGGCTGTCGATAATGCCGTTGATTTCGCTCAGGCTGCTCACCGCCATATCGCCCAAAACCGTATTCTTCACGGAGGACATGGCATTGCCGTATTCAACCGCCTTGTGAATGTCGTCGTGAACTATCATGGCATAGAGAGCTCCCGCCAAATAGGCGTCGCCGCTGCCTACACGGTCCACAACCTCGATGTTCTTGTAGGGCTCTTCCTCATAGAACTCGCCGTCGTAGTATATCATGGAGGAGAAGTTGTGCTTTTTGGGGCTGATTACCTCCCGACGGGTGGTGGCCACAACTTTGCAGCCGTAATCGTCGCTGTAGCTCCTCATTATCTCCTTGAGGGTGCCGGTCTTTTGCAGCATCCGCCTTGAGGTCTCCTCGGACACAAACAGGATGTCAACATAGGGGAATATGGATGTGACCGTCTCCCGTGCGGTCTCTTCGGACCAGAGGGAAGCCCGATAGTTTATGTCGAAGGAAATCACCGTTCCGTTCTCTTTGAATCTCTTTATGACCTCAATGGTGGTCTCCCGCAAGGATTCGTTCAGAGCCAAGGTAATTCCGCTCACATGGAACACGGCGGTGTTTGAGAACACCTCTTCCGGTATCTCCTCAATTTTGAGAGTGGTCATTGAGGAGTTGGCCCTGTCGTATACAACGGAGGACTTGCGGGGATAGGCGCCCATCTCGTAGTAATAGATGCCCAGCCGCTTTTGGGGGGAATGGTCATAGACTATGAGCTCGTCGCTGACGCCGCCGTATCTGATCATATTCCGCACAAAATGGCCGATTTTGTTTTCGGGCAACTTGGTTATGATGCCCGTCTTGATGCCGAGGATGGCGCTGCCGTTGGCCACATTCAGCTCCGCTCCCCCTGCCTTTTTGTCGAATATATAGCTTTGGGAAATCTTATCGGTTCCCGGAGGTGACAGTCTGAGCATAACCTCGCCCATTGTCACCAAATCGTATTTTTTATCCCTTTTAATGAATTCCATGGAAAATACCTCCTTATCCGTATTTATTTGATTTTAAAATCCCCTCAGATTTCTATTCCGAAATAGGTCTTGGCATTGTTGAAGCAGATGCCCTTGACTATCGTTTCCAACGTGTCCATATCGGCCGGGAACTCGCCCGCTTCAACCCATCCGCCCAGGATGTTGCACATGATTCTTCTGAAATATTCGTGACGGGTATAGGACAGGAAGCTCCTTGAATCGGTGAGCATTCCCACAAACTTGTTCAGGGCCCCCAAATTGCCGAGAGCCTTCATCTGCTCGGTCATACCGTCCCTTTGGTCATTGAACCACCAGCCCGAGCCGAACTGAATCTTTCCGGGAACCTCCGTGCCCTGGAAGTTTCCGAGCATGGTGGCCAGAACGTAGTTGTCCTTGGGATTTAAGGTATAGAGTATGGTTTTGGGGAGTTTGCCCTTCATTTCGAGAGCGTTTAAGAGTTTGGAAAGTGGAGCCGCTATGCAATAGTCGCTGATGGAGTCAAAACCCGTGTCTGCGCCCAACTTGTCGAACATTTTGGTGTTGTTGTTTCTGAGGGCGCCGATGTGGAGCTGGAACGCCCAATTGAGGTCGTAATACTTCTCTCCGAGTTTTATGAGGGTCATGCTCTTATAGGCATCGACTTCTTTCTGAGAGAGCTCCTCCCCCGACATGGCCTTTTTGAAGATTGCCTCAACCTCCGCCTCGGTGACATCCTCATAGGGAACGCTGTCCAAGGCATGGTCGGAAATGCGGCCGCCCACTTCGTTGAAATAGTCGATTCTCTTGTAGATTGCCTCAATCAAATCCTCATAGCTTTCGATTTTCATATCCGCCGCCTTCGCAAGCTTTTCCACATAGGGCGCAAAGGTGGGCTTGTCGATGTTAATCATAAAATCGGGTCTGAAAGCGGGCAAAACTTTGGCCTTTATATGGCCTTTTTCTTTGATTTTCTTGTGCCACTCAAGATTGTCAACGGGGTCGTCCGTGGTGCAGATAACCGCCACATTGGATTGGTTGATGAGTTTGGCGGGGCTCATTTGGGTCTCTTTGATGACCTTGTTGGCCTTCTCCCAAATCTCATCTGCCGTATCGGCGCGGCAAACGGTGTCGATGCCGAAATATCTCCGAAGCTCAAGGTGGGTCCAGTGATAGAGAGGATTGCCTATGCCATACTGGAGAGCGGAGCAGAAAGCCCTGAACTTCTCTTGGTCCGGGGCGTCCCCGGTCATATACTTCTCGTCCAGGCCGCAGGAGCGCATATAGCGCCACTTGTAGTGGTCGCCTCCCAAGAAAATCTGAGTGATGTTGTCAAAGGGCACATCCTCGTACATCATTTGGGGGCTCAAATGGCAGTGGTAATCAAAAATCGGCATGTCGGCGGCAAAATCGTGATACAGCTTTTTGGCTGTCTCGTTTTGCAGCATAAAATCCTTATCCATAAATTCTTTCATAAAAATACCTCCCGGGTTTCAACCCTGCTTAAATATTTAAATTTAATCACTTTTCTCATTTGGGCAATCGGCTCAAGTTTTTGAGCGCAAACCACCTGCTTATTATATATTATACACTATAACACCCCCATATTGCAAAGGTTTTTTTGGTTTTTTTCTTAAAAATCCGCAAACGGGACCGAGATTTCCGCAAATTCCGGCCAAACTTCCGTTTGGGCACAAATTTTCCGTATTTTTAAAAAAACTGTTGATTTATTGCCACAGACGTGGTATAATAACGGTAAGTTAAATTCGGAGGTGACATAGGAATGGGACTACCCGCCGGCAAGGATATTTACATTGAACGGGAGGAAAACGAAGAAGCTTATGTCATGAAAAATTCTCACATGCACGACTATTACGAAGTTTACTATCTGATGTCGGGCAGCAGGAGATATTTTATAAATCATACTCTGTACAACCTTGAGCCCGGGGATGTGATTTTGGTAAATAAGGGGGATTTACATCTGACGACGATGATTTCATCCGAAAATTACTATGAAAGGTATTTGATGACTTTCAATGAAAATTTCGTGGACCGGGCCTGCGAAAATATAGACCGGGATTTGTTTATGAACGCATTCAATGCGAAAAAGGTTCACATCCCGGTCTCGAAAAGGTATGCCTTTGAGGCTTTGCTACACAAACTCAGTGCCGAGTGCGAAAAAGACGATGAGTATGCCGCCTATCTGGCAGACGCTCATATGGCGGAGATTATGGTATTCTTGGACAGGTGCACCGGCCACAGCTCTGCGCCCTTTGAGGATATAAGCGTCCATGAGGAGAGGATACAGCAGGTTTGCAAATACATCGTCACATACTACAACCAGCAGATAACCCTTGCGGACATTTCAAAAATGGCCTATATGAGCCCCACCTATTTTTCCAAAAAGTTCAAAAAGGTCACGGGGTTCGGATTCAATGAGTATCTCAACAATGTCAGAATCAAAATGGCCTCCAATATGCTGGTGGAGACTCAGTATTCCGTAACCGAAATCGCCCGTTTCTGCGGCTACAAAGACAGCAACTACTTCGGAGATGTTTTCAAAAAGATAATGGGGGTCTCCCCCAGCAAGTACAGAAAGGCCAACTACACTTTTTAAAAAAGCGGGGATGATTCGGGATGATTTACTACATAGAGGGCAAATTGGTTCTCAAAACCGACACCTATGCGGTCATCGACCGAGGCGGAGTTGCCTATAAGATTTACTCCTCCGCCGGGACCCTTGAGTCCCTGGGAGAGACGGGCTCCTCCGCAAGGCTCTATACCTACCTGAACATAAAGACCTCCTCCGACATCTTTGACCTGTACGGATTCGGGAGCCCGGAAGAGCGGGACATATTCGAAACCCTTCTGGGCGTGAACGGAATCGGCGCCAAAACCGCCCTCAATCTCTTGTCCAACATTTCGCCTTCCAAATTGGTCCTCTGCGTTCTGAGCGACGATGCCGCCTATTTGGCCAAACATACCCAGGGCCTCGGGCCCAAGGGGGCAAAGCGATTGGTTTTGGAACTTAAGGACAAACTTAGGGGTTATGAATACGAGCTGCCCGACACGGAGCCCGAGCCTCGGCGGGGAGGAGCGCCTCTTGAGGCTGTCGACGCTTTGGTATCTTTGGGATATTCGGAAGCCGAGGCACAAAGGGCCGTGAGAGATGCTCCGGAGGGAGCCTCGGTGGAGGATATAATAAAGCACGGCCTGAAAAATCTGCTTTAAGGTTCGGCCGGCCCCTTTCGGGGTGATAGCGCACTTACGGACATACCTTGGGCAAACATTCAAATATGACATTTCGATGGGAAATGAGTGAAACATTTGGCAATCAATGCAACAACGGGACTTGGCGGCGAGGAGGAGAGAATCGTCTCCACCGCCGAGCAAAACGCAGACACACAGATTGAGTTCAGCCTCCGTCCCAAGACCCTTGGGGAATACATCGGCCAGGACGGAGTGAAGGAAAATCTCAAAATATTCATAGAGGCCGCAAAGCAGAGAGGCGAGCCCCTTGACCATGCGCTGTTTTACGGCCCTCCCGGCCTGGGCAAAACCACCCTTGCCGGGATAATCGCCAATGAAATGGGCGTCAATATCAGAATAACCTCCGGACCCGCCATTGAGAAGCCGGGGGATTTGGCCGCTCTTTTGACCAATCTTAAGGCAGGGGACATCCTGTTTGTGGACGAAATCCACAGGCTGAGCCGAAGCGTGGAGGAAATCCTCTATCCCGCCATGGAGGACTATGCCTTGGACATAATAATCGGAAAGGGCCCCTCGGCCCGCTCCATAAGATTGGACTTGCCGAAATTCACCCTGGTGGGAGCCACCACCCGTGCGGGAGCCTTGGCGGCGCCTTTGCGGGACAGGTTCGGAATCATAAACCGCCTTGATATGTATAAGGCCGGGGACCTTAAGAAAATCGTGGAGCGAAGTGCGGGAATCCTTGACATTTCCATAGAGGGCGAGGGGGCGGAAGAAATCGCCCTGCGCTCCCGAGGGACTCCGAGAATTGCCAATCGGCTCCTGAGGCGGGTCAGGGATTTTGCCCAGATTGAGGGCCTGAGCACCATTACCAAAGACCTGGCGGAGGACGCCCTGAACCGTCTGGAAATCGACTCCTTGGGCCTTGACGCCATAGACAAGCGAATGCTTATGTCGGTTATCAACCACTATGGAGGCGGGCCCGTGGGCCTTGAAACCCTGGCCGCCACCATTGGCGAAGAGGCGGGGACCATAGAGGAGGTCTATGAACCCTATCTTATGCAAATAGGATTCATAAACAGAACCTCCCGGGGACGGGTTGTGACCCCGAAGGCCTATGAACACTTCGGTATAGAATACAATCCCAAATAAACCCGTCCAAACCGCAAAACAAAATCATAAAGCCGAATTCAAAGGCAAAACCGCTTTTGAACTTCGCAACGTCAAAATAAAACTCAGATAATCGAATTCGGGAGATATTATTATGTGCAAAAAAGAGAAATTTTACATCACCACGGCCATAGCCTACACATCCAAAAAGCCCCACATAGGCAACACCTATGAGATAATCCTGACCGACGCCATTGCCCGTTTCAAAAGGTATATGGGCTATGACGTGTGCTTCTGCACCGGAACGGACGAACATGGGCAAAAAATCCAGGAGCAGGCCGAGGAGGAGGGAATCACCCCCAAAGAGCATGTGGACAAAGTGGCGGCGGAAATCCGCCAAATCGCCGATATGCTGAACATCAGCTATGATATCTTTATCCGCACCACCGACGACTATCACGAAAAGGCGGTGCAGAAAATATTCACCAAACTCTATGAGCAAGGGGATATTTACAAATCGGAATACGAGGGCCTTTACTGCACGCCCTGCGAATCCTTTTGGACCGAGTCCCAACTGGTTGACGGCAAATGCCCGGACTGCGGCAGAGAGGTGCACAAAACCCGAGAGGAGGCCTACTTCCTCAGGCTGAGCAAATATCAGGACCGCCTGATTAAACACATCGAGGAGCATCCCGATTTCATTCAGCCGGAGGCCCGAAAGAAAGAGATGATAAACAACTTCTTAAAGCCGGGCCTTCAGGACCTTTGCGTGTCCCGCACAAGTTTCACCTGGGGCATACCGGTGGAATTCGACCCGGGCCATATTATCTATGTATGGATAGACGCCCTATCCAACTATATCACCGCCTTGGGCTATTCCCCGGACGGCTCGGGAGAGAATTATAAGAAATACTGGCCTGCGGATGTTCACATAATCGGAAAGGATATCTTAAGGTTCCACACCATATACTGGCCCATTATGCTGATGGCATTGGGAGAGCCCCTGCCCAAACAGGTGTTCGGACACCCCTGGCTCCTCTTCGGTGAGGAAAAGATGTCCAAATCCCGAGGCAACGTTATCTATGCGGACGATTTGGTCCGCCATTTCGGGGTGGATGCGGTGAGATACTATTCTCTCCATGAGATGCCCTTTGCCCAGGACGGCAGCATAACCTATGAGGTGTTCATCAGCCGCTTCAATTCGGACCTGGCCAACACTTTGGGCAATTTGGTGAACAGAACCGTCTCCATGGTGAACAAATACTTCGACGGAATCATCCCCGCCGGGGACACGGCGGGAGACTTTGACGGGGACCTTAAGGAAATTGCCTCCGGGGCCCTTGAAAAAATCAACAAAAAGATGGAAACCTTCCATGTGGCGGACGCCATCGATGAGATATGGAAAATAGTAAATCGGGCCAACAAGTATATCGACGAGACCATGCCCTGGATTTTGGCCAAGGACGAAAGCGCAAGGCCCCGCTTGGGCACGGTGCTCTATAACCTGATTGAAACAATCCGCATTATCGCCTCGCTGCTGTCACCCTTTATGCCCGAAACCTCCGAAAAGATAAAGGCCCAGATAAACGCCGGGGATTTAAGCTCGGAGTCTGCCTCCGTCTTCGGAATAACCCGGGCGGGCACCAAAGTGGGAGACCCGGTGCCTCTGTTTGTCAGAATCGACCCGGAGAAAAAGCTCGGGGAAATTGCAGACGAGTTTGCCGAACTTGAAGAGGAAGAGCCCGACCCGAATATTGAACCCTTCAAGGATTCTGTCACCTTTGAGGACTTCCAAAAGCTGGACATAAGAGTGGGAAAGGTCAAATCCTGCGAAAAAGTTCCCAAATCCTCAAAACTGCTCCGTTTTGAAATAGAGTGCGGAGGCAAGGTGCGGCAAATCCTGTCCGGCATCGCCAAATACTACAAACCCGAGGATTTGGTGGGCAAAAATCTGCTGTTCATAGCCAACCTGCCCCCTCGGAAAATTATGGGCTTTGAATCGGAGGGTATGATTCTCTCGGCGGAATACGGAGACAAATTGAGCCTTTTGACTCCCAAAGACGACATAGAGAGCGGCGCATCGGTGGTTTAGTCCAAAATAAATAACAGTTTGTTCACACTTGTGTAAACAATTATCCGAATACCGTGATATAATTTAAAGTGATCCGAATCGATTATTCGGTCGATAATCCGTTAAAATAAGATTAAGATAAGATTGGAGTGGATAGTATGTTTTGTTCCAACTGCGGAAAAGAAGTCAAAGACACAGATATCTACTGCGGCAACTGCGGAATGCTCCTGAAACGGGAGGAAACTCCTCCTCCGGTTTTCACCTCGGATTCGCAAAGTCCGCCGCCACCGCCGCCTCCGGGGCCGGACCCGCAAAACCCTCCGCCTCCTCCGCCTCCGGGACCGGACCCGCAAAATCCTCCGCCTCCTCCGCCTCCGGGACCGCAAAATCCGCCTCCGCCTCCGCCTCCCAAGAAAAGGAGCGCGGGCAAGACGGCGGCAATCATAGTGGGAATAGTGGCGGGAGTGATAATCCTCATCTGTATAATCACATTGACGGTGGTATCCGTAACGGCGCTTCACAGACAGAGGAACCAAAACTTCTTCAACAATATGCCCGGTATGTATGACGATTACGGAGATTTCTTTGATGACTTCTTCGACGGCGACCATATGTACCCCGGCTACGGCGGAAACAGCGGCCAAAATTCGGCTTCGGGAGCAACCTCCGCCCCTGCCGCAACGGCTGTGCCCGACGATTCTCTGCCTCCGGACAGCAACGGAAACACCTATGACAACCCGAATTACCAATGGCCTGCCGGGGACGGCACCTATGAGTTCTATGCAAAGTCCACCATACCCAAATTCGAAAGCGTGACCGGCGTCAAGTGCAAGGACACGGATGTGGAAAACGGAAACACCTACTATGAATACAAGTTGGATGAGGACGCCTATAACAAATACATACAGGTTTTGAAAGACTTGGGCTATACCCAAACCGAGTTTGACGTGCAGGGGAGGGATTCCTATTGCCGATACGACAAAGGGGCCCAATACCTGATGATTTATTTGGTGAACTCCGACAATGAGATTGTCATTATGGCATAAAAATCACCCTTGCTATTTTGTTACGGTTATGTTATAATACCCTTACACTTGATTATGGAGGAGTTTTGACAATGAAAAGATTAACTGTGTTTTTGGTTGCTCTGTGCTTGGCAATCGGCTGCACCATGCCTGCCTTTGCGGTGGCCCAAAGCATCGTCTTAAACGGCACCCCCTCGGTTATTCCCTCGGATATGGGCGAGATGATCGAGCAGGATGACAGGACCTTTGTGCCCATCCGTTTTGTTTCGGAAAATATGGGAAAGACCGTCAAATACGATGAAAACATAAACGCCGCCCTGATTTTGGACAAGTCGGATATGTATATCATCCAAGACGGCGCCACCAATATCTACAAAATCTCGGATATGGGTGAAACGGTCGTCACTCCCATGGACACTCCGGTGTTTGTGAAACAGTATGACGAGGCGGGGGGCGGCAGAATGTATGTGCCCATAAGATTCGTGTCCGAGGCCTTCGGATATTCGGTGGGCTGGGATCCCGCCACCGAGACGGTGACCATTGACGAACCGGCGGAATAAACTCAAAAAAACAAAGGCGGCTTCCGTATGGGGCCGCTTTTTTATTTTGCCGCTATATTTATATAATTCAAATCAATATCCTCCGTGCCCGTCATAAAACAGCCTTTTTCTTTGGCATAGGCTATGTATTCGAGGATTTCCGAAGTTATCCGCTCTCCCGGAGCCAAAATGGGAATTCCCGGCGGATAGCACATCACAAACTCGCTGCACACAAGGCCAGAGGCCTTTTCGATGGGCACCGCTCTCTTGGGTGCGAAAAACGCCTGCTTGGGGGCCATAACCGTCTCCGGGGATATATACTCCCGATTCAGCATTCCTATGGCGGGCTTTCGGTGTATGTGCTCGATTTGACTGAGGGCCGAAATCAGCCGCTCAATCATCAATTCCGTATCCCCCACGGAAATGATGGCCAAGATATTGCCTATGTCGCCAAACTCAATCTGTATATCATATTCGTCCCGCAGTATGTCATAGACCTCAATTCCCGCAAGGCCGATGTCTCCGGTGTGAATCGAAAGTTTGGCAGAGTCGAAATCATAGACCGCATCTCCGTCAATCAGCTCTTTTCCGAAGGCATAATACCCTCCGATTTTATTGACTTCCCGCCTGGCATACTCCGCCATTTTGAGGACCTTGCCGTATATACTTTTGCCCCGCAGGGCCAAATTCTTTCGGGACAAATCCAAGGACGCCATCAAAAGATAGGAGCCGCTGGTGGTTTGGGTAAGGTTTATAACCTGACGGGTATAGCCCTCGCTTATGTAATTGTTTATGAGCAAAAAAGAGCTCTGGGTCAGGGAGCCTCCGTTTTTGTGCATACTGACCGCCGACATATCCGCTCCCGCCGCCATGGCGCTTATGGGAAGCCCCTCTCCGAAATAGAAATGGGTGCCGTGGGCCTCGTCCGCCAGGACCGTCATTCCCGCCCGATGGGCAATCTTCACAATGCTCTCAAGGTCGCCGCAAATGCCGTAGTAGGTCGGGTTGTTGACAAACACCGCCTTGGCATCGGGATTTTCCTCAACGGCCCGTCTCAAATCTTTGACGCTCATTCCGAGGGGGATTCCCAATCTTTTGTGGACTCCCGGATTCACATAGACCGGTATCGCTCCGCTCACAACCAAGGCGTTTATGGCGCTGCGGTGAACATTTCGGGGCAGGATTATTTTCTCCCCCTCTTTCACCGAGGAAAAAATCATGGCCTGGACCGCACTGGTGGTGCCGTTCACCATGAAAAACGCGTGGCGGGCCCCGAAGGCCTCCGCCGCCAGCTCCTCCGCCTCCCTGATGACGGACACGGGATGGCACAGGTTGTCCAAGGGTTTCATGGAGTTCACATCCGCCTCCATGCACTGTTTGCCCAAAAATGCCGTCAGCTCCGGATTGCCCCTGCCCCCCTTGTGGCCGGGCACATCAAAGGGCACAATCCGCTTTGATTTGAATGTCTGCAACGCCTCATATATGGGGGCTCTGTTCTGTTCCACGGGCGCCTCCTCCGTCAGTATATATTCTGTCCGCTGAAAATCTCAATCATTTCCCGACGCAGACTGCTTGAAATGTTCAGTCGGGTTTTGGGGTCCAATTCATACACATCCGTCTTAAACAGATAATTCTGAAGGTCGATATCCTTAATCAGCAATTTGGTGTGAAACATATTGCACTGATAGACATTGACATCGATTGCATCATATCTTTCCAAGGTTTTCTTGTCTATGTAATCCTGAATGGATGTGATATCGTGGTCGATAAACAACTTCTTCCCGTCAAGGTCCCGAGTGAAACCTCTGACCCGATAGTCCGCCGTGATTATATCGGAATCGAAACTGCCGATAAGAAAATCCAAAGCCTTGAGAGGTGAAATCTTGCCGCAGGTCGACACGCAGATATCCACCCGAAAAGTCGAAATGGCCTTGTCCGGGTGATACTCCGGGTATGTGTGGACCGTGATGTGGCTCTTGTCAAGATGGGCCATAACCTCATCCCCCACCACGGCGCTGCTGTATGTGGCGCGGGCGGGTTTCATGGAAACATCCCCAATCATCAGATTCACGCTGGCCCCTTGGGGGTCATAGTCCTGCTTGGAAATGCTGAGAACATTGGCGCCGATTATTTCCGCCACTTTTATCAAAATGTTGGTAAGGCGCTCGGAGTTATACTGTTCGTCTATATAGGCTATATAATCCTTCTGCTCCCGCTCGCTCTTGGCGTAACATATATCGTAAATATTAAAACTCAAAGTCTTTGTCAAATTGTTAAAAGCATAGAGTTTGATTTTGTCGCCCTTGTTTTCCGTCTCCTTCACGGCTGTCATCTCCCATCTCTTTGTATTGTTTCGGTCGGACCTGTTCCTTATTTAAACTTCTTTGCCAATATGCCGAACACATCCTCTTCGGATATGGGCCCGAACTCCCGGCTGTCTCGGCTGTTGCCCCGATTGTCCCCCATAACGAAGATATACCCCTCCTCGATAATCAAGGGATTCTCTTTCCCGTATCCCGAATCCGCCAGTTTGCTTATATAGCTGCCGCCTATGCCCGGCGAAATTTTGGCGTAGGGCTCATCATAGGCATCGCCGTTTATATAGAGCCTTCCGGTCTGCAAATCCAAATACAGGCTGTCGCCGCCCACGGCCACAACCCTGGACAGGGAGGCGCCTCCCTCTCCGCCTTTTTTGAAGGTCACCACATCTCCCCGATTTATGCCGTCGAAGGATTTGTCGATAAGCCACTTATCCCCGGCCTCCACCGTAGGCTCCATACCGGTGCCCGAAATGGTTATCAAAGAAAAGGCATACCTGTTCAGCAAAAAAGCAGCCAATGCGGCAACCCCCAAGGCACACAAAACAATCAAAACTATCTTAAGCGCGGAAATAGGCTTTTTCACCCGCTCCGCCTCGGTCTCTTTCATATTGCATTCTCCAAGTCACAAAATCATCGGGCCCCGACTCACGCAAGGGCTGCCGCCGCGGTTTTGAGTTCTTGTCTGATCTTTATATGCTGGGGGCAGGCCTCCTCGCATTTTCCGCATTCGATGCACTTATCGGCACGGGCCTTGCCTCTGCCGTCAACCAGCCAGTTGAGCTGGCCCCGGGCTCCCGCCTTGTCTCCGTAAAGAGTGAACATATTCGCGGCGGTAAAGGTGCCGGATATGCCTATATTCATGGGGCAGACTTTGGCGCAGTAGTTGCAAACGGTGCAGGGAACGGTGGGTATTTTTGCCATTTCCTCCGCCGCCCTGTCGAGAGTTGCCCGCTGCTTCGGAGTCAGACCCTTAAAGTCCTTCATATAGGACAGGTTGTCCTCCATTTGCTCTATGGAACTCATACCCGACAGCACGGTGATTACTCCCTCAAGGTCCGCCGCAAACCGAATTGCCCAGGATGCGGGGGACATATCGGGCTCCGCCTCGGTCAAAACCTTTTTGACGCTTTCGGGAGGATTTGCCAGCATACCGCCTTTGACGGGCTCCATAACGATAATCGGGATGTTGTGTTTCCGAGCCACCTCATAGCAGCCCCGGGAACGAATGGCATAGTTGTCCCAATCGGCATAGTTAATCTGCAGCTGAACAAATTCCGTCTCGGGGTGGTCCGTCAGTATCTTTTCAAGCTCCTCCGGAGTCGAGTGGAAGGAAAATCCCAAATGCTTAATCAAGCCCTCCGCCTTTTTCTCACCCAGGTAATCCCAAACGCCGAAGTCGTCGAAGAATTTGGTTCTGTGCTCGCCCAAATTGTGAAGCAGGTAAAAATCAAAATACCCCGCATTTGTCACCTTCAGGGAATTCTCAAACTGTGCGATTGAATCCTCTCTCGTCTTGCAATTTATCCAAGACGCCATCTTCGTGGCAAGTTTGTAGCTCTCTCTCGGATACCTGTCCACCAGAGCCCGACGTATGGCGCTTTCGCTCTCGCCGTAGGCCCAGGCGGTGTCAAAGTAATTAAAACCCGCCGCCATAAATTTGTCGACCATTGCCTTGGTCTGCTCTATATCGGTTTTCTTGTCAATCATCGGGAGCCGCATAAGTCCGAATCCCAACTTGCCTATTCCCTCGTAAATGTTCTCCTCCATACCGATTCTCCTTTGCTTTTGTTTTATTGATTTTCGGGATTTTGCTGCATCGCCTTAAGGCCGGTGTTATACTCCGCCCTGAGCCCGTCGTCCCCGTTTATGTAGGCCCGCCTCAAATCCAAAAGGGTGTTGTCGGAGCGGAATTCTTCCAAAACTTCCTCTACTTTCCTGAGCAGTTTGGTGTTATCCCGAGCCACCGCAACGGCATATCTGTGCCTATCGATTCCGTCCTCCTTTATCGCAAAAAGGGGATATTCCGAAACGAACTCTGCCGCGGCAAAACTGTCGCAGAACATAATATCGATATCCCCCCTCAGCATTGCCCCTTCCAACTCCGAGCGGTCCGGATACTCGCTCACATTCAAAAGCCCCAGCTCCTCTTTCAGGTATCTCAGGGAGAGGCTGCCGTAGATTGAGCCGATATTTTGGGCGGATTTAAGGTCGTCCGTGTCGTTTATCTCCGAATTGCCGCCGTTTGCCACAATGGCGGAGGTGAGGGTTATATAGGCATCGGAAAAATTCACCTTTCGCCGCAGAACATCGGTGGCCTCCAAAGCCGACAGGGCCATATCCGCAAGGCCGCAGTTTAAGGAATCCGCCAAGCTGTCCCGCTTCATGGGATAAAAGACCGCCGTCACGCCGAATCTTTCGGCCAGCTTTGACGAAAGGGCCGCATCAAAGCCCAAAATATTCCCGTCCCCGTCCGTATACACAAAGGGCTCTTCCTCCGGCGCCACAGCCACTCTCAGGGATGTGGTGTCGGGCTCGGTCAGGGATTTGGTGTCGCTGTCAAAAAGGCTGTCGGGTTTTGAGCAGGAAGCGGGGAACACCGCCGCCGCAACTATCAGCAGAGCCGCCCCCATCCGTTTGAATTTCATAAAATCGCCCCTGTTACCATACATTTCGGAGAAGGAATATCAAATCAAGGCGGTGGGCCTCACTTCTCCCGATACTCGTCCGTGGTGGCCGTCGGCAGGTTGATCGTGACATTGGTGAACTTTCCGTATTCGCTCTCTATGGTTATATTTCCGCCGTGGCTTTCGATAATCTCTTTCGCAATGGACAGGCCCAAGCCCGTGCCGCCTTTTTCCCGTGTTCGGGCTCTGTCGACTCTGAAAAACCGCTCAAACACATGGTCCAAATCGGCCTTGGGTATGCCGTAGCCGTTGTCTTTGACTTTTATATATACCTCGTTATACATACTCCCCGCAGATACATTCACATAGCCGCCCTTTCGGCCGTATTTCATGGAATTGGACACAATATTCACAATGGCCCTCTCTATCTGCTCCGGGTCCGCATACATCTGAGGCAGGTCACCCACCGTGACCAGTTCCAGCTTGATATCTTTCTGCTTTGCCTCCAAAGAGAAGCGCTCCACTATGCCCCGCAGCATATCCTCAATGGAGAACACCTGCTTATTCATACTGAACTTCTGCACATCGAACTTTGACAAATCCAGCAGGTTTCGAACCAACTCCGTCATTTTGTCCGCTTCGTTTTCTATGGTGGTGAGGAATTTTTTGAGTATGGCCTTGTCGTCAAGATATCCGTTGAGGAGAGTCTCGGTGTGGGTTTTGATAATGAAAAGAGGAGTCTTCAGCTCATGGGACACCTCCGCCACAAACTCCCGACGGGCCACTTCCAGATTGAACTGCTCGGTAAAGTCCTCAAACACGCAAACAACTCCCGCCGTCCTCTCGTTGTCCATTTTGAAAGGCACGAAGTAGATCCGAATATGCTTGCCTCCGTAGAACACATCCCGAATCTCGGAGGAAAACTTGTCAAGATAGGTGAACTCCGCCATGCAAACCCCGGCGCCCAATTTGTCGAAAAATTTGTCGAATTCCAAATCCTCGGTCTCGGTAATGCCCAGCATTTCCTTTGCGGCAGGGTTTATATGTATCAGCTTTTGGTCCGTGTCAAAGGCCATAATACCGTTGGTTATATGCTCCAATATGACGTCGACCTTGTGCTTTTCGGCGCCCATTTGACTGATGGTTTTGCTCATCACCCTGCCCATATGATTAAAAGCTTTGGTCAAAGTTCCTATCTCATCGGTTCTGCCCGAATCCGAGGACATATCATAGACGCCCCGGGCGAAACTGTCGGCTCTGCGGGCAAGCTTCCTCAGCGGCTGTGTGACCATACGGGAAACATACACGGCAGCCGCCGCCGAAAGCAGGCCGCCCGCAAGGAGCATCCACAGCATGACAATGAGCAAAATGCGCACCGCGTCGTGGAGCTCGGTTTTGTTGTCGGTGACATACACCGCATACTCTCCCGCCGCATCATCGGATGGAGAAAGATAATAGGCATAGTCAATCATTCCGTTTCCGGAGTTGGGGCTGCTGCCCTTGGTGTGATGCACCAAGGCGTCAGTGAGGTTGGATGTCTCCTCTATTTCGCTCCCCGCCAAGGAGCTTGGCGCCACAACCTCCCCGCCGGGCACGGCCAAAATATAACACCTGCGGTTTTCGTCAAGGCCCAGCTTCGGTCCGTAGTCCCGAATAAGGCTCTCCGCCTCATACTGTTTGACAAACTCCCTCTCGGAGGAGCCCATCACATTCTGCAGGGCGGAGGCAAAGCCCCCCGTGACCGCCTCATCCACTTGGCTCTCGAACTCCTTCTCGAAACGGGAAGTCACAAAATAGGTCGACAAAATCCCCATCAAAGCCACCAAGAGGATGGTCACCGACACGAATATTGCCACTGTTTTATATATAAGCTTATTCTTAAACATCTCATTCATACCACCGCCGAAACCGAAAGACGGCCCCGCCGGTTTCAACTGCCGACAGAATTTACCCTCTTTTGCAAAACGGGACGCAGCCTATGGGACAAAATCACAGCCCCGGTCATTTTCAAAAAATCCCCGGGAAGAAACGGCACAACACAAACCATAAGAGCCTCTCGAAGTCCGTTCCCCGTCACAAGCATATACCATCCCGTTCCCGTAACCATATAGGCGGCAAAGCCCGCAAGCATTGCCAGCGCCAAAACATAAACCCTGTTCCCGAATTTGTCCGTAATCAGTCCCACAAGCCAAGCGGTCAAAATATACCCTGCGATATATCCTCCGGTGGGCCCCACAAGTGCCCCCGGGCCGCCTTTGAACCCTGCAAAGACGGGAAGGCCTGCCGCACCCGACAGCACATAGACCCCTTGACTGAGGGCGCCGAATTTTGCTCCCAACAACGCCCCCGACATGAAGACGGAAAAGGTCGCCAAACTGATCGGCACCGGTCCGATTGGAATCGTAATCTGAGCCAACCCCCCGGTAAGCGCCGCAAACAGCCCGCACAAAACAAGGTTAATCGTTTTCGTTCTTCTCATATCGAATTTCCCATACAACACTCCCCGCCGCAAGCCGGCCGCATTGCTTTGTTGTTCTCTTATGGCTATATTATATCTCATTTTCGAATATAAGTCAACAGAATTTACGGGGCGCTCGCTGTGCAAACGGTCCAAACAAAAAAGCCCGATGGCTCGGGCTTTTTTGATGTTTGCCTTTCGGGGCGCCGTTGCGCCCCGTAGGGTTTATTGTTCATATACTGAGGGTTCGGTGCCGGCGGCGGAGGCGGTTGAGCTTCCTTTTTCAAGGTCGGCCCAATTGCGCGGAGGCGTTATCTCGGTCCAGGTCTCGTTTGCCTCTCCTTCCGCTCTCTCATAGTTATGGGAGTTCGCCGCCTCCTGAATGGCGGTGTAGTACCAAGCTCCCGTGTCGCTGTTGTCGGTGAATGTTATCATATCCCGATGCAATCCGGCTGTGTCAACATGTCTGTTCAGGATGTTGTTCACCAAGGTGATTGCCTCGGCTCTCGTGATGTATTGGTCCGGTCTGAAGGTTCCGTCCTCATATCCGTTTATCCAGCCTTTTGCGGCGGCTCTCTCGATGTATTGCTCCGCCCAGTGTCCCGCTATGTCGCCGAAGGTCCTTGGGGTTCCTCCCTCGCCGTCGTCGAAGCGGGCAGCTATGGCCGCAAACTCGGCTCTTGTGATATTCTCCGTGGGCATAAAGCTTCCGTCCGGATATCCGGTCAATATTCCCGCATTGCTCATGGTGGATATGGCGTTGTTGGACCACAAATCGGGCGTCACATCGGTGTATACATTGCTTTGAGACCAGTATGCGGCTCTTGACTCATCGGTCAGCATTCTGAAGAATATGGTCGCCGCCTCGTCTCTGGCTATGTTGTTCTCGGGCCTTACATCCCCTTCGGGATATCCCACGATATAGGCGAAATGGTCTTGGGTGTTGAGCTGGGGCGGGGCAGGCTCGGAGGACGGTCCGCTTTGCGGCGGCACCGGTGTGGGCTGCGTGCCGGTTCCCCAGTTGCTGCTGAAGCCTCCGCCTCCGCCTCCGCTGTTGCGGGGTCTCCATACGGCATACAGGATTTCTCCCGTTCCGGGCATGGTGAACACGTCATTGGGCGAATATTGAGCCGTTGTGGCATTCGGATCTTCGGACCAGCCCAGGAAGGTGTATCCGCTCCTCTTCGGAACCGCATCCGTCACATGGACTTCCTGACCCTTTGAATACTCGTTTCCGTCGACGGGCGGTGCCTCGTCCGTGTCATAGTTCAGGTTGTAGATTACTTCTTTATAGTCCGGTATATTGTCCGGGTTGACTGCGTCCTCGGGCGAGCTTGAGGCTCCCGGTTCCGGAGTTGCGTTTGTTCCGTTTCCTCCTCCGGGTCCCAGCTTGTCAACGGCCCATACGGCATATACCGTGATGTCGCTGTCTTTGAATTCCACGGAGGTTATGATGTTCGCAGCCTCTTCCTCATCGGCATTGGTTACCAAGCCTGTTACAGGCTCAAGGCTCCAGCCTATGAACTTGGCTCCGAATTTCTCCAGTGTTACCGTCGACTTGTCCGCAAGGGCGGCCGTGTTGCCGGTTACATAATCGTTTGCGTCAACGGGTACATCTCCCGTTCCGCCGTTGGGATCGTATACCAGCTTGTACGCTCCGGGCAGTGCCGTGGGCTCTTCCGTGGGCTGAGGCTCAACCGTGGGCGCAAGGGTCTCGGCGGGTGCCGGCGTATCCGTGGCAGCGGGTGCAGGTGTATCCGTGGCAGCCGGTGCCGGAGTGTCGGTGGCTGCGGGCGGTAAGGGCTTATTCGTAGGCTCCGGCGTAGGTGTCTCGGCTGCGGGTGTCTCGGTGGCCGGTGCTTGTGTTGACGGAGCTTCGGTAGGTGTCGGGGTGTCCGTTGTTACCGGCGGCTGAGGAGCTTTGGTCGGCTCGGCCGACGGTGCTTCGCTCGGCTCCGCCGAAGGTGCTTCACCGGGCTCGGCCGAAGGTGCTTCGCTCGGTTCCGCCGAAGGCTCTTCGCTGGGCTCCGGTGTGGGTGTATCGGTTGCCTCGGGTGTAGGTGTATCGGTTGCGGGCGCCTGTGTTGCCGGCGCTGTCGTAGGTGCTTCCGTGGCCGGAGCTTCCGTAGCGGGTGCCTGTGTTGCCGGTGCTGCCGTAGGTGCTTCCGTGGCCGGTGCTGTCGTTACGGGCGCTTCGGTAGGAGTCGGGGTGTCGGTTGTTACCGGCGGCTGAGGAGCTTTGGTCGGCTCCGAGGTCGGTTCCGGAGTGTTGCTCGGTTCTGCCGAAGGTGACTCGGTCGGTTCCGCCGATGGGGCTTCGCTGGGTTCCGCGGAAGGCTCTCCGCCGTGGCCCGGTTCTGTGGTAGGCTCCGTCGAAGGTGCTTCGCTCGGTTCGGCCGAAGGGGACTCGCTCGGTGCCGCCGAGGCCGATTCCTCGGGTTCCGCGGTCGGCGTATCCGTAGGTTCCGGTGTGGGTGCTTCCGTAGGCTTCGGTGTGTTGCTCGGTTCCGCCGAAGGTGACTCACTCGGTTCGGCCGAAGGTGCTTCGCTCGGCACTTCGGGCGCCTCGGTCTCCTGGGCCTCCAAATAATCGGGGATGCCGTTGCTGTCTTGATCTACCGCCCATACGGCGTATAAGGTTCTGTCGGATTTGCCCATGGCAAGCTTTATGTCGGGATTTTCCAATGCTTTACCTTGGTCATCTATAAACTTGATAAAGTTGCCATCGTTTTCCAATCCGTCCTGTTGCTCTTTGGTACCAATGAGATCTTTGATGTTATCGGGCGCCGTCGTTGTGCCGTCTGCGCCCTCAACCACATACCAGCCGATAAATACGGCGCCGGCTTTTTCAAGATCGCCCTTGCCTTCAATCGGGACTCCGTAGGATTCGACGAATTCGTTTTTGTCTCCGTTGCCACCCTTGTTATCGTCGGCAATTGGCGCCGTGCCCGATGTCGCATCGTTTCCGTCATATTTTTGATCGTGGAAGATGTTTACCGTAACATTTCTGTAGGCGTCCTTTAAACCTGTTTCAATTGAACTTCCGGTTGGAACATATTTCGCATGGAAGGTAGCAACGCCGTTGCCTAAAATATTAACGAGATCTATCGTATACGGTCTTCCTACCTCGTATATGTTACCAGTCTCTTGTTTGTTTTCGTTTTCAATTTGTGCATTTTCTGCCCACCAATCAGTGTTAATTGCCGTAGAATCGGGTTCGACCTTTTTACCATTTGGTGTATATTCTAATAAAGTAATTTGGGTTCCTTTATCTTGCATTATCGCCCCAATGTTAATGACAGCAGAATTCTCATTGCTGTAGCCGGTAGCAGGATCAGCAGTACTTGTCGATCTTGCCTCGATTTTATTTCTTGGCGCCGTTGGATTTTCAGCGTCACGTTTATAATCGGAAAATACCGGCAGGCCGCTGTCCATGTACTCGGTTACAATTTGCACATTGCCATCTATCAATTCCTGCGGCAAATCAAAGCCGAACGGCGAAGCTGCGGAAACCAACTCCGGTGAATGTGGATATTTTTCATCAGTTTCGTTGTAATAGTATTGGTCAATGATAATCTTGCCAACGCCTTCTGCACGATGGAAAGCGGAATTTGAAATACTCTTGGCGGTCTTTGGTATTTCAAGAACGCCAACCGAAATATCATTTTGCGCATTTGAATCTTTGATATTCTCCTTTTTATCCTGTGACAACACACGTCCCTCAAAGGCAACATCTTCTATGGTCTCAATGGATGAGGGTAAAATAAGATTTTTCAAGTCAAACTTTTTTACATAACCTTCACCATCCGGCGCACAAGCGAAAGCGCGATATGCGATATTCTTTACGGTATCCGGATCCTGAAAATCTATCTCGCCTACATAATAACCATAAAATGCAGAGTTATTTATGTTTATGATGCCGGACGGAATAACCAACTTTCCTATACCGTACGAATTTTTACTTTTATCGGGTTTTGGACTCGCAGAATTAAGAGTTTCATTATCGTCAAGAATGGGCTTATTTTCTTCGGGTTGTCCTATTCCCGTGATTTTTACCGTTTGATCCGCACCACTTGAATCTGTATATTTAAGTTCGGTCGGGATTTCCAATGTCGCACTCTCGCCAACCATAGACTTGCCAAGATATGACACTATATCACCGGTCTCCCGGTTGAATTTCCAATCACCGGTTGTGTCGGTTACGGTATACGGAGCATCTGTTTTGTCTTTATAATGTATAGACGCATTATAAGCTCCGTAAGGATGAGAATTTATACCCGTCTCATCTACCACGGTATCACCGGATGTAACAACGCCGTATATATTCTCTCTGCGTGCACCTTTGATATAGATATTTGCAAGCTTCTCACAGCGGGAAAACGCACCGGAGCCGATATTTGAAAGGACAGCATCGGGCTGATCCGCCTGAGAATGATCCACACCATCTTCTCCCTGATAGTTGAATGTTACTTCACTCAACTCTAAGCACTGGCGGAATGCCCAGTATTCAACCGTCTTAATTGTCGAAGGCAGTGTTACGGTTTTTAAATTATTCTGACATTGACGGAAAGCAAAAACGCCGATTTTTTCAACGCCTTCGGGTATTGTAACACTTACCAAATCCCTTGCTTCCCAGAAAGCGTTGTCGGGAATTTCCGTCATAACGCCTTTCAAAGCACTGAAATCAACGGAATTCATAACATAATTCGCAGGGTGAGAGCCAAAAGCGCCGGCACCGATACCCTTGATTTGTATCTTGCCGCCCTTACCGTCGTCAACTTCTGCGGGCACATTGATTACAAGCCTGCCCCCTTCTCCGATATCACTTTCTTTTTTATTTATAGTACCGATATAATCATATGGACTGTCCGCCGCAAGTTCAACCGAATTGTCGGCCGATGTGAGAGAAGGCTCATCAAGGCCTTGAGCGGCTGCGGCGGCGGTATAGTCAAGAAGTATACCATAAACCTTAGCGGGATTATTTTTTTCTATTTTATATTTCTTGCCGGATGTGATTGCAAGCGTCGCTATGCCGTTATCACCCGCACTTATACTACTTCCCTTTGCATCATCCTCATAGTGATTAAATTTCTTTCCTTTCTCGGTAAATATTACCAAATTACCGGCACCGGTTGCTGTAAATTCTAAATAACTGTTATTCTTAAAATCTATATATTTACTAAATTTATAGCTCTTACCGTTATATTCAAAGGTTACAGGTGATTCCTCTGTTCCAATTGTATCAGTTGTTATATCTGATGAAAATGTAAAACCTGCAGGCAGCGTTCCGCTTTCAAAATTCTGGGTTTCGGAAGTTGCATCTCCCCCTGTTGACCCTCCCGGTGTAGGTGTGGGTGTGGATGCGGGTGTTGCTGTCGCCGGTGCGGGCGTCGCACCACCGCCACCGTTTAAGGCCTGCGCTACATAATATCTGTAATCGTTTTTGTCATTTTTATATTCATTGGACTCATGAAGGGATGTGTCATACGAAACATTTGACTTTAGTCCGTAAATCTTGCCGTCTTTTCCGATTACAAAGGGAGAATCGTTATCATAAGCTGCACTGTTCGGATCCCAGTGAACATACCCGTTCTCATTTCCCCAAGGAGCGCCCGGCAAATCGGACGGATCCTCGAAATCGGAACAATCAATAAAAAGGTGGACTTTACCGCTTTTTTCGTCAAACTCCGAAATATTTGAAAACGCCTGAACACCTATTTTTTTAACGCTATTCGGTATTTTTATATATCTCATAGCGTCGCATTCATAAAAGGCCCTGGGACCGATTTCGGTAAAATCGGCGGTAGTGGGCAAAGTTACATTTGCAAGTTTGTTACAGTTATAGAAACAGTTTTCGGGTATTGCTTTTAAGTTAGCAGGCAGTTTTACGGTTGTGAGAGCCGTACTGTTTCCCGTTAAACAAGCAAAACCCAACTCGGTTACGGAATCGGGCAGTTCAATTGATTCAAATGCGTTTGATGCGAAAGCCCTGGCGCCGATTTTTGATATTTTGCACGGGTCGGTATCATCACCAGCAAACTTAATCTCGGTCAGTTCGCAACTTGCAAAAACGTTGTCCGCAATTTCTACAACAGGGTGCTTTTGAACATTACTTTGCTCTGCAGTTCCGGTCTGAAGATAAGAGGGTATTGTAATTTTGGTAGGTGAGCCCTGCGCACCTTGAACATACTTGAATGAAGTAATAATCGCATTGCCATCAGCGTCAAGTTCCGCAGTAATCCAGTTCAGAAGCTCATCAGGTTTACCTTCTTTTTCGGCTGAACCATTGCTTCCGGTCCAAGTTGCCGGCTCCGCTGCGAGAGATGGGGCATCGTTCGCTGCGGAAACCGCCAAACCGGGCAAGGCGGTCACAATCAGCATAACCGCCAAAAACACCGACATGAATTTGCTTGTCTTGTACTTCATTTGAGCATCTCTCCTTTAAAACTTTAAAAATATATTATATAAAAAATCATATTAAATACTTTCCGCTTATGATATCCCGATACGAAGTTATTCTTCGTCACGTGTAATTGTAACATTTTTGAAACAAAAATGCAAGGGATTTTGGGGAAATTTTTTAATAATTTTGTAACGGGGCGCAGGTTTGCCCGAAAGCCGCCGGTGTTTTCTGTCTCTATTATAGCAAAAAAATCGTGCCGTGGAGTGCCGTCTTTTCATATTTCCGTATGGAGTGGTACGACAAAAATGTCACACCCCCACGACAAAATTGTCGCGCCCCCTACGACAAAATTGTCACACCCCTACGACAAAAATGTCGCACCACCCACGACAAAATTGTCGCACCACCCACGACAAAATTGTCGTACAGAATAGATAATATAATAAATAAAAGAATAAGAGAGAGAGTAGATATTAATTTTATAATGTCTTTGCCTAAGAATTTCAACTCGGATCCCATGGTCGGATTCAAACCCAAACCGAAGGGGGGGGGTATGGAAGAAAAGTTCCGGAGGGGTATACACCAAAAGTTCCCGAGGGGTATGGAAGAAATGTTCCGGAGGGGTATACACCAAATGTTCCCGGGGGGTATACACCAAAAGTTCCACCATAGTAGATAATATGAGTAAATAAAGAGAGTATACTACCGATACGGAGAATGTCAATGTTGCAGGAGCCAAATCGTAGGGACGACGAGCTATGTCAACAAGATGTCGATACAGTATAGTATAGGTGAGTATAGGTGAGGCAAGTAAAGAAAAGAGTGAGGTTAGTGATCTACTCTCTCTCTCCTATTCTTTTATTTATTATATTATCTATTCCGGAGGACATTCCCGTCCCCCTTTGAAGGACGGTTTTGTCCCTCATTGAAGGACGATTTTGTCCGCCATTGCAAAATATGAAAAGACGGCACTCCGCGGCACAATTTGTTTGTTATAATAGAGATATGAATCGGGGGCCGGTTTCGGGGCGGCCGGGTATGATGCGGATTTTTTAAAAGGGATCATTCCGGTGAAAAAAAGGGATTATTTTACACCCACCCGCTGCCGGGTGTGATGTAATCCTTGACACTTTTTACAAATTTGTGAATATGGGCAAAATTTTATTGCTAAATGGTATTTGCTGTGATATAATGTAAAAGATACATTGGCAAATAGGAGGGGTACAATGCTTTGTTGCAAGTGTCATAAAAATCTGGCTGTGGTTTTTATATCGAAACTTAATCCCGACGGATCACAGCAAAACGAGGGTTATTGCTTGTCATGCGCAAAAGAACTTAATTTGGGACCCGTTGATAATATTCTTAAGAAAATGGGAATCGATGCCGAAGAAATGGACAAATTAAACGGCGAAATGAAGTCCGTCCTTGACGAAATGGGCGATGACTTCGATATTGGCGACAGCGTAAATATGCTGCGGCAGGAATTGGAAGGAGACGCCGATTTGATTTCTCCGCAACTCGATGATGACGACGATGATGAAGAACCCATGGGCAAAAGTCTCCAGCGGAATCCCTTCGGCCTGTTGAGCAATTTTTCAAATTCCGATGACCGGGGAGAGCAAAACAGAAGGCCAAACGGCCCGAGACGGGCGCCGCGGGAGCGGGGACGCAAGAAAAACAGTATGCTTGACACATACGGAGTCAATCTCACGGAGCGGGCCAAAAAAGGTGAAATCGATGCTGTGATAGGGAGAGATTCGGAAATAGAGCGGACCATCCAAATCCTCAACAGACGCACGAAAAACAATCCCTGCCTCATAGGCGAGCCAGGCGTGGGAAAGACCGCCATTGCCGAAGGTTTGGCCATAAAAATCGTAAACGGCGATATTCCCAGCAAGCTCAGGAATATGGAAATTTATCTTTTGGATATGACATCGGTTATAGCGGGAACACAATTTCGGGGCCAATTTGAGTCCAGGCTGAAAAATATAATAAACGAAGTAAAAAAGGCCGGGAATATTATCCTGGTAATCGACGAGATACACACAATTGCCTCCGCCGGCGACGCCGAGGGCGGTATGAATGCGGGAAATATTTTAAAACCCGCCTTGGCAAAAGGTGAAATCCAGATAATCGGCGCCACCACCATTGACGAATACCGCAAACACATCGAAAAGGATTCGGCTTTGGAACGGAGGTTTCAGACCGTTATGGTGGAAGAGCCCTCCGTTGAGGAGACGATAGAAATCCTCAAGGGTATAAAGTCCTATTATGAAAACTACCACCACGTTATAATAACCGATGAAATAATCCGAACGGCGACCATCCTGTCCGAAAGGTATATACAAGACAGATTTTTGCCGGATAAGGCTATTGATGTGATTGACGAAGCGGCCTCAAAGGTCAACCTTCGCAATCATGAGTTGGTCAAACTTGAGGACCTCAACAAGGAGCTTGAGGAGACCGTCGGGAAGAAGGATGCCGCGGCGGAAGCGGACAATTATCAGGAAGCCGCCGACCTCAAAGTCAAGGAGCTTCAGCTCCGCTCGCAAATTGAGGACTTGCAAAAATCCGTTGTCAAATATATTGAGCCGGAGGATGTGGCCGCAGTGGTCGAAAGCTGGACCAAAATCCCCGTAAAACACATTTCCGAGTATGAGTCCGAGCAGTTGACGGACCTTGAAAACAGGCTGCACAAGGGAGTTATCGGCCAGGATGCGGCCGTGAAAAGCGCCGCAAATGCCATTCGCCGCAAAAGGGCCGGGATTAATCTTAAACGGCGGCCGGTTTCCTTCATATTCGTGGGCCCCACGGGCGTCGGTAAAACGGAACTCGCAAAGCAAATCGCCCGAGAGGTCTTTGACGGGGAAGAGTCGCTGATAAGGCTGGATATGTCGGAATACATGGAGAAACATTCGGTCTCCAAAATAATCGGCTCTCCTCCGGGATATGTGGGCTATGACGAGGCGGGCCAGCTGACCGAAAAAATCCGCCGCAAGCCCTACAGCGTTATCCTTCTTGACGAAATCGAGAAAGCTCACGAAGATGTTTTCAACATACTTTTGCAAATCCTCGACGATGGCAGAATTACCGACAGCCACGGCAAAGTCGTAAATTTTGAGAACACGATTATAATCATGACATCCAACGCCGGCAGTGACAATAAATCGAATGTTGTGGGTTTTAACGAGTCCGAAGAGGCCACCCGAATCAAAATCGACAGGGCACTCAAACAGCTGTTCAGGCCGGAATTTTTGAACAGGGTCGACGATGTGATTATATTTAACGAACTTGGTAAGGACGACCTTGTGGGAATTGTTGATCTGATGCTGAATGATTTGAGAGCGGGCCTCAAAGAAAAAGATATAGGTCTTGATGTTTCCGAAAGCGCCAAAGAACTGGTTGTGGAAAAATCCTATGACAAACTCTACGGAGCAAGACCCATGCGCAGATACATCGAGAAAAATATCGAGGACAGGCTTGCCAAGCTCTTGATTGACAGGACCTTGGTTCACGGCACCACCGCCTATGTGGACACATCAAACGGTGAGATCTCGGTTGCGGTTATGCCCACCGTGCCCGTATCTTCCGACGCAAACACCAAATAAAACACCGGGCAGAGTGCCGCACCGAATCGGAGAAAAATATGATATTAAAAAGTATCGAAATCCAGGGATTCAAATCCTTTGCCGATAAAATCTATCTCGACTTCAATTCCGGGATTACCGCCATAGTGGGGCCGAACGGGTCGGGGAAGAGTAATATTGCCGACGCCATACGCTGGGTTATGGGCGAACAAAGCATAAAATCCCTGAGAGGCAACCGTATGGAGGATGTTATATTTTCCGGAACCGAAAGCCGAAAAGCTTTGGGCTTTGCCGAGGTTGCCATAAACCTTGACAACGAAAGCGGTGTTTTCGGCACCGAGTTCCGAGAGATTCGCGTATCCCGCCGGCTGTACAGAAGCGGGGAGAGCGAGTATTACATCAATAAAGCCAACTGCCGCCTCAAGGACGTTCACGAACTTTTTATGGACACGGGCCTCGGCAGAGACGGGTATTCGATTATCGGCCAGGGGCAAATCGACAATATCCTGAGCACCAAATCCGAAGACAGACGGCATATTTTCGAGGAAGCCTCCGGCATCTCAAAATACAAATACAGAAAAACGGAGGCGGAAAGAAAGCTTGAGAAAACCGCCGAAAACATAACCCGAATCGAGGATATTCTCGGGGAGCTGAGTACCCGCCTTGAACCTCTTCGCATACAATCGGAAAAAGCAAAGGAATATCTCGTTTTGCGGGACGAGATGAAGGATCTTGAGATAAATCTCTCAATCATAGATATCGAGAAAAAAAGAGAAGATCTGAAAAAGCTTGAGGAAAATATCAAGATATACGACAACCAGATGCGGGCCATAAAAGCCGAGATATCCGAAAGCGACCGAAAGGTGGAGGCCCTCTATGAGGAGATTGCCGCCCTCGACGGCAAGACGGACGCCTGCCGCCAAAAACAGGATGCCCTGAAAGAACTGTCCCATGAAATCGCAAACAGGATAAGCCTTGCCAAAAACGAAATCTCTCACTTTGAGAGTTCCATTGAGCGGCTCAAGGAGGAAAATGCCGAGTCGGACAATAAAGCGGCGGATTTGGATGAAAAAATCACGGAGCTTAACAACGGGCTGAAAAATCTCAACTCCCAACGTGAGGCTTTGAAAATAAGCGAGGATAAGCTGGCGGAGAAAACACGCAAGGCCGATTCCGATATTTCGGAAAGAAGCGCGGCTTTGGAAAAACTCCGCTCGGATGCGGTTGAAAAAGCCTCCGAACTGAACGGATGCAAAAGCCGTATATCAAGCCTTGACATCCTCAGGGAAAACTTTGAAACCCGCAAAAAAACAATCCAATCCGAGCTGGAAAACAAGGACACTTCCGCATTTGAGATAAATCAAAAGCTGTCAAACCTCAAATCAAGCATTGAAGACTGCACGGAATATATCGAAGAGCTGAAGAGGGAAACGAATAAAACCGATGAGGCCTATGGCGCCAAAAACGCCGAAATGCAAGACAGAATCAACAGGAAAAACCGAGACGCCATAAGCCTGAGCGAGCACAAGTCCGCCATAAAAATGCTCGAAAACATGGAGCGGGATTTTGAGGGCTACAGCCGCGGTGTCAAAGGTGTTATGAATGCATTCAAAAAGGGCATATTCCGTGCCGGCATTCACGGGCCTCTGTCTCAACTTATAAAAACCGACAAAAAATACATAACCGCCATAGAAACAGCTATGGGAAGCGCCGCGCAAAATATAGTCACCGACACTGCGGAGGATGCGAAAAACGCAATAAAATACCTAAAAGACAACAGATTGGGAAGAGCGACATTTTTGCCGATTTCGGAAATCCGCGGCAGAAAAATCGACACGTCCGTTGCCGAAAAACTTGCCGGATACATCGGAACGGCGGCAGAATTGGTTAAATGCGATTCAATCTATTCGGAAACGGTTGAGAATATCCTCGGCACAACTGCGGTGGCGGACACCATCGACAATGCAATTGCCATGGGCAGAAAATGCGGCCACAGGTTCAGAATCGTAACCCTCGGCGGAGATGTGGTGCAGGCGGGGGGTGCCATGACGGGGGGCAGTGCGCCCAAAACCTCGGGCTCTCTTTCTCGGGCAAACGAAATTGACGAGTTGAAAGCCAAAGTCAAGGAAACCGAGAAAAAAATCGTGGACCACACAAAGCATATAAACCGTCTTTCCATGGAGGCTGCCGACCTCCTTGAGGAAATAAAGAATAACAACAACCGTCTTTCCGAAAAAAACGAAGAAGCGGTAAGGCTTAAATCGGAATACGAACATTTGGAGGCTTTAATGGCTTCCACGGACGCCGACAGAGAAAAAATGGCAAGTGAGCTTGAGGACCTGAAAACCCAAACCGATAAGATAACCGCTGAAATCGAACAAACCGAGAATACTGCCCAAAAACTTGAATCCGAAATTGAGGAATTGAATAAAGTCATCACCGAAAGAGGATCGGATTTTGACCGTGTGAGCGGGGAAAACGAAAGGCTGAACCGAGAATTGCTGGACCTGACAATAAAGCGGAATTCGGTTATGAAAGACATTGAACAGACAAACGACAAAATCCGCATCGCAAATGACGAAAAATCCGCTTTGATCTCCTCTAAGGTATCTCGACTGGATGAAATAAGGAATTATGAAAGCCGAATACTCGATTATCAAGATAAAATAAAGGAGTATGAAAAGGAAACCGAAGAAAACAAAGCCGCTTCGGAAGATCTTGAGGCGGAGATTGCAAACCTGATCAAAAAAAGGAAGGACACCGAACAGAATGTCAAAACAAGCCAAGATTCCGTGAAGGATGTGCGTGACAGTTTGCTTAAACTGACGAACCTCCATGCAAAAGCTCAAAGCGGATATGAAAATACGGACGCGGAGCTGGAGGAAATCATTGACCACCTTTGGGAAGAATATGAACTGACCTACACCGATGCCAAGGAAGACCGCAGGCTTGATGATTTTGACAAGACGGCGGCGGCCAAGCGTATCGGCGAGCTGAGAAGGAAAATCAAAAATCTCGGCAATATAAACATAGACGCCATCGAAGAATACAAAGACGTCAAAGAGAGGACGGATTTCCTAACCGAGCAAATCGATGATTTGAACAAATCGAAAAGGGAACTGAACGGAATAATAACCGAAATGACAGCGGTAATGAAACAGCGGTTTTCGGAGCAGTTTGCGAAAATAAACCAAAGCTTCAATTCGGTATTTTCCGAGCTTTTCGGCGGAGGACGGGCCAAACTTTCCCTCTCCGACCCCGACAATGTTTTGGAAAGCGGTATTGATATTGAGGCGCAGCCTCCCGGGAAAAAACTGCAGAGTCTGATGCTGCTGTCCGGCGGGGAAAAAGCTCTCTCCGCAATTGCTCTGCTGTTTGCCATCCTGAAGGTGAGACCCACACCCTTCTGCGTTTTGGACGAGGTTGAGGCCGCCCTTGACGATGTGAATGTTTACCGCTTTGCCGCATATTTGAAACAATACAGCAAAAACACGCAATTCGTTGTGGTTACACACAAAAGAGGCACAATGGAGGCCGCCAATATGCTGTATGGCGTCACCATGCAGGAAAAAGGTGTGTCGAAATTGCTGTCGCTTAATATCGACGAGGTGAGTCAGTAATGGGATTATTCGGTAAATTAAAAGAGGGTTTATCCAAAACAAAAGAATCCATAAACGAAAAATTCAACTCGGTTATCAGAACATTCAAAAAAATTGACGATGACCTTTTTGATGAATTGGAGGAGGTGCTGATAACCGCGGATTTGGGCGTCAATACCTCCATGGAAATAATCGAAAAACTTCGGGAGACAGCCGAGGAGAAAAAGCTGAAGGACAGCTGTGAGCTGAAAAAAGAACTCAATCAGATAATGCGGGATATCCTGACCGAGGGCGACAATTCCGTCAGCCTGTACGGGACTCCTGCCGTGATTATGGTTATCGGAGTAAACGGCGTGGGCAAAACCACTTCCGTAGGGAAGCTTGCAAACCTATACAAAAACCAAGGAAAATCCGTGCTTATAGCCGCAGCGGACACCTTTCGGGCCGCAGCCATTGACCAGCTTCAAATCTGGGCGGACAGAGCCGATGTTCAAATCATAAAGCAGCAAGAGGGGTCGGACCCGGCAGCGGTGGTTTTCGACGCCGTGAATGCCGCAAAAGCCCGCAATATTGACGTTCTCCTGTGCGACACGGCAGGCAGACTTCACAATAAGAAGAATCTGATGCAGGAACTTAAAAAGATTTACAAAATTCTTGACAGGGAACTTCCCGATTCGAGCAAGGAGATTTTGTTGGTTCTCGACGCCACCACGGGCCAGAATGCCGTTCGACAAGCGGAAGAATTCAGAGAAGCCGCAAATATCACGGGAATTATCCTGACAAAGCTTGACGGCACCGCCAAGGGAGGCATTGTTTTGGCCATAAAGAACGATTACGGAATACCGGTGAAATTCGTGGGCGTCGGAGAAAAAATCGACGACCTTGAACCCTTTGACCCCAATGAGTTTGCGGATGCCATAATATCGCCGGATGACGAAGATATTCGGCCCTAAAAAATACACAATTTTTCGATGCCGTTTTTGTGGTTTTTGTTGAAAAGGTCGAAATTTATGTATCACAAAAAATTAACATTAAACCACTTGCGAATTACCGTCATTTGTGATAGTATATTAAAGTTAATATTGGGTAGTCCGCTGCCGAAATCGGCATGAATATCCGAGAGGAAAAGTATAAACAGAAAGGATTTTCAGAATGGACATTTTGGAACAAATCACACAGGAGCAAATCAGAACAGACCTTCCCGAAATTTTGATAGGCGACACGGTTCGCGTATATGTGAAAGTAAAAGAGGGAAACAGAGAGAGAGTTCAGATGTTTGAAGGCACCGTTATCAAGAAAAACCACGGAGGCATTCAGGAAACATTTACGGCAAGGCGCATTTCCTACGGCGTTGGGGTGGAGAGAACATTTGCTTTGAATTCCCCCAAAATCGACCGTATTGAGGTTATCAGACACGGTAAAGTCAGACGCGCCAAGCTCTATTATTTGCGCGACAGAGCAGGCAAGGCTGCCAAGGTAAAAGAAAGACTTTAATACAGTTAAACGGCGGTGGTGGTTATCTTAATCACCACTCTTTGGCATATTTATCGTATCGGGGGGTTTATTATGAATTCCGATAACAAAAACTCCGCAAGCGGAACCGGGCCGGATCTTGACAGACTTTTGGAAAATGCCGCAAAAAAATCCGCACTTTCCGATTCGGGGGACCAAACAGTCGAAAAAGCAAGAAGCGAAATAACGGCTCAAACCGATTTGATGATTAAAGAAATCGAAGAGCGCAGAGCCCGCCGGGAAGCAAGACAGCGGGAGATGGAGAAACAGATTCTTGCCGAAAAAAAGGCAAAGGCCAAAAAGCAAAATCGAGACAATTCCGACATCGTATCCCCGCTTTCGACCGGTCCGAGGCCTTCTGCCAAGACCCCGAAAACTTCAAATGCACCCGCCCAAGATGATGTTTTAAGCAATAAAAAAACGGATGTACGGCCGCCCTCCCGTTCGGAGGGGGAAAACCGCGGCAAGACGGCATCCCGGGTCAAAAGACCGTCGGCATCCGTGCCCGAGAAATCAACCGCATCCGGAGAAAAAACCGGCAAGGGGACAAACGCTTCATCCGCATCTTCTCCGGGGATAATGTCAAAACGACGCTCCGCCCCTTCGGGGGAGACGCAAAAGATTCCGAGAATAACGGAGACCGTGCGGCAGGATTTGACGGCTCATACGCCGCCTCGGGAAACCAAAAACGCAGCATCCGCTCCAAGAGAGAGAAAGGAATCAGATATGCCGAAAACACAGGATAATCATATGTCCGTCGGTTCCGAGCCGACACCTCAACCCGAGGAAAAGGCAAAATCGAAGAAAAAGAACGGAGATAATAAAGTGCTGAAAGAAATCAGAGATTGGGTTTTTTATATAGCTTTGGCTGTGGTAATAGCTTTGCTGATCAGAAGTTTCGTCTTTACATTGGTGAAGGTGGAAGGCACTTCCATGGAGCCCACCCTTCAGGGAAGCGATAAGCTTTACGTAAATCGGTTTTTCTACAAACCCGAGAAAGGCGATGTAATAGTCTTTAAGCCGGCAAGCGATCCCAAAAGGCCCTATATCAAAAGGGTCATTGCCACCGAAGGCGATACTTTATATATTGATTTTGAAACCGGCGACGTTTACGTAAACGACAAAATAATCGATGAACCCTATATCAAAGATAAAACCATGCGAACGGGATCCTATATTATGGATTATATCGCAAACGGCAGATACAGCAGGGACAATCCGATTGTAATCGAAAAAGATCACGTATTCGTTATGGGCGACAACCGAAACAACAGTAAAGACAGTCGCGAAATCGGGCAAGTCCCGGAGGATGAGATTGTGGGAGGCACCGTGTTCAGATTTTGGCCGATCAAAAATTTCGGTTCCGTGTCCTACCCTTTTGAGACCTCTTATCTGACCGAGGACGAAGATAATAATCTAACCTCTTTATCTTAGGAAAAAATGGGCTGTATCACCGAAGAACAGAGTGATACGGCCCTGATTTGTGTAAGGAGAAAAAATGGAAAACCGATACCAAATTCAATGGTTCCCGGGACATATGGCAAAGACACGGCGGGAAATCAAGGAAAGTTTGAAACTCGTGGATGTGGTTGTGGAATTGGTTGATGCCCGCATCCCCCTCTCGTCCCGCAACCCCGAAACGGATAAAATTTTGGGACGGAAACCCCGCATAATTGTGCTCAACAAGGCGGACATTGCGGACCGGGCCGCAACGGACAGATGGCTTGAATATTTTGCCAAAGAGGGATATAACGCCATAGCCGCAGACAGCCGTTCCGGGAAAGGACTCGGGAAAAACACCGATGCCGCGATTGAAAAAGTTTTGGCAGACAAATTTAAGCGGGATGAAGAGCGGGGCATAAGACGCCACGCCGTAAGGATGATGGTAATAGGGATACCCAATGTGGGCAAATCCTCGTTTATAAATCGCCTATCCGGCAGGTCCGCCGCCAAAACCGGCGACCGACCGGGTATCACCCAAACCAAGCAGTGGATTAAAATCTCCGGCAAATATGAGCTTTTGGACACTCCCGGAGTTTTGTGGCCAAAATTCGAAAGTGATGAGGTGGCCAAAAACATCGCCTTCACAGGGGGTATCAGAGATGATATCCTTGATGTGGAAGATCTTGCCTATGAACTTTTGGATTATTTGTCCGAGCACTATCCCGAGTCCGTTAAAAAAACATATAAACTCGGAGACGATTACGACGAGGCAGATAAATACGAACGCCTTGAACTTATCGGAAAAAAGCGGGGCTGTGTTATTTCCGGGGGAGAGATTGACACTTTCAGAGCCGCCAACGGGGTGCTGAATGATTTTCGCTCCGCATCCCTCGGAAACATAACCTTGGAACTGCCTCCCAAACAAAGCCGAAAGTGACCCGCAACCCGGCAAAGGCCAATCAAAAATGACTTTGGAGAAAAATATGAGTGATATGCTTGAGTATGAGACCATGCTTTATAAATCCGGAGCTAAATACATATGCGGAATTGACGAAGCGGGCAGAGGTCCTCTTGCCGGGCCGGTTTGCGCCGCCGCCGTGATTTTGCCCAAGGACATTCTCATTGACGGAATCAATGATTCAAAAAAATTATCACCCAAGAAAAGAGAACTGCTGTACGATGAAATTACCGAAAAAGCTTCGGCATGGGCCTGTGAATTTGTTTTTCAGGATGTGATTGATAAAATTAACATAAGGCAGGCGACCCACCTTGCAATGCAAAAGGCGGTAAATGCCCTTGAAATCAAACCGGATGTTTTGATTATCGACGGAAACGACGGAATTGAATTTGCGGACATAAAATCCAAATATATAATAAAAGGGGATACCAAATCTCAGACCATTGCGGCGGCTTCGATTATTGCCAAAGTCACAAGAGACAGGTATATGACAGAACTTGCCAAGGCATACCCCCAATACGGATTTGAAAAACACAAGGGCTACGGTACGAAAGCCCATTGTGAAGCAATACGGGAATACGGGGTTTCGGAAGTTCATCGCAAATCCTTTATGACTTCGAAGGTTTTGGGTGTCACAAATGAGCAGGTATAAAAAGGACATAGGGGATTTCGGCGAAAAGGCCGCCGAAGAGTATTTGATTTCAAAGGGGTATAGGATTTTAGAGCGGAAGTTTGTAACCCGATTCGGAGAAATTGACTTGGTGGCGCTGTCCCCTCAAAAAGATACGGTGGTATTTGCGGAAGTGAAAACTCGGAAAGACAAAAAACACGGCAACGCCGCAGAAAGCGTAGACAGGAACAAGCTGTCCCGCATTGTCAAATCGGCCCAGCAATACATACTGAGCAATCCTTTCGAATCCGATATGCGATTTGATGTTATAGAGGTATACACGGAGGGCGAAACAAAACTCAACCATATCGAAAATGCTTTCCCGGATGTGAGCGGGTTTATTGATTTTTGACGGTATGGCCCTATGTTTGTTTGTTTTATGAGGCCCTTACGGAAAATTTTGAATATGACTTGCAAAATTCAAGATAATATATTAAAATTACTGTCAGCATAAATTTATTGGAGGTAGAATATGTCGTTATTTATTTCAGAAAAAGCAAAAAGCATCTCCCCGTCCCCCACTCTCACCATAGATGCGAGATACAAGGAAATGATCAAAGAGGGGATTCCGGTTGTGGGATTCGGCGCAGGAGAGCCGGATTTTGATACTCCCGAAAATATAAAACAAGCCGGCATAGCCGCCATAAAAGCCAACTACACAAGATATACTCCCGCCTCCGGCGCTCTTGATTTGAAACAGGCGGTTTGTGACAAGATAAAGCGCGACACCGATTTGGATTATACTACGGGCAATATAGTTATAAGCAACGGCGGAAAACACGCTTTATCCAATGTTTTTATCTGTATATGCAACCCCGGAGATGAGGTTATTCTGCCCGCTCCCTATTGGGTAAGTTATCCCGAAATGATTAAAATAGCGGACGCGGTTCCCGTTGTCATAGATACGACGGAGGAAACCGGCTTTAAGTTCACTCCCGACCAGCTCCTTGATGCGATAACACCCAAAACCCGTGCTTTGGTTCTCAACACACCAAGCAACCCTACGGGTATGATATATACAAAATCGGAGCTTGAAGAAATCGCAAAAATCTGCGTTGAGCATAATATTTACATCGTATTTGATGAAATTTACGAAAAACTCGTATATGAGGGAAAACATGTCAATATAGCAACTCTCGGTGACGACGTGAAAAAGCTCACCATCATCGTGAACGGCGTTGCCAAGACCTACTGTATGACCGGGTGGAGAATCGGATATATTGCCGCCGAACCGGAAATCGCAAAAGCCGTTTCCAACATCCAAAGCCATATGACCTCAAATCCCTGTTCGATTGCCCAGGCTGCCGCCGTGGAGGCTTTTAACGGGGACCAGAGCACCATTGAAAGGATGAAGTGCGAATATATAGCACGGCGGGATTATATGGTAAACAGAATCAATTCCATTGACGGCATAAGCTGCCTGACACCCCACGGTGCGTTTTATATATTTATGAATTTGAAAAAATCCTTGGGCAAGGAACATTACGGAAAAATCATCGAAACATCCCATGAATTCTGCTCCGATGTTCTCGACAAAGCCCTTGTTGCCATGGTGCCCAGTGAGGGATTCGGAATAGACGGTTATGCCCGCTTGTCTTATGTCACATCCATGGAGACCATAAAAACAGGTTTGGACAGGCTTGAGAATTACCTGCTGGGTAAATGCTGAAACGGTACTTAAATCTCGGAAAGGAAAAGTATATGTTATGAGCAAAGAAGTATATGAGAGCCCCCTCAGCTCCCGATATGCGAGTTCGGAGATGAAATACCTGTTTTCACCGGACAAGAAATTCAAAACATGGCGAAAGTTATGGATTGCTCTTGCCGAGTCGGAAATGGAGCTTGGCCTGAACATAACACCCGAGCAAATCGAGGAGCTCAAGGCGAATGCCGACAATATCAACTATGCCGAGGCGGAGGCTCGCGAAAAGGAGGTCCGCCACGATGTTATGGCCCATGTCTATGCCTACGGACTCCAATGTCCCAAGGCAAAGGGTATAATACATTTGGGAGCCACATCTTGCTATGTGGGAGACAACACCGACCTTATAATTATGAACGAGGCTCTTGAGCTTATACGGAAAAAGGTCGTTAAGGTAATTTCCCTGCTGCGGGATTTTGCCCTTAAATATAAGGGTCTGCCCACCTTGGGCTTCACTCACTTTCAGGCGGCCCAGCTCACCACTGTCGGAAAGCGGGCGTCCCTCTGGATATGGGAGCTGTTGATGGACCTGGAGAATATCGACTTCCAACTTTCCAAAAAGGCCCTTTTGGGATGCAAAGGCACCACCGGAACTCAGGCAAGCTTTATGGAACTTTTTGACGGCGATTCCGAAAAGGTGAAAAGCCTTGACAAAAAAATATGCGAAAAAATGGGCTATGACAAATTCTATCCCGTATCGGGCCAAACCTATTCAAGAAAAGTTGACTATCAAATGCTGTCGGTTTTGAGCAATATAGCCCAAAGCGCCTACAAATTCGCAAACGACATTCGGCTCCTTCAGCACCTTAAGGAAATCGAAGAACCTTTCGAAAAATCTCAAATCGGCTCTTCGGCAATGGCCTATAAGCGCAATCCCATGCGGTGTGAGCGGATATGTTCCTTGGCCCGATATGTTTTGACAGACGCCTTGAACCCTGCCATAACCGCCTCCACCCAGTGGTTCGAGAGAACTTTGGACGACTCGGCAAACAAACGGTTGAGTGTTGCAGAAGGATTTTTGGCCGTTGACGGAATCCTCAATATCTATATGAATGTGGCGTCCGGGCTTGTGGTTTATCCGAAAGTCATACACAACAGGATTATGTCCGAATTGCCCTTTATGGCCACCGAGAATATTCTGATGGATGCGGTAAAAGCGGGAGGCGACCGCCAGGAACTCCATGAGAGAATTCGAAAGCATTCCATGGAGGCGGGAAAAGTCGTAAAAGAACAAGGGGGAGAAAACGACCTGATTGACAGGATAATTTCGGATCCCGCATTCAACCTGTCGCGGGAGGATATGGAGGGTATTCTGAAACCCGAAAATTTCATTGGCAGAAGCGAAGAACAGGTATCCGAATTCATTGCCGAATATGTTGACCCGCATCTTACGGGCAGCGATATGGCGGATCGGGTTGACCTTACCGTATAAAAAAGAAACGGAGTGAAATTCATGAAAATCGGATTTATAGGCGGCGGGAATATGGCCACGGCCCTGATAAACGGATTTATCGGATCCGAAAAGGCAAAGGCCGAAAATATAAGCGTTTTCGATACGGACTCGAAAAAACTCGGGAATTTGGCAGCAGAGAAGGGTATTAATCCCGCAAATTCCGTTCGCGAGGTCGAAGATGCATCGGACATTGTTATCCTTGCCGTCAAGCCCAATGTTATGCCGGGCGTTTTGGACGAGCTGAAAGGCATTGACGAAAAAATTTACGTATCGATTGCGGCAGGCATCAGCCTTGAAATTTTGCGGAAGGGCATAGGGCCGAACAAGAAAATCGTGAGAACGATGCCCAACACTCCCGCCCTTGTGGGCTGCGGTATGACCGTTATAACACCGGGCGAAAATATCACGAACGATGAGCTTGCCCAAATCGGCGATTTGTTTTCCGGCGTGGGCGAGACCGTTGTTTTGGAGGAAAAGTATATGAACCCCGCGATTGCCCTGCACAGCAGCAGCCCCGCCTATATCTATATGCTGATAGATGCCATGGCGGACAGCGGTGTTAAGTACGGCATACCCAAGGCACTTTCCCTGAAGCTTGCCGCAAAGGCAGTTGAAGGCAGCGCGAAAATGGTCCTCGAAACGGGCATTCATCCCGAACAGCTGAAAGACAACGTGTGCAGCCCGGGCGGAACGACCATTGCGGCGGTATGCGAGCTTGAAAATACGGGCTTTAAAGCCTCGGTTCAAAGGGCAATCGATGCCTGCGTTGACAAGGCGAATAACCTATAAAAATCCATAAGCGGGCGGTGAAAAGCCGCCCTTTTGAGTTTGGAGGCATTTTTTTGAAAGTCTGCGGAATCATATGCGAGTATAACCCTTTTCACAACGGTCATAAATACCAAATCGAAATTTTAAAAGAAAAATACGGCTTTGACGGAATTGTATGTGCGATGAGCGGGAACTATACCCAGCGGGGGGATATAGCGATTTATGACAAGCATGTCAGGGCCAAAGCCGCCCTCAGAGGCGGTGCCAACCTCGTTTTGGAAATCCCCGCAATTCATGCCATGGAAACCGCGGAAAAATTCGCCCGAAACGGGGTATATATCCTTTCGAAATTCGGTGCCGCGGACGCTCTTGCATTCGGAGCGGAGTGCGCTGATGTTTCCCTGCTCAAAAAAATTGCCGAACTCCTTGTATATGAACCGCCGAAATTCAAAGAATCCCTCAAAACCGAATTGGATTTCGGAAAGCCCTTTTTCGCCGCCCGAGCGGCGGCCGTTGAGCACATATTGGGAAAATCCGCCTCGGATGTGCTGTCAAAACCCAACAACATCTTGGCGGTTGAATATATTAAGGCGATTTTGCGCCTCAAAAGCCATCTTCTGCCTATCGGAACAGAGCGTGTCGAGGCGGGCCATAATGATACAACGCAAATCGGGAAAATATCCTCTTCTTCCGCTATCCGAAATGCGCTGCTCCTCGGCGACGGTCAAGCCTTCAAAGGAGTGCCCGATGATTTGATAAAACTCTATAAAGGCGCACATATTCACAATGCAGAGAGCTTGAGCACAGCCGTTATTTCGAAAATCCTCCTTTCAAAACCAAAGGATTTTGAAAAAATCGCAGATATGAGAGAGGGCCTTGAGAACAAACTATGGTCCGAGGCCCGTAAGTCAAAATCTCTCGATGAGCTTTGCAGGAATGTCAAATCCAAACGCTATGCCCTCTCCGGAATAAGGCGTGTTGTCCTCGGAGCTTTTTTGGGTATTACCAAATCCGATATGGCGGCGCTGCCGAAATATATAAAAATCCTCGATTTCGACGAAACTGGTCGGGAAATCCTCCATAAGGCGAAAAAAATCTCCGACCTGCCTCTTGCGGCGAATCGAAAAAGTCTGAAAAACAACCCCTCTGCCCTGGAAATTTGGGACAGAGAGTTGCTGTATGATGATATATACGATTTAACATAGGAATCGCAAACCCGCCGATTTGCGGCTGTAATGAGGCGTTTTTCTTATAATTTTGAAGCTGATTATTTGTGCTTAAACAGCGTTCCTATGAGCTCTCCCTTGATTATTTTATATATATTTTCGGGTTTGTGCCCGTTTGTGAGCACCATATCTATCCCGTGTTTTGTGGCAAAATCGGCCGCTTTGAGCTTTGTTTTCATTCCTCCCGTCCCGCGGGAAGTCCCCTCGGCTCCGGCAAAGGATTTGATTTCATCGCTTATTTTTCTCACTATCGGGATTATTTTGGCTGTTTTGCACTGCCTGGGATCCGAATCATAGAAGCCCTCAATGTCGGAGAGGACAATCAACAAATCGGCTCTGACCAGCTCCGCCACATAGGCGGACAGTGTATCATTGTCGCCGAACTCTATTTCATATGTGGAGACAACGTCGTTTTCGTTCACAATCGGAACAACCCCGTATTTTATCATGGAGTCAAAGGCACGGCGGGCGCTGTTGTATCTTGTCTCTTCATCCAAGATAAATTTCGTCAAAAGCACTTGGCCCGTGTTATACCCGTATTCCTTGAAAAGTTTGTCATATATGGCAAGAAGGCCCACCTGGCCGATGGCAGCAAGAGCCTGTTTCTCCCGAATGGATTCCGGCCTTTCCTCAAGACCGATGACTCCCATCCCCGCACCTATTGCTCCGCTGGAGACAAGAATCACTTCATGACCGATATTTTTTACATTGGCAATAACCCGAACAAGTTTTTCAATCTGCTCAAGATCAAGTTTTCCGTTCTTGTGAGTCAAACAAGAAGTTCCCACCTTGACGACAATTCGACTTTTCTTCATAAAAATCCTCCGCACACAAATCATCTACGCCAATATATAATAGCAAAAATTCCCGATATTGTCAATAACGGCGAAATTTTTTAGTGTAATTTTGTAACACATCATTGACAAACCGACCCAAAATCGATAAATTTCAAAAAACCCTTGACAAGGATGGAGGCGGGTGATATAATGATAAAGCTGTGTTGGGAACATACGCCGGAGTGGCGGAACTGGCAGACGCCCGGGACTTAAAATCCCGTGGGATTAATTTCCCGTACCGGTTCGATTCCGGTCTTCGGCACCATTTATATATCGCGGGGTGGAGCAGTACGGTAGCTCGTTGGGCTCATAACCCAAAGGTCGGGGGTTCGAATCCCTCCCCCGCAACCACATTTTTCCCCATGGGGCATTAGCGCAGCCGGGAGCGCACAACACTGGCAGTGTTGGGGTCAGGGGTTCGAATCCCCTATGCTCC
>CAZTYF010000002.1:84573-166882 GCA_964617455.1 uncultured Oscillospiraceae bacterium | reverse complement strand
GTATAGGTGAGTCAAGTAAAGAGAAGAGAGAGGTTAGTGTAGAACAATCAAAGAAAGAGAAGAGAGAGGTTAGTGACTCACTCGCTTTTGATTATTTATGAAATACATCCGGGGAGGAAATAATATGACGAATCCTATTGCCGAATTTAACAGAGAGATAGAGGGAACTCCCGTGGCGGTTTTGGGAGTCGGTGTCAGCAACCTGCCTCTCATTCGGTTTTTGGTCAAAAAAGGAGCCCTTGTCACCGCTCATGACAAATCGACGCCCGAAGAAATGGGAGAGACTTATGCCGAGCTGAAAAGTTTGGGAGTCAAAACCGTGACGGGCAAGGGCTACTTGGATAAAATCGGCGATGATGTTAAAATGATATTCAAAACCCCGGGCATCAGATACGATGTGCCCGCCATTTTGGCTGCCATGAGGAGGGGAGCCAAGCTTACATCCGAGATGGAGCTCTTTTTTGAGCTTTGCCCTGCGAATATCATCGGTGTGACCGGCAGCGACGGCAAGACCACCACCACCGCCCTAATAAACGATATGCTCACAAGAGGCGGATATAAGTGCTATTTGGGGGGAAATATCGGAAAGCCCCTAATCGATGAGGTTGAAAATATCCGACCGAGTAACATAGCAGTGGTGGAACTTTCCAGCTTTCAGCTCCACACCATGGAGCGCAGCCCCCATATTGCCGTGATAACGAATGTCACACCCAACCATTTGGACTGGCATAAGGATTTTGAGGAATATGCGAATGCCAAGCGGGCCCTGTTCAAATTTCAAAAGGCGGGAGACAGGGCCGTTTTTAACTATGACAATCAAGTGACCCGGGGATTTTCCGAGGAGGCCCCCGGGAGCCTGTGTTTCAGCCGTCGGGAAATTTTGCGGGATGGCTATTGCCTTGCGGGGGACAATATAGTTCTGCGCAAAAACGGAGAGACTGTTCGGGAAATACTGAACATAAAGGACATATACATTCCGGGGATGCACAATGTGGAAAACTATATGGCAGCCATAGGCGCAATCGACGGTATGGTGGATGATGAGGTCATTGGAGCCACCGCCGGGAATTTTAAGGGTGTTCCCCACAGAATCGAATTTGTTCGGGAACTGGACGGGGTGAAATATTATAACGATTCCATAGCCTCATCTCCCGCCCGAACAACCGCGGGACTCAACTCATTTAACCAAAAGGTGATATTGATAGCGGGGGGCTATGACAAGAAAATCCCCTTTGACGAATTCGGCGTTGTGGTGGCGGACCATGTCAAAGAGCTGATTCTCTGCGGCCACACCTCCGATGATATCGAAAAAGCGGTCAGAAAGGCGAAAAACTTTGACGGTATGCCAATTTATAAAATCGACGATTTCGAAAAGGCTATTCTGAAAGCCAAAGAGGCGGCAAAGCCGGGGGATGTGGTAATCCTGTCTCCCGCCTGCGCCAGTTTTGATATGTTCAAAAATTTCGAGGAGCGGGGCAATAAATTCAAAGAGACGGTAAACAATCTGTAAACGGATTCGGTTTGTAAATTTTCGGGATATCGGGGATTTATATTGATTTTGCGGGAGCTTTGTGATATTCTGTATTGAGAGAATAACACAAGACAGGCCGAACAGAGGTGCGTATGGACGGATATAAGCGGCAATTTGAGGATTGCCTCGGGTCGGTGGAGAAGCCGACCCGATATATAGGAAACGAATTTGGCAGCATTCACAAAGAAAAAACCGGGGATATGATGTCCTTTGCCTTTTGCTTTCCGGATGTGTATGAGGTGGGAATGTCCCATTTGGGTATGAAAATCCTGTATCATATGCTGAACGAGCGGGAGGATACGGTCTGCGAACGGGTGTTTGCGCCCTGGGACGATATGGAAAAGCAGATGCGCCGCCGGGGGATTCCCCTCCTGTCCATGGAGAGCCTGACTCCCGTAAGGGAATTCGACATTGTGGGCTTCACCCTTCAATATGAGATGAGCTATTCCAACCTGGTGAATATGTTGGATTTGGCTGAGATTCCTCTCCGCTCCCGGGACAGAACCCGAGAGGACCCTTTCGTGTGCTGCGGCGGGCCCTGTGCCTATCACGGAGAGCCTTTGGCGGAGCTTGTTGACTTCTTTGTCCTGGGTGAGGGGGAAGAGGTCAACGGCGAAATTATGGATGCCTACAAAGAGTGGCGGGGCAGCGGAAGGAGCAGAGACGACTTTCTTATGTCCCTGATTCCCTTGGGGGGAATCTATGTGCCCAAATTCTATGATGTGGCCTTTGGTGAGGACGGCCCCGTGAAGAGTTTTGAGCCCAACCGTCCCGGTGTTCCTAGACAAGTCAAAAAGCGGATAATTCGGGACTTTGACAAATGCTACGCTCCCGAGAAGCTTATCGTTCCCTTTATGGAAACCGTACACAACCGAATAACATTGGAGCTGTTTCGGGGCTGCATAAGAGGCTGCCGCTTCTGCCAGGCGGGCTTTATATACCGTCCCGTGCGGGAGAGGAGCACGGACAGGCTCTTGGCCATAGCGGAGAGTTGCATTAAAAACACCGGCTATGAGGAGATGTCCCTTTCCTCCCTTTCCACCTGCGACTACAGCCGTCTTTCGGAACTTGTTGACAGACTCCTTGAAATAACCGTCCCCAAAAAGATAAATCTGTCCCTGCCCTCCCTTCGGGTTGACAATTTTCCCTCGGAATTAATCGAAAAAATCCAAAAGGTGAAAAGGAGCGGCCTGACCTTTGCCCCGGAGGCGGGAACTCAGCGGCTTCGGGATGTTATAAACAAAAACGTTTCGGAAGAGGATTTGATACGGACCGCCAAAATCGCCTTCGGAGGCGGATACAACCGCATAAAACTGTACTTTATGCTCGGCCTTCCCACGGAAACCTATGAGGATATAAAGGGCATCGGGGATTTGGCCCAAAAGGTCATAGACGAGGGATTTTTCTCTCTTCCGCCCGAGCAGCGAAAGGGCAGAAGCCCCGGCATCACCCTCAGCACCGCCCTGTTTGTGCCCAAACCTTTCACTCCCTTCCAGTGGGAGCCCCAAAACTCCATAGCCGAAATGGAGGACAAGGCCAAATTCCTCAAGGCGAACATCCGCTCCAAAAAGATAGTCTACAATTGGCACAGCAGCCGCATAAGCTTCCTTGAGGCGGCCTTTGCCAAGGGGGACAGGCGCCTATCCGAGGTGCTGATAACCGCCCAAAAGCTCGGATGCAAATTCGACGGCTGGAGCGAATTTTTCGACGGGGACAAGTGGGAGGAAGCTTTCAGGCTGAACAACATAGACCCCGACTTCTATGCCTGCCGAAGAATTCCCTATGACGAAATCCTGCCCTGGGACTATGCGGACATAGGCATTCCCAAATCCTTTTTCATCGAAGAGCACAAAAAGGCCTATGAGGGAATAACCACCCCGGACTGCCGAACAAAGTGCGCCGGGTGCGGAGCGGCCGCTTTCGGAGGAGGTGTGTGCTATGAGTAAGCGCAGGCTCGGCTTTTCCAAGTTGGGCAGGGCGAAATACATCTCACACCTTGACCTGCTCAGATGCTTCACCATGGCCCTGCGGCGGGCGGACCTGCCCGTGGTCTACAGCAACGGCTTCAGCCCCCATATGAGATTGACCTTTTCCCTTCCCCTTCCGGTGGGAGTCACCGGTGAAGGGGAGCGGGTCGACATAGAATTCGAGGACGGCATTGAGGACGAGGAAATCAAAACCCGTCTGAATGAGGCCCTGCCTCCGGATATCAGGATTAATTCGGTGGGGGATCCTAAGATGCCCGCAAGCCTCATCTTTGCCGCAGAATATAAGCTGACCCTCCTTTGGCCCGAAAATGTCGACACCGAAAAGGGGATTGATAAGATAGCCGAATTTTTTGCCCTTTCGGAAGTGCTCGTGACCAAACGGACCAAAAAGAAGGGGGAGATTCAAGTGAATCTCATGGATTTCGTCCTCGATGCGGGGGAGGCAGTTCCCGCGGAGGATGGTTCGGAGGTTTTCGTCACTCTCTCGGCGGGAGGAGAAAAAAACCTCAAGCCCGAGATTGCGGCAAGGGCCCTCGGGGAATATTTGACGGAGAGCGGCGTTCAAACGGAGGGCATTCGCATACACAGAACCCGAATATTTTGCGACAGGGACGACCCGAAAGTATTCGAATAGACAATCAAAACGCCATATAAAACGAAAAACCAAATTAAAAATATCAATATACGGGAGGTTATCATCCAAATGAAAAGAATAGGAATACTCACCAGCGGCGGAGATTGCCAGGGCCTCAACTCGGCAATCAGAGGCGTGTCCAAGGCTCTCTACGAGCATTTTGGTGCCGACCTTGAAATTTACGGATTTAAAAACGGATACTACGGCCTTATCAACGGTGTGTACCAAAAGATGGAGCCCATAGACTTTTCCGGTCTGCTCACAAGGGGCGGCACGATTTTGGGCACATCCCGCCAGCCCTTCAAAACAATGACGGACAAGGACAAGAACGGCGAAACCAAAGTGGACAAGATGAAAAAGACCTACAAAAAAATGAAACTCGACTGCTTGGTAATCTTGGGGGGAAACGGAACCCACAAGACCGCCAACCTGCTCAGCGAGGAAGGTCTCAATGTTATCGGCCTGCCCAAAACCATCGACAACGACCTTTGGGGCACCGATATGACCTTCGGCTTCTACAGTGCGCTGAATGTTGCCACGGATGTAATCGACCGAATTCACACCACCGCCACATCCCACAGCCGTGTTTTCATAATTGAAATTATGGGCCACAGGGTGGGATGGCTCACCCTGTATGCGGGAATAGCGGGAGGAGCGGATGTTATTTTGCTTCCCGAAATCCCCTATGATATCGACAGTGTAAATCGGGAGCTTGCCAAGCGGGCCAGCATCGGAAAGAGCTTTTCGATTATAGCCGTGGCCGAAGGAGCAATCTCCAAAGAAGAGGCCGAAATGAGCAAAAAGGAGTTCAAAAAGCACAGAGAAGAAATGCGCCAGCCCTCCATTGCCTACAGAATTGCCGATGAACTTCGGGAGAAGCATCCCAATGAGATCAGGGTATGCGTTCCCGGACATTTCCAGAGAGGCGGAAGCCCCTGCCCCTATGACCGAGTGCTGACAACCCAGTTGGGAACAACCGCGGCTCAGATGATTGCCGATAAGAAATACGGATATATGGTAGCCCTGAGAGACAACGAAATCGTTCCCGTGCCCCTCAAAGAAGTGGCGGGAAAGCTGAAAGTGGTAACCCCCGACTGCGCCGTGGTGCAAACCGCCCGTCAAATGGGAATATGCTTCGGAGATTGATATAAAAAGTCAAAATCATATTGCAAAAGCCTCCCCTTTTCGGGGAGGCCTTTGTGGTTTTATTCGCCGCCTGCACGGACGGCATCTTCGTTTTCCGCCTGAATTTTCGGATTCATGGAGAGCATGGGCGTCACATCCAGGTGTCTGAAGTGTCGGTCGGCATAGTTCTTTGTGCATTTGTATACCAAGGGTGACAGCACAAGGACGCCAACCAGGTTGGGGAGCATCATCAGACCGTTGAAGGTGTCGGAAAGGTCCCAAGCCAGGTTTTCGCCCATGAGGGCGCCGCCCATTATGGCTATCACGAAGATAATTCTGTAGAGCATGGTGGAACCGGTGCCAAAGAGGAACTCACAGGCCTTGGTGCCGTAGTGGCTCCATCCCAAAACCGTCGAAAAGGCAAAGAGCAGCATGGCTATGGCGATGAACCAGGAGCCCACCGGGCCGAAGGCGGCTCCGAATATGTTGCCCACCAAGTCGCCGGTGTTGGTTATTTCGTTGTAGGGCATTCCTGTTTCCAAGTTGAATAATCCGGAAGAGAGAACGGAAAAGGCAGTCAGGCTGCATACCACGATGGTGTCCGCAAAGACTTCGAATATACCCCACATACCCTGCCTTACGGGCTCTCTCACATTGGAGCTGGAGTGAACCATAACCGATGAGCCAAGGCCCGCCTCGTTGGAGAAGACCCCTCGCTTCATACCCATCTGTATGGCCATGGCCATTCCCGCTCCGATTCCGCCGCCCGTTGCGGCTCTGACTGAAAAGGCGCATCTGAAAATTGAGGAGAACACAGCACCGAATTTTTCGATGTTCATAATGCAAATGGCTATGGTGCCGATAAAATACAGCACAACCATAACGGGGACAATCTTCTCCGTAACGGAGGCAATCCTCTTGATTCCGCCTATGATAACCAAGCCCGCTAATATCATAATCACGATACCAGTCACAACTCGGGGCACATTAAAGGCAGACTGCATATTGGTGGTTATGGTGTTGACCTGAGTCATATTTCCGATTCCGAAAGAGGCCAACATACAGAAGCAGCTGAAGAGCACCGCCAAAATCGCGCCTATATGCTTGCAGCCCTTTTTGGAGCCCAAACCGTCCCGCAGGTAGTACATGGCGCCGCCGCTCCATTCCCCGTCTCTGTTTTTGATTCTGTAGAGAATGCCCAAAACGTTCTCGGAGTAGTTGGTCATCATCCCAAAGAAGGCAATGAGCCACATCCAAAATACCGCCCCGGGTCCTCCGATAACGATGGCGGAGGCCACGCCTGCAATGTTGCCCGTGCCCACGGTGGCCGCAAGAGCGGTGCAAAGGCTTTGGAACTGAGAAATCGACTTGTCTTTGGTGTGTTTGGTCACATGCCTGTCGCCGAAAATGGCACCGATGGTGTTTTTGAACCAGTGCCCGATATGAGTCAGCTGAAAAAACTTGGTCAGACAGGTCATTAGAACTCCCACAAAGGCCAAAAGAATCAGGGCGGGCCAGCCCCAAACAATGCCGTTTACCACATCGTTGACCTTTGCCACAATGTCAAGAAAATGTTGCATAGATTTCCTCCCGTTTTTATATTTTTATTAATAAATGAGCCGTTTTTCGGATTGTTTCGTAACATAACAAAAAGAGCCGAAATCCCTTGGGATTCAAGCTCAAACAAAAATGAAGAAAAATATCACAGCACAGCCGCTGAAATACCTCCGTCCTTTTGCCTGAGAGATTGGCTCTCGCCGTACACCTTCGGCACCCGATAAAGGGTTTCTCCGGAGCGCCGCACCGAATGTGCGGCATCATTCAATCAATGCAATTATAACACATCCAAGCCCGAATTGCAAGGATTTTCTTTGAATTTCCGAAATTTTTTTGAAAATACCCGTTGCATTCGGGCAGGTATAAAAAACAGCGGAGCCGAAGCCCCGCCGATTTAATTGGGAAGATTAATTTATTTTTTAATTATAATTTCGCTTATATATCTCGCTTGCCCCCTCCATGGGGTTCATACCGCCCAGGTCATTCCATATCATCAGCTTGATGCTTCCCACCTCTATGTTCTCGGGGATGTTCACCGTGTTGGTGAATACATAGTTGAGTTCGCTCAAATCCGCCGCCGAGGTGGACATATCAACCAAACATCCCTCTCTGTCATACACCGCCAAAATGATGCTCACCGTTCCCAATTGGGAAGGAGTTTGCGCGCCGATGTTTTCAAGGGTTACATTCGCCGTAACCTCACCGCTGACAGTCGAGTCGTCGGTTATATTGTCTCCGTTGGGGTTTGTCAAAACGACGCTTGATTCAAGATCCGAGTTTGCGGAGCCCTCAAGGGTTATCTTGCCGTTTGATATGTCTATATTGTCGTTGTTGTGGTTGTCGATTTTCACGCTTTCGGGAACCACCGTCACTTCATAGTCGCCGTCAATATCGCTTGCCCTCGCAAGGAAGTTTATGTTGCATACCTCTCCGCTCTCCAGGGAGGCGCCGTTATAGTGGATGGTCACGGTTCCCTCCGTTTCGTTTATGGAGGTGAAGAGTCCGTTGGTCACCACATCCTCGGGAGGTGTTACGGATAAGCATTCAAACATTTCGGCGTTATATTTGAGTGTGAGCCTATAGCTGTTTATTTTGTATTGGCTGTCCGTGAAGATATACACGGGGAGGGAGATTATATCCCCCGCGGTTCCGATGGCGGAGCCTACGGATATCGATGCCATTGTAACTTCGTCGTATAATACGTTATAGTCCGCCTCAAAGACGTCGCTTGTCACATATCCGTCTTTCACGGCTATGGCTTTTATATGATGCACATTCGAGGATATGACAATGCCGTCCTTGTATCTCGCGGCGTCGGTTGTGGGAGTCGTGCCGTCGGTTGTGGGATCCGTGCCGTCGGTTGTGTAGTATATCATCGCTCCGTGGGTGGGAGAATCGAGGGTTATCACGGTTCCCGCCTTTACGGAGGACCCCGTCTCGCGGTTGGCTCGGGGCGTTTTGACTTTTGCAACGGTTATCTTGCCGCCGGCGGTCTTGCTGCGGACATCTCCCAAAACAGCCACGGCCTTGATTGTCGAGGTTACGCTTATGGTAAACGGTTCGGTGTACAGGAAGGCAGGGTCAACGGTCGGGGTGCTGCCGTCCTTGGTGTAGTAGATTTGCGCATTGGGTGTGTCGCAGGTGAGAGTTACCGTCTTGCCTCCTATAAAGCCCGTGATGTGAATGTCGGGCTTTTCGACTTCCTTCACAACATCCCCCTCGGGCTCCCCGGGTCTCGCCTTAACCCGAACCGTAAAGTCATCGGTGAAGTCATCGTCATAGGGCACGGCAAGCTCTCTGTGTCTCACTTCTATTTTTTGGGTTCCGATTTTGTTGGGGTCATATCCGATTATATCACATTCGGAGACGATATTGTCTTCACTCAACGTGTCGTTGTTGTATTCATACACCACAACGAGACCCGTGATGTCCAATTCCTCGCCTTGATAGTAGGTCAGCTTGTCGGGCTTGTGGATAATCTCGATATCCTCCCACATCTTCTCTACCACGGTTACGGTAAACTCCGCAGTGAAGCCTTGGTACCTTACGGTGATTGTCTGCTCACCCAATACGGACGGGTCAAAGCCGCTCAATACATAGTCCTCGATTTCTTCAACCCAGGTTCTGTTGTCGCTTCTGTATATGCCCACAACCTCCAAACCGTCAAGATCCGGATATGAGCCCTCAACGACCGTCTTGTCCTCGGGGGGCGATTTGATGATTATGCCTTCCAAAGTCGCAGCCGAAGGCTTGAGAGTGGGTCTCGGCCTTGCGGTGGGCTTGGCCGTTTCACTCGGGCCCGTTGTGGGCAGGGGTTCCTCGGAAGTGCCGGGCTCGGATGTGGGTGTCGGCTCCTCGGAGGTGTCCGGAGCAAGGGTAGCCTCAGCCGACGCCGCGGGTCCCTCGGTTATCGCAGGCTCCTCCGTGGGAGTTGCCGTTTCCGCAGGTTTGACCGTTGCCGTAGGTTTGGGCGTTTTCGTGGGTTTGGGTGTGTTCGTGGGCTTGGGCGTTTTTGTGGGTTTGGGTGTCGGAGTGATTCCCGGGCTTTGGGTTCCGTCGCCGAAATGAATGGCGGCGCCCAGCAAATCCTGATTTTTTATTCCGACGCTGATTCTCAGCCACTCGCTCTCGGAGCCTTCATAGAAAACATCCATAAGCCTGTGGCATTCTTCAAAGGCCTCGTTCCTTATGGTAACCACCGTTCTGGGAATGGTTATGCTTTGGAGGGACAGGCATTCGTCAAAGGCGGAATCCCCGATTTCCGTAACGCCGGAGGGGATTTCTATGCTCCTCAGATTTAAGCATTCACCGAATGTGTCCTCTTCGATTCTCGTGAGGCTTGCGGGCAGTTTCACATTCTCCAATGAAAAGCAGCTGCCGAAAGCATCCTTGCCTATGGATGTGACTCCGTCGGGGATGGATATTTCTGTCAACCCTTCGCAATCTTCAAATGCCTCGACTCCTATGATTTCAAGGGCCTCGGGCAAACGGACGGTTTTGAGGGATTTCTTTTCCGCAAATGCCGCTTCCCCAATCACCGTTACGGGCAGACCGTCTATTTCATCGGGGATTTGAACGTCTTGATCCCCTCCTCTGTATCCGGTTATTGTCATCTTGTCATTTATGACATCGTATGTGAGACCGGAATCCAAAGCGACAATCGGGGCAATTTCTCCCGTCTCATCGTAAATCGCCGATGCGTCGGATGCCTCCGCAAAAACCGGCAGGGAAACGAGAGTCAAAACCATGGTTACCGCCAAAAAGAGCGATAATAGCTTTTTCATTTAAATTCCTCCTTGTGAACCGTATGGTATACACAAAGCCCGTTTCGGGCCTGTGCCTTATATCTTTGGTACATATTATAGCACATACCCAATGCCCCTGTCAACGGTTTGGAAGAGGAAAATACGGCGTATTTTCGGCTTCGGAGGCGGGGAATTCGCAAAAGGCTTTGCGGGGAATTTTCTCCGCCGCCGTGCATACGGTTACAACGGCACTTGAAATTTCGCTCTTTTTGAGCTATATATAGTAGAGAAAGGAGTGGTAACATGAAAAAAATATGCAAAATCAAAACCACCAAGCGCTCAAAACCCGACCTGAAGCGGGTGGCGGCATATGCCAGAGTCTCCATGGCAACCGAAACATTGAGAGGCTCCATACGAACTCAGGCGGACTATTACATGGGCTATATTCAAAGTAACCCCGAATGGGAGTATGCGGGCATATACGCCGATTACGGCATCTCCGGCACCAAGACGGTCAACAGGGACGAATTCAACAGATTGATGGAGGACTGCGAAAGGGGCAAAATCGACATAATCCTCACCAAGAGCATATCCAGATTCGCCCGCAACACTTTGGACTTGCTAAACACGGTGAGGCACCTGAAGGACATGGGCATAGAGGTGCGGTTCGAAAAAGAAAACATCAACACCCTAAGCGCCGACGGGGAGCTGCTGCTTACTCTGCTGGCGTCTTTTGCCCAGGAGGAGAGCCGATCCATATCCGACAATGTGAAGTGGGGCATACGTAAAGGTTTCGAAAAAGGCAAACCCCGAAACTGCGGCATCTACGGCTACCGAATCAAAAACGGCAAATATGTCATAGACGAGTTCGAGGCCCAAATTGTGAGACGGGTATTCGATATGTTTCTGGCGGGAGACTCCTGTTATGCCATAAGCAAAAAACTCACCGAGGAAGGCGTCAAATCCCCCACGGGCAAGGACTTCATCAACTGCGAGATAATTGACATGATTCGGAGAGAGAAATATACCGGCTGTACCCTCTGCCAAAAGACCTTTACGCCGGACCCGTTATCGGCGCCTCAAGAGAATACCGGGCAGCTGCCCATGTACTATGTTAAGGATGACCATCCCGCCATAATCTCCTTGGAAACCTTCGGTGCGGCCCAGCGGGAGTTTGCGGACAGGTACGGTGTCGACATAGTAAACGGCATTGCCCAAAAGGCAAGCTATCTCCGACGGGAAGGCTGCGGAGGCAAAGCCCATCCCGTAAAGCACAGGAGCCCCAAGTGGACGGCGGAGCTCAGGCAGGCCCAGTCCGAACACTTCAGGCGGAGGGACAGCGGGCCCTGCAAGTATGCCTTCTCCCACTTCATAGAATGCGAGAACTGCGGCAAACACCTGTGGGCATGCAAGACATACAGGGCGGACGGCACTCCCGTTGTATGCTGGAGAGATGCCGAACATACGGGGGACAAAGCCCTCAGGGCGGTGGGTATAAAGGACACCGATTTGAAAGAGCGGATAGCCGATATACTCGAAACGGATAAATTCGACGGGGACCTTATGTTGGAAGTCCTTGAAATTATCACGGTAAACAAAAACGTCGTCACACTGCACTTCAAAGACGGGCGAAGCGAGAGCTTCAAGTACGGGAGGTGAAATTATGCCGGAGGTTATCAAAATACCCGCCACAAAAACGGAATACACGGCCGAGCCCATAGAGTCAAACAAAAAGAAGAGGGTTGCGGCATATGCCAGGGTAAGCACGGAGCTTGAAGAGCAGCAATCCAGCTATGAGACTCAGGTGGCTTATTACACCGATTACATCATAAACCATCCCGATTGGGAGTTTGTGAAAGTCTATGCCGACGAGGGCAAGAGCGGCGTGGGCACCAAGAACCGCAAGGGTTTCAACGAAATGGTATCCGACGCCCTAAGCGGTAAAATCGATTTGATTATAACCAAGAGCGTCAGCAGGTTTGCCCGCAACACGGTGGACAGCCTGACCACCATCCGAAACCTCAAAAGCAAGGGAGTGGAGTGCTACTTCGAAAAAGAAAACATCCGCACATTCGATTCGAAAGGGGAGCTGCTGATTACCATAATGTCATCATTGGCCCAGGAGGAGAGCCGCTCCCTGTCCGAAAATACCACCTGGGGCAAAAGAAAGCGGTTCGCAAACGGCAAGCCTTATGTGCCCTTCAGCCGCTTTTTGGGCTATGACAGAGGCCCGGACGGCGCTTTGGTGGTGAACAGGAAAGAGGCCGTCACCGTCAGACGGATTTACGATATGTTTTTGCGGGGGATGTCCACCTACGGTATTGCCAAACAGCTCACGGCCGAGGGAATACCTGCCCCGGGCGGAGGCAAGAAATGGTATGAAAACACGGTCAAGAGCATTTTGCAAAACGAGAAGTACAAGGGCGACGCCCTGCTCCAGAAAACCTTCACCGTCGATTACCTTACCAAAAAAATAAAGAAAAACGAAGGCGAGGTGCCTCAGTACTATGTCAAAAACAGCCATGAGGCAATCGTATCGTCCGATACTTTCGACATGGTCCAAAGAGAAATGGCAAGGCGCAACAAAACCCAACACCCTCACTCGGGCACCCGTCTGTTCTCGAGCAGGATAATATGCGGCCAATGCGGAGGCAGGTACGGTCCGAAGGTATGGCACTCAACAAACAAATACCGCAAACTCGTTTGGCAGTGCAACCGCAAATACGACAATCGGTGCACAACTCCCCACTTCTCGGAGGATGAGCTCAAATCCATATTCGTGTCTGCGGTAAACAAACTGCTTGCCTCGAAGGACAGCATAATCGAAGAATTCGAAGGCATATGCGCCGAGGCGGCGGACACATCGGCGCCGGAGGCCAAGTTGGCCGCCACGGAGAAAAAGCTTGATAATATATCGGAGCTTATGAAAAAGTGCATTCGGGAGTCGGGCAGCAGAGCCGAATACCAAAAGCGCTACGATAACCTCTCCGCCGAGTTCGACAAAACCGAAGCCGAAGTCGAAAAAATCAAATCCCAAATCGAGGACAAGAACTCCCGCAAAACGGCCATCACGGTTTTTCTGAAAGAGCTGAGAGCCCTGAACGGCCCGGTGACAGCCTTCGACGAGAATATGTTCACCGCCCTCACGGACTGCTTCACCGTCTACTCCAAAGACGATGTCCGAGTGACCTTCAAAAACGGCTTGGAAATATCCCCCTGAAAAGGGGGTCATTTTTTTGTACTCCACTCATATTCAAATCATATCCCGATACATCTTCATCAGCTCCGAAACACATTCGCTCTCCGTCATGTCTTTTACGGAAAAACCATAGGCCCTCATCACCGCTCTGTCATTCTCCCGATGGGCCTCCCTAAGCTCCTTGGGCATGGTCAATTCGTCATAGAGGTCCGCCAAAGAGGCGTCCGGATACAGGGCCCTTGCATCGAGGATACCTTGGGCCGTCTGCTCGATTTTGGCTCTTTGCTCCTCCGCGGGCTCCGGCCACGGGAAGTTGTTATAGACCACATCTTTCGAATAACGGTAATCGCTCTTGAGTCTGCCGCAAACAGCCCGCATCCAGGCCATATGCACATTGGATGTGAGCACACCGAAATGATATAGGGTGGCGTCGGGGATGATATGTGCAGAATCCGATGTAAGAATATCGGGGCTCATAAATCCCATTGGAACATACCTTCTCCGTTCGGACGAGACTCTTGGTATAATAATGTAGTCTGTATTGGGCATATTCTCCACATGAAAGCGAGTTGGTCTGTCAGCCAATTTAACCGTGCCGGCGCTCCTGCTTGAAAGGCGGTAATTTCGAACTGCCTCCAAACGTTTCATGCATTCGGGCATCTTGCGGAGTTCATTGGGGGGACAATCTCCTAACCACAAACAGTACCTCGGCTTGCGATTTATAAACTCATATGAGCCATACCAAGGGCGAAAATATTTCTCCGAGGCCGGTTCTTTTTTGATGAACTCCTTCATCTCTTGTTCGGTGAACAAGTAAAAGCCTCCATCAATAGGTTTATTCCCTATACCTATGCTCGGTACATCGCATAACGGTTTAACACGGCTTTCAACGAAAATGTTATCCGCATCAATTAAATATCCGTTTATATTTTTCACAATTTGTGGCCTCTCGGCAGAATAGATGACCTTGGGCTTGCTGTTTGGCGCAACGCTGAAACCTACAATCACACAATGGACATGGGCTTTTATCTTTGCCTCACTGTCCCAACGAAAAGTGCGATGAGCAAAATCTATGTGGGCTCCCATTTCAAAAAGAGGTTCCCAAAGATTGGCTACCGTCTCACCCTGTGTCACCGAATTAGTCGATACAAGGGCCGCTCTTATTTCGGTATCACGCATAAAATCAACCGATTTTTTATACCATCCGCAGACATAGTCAAGATTGCCTGCGTTTTTCCATCCCGAAAAGATTGACATCAAATCGCTTTTTTGCTCTGCGTCCATAATCCTCGCACCCAAAAACGGTGGGTTGCCCATAATATAATGCAGCTTTTCCTTGGGCACCACCTCCTCCCAATTCAGGCGCAGGGCATTGCCCTCCACTATATGGGCATTGGTCTTCAGGGGCAGAAATTCAAGATTCTCGTGCAGGATATTCTCCGTCTCTTTCATCATTTGACTCTCGGCAATCCAAAGCGCCGTCTTGGCCACCGTGACGGCAAAGTCGTTGATTTCGATGCCGTAAAACTGCTCGATTGAGACTTTGATGGGGGATTTAAATTCAAAGGCAATCTGGCCCTCGCTCTTGGCCTCACCCTCAATCAAAAGAGCGATGGCCTCATTCTCAAGGCGGCGAAGGCTCAAATAGCTCTCGGTCAAAAAATTACCGCTGCCGCAGGCAGGATCCAGATAATCTGATGCGGCTAATTTGTCCCGAAATTCTTCCAATCTTTTTCTTCGGGTTGTTTTGATTTTTATATCTCTTATCTCATCAAGCTCGGCTTTTAAATCGTCCAAAAACAAGGGGTCTATGACTTTGTGTATATTTTCGATTGAGGTGTAGTGCATACCGCCGCTCCTGCGGGTTTCGGGATTCAAGGTGCTCTCGAACACGGCGCCGAATATGGTGGGGCTGATGTCGCTCCAGTCGAAGTCCTCGCTGGCGTTTTTCAGAAGCAGCTCCTTAAGCTCCTCGGTGAAAGGCGGTATTTCGATATCCTCATCGCTGAAAAGCCCGCCGTTCACATAGGGGAATGAGGCAAGAAGCGGATTGTCATCCTCCAAATAGCTGTCCCGGTCCTCCGGCTTTTGATCGAGGATTTTGAACAAATCAATCAGGGCTCTGCGGATGCCGCTTGCGGGTATGTCTCTCAAATAGTCATGAAACATACTCTTGCCCCCGAACACATCGGCGTCCTCCGCATAGAGGCAGAATACCAAACGGACGCATAGCTTGTTCAGGCTGCGGAGAGTTTCGGGGTCATCGGGGTGCCTGTATCGTTTCAAGAGGCTGTCATAGAGCACTCCCACAAGCTCGCCGGCCTTGAGGGAGACCTCCATTTCCTTTTTGAGATGCTCGCTGCCCGTGTCCACCAGGAAATTCAAGCGGTAGTATTCTTTCTCAAGGTCCTTGAGATATATGATTTCCGCCTCGCCTCCCGGCTGCTCCATATCATAGACATTGAACTCCGCAAAATTGCAGGTCACAACCCAGCGGGGATGTTGAGACAGGGGCAACTCGGTTATATATCTCTTGGCCTGCTGAAAAGGAGTGAGAAGGGAGCCGTCCGATTGCTTGATGGGTTTTCTCAAATCCTTGCCCAAGCCCTTTTGCTCGATTAGGACCTTTGTGGCGGGTATCGTCCCATCGATAAAGCTGGTATGGTCAAGGTGGACCTGGTCCTCAAAGGAGATAAACTCCTCCGGATGCTCCACTCCGAAAACATCCCGAAGGAGAGCCAGCCAAAAAGACTGGCTCTGGCCCTTTTCATAGCCTTTGTCTTTCCAAAACGCCGCGAAATCTTTCGCCGCCGCTCTCTGCTCGTTAGCTTTCATAATAATCACCCCCATCAAGTTATTTCTCGCAATTATTTCGCTGTTTCAATATGCTTTTCAATTATCCTTGAACCTCACTTGATAGTTACTATTTCACGGGTGCATTTTGCGATATATTCGTCACAACCTTCCCATCCTTCGGAAAAATGTTCTTCGGAGACGAACTTGTCGTAGAGATTATATCCCTTTTTAATATAAATTTCTTCGGAAAACCAAACGGGTTTTTCAAACGACAATTCCCGTCCATCATCAAAAACAAAGATCATCCCTCTTACGGTATAAACATCGTATGTTTGATCATCGTTGTGATATAATCTTTGGTTTTCATTTACTACCCGTATTTCTTTTATTTTCCCACCTATTGGGAAATCAATCATTTCCACATCGTCCAGTAATGATACTATTTCCGATGGCTGTGACGGTTCAAAACGGAAATATGCAATGTCTTCTTGTTTTCCGTAATAATCCTGCACCTCGAGGAAATTGGTTATTTTGTAAACATCGTCCCCAATGAATAATCCAACAATTCCATATGCAGCGGGCCTATAAAAAAAGGCGGTATGCTTTATCTTTTTCAGTTGCTTGTTTATAAGCGATTTTAGCGTATCAATTGTTTCAATTGAGAAACGGTTATCAATTATTGTCATTTTTTTCCTCCGAAATAAAATGTATTTTTTGTTCTTTAACTCCACCCGTATGAGTACTATCAATAATGTTAATCTCAACAGCTGGAGTACCATCAGAGTGTGATGCTATTCGCATGGTTACTACAGTACCGTCTGCCATATATGTGATATTAAGATTTCCATTTTTTAATACGGTTTCTTTGCCCCCAAAAGCTATTTTATCATAGAAATCTTTGGCGGTATCAATCGGATTGTTTGAAATTATATTACGTGTTCGATGACCCGTACTTGGACTTTTTACACCGAAATAACCGTTGCAATAATGATACTTCGATGCAGCAAGTATAATATTCTGCCCTATGCTTCGGTAAATTTTTGAATTTCCTTTATAACCGGTTCCCATTCAATCCCTCCCCTTTATGTGAGAGCGCTCAAATTCACTTGCGTAGCGGTAGAACGGTACAACATCCCTGAATTCTCCGAATACCGAATCGGGCATAAACCCGTGAACCAAAACAGCCTGCGGCTTAATTTCTTCGAGCATTGCTGCCATCCCAATTTTGAACATATGTTTCTGCTCGGACGATTTTATACATCCATGCGTGCTAACAGATACCATAGAACCTTTGGGTATGCCTAAAAACAGTAGTCAAAACTAGATTCATCACTCCATCGTACATTGGGAATAACAGGTATGCCGTTTTTCTGAAAAAAGAAGCCAACAGCCCGGTTCATATAAGTATTAGCTTGCTGCAAACATGATGATTGCCCGATTAACAATGTGCAATCTGGAGTAATCACTCCATCGTATAACTTCACCTGTTCAATATAGCGGGTTGTTGCTGTCAAAACAGTAGAAAACTCTTTATCATGTAGATAAAAATGAATGTATTTTCTCTTGTCTTTATTAGTGTTTAGCTTTGAAAATGGAACAATATCACGAGGTATTTGAGTGTTTCTTAGGTCCATGAGCATCGGAATTCCACAGTCACCTACAAACATTGCTCCTTCAGTGAGATATGATTGGAATCCGTCATCAAATATAGTTTTTCTTTTTTTCATAAATAGGTATTCTCCCTGTAAATAATAATGTGCATTGATAACATCACTATCTATGTACTTACAACAAGGCAATGGTGTACGATTGTAAAATTATTTTGCCATGAGGGATATCTCACTGCCTGAATGCCTATATTCAATAATCAAACTACAAATAAGGATATTCAGGAAGTATAGATTTTCGGAATTTCCCAAAAAAATGGAAAAGAAGTATTGACTTTTTTCCTAAAATCCGTTATCATAGTGATATCAAACTACAAATAGAGATATTTGGGGAATCCTTCTGTAAGCTATTGCAGTAACTTATAGAAGGTTTTTTCTGTCTACAAGCAATAATCATCACCTCCAACTATGCATAAATCAAGTTACTTGCGAAGCCCACTTAATTGGACTTTTGCGGCAGAAAGACTGACACCACATTTTTGGCTGACCTGGGCCACACTCATCCCGCGAATTAGATATGATGAAGCAAGCAATTCTCCAGCAAAAGCATTTGCCTGCCACTCTGGATCCTCGTATGCTTTCAACTTTTCGCCGGGAGCCAAACGGCACAGGGAAATGGCATCATCTTCATGTTCGAATAGGTGGCCTATCTCATGTGCAACCGTCAAACGATCCCGACCTTTTCCCTGGACTGCACGAAGGTAAACATCTTCTCGAATACAAATCAGGTTTTTACTTGGATAGGTTTCTCCATGATTATGACCCATTTCGCTCACTGGGAGAATTTCCAACTGAAAATTCGGCACAAAGATGGGCAATATATTTTCGAGAAAAGTAAGAACAGGAAAATAAAGTTCATACTCTAATCCTATATTTCTCTTCAAACGGCGAATAAATTTGCGAATTGTTTCCCTTCCAAGGGGCGTGGCTTTAAAGTAGTTCATATTTCTGGCTTCTCTCCTTGCAAAATCCTTTTTATGGCTTCGGCTTGTTCATCGTTGATATCTGAAAACTTTCTGGCGAAAGACACCGCAAGCTCCTTTCTTTTTGTAGCGATTCCATAAAAATTCACTTCAATGCTCTCTTCGGTCTCGGCTATTGCAGTTGTAAATTCTTCTCTTTCTACATTGCTCAACTGATAAAGTTCGCATATTTTTTTACTCCATGTAGAAGGCATCCTTTTTTTTCCGTTTTCAACTGCGGAAAGAAACGAAACAGACACTCCCAATTTGTCAGCCATATCCTTTAAGATTTCCCCTTGATCTATTCTTAGTTTTCTCAAAAATTTACCAATGCTTGTCAACACGACGACCACCTCCTCTCCATGTTTGCTTATTCTCAATTGAGGTATTTACATTTTATCACAAACTTTAAACTTTGTAAACCCCAAAGTTGAATTTTTATACGGTTAATATAAATGCACCTTTTTTAGTAAATGTAAATATTTATGGGAATCAGTGGCATTCTATATTCAGAATTCTAATCTTCTAAGCCAGAATCGTTACCCCTCTATTTCCTTTGGATACTTCATTTACATACAAAACCTTTAATTTTATAATGTCTTTGCCTAAAAATTCCATCTTGATTTGCATAACCCGATTCAAATCCAAACCGAAGGGGGGTATGGAAGAAAAGTTCCATAGGGGTGTGGAAGAAATGTTCCATAGGGGTATGGAAGAAAAGTTCTCGGGGGGTATGCACCAAAAGTTCCCGGGGGGTATGCACCAAAAGTTCCACTATAGTAGATAATAAGAGTAAATAAAGAGAGTATACTACCGTTACGGAGTATGTCGGCGGTTTAGGTTTGATTTGTGAGATGGTGCTTGGTTGTAGATTCAAAACCGTAGGTATACCAATCGGCAGCTCCCTTGTGCAGCTACCTTGTGCAGCTACCATAAAGGGCTCCCGCAAAGCGCCAACACAGTGCACTTTGCGGGAAAGAGGAGGAACCGCCGATAAGGCGCCGCTTTTGCCCGTCAGGGCAAAACAAGCAGGCGTAGGGATTTCCAACGTGGCGATGCTTTCCTCGCTTGCGAGGAAACGAGTTAAGAGGCGAGTTCAAAGCGCACGAAGTGCGCAGGGCTCCCAAAAAGCTTGGGCGAAGAGCACTTTTTGGGAAAGAGGAGGAACCGCCGGTAAGACGAAGCTTTCCTCGCTTGCGAGGAAACGAGTTAAGAGGCGAGTTCCGACGAGCGCCTTGTGCAGCCTCCTTATGCAGCTCCCTTGTGCAGCCATCTTGTGCAGCTCCCTTGTGCAGCCTCCTTGTGCAGCCGTCTTGTGCAGCCATCTTGTGCAACCTCCTTGTGCAGCCCCCTTGTGCAGCCATCTTAGGCAGCGTAAGAGAAGAGAAGGGAAGGGAAGAGAAGGTAAGAGAAATAAGAGAAGAGAAGAGAAGTAAAGAAAAGAGAGAGGTTAGTGATTCTCTCTCTTATTCTTTTATTTATTATATTATTTATTATATTATCTATTCTATAGGACATTTACGTCCCTCATTGGGGGACGGTTTTGTCCACCATTGGAGGACGGTTTTGGCCACTATAACGGGACATTTTTGTCCGCCATACAGAAATGTAAAAAGATGGCACGCACCGGCACTTTTTTTGATATATAATATAACCATAGACGGGGACGGGCAAAGGTTTGGAGCGAGGCGGATGAGATTTTTATCTTTTTTACAAGTAGTCTGCGATTCGGGAGTTCGCGGCGAAAAACAGGTAACCGGAAATCAGGGCGAGAAGCAATGTGAAAATCCAAAAATACACCCCATACCAGGCGGGGGCGGGGGGAGTTCCGGCCAAGACGGAGCGAAAGCCTTCGGAAATATAAGAAGACGGGCAGATTATGCGTAAAATTTTGGCAAAGGGCTCGGGTACGGAGGCAAAGGACCAAAAAATGGGAGTGACCCAAAAGCCCAACTGGGTGACGATGGGGACTATGCTTTTCAGGTCCCGAAAAAACACGGTCATCACCGACAAAAAATAGGCAAGAGCCAAGGCAAACAGGAGTTCCGCCCCTATATAAACAAGGATCCGAAAGTCGAAAAGAGAGAATTTGTGTCTCAGAACAAGCAGGACAGCCAAGACTGCGGCGTGGACGGCAAAACTCGAAATAACCCGTGCGGCAGGGAGATAGCTCAGGTTCAGGCGGGATTTCCCTGCTATGTAGGCATAATCGGTCAGGGCGGAAGCGGAAGACGCGGCCGAATCGCTCAAAAACAGGAAAGGCGCCAAGGCGGAAAGGAGCCATAGGAGATAGGGGGACCCGTCCATGGGGCCGGTTTTGAGTATGATTCTGAAGACAAAATAATAGAGCAGAACGGTGACTGCGGGATACAGAAAAGCCCAAACCACGCCAAGGGAATGCCCGGCGTATTTGGCACGGAAATCTATTTTGGTCAGGATTGCAAGGCGTTTTAACATGGCATTTTCGGGCCTTTCTTCTTGATTATGTTATGTGCTGTATCATACCATATTCTTTATGCAAAATCAAGGGATTTGACGGGCCTTGGCGAAAATCCCCCAAAAAATTTTAAAAAAGGGTTGACAAACCTCGGCTGCCATAGTATAATTCAATGTGTTGTTTTTGTGGTATGTGCACCTTTAGCTCAGCTGGCTAGAGCACCTGACTCTTAATCAGGGTGTCCGGGGTTCGAATCCCCGAAGGTGTACCAGAGGGCCTCGGGGTTTTCCCGAGGCTCTTTTTGGTGCCTCCGCCCTCCCGTCGGTGCTTTTTTTAAAAAAGGTGTTGTAATTGTTTTACAAATATGTTACAATATCCATAAGTAAAATCGGAGGTGAGGATGCTTTGAAATTCACCAAAATGCATGGGATTGGAAATTGCTATATATACATTAACTGCTTTGAGGAAGATGTCCGTAATCCCGCAAAACTGGCACGGTTTGTGTCCGATATGCACTTTGGAATCGGCAGCGACGGATTGGTTTTGATTATGCCTTCCGACAGGGCGGATTTCAGAATGCGCATATTCAATGCGGACGGTTCGGAGGCGGAGATGTGCGGAAATGCCAGCCGCTGCGTCGGGAAATATGTCTATGACAAAGGCTTGACTCGCCAAAAACACATCACTTTGGAAACGGGAGCGGGGATAAAAATCCTCGAACTTGAAACGGACGGGAATTCGGTGAGTTCGGTGACGGTCGATATGGGCGAGGCGGAGTCGGACCCGAAAAAAATCCCCATCAATATGGACGGAGACAAAATCGTGAGCCGTCCCATAACCGTTGGGGGCAGGGAATATAAAATCACGGGCGTTTCCATGGGAAACCCTCATGCGGTGGTTTTCACGGAGAACACGGAAAATCTGGACCTTTCGGAGATCGGGCCCAAATTTGAATGCCATGAGCTTTTCCCCCGACGAATCAATACGGAGTTTATCCAAGTGATTGACGGGCACACCCTGAAAATGCGGGTTTGGGAAAGAGGCAGCGGGGAGACCTGGGCCTGCGGAACCGGTGCCTGCGCCGCTGCGGTGGCAGCCGTTTGGAACGGATATTGCAAAACCAACGAAGAAATTACGGTAAAACTCAGGGGCGGTGACCTGAGGATAACCTATCTCCCAAGCGGAAGGGTTATCAAATGCGGCCCCGCCGCCTTTGTGTGCGAGGGTGAGGTCTATCCGCCCGATGACACAGACGATATTTGGAAAATAATAACAAAACCATAAGGAGGGTTTACGTTGAGAATAAACGAAAATTTTTTGAATGTTAAAGAGAGTTACCTGTTTTCGGAGATAGCCCACAGGGTCAATTCATATGCCGAAAGCAATCCGGACAAAAAGGTTATCCGTATGGGGATTGGAGATGTGACTCTGCCTTTGGCACCGGTGGTGGTTGATGCCATTCACAAGGCTGCTGATGAAATGGGCGAAAAAGCCACATTCCGAGGCTACGGACCCGAGCAGGGCTATGATTTCCTGCGGGAGAAGATTGTGGAATACTACAAAGAGAACACAATCCGAGTAGACATGGACGAGGTGTTCATAAGCGACGGAGCCAAAAGCGATGTGGGCAACATCACCGATTTGTTCGACAGAGACAATGTGGTGCTGGTTCCCGACCCGGTATATCCGGTGTATGTTGACACGAACATAATGAGCGGAAGAAAAATCGAGTATATGAATGCAAATTCCTCAAACGGATTTTGCCCACTACCGGAGGCGGGCGTCAAGGCGGATATGATTTATCTTTGCTCTCCCAACAATCCGACCGGCGCCGTCTATAATCACGCGCAACTTAAGGCCTGGGTTGACTATGCCCTGAAAAACGACGCGGTTATCCTTTTCGATGCGGCCTATGAAGCCTTCATTGACGATAAGACTCTGCCTCGGAGCATATATGAAATCGACGGTGCAAAAAGATGCGCCATCGAGTTCTGCTCTCTGTCAAAAACCGCAGGCTTCACCGGAACCCGCTGCGGATATACCATTGTTCCCAAGGATTTGAGGGTGGAGGTCAACAAGCTCAAAAAGCTCCTCAAAGTTGACAGCGATGTGGTGGAACTGAACAAACTGTGGCTGAGACGGCAAACCACGAAATTCAACGGCGTGTCCTATATCGTTCAAAGAGCGGCAGAGGCTGTATTCACTCCCGAAGGACGCAAGCAAATCAAAGAAAACATTGACTATTACAAACAAAATGCCAAAATCATCGCAGAGACTTTGGATGAACTCGGGATTAAGTATTTCGGCGGAATAAATTCCCCCTATATCTGGTTCGAATGCCCCAACGGAATGAGCTCTTGGGAATTCTTCGATTATCTCTTGGAGAATATAAATGTCGTGGGAACTCCCGGTGCGGGCTTTGGCAAAAACGGCGAAGGATATTTCCGCCTGACGGCCTTCGGCGACAGAGACAACACCATAGAGGCAATGAAACGGCTGGCGGCTTTGCTGACTCCCGCTCCCGAAGGGGAAGAATCTTCCGAGAGCGGGGAGGAAATTTCGGAGGATACGGAGAATCAAAATGCGGAGCTTGTTATTGAGGAGCCGCAAAATTCTCCCAAGTCGGATGCAGACTATGAAGAATAAAACTCTGTGAGTTAAGACAGAAAAAGGTTTGAGGCCCGGCGGCCCCAAACCTTTTTTATATTGCATATTGAATTACTCGACGCTCAAAGCGGCGGGAAGGGCATAAGGCTCATTCGTGTCCCCGTTCCACAAGAATGCCGTCACCTTCGCCGCACCGTTTTCAAAGCTTATATCTTGTGTGAATTCATCGGTGCCGCCGAATTCCGCATCATAGGGTCCCTCAAATCCGATGAGAACGTCGTTGCTGTCATACATACCCACAAGGAGCACGCATTTCTCGGCAGAGTCCCCGGTGCGGGTCACGGTGACTTTGGCTCCGGATTCACCTTTTTCTATCTTCACATCATAGTCATATTTTTCCGCATCCGGCGATGAACTCGGCTCTGCGGATGTCTCGGGGGCTCCGCTCGGCTCGGGTGCATCGGAGGCTGTTGGCTCTCCGCTCGGTTCGGGTGTGGATACGGAAGATGAAGGCCCGCCGGTATATACCTTGAAAGCCCAATTGGCATAGGAATAGCCGATAATGCCCTCGCTTGAATTGACTTGGGTTTCGGTTGCTCCGATGTCTTCCCAACCGCTGATAAAGTATGGGTCGGTGCCTTTGGCGGCGATGTTGTGGGGGCTGAATGAAACTCCCTCTGTGGCCTCAAAGTTTGAAGGGTTCTTTTGACTTTCGGGGAAACCGTCCACATACTCTATCTTTTGCACCAAAGACATTTGGAATGCCTTGTCCTTGTCCGCATCGTTTGAAACCTTGACTATCACGAAAAAGTCGCCACTGACTTTGACGGGCTCCGTCAACTTGGCCGTTTGATAGCCCGCATCGGGGAATTGAATTTTCGTTCCCGATTCCCCGCTTCCGTATGCCGAGAGATTCACAATGTTGGGGTCTTCGCCAAAATCGACAATCGACACCTCTCCGGGGGCCGTCTCACCGTTTGCCTCCCTGACAATGACCTCATAGCTGTCATCCGGGTCCGTAACATAAAATCCGATTTCATTGAGGTACTCATCCTCACCCGTTGCCGTGTATTTATTGGCAAAGATGTAGCAGCCGTACTTGTCGGTGCCTATGGGATGCATATGGTCTTTGTCCGGGCCCACCGAAAAACTCGTACCCAAATTGGAACTCATGGTGCCGTTCGGGCCCGTCAATTCATAGGAGTAGATATTTTCGGGAGTCTCGTCCGTGAAGTCATAGGTATAGGAATCAAAACCGATGGCAGGGTCTAAGTAGGATATGTACTGGTAGCCCTCTTGGCCCCACTCTACGCCCCAGCTGTTTCTGATTATCCAGGCACCGTTCACCTTCGTGCCGTCGAAAAGAGTCGGAGGAGTGGCAAAATTGTCCGCAGAAAAGTCATCGTCCCAGCCCACAATGGTGACGGCGTGGTTCACGGGACTTTTAAACTCATATTTGGACGTGATATTGCCGTATTGATCCTGTGTATAGGAAAGTAAAACCCCATTCTTGCCATCCTCGCAGGTGGCATCCTCAACCCTTCCGTAAAGCAGATCTTCCCAATCAAGGTAGTAAGCATAAGTGCTTTCATTATAGTATTCCTTGAGTTCTTTATCGTTTCCGTTATCGCTTGTATTGCTGTCATAAGCGAGGTAGGATGTTCCCACGGCGCCGTGTTCCATAACCTCGGATTTTATGGCATTGATGACATCGTAATTGAGAGAAATTTTCTTATCCGTAACTCCTTCATTTCCTATATTGAATGACAGGGTTGAACTTCCCTCATATGTATCCGTGATATATTTTGCGGAACCCAGAGACATCAGTCTGTCTTTGGCACCCAAATCGAAAATGGGTTGATAGTTGCCATAGCCTTCGGCTTTGTAGCTTGCGTAGTTGCCGTCTCCGTAGCTTTGCAGCGAGATGGGGCCTGCGGCATTTTGGCGGGAATAATAGGCCGTGGCCATTTCCCTGTTGCCGCCGGAGGGACCCGCATCCGAGGCGGAGAAGTCATAATATCTCGTGTATTTTTTGTAATTTTCGTCCTTTGTGCCATACATAGCCGCCGCCAAATGGGGCTCCGACCAAAGATTTGCACTGTTTGAATAGCTCTTGTTATTTTTGGCAATGGTGGAGTATTCACCTGCCGCGATTGCGGCATAGGCCCAGCAATCGCCGTTTTGGCCCTGGTCCCTGATTTCCGGAACTTTCCCCTTAATCAACGGGTTATCTTCCTCGCTGTTATAAGCTTTCGGCAGTTCTTCCGCCAAAAATGCTCCGCCGAAGTTTTGGTCATAGTCAATCGCCTCGGGGATGATTGTATAAGCATCGGGATTTTTCAAATATTCGGCATAGTCGTCGGTTATTTCAATACTCGTTTCGGAGGCGGTAATATTTTCGGCAAATGCCGCCGTATTGAGCAGCATACCGCTCACAATCGCCCCAATGATTACTTTCTTTTTAAACATTAAGCAGCACCTCGTAAAAATTGATTCCGAGTGATTATATCATACTTATTTTTTAAAATCAACCCTTTTTTCGATTATTTTCATATTTTTTTATTTAAATCGCATTATTATGGGTTTGAATGTTATTTTGGCCGAAAAAAAAAAGAGCCCAAAATCAGGGCATCGGTCTTCGATTGATAAAGGGACGAAACGTCCTTGACATTCGGAGTAAGTTTTACGGGGCCACGGAGAGCCTTATATCTTTGCCTACGGTGATTCCCACCCGAGACAGGGCTTCTTTGACGGTTTCAAAAGCCAATTGGGGATAGTTGTTTTCCTCGCTGAGGTGGCCGAGGATGATGCTTTCCGTGCCCGCCGTCGCCAGCAATTCCGCTCCCAAGCCGGCATCCTCGTTGGATAGGTGGCCTAACCTTCCTTTGATTCGCCTCTTCAGGGGATAGGGATATTTTCCTGCCTCCAACATATCTATATCATGGTTTGCCTCAAGGAGCACAACCTTGCAGCCCGATATATTTTCCATAACCTCTTCCGTCAGGGTGCCCATATCGGTTGCAACGGCGCTTTGTTCCCTGCCGTCATCGAATTTATATCCCACCGGACAGGCCGCATCATGGGGAATCCGAAAGGGACACACCCGAATGTCACCGATGGAAAAAGGCTCGGTACCCTCGAAAATCCTTATATGCTCGTCATTAAGTTTGCCTAAGTCGTTTGTCATTACCGCTGCCCAGGTAGGTGCATTGGCATATACGGGAATGCCGTAGCGGCGCATCATAATACCGAGGCCCTTGATATGGTCGGAATGCTCGTGAGTCACCACAATCCCGTCAAGTTCCTCGGGCGATATTCCCACTTTGGACATGGAATCTTTGACGGCCTTGCCGCTGATGCCGCAATCGACCAAGATTTTCGTACTCTCGGTGTAAACAAGGCAGGAATTGCCCTTGCTTCCGCTTTTCAGTGGGTAAAGTTTCATGGTTGCATCCTCCGGGATATTTTGGGGAAACCCCTATTTGTTTGCCGCCTTTAGGTATTCGGGCATGGGGTTCACCCTTCGGCGGGTGATTTGGGCGCCCAAAGCTTTGAGCTTTGCCTCGAAGTTTTCATATCCTCTGTCTATGTATTTAAGATTATATATCTCGGTAACACCTTCGGCTATGAGGCCTGCAATCACCATGGCGGCACCTGCCCGCAAATCTTTTGCGCATACCGGTGCGCCGGATAGGGTGGTGCCTCCTTCCACAACAGCCACGTCACTGCCCTCCACCGTTATCGCCGCTCCCAACCTGTTGAGCTCGCTCACATATTGGAGACGGTTGTCCCAGACATTTTCGGTCATTACGCTGGTGCCCTTTGCCTTTGTCAAAAGCACAAGCATCAAGGGCTGCAAGTCCGTCGGAAAGCCCGGATAAGGCTGGGTTTTCACATTGCACCGTCTGAGCTCCGAATTTTTGGGGTATACCCGAATGGCCTCGTCATATTCTTCAATGCCCACACCCATTTCCTCGAGTTTGGCACTCAGCGACTCCATATGTTTCGGGATGATATTGCTCACCACCACGTCTCCGCCGGTGGCTGCCGCCGCTATCATAAAAGTGCCCGCTTCGATTTGGTCGGGTATAACACTGAATGTCCCCCCGTGAAGCTCCTTGACACCTCTGATTTTTATGACATCCGTACCGGCGCCTCGGATATTTGCGCCCATAGAATTCAGAAAATTCGCCACGTCAACCACATGGGGCTCCTTTGCGGCACTGTCTATAACCGTCATACCATCCGCCAAAACCGCAGCCAACATAACATCGATGGTGGCGCCTACGGAAACAACATCCATATAGACCGTATCTCCCACCAGCTCGTCCGCCGTGATATTGACAACTCCGTATTCGATATCGCTCTGGGCCCCCAAAGCTTCGAAGCCTTTAAGGTGCAAATCAATGGGCCGCACGCCAAAGTCACAGCCTCCGGGCAAGTCGACGCTTGCCCTTTTCATTCTGCCCAACAAGGCGCCCATAAAATAGGAGGATGCCCGTATTTTTCGCACGGCACGACCTACTGCCCGATAACTCTTTATACCGGAACAGTCAACTTCCACCACATTGTCATCAACAAACCCGGCCTTGCAGCCAAGGTCGTTTATTATACCGATCAAATCATATATATCACTGACACGGGGCACATTTTCTATCACACACTTGCCGTTCACAAGGATGGACGCAACCAAAACCGCCACTGCGGAATTCTTTGCACCGCTGATTTTCACCTCTCCCGAAAGAGGTACCCCGCCAAGGATGACCATTTTTTCATCGTTCATTCAAAATGCCTCCAACAAACAAACGCTCCTGTCACAGAATACATTATACCACAATTCTGTTACAAAGAGGTAACATTTTTATTAAAAAATGAGTATTTGCCCGACTCCGTCAATCCCAATACAACACCGCGTACTGCTTTCTGCCATCGGAAGAAAATCTCACTCCGTTGTCAAGGGCCAGGGCGGCACTGCCGCCGCCATCCAAAGCAAGCCCGGAGGCGCAGCCCAATCCCGACAGCACCTGACCTGCCCGAGCCAAGGTGGTCGACGGGCTGACACACAGGACGATTTTGTTAATGTCCCTGTTGTATCCCACATAGGTCCTGTTGGTATATCGGTCAATGTCAAAAGTTCCGTAAAATCCTTCCGCCGCCGCGGTAACCTCCGGGAGCACTCCCACTCCGCTGACGGCAAACATCACGTTTTTCTCGTCATATATATTTGACACTCTTTTGATTTCGACGGAGCCGTCATAGTGGACGATCAATGTGGTAATCGGACTGCCATGGGTTATCGTATCCGATATCACCCTGCCCTCACTGACAAGAATGCCCACAGAGTAGGTATTTCCGTTGCTTTCCCAGCCGAAAAATGTGGAATTGCTGTAATTGGGCAGGCCGCACCTTTCGGCCGATATATTCACAATTTCCCGAACCCGTATGCTCAAGGGATCAATATATACCACATGCACATTGCCCAAACTCGTATATCCGTATTTCTCTTTGGCGTGGCTCACAATATTCACGCTGTCGTATGAATTATAGTCAACGGAGTACCAAAGAGATTTCATCAGGGACTCCAGGGGCGCATACAGTACCCCGCCGTAATTTATGAGAGGCTGTTGCCAATTGTCACTGTAGGTATTGTTTATAACCGCCAAATTGCTGCCGAGAGCAACTCGGACCGAATAGATGTCTTTGATTACATAGGCGGTATAGGCAGCCGGGTCGTAGTATACTTTGCACTCCATAAAATCCTGCAAAGATGTGAGGGCAACCATAAGGGTATCCCCCGCATATATGAGAGGCAGGCTGAGTTGCTTTTCATAGCCGTTTATGTAGAGTTTCCCGGCTCCCTGTGTTACGGCAGGCCCGTCTCCGCCCATACCCGTATCCACGGTTCCGAGTTCCGCATTTGAAAACATAGACACATCTATCTGAAAGTCGTAGTCATACTCCGACTCCACACCATAGGCTTTCAAGCAAAATCCAACCGTCACAAGGGCCAAAACAGCTGCGACAACCCGCCTTGCCGTTTTTTTAAGCATTACGCAAATTTCTTCCTTTCGATTTACTCCGAATATATCTCCCCTTCCCTTGCGGGAAATCGGAATTCGGATTCGGGCTTTCGGATTTTTCGGAATCCCCAACACCCGAAATTCCTTTGATTATACACCGTATCGCCCCAAATGTCAAGACCGGGAAAATCCTATTGACAAAAGGGAGGTCTGTATTGTATAATGCTTACATAAATCAAGGCAAAATAAATAGATTTTTATATAAGGACATCGGAGGTGAAACAAGATGAAATATGTATGCAGCCTTTGCGGATATGTCTATGACGAGGCGGCAGGGGATCCGGACAACGGAATCGCCCCCGGCACCAAGTGGGACGATTTGCCTGAGGATTTTGTATGCCCCCTCTGCGGAGTAGGCAAAGACCAATTCAATCCCGTTGATTGATAAGCGAGTGGGAGGCAGGTGATTATTTCGCCTGCCTCCTCTGCATTTCTCCCGTATCTCCGAAATATTATACAAAAAACGCTGCTATTTTTTTACATCAAAAACGGTTGAAATTCAACGGGGAGAGTAGTATAATTTATGTGTATGGGATAAAATTTGATAATAATTTATTAAATTCAATAATATATCAATTTGGAGGTATGCATTATGGATTATTTGGCCGAATATGAGAGATGGCTCAAGGAGGCGGACGAGGAGACCGTTAAGGAGCTTGAGGCCATTCGCGGCGATGAGGAGGAAATCAAGGATCGGTTCTACAAGCCCTTGGAGTTCGGCACGGCGGGACTTCGGGGAGTTTTGGGCGCAGGTCTCAATCGGATGAATGAATATGTTGTGGGACAGGCCACTCAGGGTCTTGCCAATCAGCTTATCAAGACCAACGGAGCGGATGCGGACTTAAGCGTGGTTATCGCCTATGACAGCCGCCACAAATCGGATGTTTTTTCAAAAGAGGCAGCGCAAATTTTGGCAGCCAACGGCATCAAGGCCTATCTGTTTGAAGAGTTGAAACCCGTGCCGGAGCTTTCTTTCTCGGTGGGATATCTGAAAACCACGGCAGGCATTGCCGTTACCGCCAGTCACAACCCGGCAAAATACAACGGCTACAAGGCTTACGGGGCGGATGGTGCCCAGCTCAATCCGGAGCTGGCGGCAATCGTCCTTGAGGAAATCGAAAAGACCGACATATTCACCGGGGTCAAGAAAATGGACTTCGATGAAGCCATCGAAAAAGGTCTCATTGTTATGATTGGTGACGAGGTGGAGGAGGCCTACCTTGACAGGGTTCAGGAACAGTGCGTAAATCCCGAGCTGGCCAAGGAAAAAGGTGACACCCTGAAGTTCGTGTACACTCCTTTCCACGGTGCGGGCAACAAGCCCGTAAGGAAAATATTAAAGCGTGTGGGCTTTGACAATGTGGTTGTTGTTAAGGAGCAGGAGCTTCCCGACGGAGACTTCCCGACCGTTGAATTCCCCAATCCCGAATACAAAGAGGGCTTCTACATTGCCATTGACTATGCCAAAAAGTGCGGTGCGGACCTCATCATCGGAACCGACCCGGACAGCGACCGTGTGGGAATTTTGGTCAAGAATGACGAAGGCGAATATGTGAACTTCACCGGAAACCAAGTCGGCGCCTTGCTCTCGGAGTATATACTGTCTGCTCTCAAAGAGAAAAATGCGATTCCGAAAGACGGATATATCGTCAAGACCATCGTCACGACCAATATCATCAAGGACATCTGCGATGCCTACGGCATCGGTATGAAAGAAGTTCTGACGGGCTTTAAGTTCATCGGCGAAAAGATCAAAGAATCCGAAGAAACCGGAGTCGGCACCTATTTGTTCGGCTTTGAGGAGAGCTACGGCTACCTGAAAGGAACATATGCCCGGGATAAGGATGCAGTGGTTGCCACCATGCTCATTGCGGAGATGGCCCTATACTATCAAGAAAAGGGCAGCTCCATATTTGAGCAGATGGACAAGATTTACAAGAAGTACGGCTATTACAAGGAGCAGGTTGTGTCGGTAACTCTTGAGGGAATCGAAGGTTTGGCAAAAATAAAGTCGACCATGGACAACATCCGCAAGAACCCGCCCACTGCCGTTGCCGGCAAGAAAGTCATAGCCATTCGCGACTATCTGACAAGCGAGCGCATAGATTTGGCCACCGGCGAAAAATCAAAAATCCTGCTGCCCGAGTCAAATGTAATTTACTTGGAGCTTGAGGATAAGAATAACTTCGTAATTCGCCCCTCGGGTACGGAACCCAAAATCAAGATTTACTGCCTGATGAAAGGCGAGACGGAAAAAGAGGCCAACGAGCTGCTGGAAATGGCAAAAGCCGATATAGACAATATAATCAAATAGGTTTTTAAATAAAAGGGGTGCCCCGGGGCATCCCTTTTTTGATTTATATTTGACATTTGTATACATTTTTGGTATAATGAGGCCCGAATCGGATTTCGAGAAGGAAACCGAATTATCATATCGATTTGGTATCAAAGGGGGAGCAATATGAAAATAAGGCTGGCTGATTATGTTGCGGATTTTTTGGTCAATCACGGAATATGCGACTGCTTTATGGTAACCGGCGGCGGTGCAATGCATTTGAATGATGCTTTGGGCCACAAGGAGGGCCTAAACTGCCTCTTTAATCATCACGAACAGGCCTGCGCAATCGCAGCGGAGAGTTATGCCCGTGTGAATAACAGACCTGCCGCTCTCTGCGTTACCACCGGACCGGGCGGAACCAATGCAATCACAGGCGTATTGGGTGCTTGGCTTGACTCGGTGCCCATGTTTGTTATCTCCGGACAGGTCAGATATGACACCACCGCAAGATACATGGAGCGCTTTACCGACGGATTGCCACTTCGTGCCGTCGGCGACCAGGAATATGACATAACCAAATCCGTGGGACCTATGTGTAAATTTGCCGTTATGTTGGAAGATCCTCAATACATACGCTACTATTTGGAGAAAGCCTATAATTTGGCTATGAGCGGAAGGCGAGGACCCGTGTGGATTGATATACCGCTGAATTTTCAAGGCTGCACCATAGAAACCGACAACCTGCTCCCCTATGACCCTCGGGAAGATATCAAGGCAAAACCGCCTTTGGTATCGGAAGATGTTATACGGGATGTAATCAATAAAATTAAAAAAGCCGAAAGGCCTGTGCTCTATGCCGGAAACGGTATACGCCTCTCCGGCGGATACGATGAGTTCAGAGCAGCGGTTGCCGGGCTCGGGATTCCCGTTGCTACCTGTTGGGATTCCATCGATGCCATAGAAACGGACAATCCTTTGTATGTGGGCAGAGGCGGCATAATGGGCGACCGGGCCGGGAATTTCGCAATTCAAAACGCCGATTTGATTTTGGCTGTGGGAAACCGTCTGTCCATCCGCCAAGTTGGCTACAATTGGCAATCCTGGGCAAGGGAGGCACACGTCATTATGGTTGACGCAGATCCCGCTGAGCTCAAAAAAACGACTGTTCATGTTGAAACTCCGATCACAGCCGATGCAAAGGACTTTTTTAGGTCGATAAATAGGGCCCTCGGGGATGTGACAGTTCCCGTATTCAAAGAAGAAGGTTGGATAAAAACCTGTCAAAACTGGAAAGAGCGCTATCCGGTGACTTTGGAGAGGCATTGGGAAGAAGACGGAAAATACGCCAATGTTTACGCTTTTATAAATTATCTGAGCAGCTCCCTGCCGGCCGGAAATTTGACGGTTGTGTCAAACGGCAGTGCCTGTGTTGTGGGCAGCCACAACTACGTAATCAAAAAAGACTCGCGATTTATTATTAACAGCGCCGTGGCAAGTATGGGATACGGTTTGCCTGCCGCCATAGGAGCATGCGTGGCTGCGGGAAAAACCGACACAATCTGCATTGAAGGAGACGGCAGCATTATGATGAATCTTCAGGAATTGCAGACAATCATCACCAACAACCTGCCGATAAAAATTTTCCTGATTAACAACCAAGGCTATCATTCAATCAGACAGACGCAAAATAATATCTTCGGAGACCATACCAAAGTGGGCATCGGCCCGGAAAGCGGCGATTTGAGTTTTCCGGATTTTGGAAAGCTTTCCAAAGCTTTCGGTTATAAATACTATTCGGCCCACAGCAACGCCGAGATGAAAAAAACCGTCAACGCCGCCCTTGAAGAGGAAGGCGCGGTATTCTGTGAAATATTTGTATCAACCGAGCAAAACTTCGAACCGAAAAGCGCAACAAAACGCCTCCCGGACGGAACATTGGTAAGCCCGCCTCTTGAGGACCTTGCCCCCTTCCTCCCAAGAGATGAACTGCTTGAAAATATGATAATAAAACCGATAGAATGAAAATAATCAAAAATCGACGCCCGCCAAGCCTTGACGGGCGTATTTGATTACAATTTATTCTTCATAGCATCCGCTGTCTTTTTTATCCCTTCCTCAAATGATACTTTGGGGCTGAAATCCGTATCCCGCATCAGGGAGGCCGTGTCAGCGCTGAGATACATTACCTGTTTTTCTCCATATGGTATATCGCCAAAACCGATTTCCGTTTCGGGACTGATGATATCTCTCATAGCGGTTATATATTCCCGTAAGAGGCGTGCCTCTCCGCTCCCTACGCAATATACCGTACCGTTTTTCCCTTTTTCGGCTGCCAAGCGGAATGCCTCTGCAGCATCATCGCAATAGAGATAATCCCAAATCTGCTCGCCTTGGGTACAGCTCGGTCTCTCTCCCCGAAGGAGTTTTTTTATCATGGATGACACCATGGTATTCTCCCCATCATTCGGGCCATACACACTGAAAATTCTGCACCAGATGTGCTTCATACCGAGGTTTTCACAAAGGAGGCGAGACATTTGGCCCGCACAGAGTTTTGCCATTCCATACCCGTTTTCGGGATTTGCGGGTGTATCGGGAGAAATCTTGCCCGTCTTCCTGCCAAACTCCGCCTGAGACCCTGCACCCAAAAACACTTTGCATCCCAAATCGTGAGCCGCCCAAACAGCGTCGATGGTATGTTTTATATTGTCAACTTGGCCGTTCAAATCATTCCTTGCTTCGCCGAATGTCCCGCTCCAGCCAAAGTGGAAAAACACATCGCATTTTTCACGGACCAAATTATCAAGCTCTCTTATATTTTTAAGATCGCATTCTATACTCGTTACACTGTCAGATATGGGAATATTTTTGAATCTTGGGGAATTTGGACGGGAAACGGCGTAAACTTTATATCCTCTTTCGGTCAGATTCTTTATGAGAGCCGTGCCTAACATACCGGTAGAACCCGTTATGACCGCCTTTCTTAATTGCGAATTCATTAGGCCTTTTCCTCTTCGCCGTCAAAATTCAGGCGCTTTTCTTCTATTACCAATGGGCGATGCATGACTCTTTTGTTTATGTTTATAATATACTCGCCTATGAGACCTATGAAAAATAACTGAATACCTCCAAGGAGGAACACGCCTATCAGGATTGGTGCATTGCCCAAAGGGAAATGCTGCCAATGTATGAGCTTTCGAACGAGATATACAAGGGCAATGATGATGCTTATCAGTGATATTACGAAACCCGACATGGTGGCAAGTCTGAGTCCGATTTTGGTATATGATGTAAAGCTCAGCATGGCGGCGTCATACAGACTGTAAAAACTGTTACTGGTCTTGCCGGCCCGGCGCTTTTGCTGCTCATACTCAATATCCTTGCGCCTGAAACCGAGTTCTGCAACTATACCTCGCAGGAAAGGCTCGGAGTCATCAAGATTTCGCAACACTTCAATAAATGCCTTATCATAGAGTCCCGTGCCCGTGAAATGTTCGATTTGTTCCACTTCGGACATTTTTTTGATAACTTTATAATAGCAGGTCCTCAAAAACCGAATAATGGGATTTTCACGGCTGGAGCTTTTGATTGCGCAGACGATCTTATAGCCGTTCTCCCATTCTTTGACAAGTCTCGGAATAAGATCCGGAGGGTCTTGAAAGTCGGCGCACATACATATTGTACAGTCTCCCGTGGTTTGACACATACCGTAATAAGGCGAATTAAACTGTCCGAAATTTTTGGCGTTGAAAATTGCCTTGATCCTTTTGTTTTCGGCACAAAGTCCCGCCAGAAGCGCCCTTGTATTATCTTGAGAATCGTTGTCAATAAACACAATCTCGTAGTCATAATCCTTCAAGTGTCCTTCAAATTGTTCGATTATGGCCCTGCTGAGGGGGACCACATTTTCCTCCTCGTTGTAACAGGGAATAAGCACGGAAATCTTTTTCATATCTGCTTTTACTCTCCTTTGCAGGTGACTGCTTCGATAATTGTGCGACCCATATAGTCTATAATCTCATCGGTCATACCCGGATAAACACCCACCCAGAAAGTATCCGTCATTATTCTGTCGGTGTTTTCAAGACTACCCACTATCCGGTAGCCCTCTCCCGCCTCCCTCATTTCGTCAAAGCAGGGATGTTTGGTGAGATTACCCGCAAAAAGCATACGGGTTTGAATTCCTTTTTGCTCCACATAGCGCACAACACCGTTTCTGTCGACGCCCTCTCCGCAGGTAATCAAAAATCCAAACCAGCTTGGATTCGAATTGTCACAGGCTTCGGGGAGAATGATTCTGTCACCGATCGGCTCAAGACTCTTTCTGAGCCGGTCAAAGTTGTGCCTCCGTCTTTCCGCAAAAGACGGGAGTTTTTTCAATTGGGCACAGCCGATGGCCGCCTGCATATCGGTGGCCTTTAGGTTATATCCAAAGTGGGAATATACATATTTATGATCATATCCGACGGGCAGTTCGCCGTAGCGGCCGTCAAATCTATGCCCGCACATATTATCCATACCGGACTTGCAAACACAGTCTCTTCCCCAATCCCGTATTGACCGAATAATTTTCGAAAGCAAAGGATTATCGGTGTAGACCGCTCCTCCCTCACCCATGGTCATGTGGTGAGGCGGATAAAAACTGGAGGTACCGATATCGCCGAATGTGCCGGTGAACTTTGTTTTGCCGTTTAATGTGTAGGTAGAGCCCAAAGCGTCGCAGTTGTCTTCAATCAACCAAAGTCCATGCCGATCGCAAAAACTCTTCACCGTGCGGATATCGAAAGGATTACCCAAGGTGTGGGCGACCATAACCGCCTTGGTCTTATTTGAGAGGGCATCCTCAAGCTTTGCCGTATCAATATTGTATTGAGGAATTGTCACATCCACAAAAACCGGCACAGCTCCGTATTGAATCATGGGCGTCACCGTTGTGGGAAAACCTGCCGCAACCGTGATAACCTCATCACCCCGCCTTATGGCTCTTTCACCCAAAAGCGGCGATGTCAAAGCCATAAAGGCCGCTAAGTTGGCACTCGACCCGGAATTAACCAAGGCACAGTATTTAACACCCAAATATTCCCCCAAGTTTTTTTCAAACTCATCGGTATACCTGCCCGAGGTCAGCCAAAACTCCAAGGCACTGTCAACCAAATTCACCATTTCTTCGGAATCATATACCCGTGAGGCATAGGGAATTCGGTCCCCTTCCTCAAAAGGTTTTTCCCTTTTGTGAAAGGTTCTGCAATATTCATCAACAATTTGAAGGATTTGCTCCCTCGCCTGTTTTTCCTCCGTATTTTCAAACATATTCCTAACCCCTTAAATATTCCATTATCTGCTTTTGCATTATATCTCTTATATCATCGGCGGTGCCGCCGCCCAAGTACACCCGCGTCCACTCAACCGTCTTTTTAATCGTCTCACGAATGTTCCAGCGGGGTTGCCAACCGAAGGTTTTTTTGAGTTTTGAGCAGTCAAGCTTCAAAAAAACCGCCTCATGGGGCGCATTTTTCGGTGCGGCATCTTTTCGGCTTATCCCGCCCCATTCCTCACAAAACATATCAACAACGGTTGCGGTATCCACGCAGTCGGTATCTTCCGGTCCCACATTATAGCAGTCGGAATATTCCCGATTCTCCCATTGCTTTTCTGCAATCATCAAATAGGCAAAGAGAGGCTCAAGCACATGCTGATATGGCCGGGTCGAATGAGGGTTGCGAACGGTTACAGCCTCTCCCTTTTCCGCCGCACGGACGCAATCGGGTATTATCCTGTCTTTTGCAAAATCGCCGCCGCCGATAACATTGCCGGCCCTTGCGGTGGATATTGCCGGTCCCTTCTCAAAAAAGCTGTTCCTGTAGCTGTGAGTCACCAGTTCGGAACAGGATTTGCTGTTTGAATAGGGGTCAAATCCGTCCAAAGGTTCATCCTCCCTGTATCCCCTCTGCCGTTCGTAATTCTTATACACCTTGTCGGTAGTCACATTGAGGAAAGATCTTACACTGTCCGATGTGCGAACACACTCCAAAATATTGACCGTTCCCATAACATTGGTCTCGTAGGTATATCTGGGATTGTTGTAGCTTTCGAGGACAATGGGTTGGGCCGCCAAATGGAACACAATTTCGGGCCGTGCCTCGTCAAACACGGCCTTTAACTTATCAAAATCCCGAATATCGCCCTCAACAGACCTTAACCCGTCGGAAACATTTGCAAGTTCAAACAACGAGGGCTCCGTTGGAGGGCACAAGGCATATCCCGTTACATTCGCCCCCGCCGACTTCAGGATTTCGCAAAGCCAACTGCCTTTAAAACCGGTATGACCCGTTATAAAGACTCTTTTGTTTTTGTAAAAATCAAGGTTATATTTCATAATGTTAAAAAATCAGTACCAAACCTTCCAGGGGGCATTTCCTTCCTCCCACAGTTTTTCGAGAACCTGTTTGTCCCGCTGGGTATCCATACAGCGCCAAAAGCCCTCATGTCTGTATGCCATCATTTCGCCGTCTCTGGCAAGGTTTTCCATAGGCTCCTTTTCAAAAACGGTTTGGCTGTTTTTTATATAATCAAACACTTTGGGCTCAAGAACCATATATCCGCCGTTTATAACGTCTCCGTCCGCCTCGTCCTTCTCCCTGAAAGCTTTCACTTGGCCGGACTTGGCAATTTCCAAAACACCGAAACGCTGATTCAGGTCGATGGCGGTAATGGTGGCAATTTTTCCATGGCTTTTGTGGAACTCAACCAATTTGTTTATATCAATATCGCAAAGGCCGTCGCCGTAGGTGAGCATAAATGTCTCTTCGCCTATATAGTCACGAACACGTTTCACTCTGCCACCGGTCATGGTGTGAAGGCCCGTGTCCACAATGGTCACCTTCCAGGGCTCTGCCACATTGTTGTGAACGATCATTTTGTTTTCATGGCCGAAATCGAAGGTAACATCGCTTCTGTGCAGGTAGTAATCGGCAAAATACTCTTTTATTACATACTGCTTATATCCGGCACAGATGATAAAATCGTTATATCCGTAGTGAGAATACTCCTTCATTATATGCCACAAAATAGGCATCCCGCCGATTTCAATCATCGGCTTTGGCCGCAGGTGGCTTTCCTCGGAAATTCTCGTGCCCAAGCCCCCCGCCAAAATTACTACTTTCATAATAATCTCCTTTGCATGCAAAAATACCGCCCATCGGTAAAATCACAGTCTATATTTTACAACACCCCGGTTTGTATGTCAAGTGGTAATTATGTAAATATCCCTGTTACAAGGAGGAATTGTTCCCCTCATAAAAGTCCCCTCTCCAAAGAGAGGGGAAAAGGGAGGAAGTTTATTTTATTTCGTTAAATAGTTATAAATCATAATCGCCGCATCGGCACGGGTCAAGGGGGCTTTCGGTGCAAAAGTGTTGTCGGGATTTCCGCCTATTATTCCAAACCCTTTGGCAAGAGCAACATATCCCTCCATACCCGGAGTTATATCGGCGCCGTCCGCAAAACCCGTATTGAAAATCTCGGTCATTTTGGCTATATCCTCATATCCCAAGGAGCGGATAATGTATTTCACGCCGTCCTCACGAATGGAAGGCAAGTTTTCATCCCGAGAATCGCTGCTTTGCATAATACCTCGACCATAAGCAAATTTGTAAAGTTCGTCCGTGCTCTCGGTTACGTAGGAATAAGGGCCGGCATCCAAACCCGCCACAAAGGTTAACAGTTCTCCCTGTGTTATCACCTCGTCCGGGCGGAATGATGTCTCTCCTTCGGAAAGTGTTATGACACCTATTCCGAGAAGGGCCTCAATCGCCGCCTCGGCATAGTGACCGCTTATGTCATCGGCGATTGGCGCTTTTTCATTTTCCTTATATTCTGTTCCGTTATAGTCCAAAAGAGCGCCGTTCACAGCGGAAACAGCAACAGGTTTGTCCTCACTTAAGGAATAGACCACCTCTGCCGAAATGCTGCCGTTCTCTGCCTTTTTTTGCACATACCGGGGATTTATTCCGGCTTTCTCCCGAAGAGCTTCAAAAGCCTCATCGGCGGAAATCATACCTTCCGGGGATTCAAAAGTAACATCATCATCCCAGTTTTTGGAAAAATTCAAAACTTTCCCGTTTGTTTTATCAATCTTGATATATAAGTCGTTATCGGGATATTCAAACCCGTTTTCCACCCGAATAAACCTGTACACATAATCGTAATAGTATTCCGTGCCGTCGTCGGATACCGCGTATGAATTACGATACGGGTTTTCTTCGAGAGGCACCGGCTCATCCGCCATATCAAGGTCGGGATTTGACTTCATAAACTCGTCATGGGCGTATTTATCGGCAAAAGCCTTGGCATATTCAAGAGCCTGCGCCTCGGTAATTGCGGGTTTTTCCGCAGCGTTATTCGCATTGTCAAAGGCCCTGACTTCGATAAGCGCTCCGGTCACTGCGTCAAGCGACACAAAGGTGTCTTCTCTGACGCTCGTTTCGCCGCGGGTTTCGGTCAAAGAATATGTCAGGTCGGCCGTGTATTTATTTTCCCCGTCAGCGCCGCGCCGAGAGAAATATTTGCAGCTTGTGAACTCCTTGCCATCCAATGGGATCTCGGTCATACTTTCGGCTATGTTCCGAACCTCCGTTTCGGACAGCAAACCCTCTATTTGTTCCAAATTGGCAAGTTCGGAGGGTGTAAAAGTACCCGTCTCCGTCGCCGCTGCCGCTGCATCCTGAGTGGTGCCTCCCGCACTGCCAGCGAAATATTCGGAATTGGTCATTTCGTATCCGGACACATATTCTTCCCCGGTACGGGCATCTATCATTGTGTCGCTGTATTTGGGCTCATATGCCAAAACTGCGGCAGGAGCCTCACCCTCATCGGTATCTTTGGTTATGTACTTTGCCTCCATGGGTGACAATTCCTTAAATTTTTCCGCAGCTTGTTCCGGAGCTATTATGCCATCCGGAGAGGAAATGCCATCGACATAGGTTATTCCCATATACAGGTCAGACAACTCGCCCGTGTCATTATCCACCGAAATGCTTACAGAATCGTTGCAGAAAGGCAAACCGTTTATATATCTGTCGAAACGGACACATGCATAAGAAGAATTTACTCCGTAACCATACATGATTTTGCCGTTTGAATCGAATTCGGATGCTATGTCGGGATTTAGCTTTGCCATATGTCCGTAAGCCGCACTTATCACCTGATCCTCAGATAATTTGGGCAGAGATGCCTTTTTCGAATCGGACCCGATTCGGCTGTAGCTCAGGATATTTCCCAAATCGTCTATCGAAATGTCGATTGCCCTATGCTTTTCACCGTCCTCCTTTGACTCCCAATTAAGACGGTAAGTCTTGTGTCCCAAATAATACGAATAACTGCCGGAAAACTCGCTGAGTTCTTCGGGAATTTCGATTCGGCTTTTCACGGTGGTAATGGCAATTTCAAGGCCCTCACTGTCTGCCGCAAAAACAGGTACAGCCGTAAACACAAGCAATATCGAAAGTATCACACACAATAATCTCATCATAACTCCTCCTTTATTTGTCTTTATTTTAAATTATCCACACTTCGTCTTAGGATTATTTTATCACAATGTGCCCAAAATCACAAGCATTTCTCAGAATCAAAAAGTCCTCCGCCCAAATTCGGAACACTCAAATCCTTATGGTTTTTAGACGATTATTTTAATATTTTTGTTCCCGTTTTTTTATAATTTCTAGGGAAAAAGTTTGCCGCATACCAAGCGGTATGCGGCAAACTTTTCATTATGATATTGCCTGCCGTAGAGCTATGGCAAGTTGGTCCGGGCAGGATGTGCCTCGCCCGTTACAGTCGATACCTTTGAGGAGGCTTATTACCTTTTCCGCATCCATTCCCTCGACCAATGCCGAAATGCCTTGGGTATTTCCGTGGCAGCCGCCCAAAAATTTCACATTGCGGACCTTTCCGTCGTCAATACTGAAAGTTATCATCTGCGAGCAGGTGCCCTTCGTCTTGTAAGTGTACTCCATGGTTATTCCTCCTTTAAAATTTTGAATTGAAAACTTATCTTCCTGCGATTTTTGATGCTTTACCCGTGCCGGCATACTTTCCGCACTTGTCGCCCCACACCGCCAAAACCTCGTTATCCGACGAAATCACACGGATGACTTCACACATATTGGAGCAGCCGCCGCACTCAAAACTGGTGGGTTTAAACTCCAGTTCAAGCTGCCCAAATCCCTTGAAGGAGGGCTCCGTAATTTCGTTATCCTCTATGTATTCCTTAGCCAAAATTGCGCTTCCGATGGCACCCATAACATTGTAATGCTTGGGGATAATGACCTTTTCGCCCACTTCATCCTCAAAGGCTTTGCGAATTCCCACATTGGCGGCCACTCCGCCCTGGAAAATAAAAGGAGGCTTCAAAGTCTTGGCTCTGCCCAAATTATTTATATAGTTGCGAACCAATGCGTTGCAGAGACCTTTTATTATCTCCGCCTTCGAGAAGCCGTATTGCTGCTTTGCAATCATATCCGATTCGGCAAAAACCGTGCAGCGGCCTGCGATTCTGACATCCTTTTCGGCCGTCAGGGCCAATTCGCCGAACTGCTCTATAGGCACACCCAAACGCTCCGCCTGATGGTCAAGAAAGGACCCCGTTCCCGCTGCACAGACGGTGTTCATGGCAAAATCGGTGACCATGCCGTCTTGAAGGATGATAATCTTTGAATCCTGACCGCCGATTTCAAATATGGTTCGGGCGTCGGGATGATAGTGGAGGGTGGCGGTGGCGTGAGCCGTTATCTCATTCTTAATAACATCGGCGCCTACCAAAACCCCGGCAAGTTCTCTTCCGCTTCCGGTTGTTCCGATGCCCAAAATGTCCTCATCTTTGCATCCGATGGCATTTTGCAGCGCTTTCATACCGCTTTTGACACTTTCCAAGGGCTGTCCGTTGGCTCTTATATATTGCTCAAAACATACGTTATAGTTTGAGTCCATAGCTACGACGTTTGTGCTGACGGAGCCAATATCTATTCCCAAATAATACTTCATAATTCAAATCTTCTCCTATTTTGCATGCTGCTTTGCCGGGGTACGGCCGGTGGTTGCCAAGTTATCCCTGACCTTGCGGGCCTTGTCTTCCACCATTCGGGCTGCCGAATGAGCTGCGGATCCGATTGCATCTCCCAAACCCGATTTCTGCTTGGCCTCGTGCTTGCTCCTGATTAAATCCGTGAAAGCTTCAAGTCTTGTCTTCACATGGGCTTCGCCCATTTGCTCGTCAAGAGAAAGCGACATTATGGGCATATTAAGCTCATTTGAAATAGCCGGAAATTTTCCCAAATTGACCAACTCCGGCAGGCAGGCAAAGGGCATAAGATGAACTACGCCGTCAAATCCCCGCTTTGCAAAATCATAGACCCAGCCCATATTCTCCTTCTCGTGGCCGCCGCAATTTATCGGCGCCACATCCCCGGCTGTTTTGAAAATTCGGTGGGATTTGGGATAGGGGAGCCATTTGGGCAAAAGGTTATGCTCAACCCAGTCCGAAATATATTGAACGTTTTCAACCTCAACCCCCAAACTGTTCAGAATTTCCTCAACGTTTTTGTTTACCGTAGGCTCCATAATAACATATATCTCACCTACTATTCCCACTCTGAGTCGCTGAGATTCCTCAACTTTTCGCCGAGGAATGGCCTCAAAGATATCAACCGCCTCTTTGTATGTACGGTTCACATCTCTGATTGTTTCACATTTTTCGAACATCTTGGTTATATCTCGCCATGCTCTTGAATAATCCCCCTGATTGAGCTCATATGCCCGCAAAATCTTCATTCGTTTTTCCAGCTTATCCATTTTTTTGATAAGCTTGTATGTAAAGAGCGCAATGCCGGGCAGCTTGCTTGTGGGAGTGCCGTTTGTTATTATTTTGACTTTTTCATAAAAAGCATCGAAATCCTGGAACATACTGTCGAACACGACAACTTTCGTATTAAAGCCCAATTCCTTCAGGACCTTTTGATGCACATCGGGATACATGCCCGCACGGCAGGGGCCCGAGCCGCCCGATGACACGATAAGTTCGGCGCCTTTTTGCGCACATTCGATATAAGTGCCCATCATCACTTTAAACGGGAAACAAATAAATTCCGGACTGTATTTCACTCCCAATTCCATTGTTTTCTGAGAAGGAGCATCGGGCATTATTACCTCGTGGCCGAGTTTTTCAAGGAGCACCTTATAGCCCGTCACGCAACCCATATGGGGAAAAGATGTTTTCATTTTTCAAATCACCTCTCGTTTACCTTGCGGATCTTCCTCTTAATCATATCCGTAAAAGCCTCAATCCGCGTCTGCAAATGGCTCTCGCCGGTGTGTTCGTCTATTCTGAGGGTCATAAAGGGCACGCCGGAATCGGCATAATCGTGCTCGATTTCCTTGCCCACTATAGAGTCGGGCCCGCAGCCGAACGCCGTTATATGTATCAAACCTTGAACTCCGAGGTCTTTTATCATGTAAGTTGCCGCCTGATAAAGCTTATCCGGAAATGTCCAAAATATCCGCCTCGTCTCCTCGCTTCTGTGTTTCAGGAGGTCTTCATGCCTGAGCATATCAAAAGTTATCACATTTACATCCAGTTCTCGAAGTTTTTCGATTATGTTCATACTTATGAACGGATCATAGACGTTGTATATATATCCCAAAAGGCCGATTGTTGTGTCACATTCGGGGTGAATAAAGTCCTCCGGCTTTTTGCCGTTATACATAACCTCTGCCGCCTCGTCAAGGGAAAGTCCCCTTGTGCACAGGCCTCTGAACTCCTTGTAATCTTCAATGGCTCCGTTGAGGGCCTGCCTAAATTTGCGGGACGGTATCCCCAATTTTTCGGCGATAGGCATATAGCATTTGAGGTCTGCGGTATCTTCCCGCCTGCAATCTATATCGATACTTAAAATCTTCGCCTCGGGGATGGTTTTCCACACCAATTCCGGAAGCCCGATATATTTGGGGCAGAACCAGTAACCCTTTTCTATGTGGACAAACCGCGGACAGAAAATATAGTCGACATTTTTTTCTATCAAATTTATGACGTGGCCGTTATATATTTTAATCGGGAGACAAATTTCCGGGACGGTGACCGCAATACCTTTTTGAACCAAGTTCTTGGTAGATTTGTCGGATAAAACAACTTCGCAGCCCAAGCGTTCGAACAGTGACCGCCACAGGGGATAGTAGTATTGAAACAACAGCGCCCGCGGAATTCCGATCTTCAAAAAATCACTCCCTATCTCCGATACAATTGCAACATACAATATATACGATTGAAATCGCACATACCTCCAATTTATGATTTTACTCTTTTTTTTCTCCTTTGTCAATATCGAAAAAAACTTTTTTCGGCTTTTGGGTGCAAAGGATCTGCCGGACGTCCGATGTCACCAAAGCAGTTCCTCCGAAAAAGGATTGGAAAGGCAAGTCGCCGCCACCCAAAAGCAGAAAAAAGTTCTTAAAATTCCGTTGAAAAAGCGGCAGGCATTCACCTGCCGCTTTTCGGATTATGTCTTATTGATATACAACGATTACATAGTTCTCGTCGCCGTTGTTTACCTTGACAAATACCTTGTCGTCAACCTGGATATCGAAGGGCTCACCTATTCTGATTTCATCCTTTACTTGGTCATAGATGTAAATCTCCGTGCCGTTTGTGGGATAAGTTCTGTACCAGGTCATGTCATCAAATCTTGAAGTGGCAACCATGAAGTAGTCATAGGCGTTTATAACCTTGGCATAGATTGCACGGATGTCCTCCCCGGAGGTGATTCTGTTAGAATCCGTATCGCCGTCCTCGTTCCACTCGCCGTAATTCTCGCTGTTTATTCTGTTGTAGCAGTTAAACAGAAGTCTGAAGGAGTTGAGGTAACCTTTGGCTGTCGTGTTATACTGGATAACATCGCCTCGACCGATACCAACCTTAACTTTTTGACCGTCCCTTGTCTCGAATTCCGGCTCAATTTGGGCAATCGTATCGGTTTTATCTACGCCCATAGCACTGATGGAAGTTCTCGGTGTAACGGGGTCTTTAACCTCAATGCTGATCTTTTCGCCTTTAACCCAGCCGAGAATCTCCGTAACCTCAAGCTGATTTTCCGCATCCCAAGCCTTGACAACTTCATCTACCAACATAACGCCGGCAGTGTTGGACAGGTTGCTGGGATCTACGTCCTTGATAACTATGGCATTTGCAATTCCGTTGAAAATGTCATAAACGTCAACGGAATATGAATCCTCGGTCAAATCCTCAAGGGTCAGAACGGAATAGTCTTCGTCTCTGTCGCTGTATACATAGGGAGCATTGAATATTACGGTGTCTTCCGTTACGGCGCAGTTCTGCAACAGGTGATTTGCATAGGGTGATGTACCGCTGAAATACAAACCGAAAGTATCCTCGCCCGGAGCCGCCTGGGTATAATCGGGAGCCTTATAGATGGTCTTAATCTGGCCGCTGCCATTGAGCTCGTAGGTTATAAGCTGAGGTGTCGCAAAGGTTTGAGCAAATATGTCGAGAGCCTTCTGAGAACCGATAACTTCATTCAGACCTACACGTCCGGGAGAGCCCGGATTTACAACATTCGACATTACCTTGCCCGCCGATCTGTATTCATTGATTGAGCCGTTCATATCAAGAATCTTGGCATAGAAGCAAGTATCAAAAGTGTCTCCGCCGGCACTGAAATCAATCAGATAACCGTAATTGCCTTTGCCCGAACCTGCGGCATTGGTGCCTGCGATTCTGCCGTCATAGGTGAGCTGGAAGTCGCTGGCAAATCCTGCGCTGATGGTCTTGTTGAGGTCAATGGACTTGAAGTAGGACTGACCGTTTACAACCAATACATCATAGGTCTTGCCGTTTGCATACTGCTCTTTGTATATTGACTCAACCGTGGCATCTTCGATTACATTTCTCGATACATAAGCGGTGATGTACATTCCGTCTTCACTTACGGAATACGTGATTACATCGTTCTTCTGCAAATCCGTGGGCTCAATATTTTTGCCGTCCAATGTGAGTCTTGTGTGATATGAATCGTCAAATATGAGGGCCGGCATATTGGCTGTCATATTGTTCTGGAATATAACCTGATATGTGGACGAATTGTATCTCTCATACAGGCCGTCATTCTGCTCTTCAATTATAACGGCATCCGGAACCAGACTTGAATTGTGGCAAATAACCTTAACGTGGCCTTGCTCAATAACCAAGGGCTCGTTAAGCTTTGTGGTTGTGGGAACTCCGTTATATGATATGGCCGCACTTGACAAATCAAATCTCTTAATTCTTCCGTTGCCGTCGTCATAGGTCATTTCGGTTTTGGTCAAGTTTGTGATATCCTTGCCGTCTATGTCATAAACCAAGTTATAGCTATCCCGAGGCTCGAAATATGCTATGTAATCTCTTCTGTATCCCGATACATCTTCAAGATAGTAGAAGTTTACCGCATAACCCACATAGGACTCTAAATCCATATTGTCTGCAAACTGGTATGTAACGGAACCTAAGTTCACATTCTTCACACCGTCAACATCCGCAATTACATTGGAGATAACGACTTCGTTCTCAAGTTCAACCTGGGCATTGTTGAGGTATGAATAATACGTACCTTCCACTATACCTCTTGCGCTGGTCATCTTGTATGTTTCCGTAAGGAGAGTCTTGGTGCTCTGGATAACCTTAACTTCTCCGCCTTCGGAATCATAGGAGATGGTTTCGAGGATGTAGGCTTCCATGGCGTTTCTGACTAACCTTGACATCTCCATCGCCGTCATTGAGTTTGTGTAGCTGAGGCTCAGTCCGTTGTAGATACCCTCTCTGAGGGCAAAGGTGGTATATCCCTCGGGGAATCCGCCTGCCGTAGCTTCGCAAGCCGGCTGATATCCCAATGCGCACATAACCATCTTGGACGCTTCATTCACAAGAATCGGGTCGTTGGGTCTGAACATTGTGTCGCCGTCACCCTGCAAGATACCGATTTCCGTCAGGTAGCAAATAGCGGGATAGGAATCTACGCTTTCATCCACATCGCTGTAGGGTTTCTGTCCATACCGGGGATAACCGGCGGTGTTGGCCTTTAACATTTTTGCAACAACGGTGGCGAAATCGGCCCTCGTAACCTGCTGGGTCTGCCAATATCCGTCGGGAAGAAGCTCGAACAAGCCAAGACCGTAGTCAAACTTGTAATCCGCAGCGTATGCAACCTCATCATTGGGAAGGTTGGCAATCTCCGTCGTCGAAGCGGAGCCGATAACCGCATTGGCCGCCTCCTGCTCGCTGGTGGATGTATCCACATCGGGAGCTTGGGATGCCGTTGCTTCATCGATTGACTCCGATACCCCCGCACCCGCAGGTGCGGCGTCGGTATCGGTTTCGTCGGCAAATGCAACCATGCTTGCCATACTCAGAACCATGGCGACTGCCAACAGCATTGATATTACTTTTCTAAATTTACTCATTAACAGTTCCCTCCATATTTATTAATCCATATATTATTTTAGCTGACTGGGCGCGGTCTGCATAACCCTTAGGATCTAACATTCCTCCGCCTATGCCATTGATTATTTCCGCACAGTACATCTTTTCAACTGCCTCTACCGCATAGTCGCTGATATCTCCTTGGTCGACAAAGCTGTCATAGGCTTTCTTCTGCGGGATATCGATTCCGAGAGCGGTTGTGGTCCTGTATGCCATAACCATCATATCCTCACGGGTGATGTTGTCATTCAGGCCAAAGGTTCCGTCTTCGTATCCGTTGGCAATTCCCAAAGCAACCGCCTTTCCGATGGGAACGGTGTACCACTCGTCTGCGGCAACATCCGCAAAGGTGGTGGCTGCGGCTGTGGTATCCTCACCAAACGCCCTCATGAGCATCGTTGTGAACTCTGCTCTCGTTACGTTCTGTGCCGGTGAGAACTTGCCGTCGCCGGTGCCGTTCACAATGCCTAACTCGGACAGAGCGGCAATGGACTCTTCTGCCCATTCATATCCCGTAAGGTCGGTATATTCGGAAGTTACGGGAACCTCCGGAGTTTGCGTTGCTTCCGGTACATCCGTGGGCTCACTCGACTCGACAGGTTCGGAAGTGGGAGCAGGAGTGGAACCGCCCGAGCTTGAACCGCCGCCGAAGCCTCCGCCCGAACCGGAGCCGCCGGAGCTTGCTCCGCCGCCGCCCGGTGTGGTTGCGCCGGGCTGAACAGGTGCAGGCTGAACCGTGGTTGTGCCGTCGCCGTTCGAAACCGTAATTCTCTCTATATTTACCCAAGAGAATCCGTCGTTACGAGACTTAAGCTCGATTTTTCCTATGTTATAGGGCGGGTCGATGTTTTCGCTGAACTCGCCGTTGGCGGTGGAAACCACATTGCCGTTATCGTCGGTAATGGTCACATTAATCAAATTGTTCACGGAATCCACAACGACTTTGATATCCTGATAAGTGGTTGAACCTTTCTGATAATACCATATTCCATGCAAGGTCTTGTCCGTGTCCTCCTGGTCGGAGAATACCGCATCGCCATAGGGGGATGTGCGCTTGTAAACACTCAGCTCATAACCCGTTGAACGGAGGCTGTCCTTGTCCTTGTTGCCCGTCTCGGATACGTAGGATTCTCCTGCGCTGAAGTAGGGCAATACATACTCATGTCCGTCTTCGCCTTTTACATCCACCTCGTCCTTGGTCTTGGGTTTAGAGGGTATCTTGTCTATATTGAGGTCGCCAACCTTGGGCGTTCCCGTTCTGCCTATGAGATATTTTCCGGATTCAACCGTACCGAATTTAAGTACCGGTGTTTCCACCGTTCCATCCGATCTGTATACATCGTTCTTCTCGTCTATTGGTACCAACTGCGCATCGGCCTCGGAAGATGCATCGAGATAAATGGAGAATGCGGAATCCCAAAGTACCGTCTTGGAGGAATCCTTATCCTCATTTACCATAGGATCTTTGGAGAAGTTGAGCTGCCACGTGTTGTGCTCATCGGTTCCGGTCTTCGTCATGCCGTCTCCGCCTTCGGTAACCATTCCGTTGAGACCGTCCGTCTGCTTCTGATACAAAACTTTCAGGCGAACATTATAGGTCATCTTGTCTTCCTGAGTTATGGGAAGAGTGAGGTGAGTGTTTACGCCGTGGGAGTTTGTCTCATCCAACATCATGAGAACATTCTCTCCCGTGTCGGGGTCTTTTTGGATGGACACCTGGCCGCCCAAAACATACATAAACCTCTTTGTGAGGAACTCATATCTCTCGTCCTCGTTCATCTCCGGGAAGTTGAAGTCATATATAACTCCCGAAGGCGTTGCCTCAACCACTCTCGAGGGAGTCCTTCCGTTGAAGTTGGTGGCAACTACCAAGAAGTAGTACTTGACGTTATTCTCAAGTCCCGTTATTACCTGTTTCTTGGTGGTCAAGCTGAGTCCCGTAAGTTTGTTTGCGTATGCCGCATAATCTTGGCCATGGTTTACCGTGTCGTAGTAAATCTCATATCCTTCGTCTGTGGCGGGATTTCCTGTCCAGTTTATTCTGACTTGATTGAGGTACGGGATAACACCGTCGGTGATGGGAACCTGAGGCTCCGAAGGCATCAAAGACGAGCCTTCCGGCTTGGCTGCCGTGGTAACCTGCTGGTCATCGCCTTCGCTTACGGTAACCTGTCCGAATTCATCGGTGGTTGTTACTCTGTAATAATACGTGGTGCTGGGCTGCAAATTTCCAATGGTAACCGCATGGTAGGTGTGGAGTCCGTCCGGAGCGTTGGTATAGTCAACGGCAACACTCTTGTCATACTTTCCGGGCTCCGTGCCGTAATCCATAACGCAGGTTGCTCTGTATGTGGTGTTCCAAGAGATCTCTGCGGAAGAGTATCCCAATCTGTCGGGCTGCAAGTCGGGACGGGTGCTGTCGCCGCGGATAACTTTGAAGTTCTCGGCAACCGCAGGAGTCATATCAACATTCACGGGCTCATCGTCCGCCATAAAGTTGATATAATCTTCAAGGTAGGTATATCCCGTCTCGGGATCAACGGCAGATGCCAAGTATTGGGTTACGTCCCAGCCCTTATATTCTTTGTACCAGTTGGGGATACCGTCGCCCATACCGTCCCAAGGAATCTGTCTTGCCGTATACTCATTGACAAATTCAAAATCTTTGAGATTACCGCTTGCCTGGGCAACTTTAAATTCGTTATAGTTTTCGTAGCTCTCGAGATAAGGATATTTCTCGGTCATATACTTGAGCATGAAGGGAGCAACAGGCTTATATCCTTCTTCGCCCGCATGCCGCGCATCTCTGTCATATACCCACTGAGCGGGAATCAAGTCCGCAACGGTTCTCTTTACCTCTTGGTAAGCCGTCTGGGCTCCCATAGGCACATACTTTGTCTCATCAATCGTGTCGGGATTGGATGTGGTATAGAAGTTTCCGGTTGCCGGGTCATAATAGGTGTATTTGAGGATCTTGCCGGGAGCTCCGCAATACTCGCCCCACCAGTCGCCTATCTCAAAATCGGTCAAATATTTCTTCTCATACACATTTGCGGCATTCGGATTGGTTTCCGTGTTTACATCCAAGTGCGTATCCCAGTTAATGGGTTTGTTGCTCGCATCCGTGGAACCTTTAAGAGCGGGGCCCGCACCTTGGAGAGCCGTCCATGTCCGAGTTACCTTGTAGTTGTGAGGCTCACCGTATTTGAAGCCCGAGGGAGAGCTCGAATCCGCTTCAACGGCTCTGTGGGCCGTGTAGTCAACGGGCACCATAACGGTGTTTCCGTTTTCGTCAAGCTGAGGCTCCGTGAGTCTTGCTTCCAATTGATTGAAGAACGGAGATACCTGGCTCTTGGTCAAACCGACGGAGCCTGTGGTTCCTGCCTTCATCTCCGCCATAACCATGGTATCGTAAAGATCCCTGGCGGGTTTGGTGGCGCCCATACCTTGACCTAAACCATCTTCGTTCAATGCATATTTAACCAAAGAATTTTCAAGGTCCGCACCTTCAACGGGGATTATGTCTCCGCGGGGAGCCGGAAGGGGATAATCCATATAGGCATTGGTTCCGGCCACCGTGCTCTTGTTGTTATTGTCATAGGAACGAGGGTCATTGTTCCATTCATCAAGAGTGATACTGCTCAGGTCCGCAACTTTACCGTCCTCTTTGATTCCAAAATTCATTATACCGTTACTGGGTACATTCTGATTGGTCGGAGACGCCTCGCCGAAGCCCTTGGCATTGTTCTGTCCTGAGGTGTAGTTGTTGTTATAGTAGCACAATACGCCGCCGGAATAGTCACGACCTCTGCCTACTCTGAAAGGCGTCTTGTTGGACTGAACACTTCCGCCTCTTGCAAAGTTGTCGTGAACATTATAGAGGGCGTTTCTGTTTTGTCCTTCATAGTTATAAACATCGAATCCGTTGCCGCAGTCGAAAAGCAACACATTGTAGGAATCAACCCAATCGGCATCAACAAGACGAGGCGTACGCTGGGTACTGTCGGTCATCATCGTCTTGATGAAGGAAACAGCCGATGAACCTTCGTTTATGGCGCCGCCGTAGGAGTGGCCGCCTTTTTCATGGGTGGAGTTTATGGTAAGACCTTTGCCCATCAGCATATTCTGGAAGGTTACGTTTTTGCCCGCTACACGGAATTCCATATCAATGGCCCACTGATAGGTGCAGTGGTCAATAATCAAATTCGAAGTGGCGCTGACGCTCATGGGGTCCGTCTGGTTAAAGAGGCCGTCCTTTTGAACATCACCTATTCTGATTCTGATATTTCTGATTATAACATCATGGGTGGAACTTATATCAAGGCCATAACCCTTCAAGGTAATACCCGGATATGGAGCTGTCTGGCCCGCAATCGTAACATTTGCACCCTTAAGGCCCTTGAGCACAAGGTTTGCACCATAGGATGTCAAGTCAATAACGCCGCCCACATCAAACACGATGGTTCGAGCGCCGGACATTTCCTCAACGCCGTACTGGAGTGAGCCGGGGCCGGATGCATTCAAATTGGTAACATGGTAAACCTGACCGCCGCGTCCGCCTATGGAATACTGTCCGTATCCTTCGGCTGCGGGGAAAGCCTTGACCGTATTGTTGGCAACTATGGTGAGAGGAATATCCCTCTCTGCCTCTGCGCCGTTTACATTTGATTTAACCGTCAGGGTAACGCTTGAGTTGTAGCCGCCCTTGGGCATGGTAACAGTGGCTGTGTAGCCGCCTAAATTTTCGGGAGGAAGATTATCTTCGTTTCCTTCATCATCGCCCGAACCGTCGGAGCCGCCTACGTAATCCCCTGCCTTGAGACTCAGGATGTTGCTGTCGGAAGACTCCCAAGTGAGAGTTCCGTACGTGCCCTTGTCTTCAAGATAGAAGGAACTCTGGCGAACATTATCGGGGTCAATTCCTCCGATGATTGCATTGTTTACGTCATACAAAGCCTTTTCCGCATCCGTTACGGGCTCCTCGTCAACCAAATCGAGAGTGAAACTCTTCGAGGCGGTTTTGCCGTTGTAGGTGGCGGTTGCGGTAAGGGTAAACTCCGTTGTGCCGTTTCCGCTGAAAACGGGCTTTTGGGTAATGGTAACAGCGCCGGTTTTGTTGTCAACACTCAAACAATCCTGACCGGATTCCGTGGATATCGAATAGGTGATAACGGAACCGTAATATCCGGTTGTGGGCATGGTAAAGCCGGCGGTAACATTCGTGGCATCGAGGACATTGCCCTCTGCATCAACAGCGGGGAGTTCAACCATGTCGATGTCTGCCTGAGCGACGCCTGCGTCCTCCGAGGGTGCCACAGCCGCAACGGTCAGAATCAAGTCCTTGGTCGCACTTGCCGCATTGAGAGTAACCGTAGCCGTGAGGGTTACCTGAACACCGGCTCCGCTTGAAGCATCCGGGCGGTTAACCGTCACATGACCCGTGGTGTTGTCAACCGACACTACTTTCTCGTCGGACGATGCCCAAGTGATGGTTGAACCGAATTCGCCTTTTATGGGCAAATCGAAATCTTCCGTGATGTTTGAGGCATCTCCCGGAATGGCAAGGGCATTCATATCGGCAGTCACCGCATCTTGGTCACCGTCGGTAGCCTCTTCGCCTTCCGCCACGGTCACTTCTCCGTCTTCTCTATCGAAGAAAGCTTCCTCATCTACGGCATCAAGACCGGAATCTTCCGATTCTTCGTCGGCGTAGATCTCCTCTCTCATCTCATCGGTCAGCTCGGTCTTGTTGCCATCGGCATCAATCATATAGCTGACGTCTTCTTCAACGGTACTGTCTTCTTGAGTTTCGGTTTGGGCCGGAGCCTGCGCATCCGCTTCCTCCGCAAAGGAATAGATGGGAGCCGCCGTCAGCACAAGTGCCAATGATACAAGAAGAGCAAGCACAGCTGATAGCTTTTTTCTAAGCATACTTATTCCCCCTATTTTGTATTGTTATAAAATTATATTACAAATTTATGTACTGTATCCGAATTTATCGGTATAGCTCCTTGTTTATACATTTTCGGTGGTTTCCGCATCGCTGTTGTCGGGGATGATTGCATCCGCGGCCTCATCGGCCGGGATGTCATCTTCTCCTTGAACCTGAGCCGCGGCAGCGGCGCCTGCGTGGGTTACGGTGAGGCCGGCTACGAAGTAGTCCTGACCGGCACCCGTGGAAGGTGCAACACCGGTTATGAATACGCAGGTTCCCGCCTTGACGGTGAGGGTATGTACCGCCTGGAGTCTCTCGCCCACATAGAGGCCGCAAGAGCCGGGTTTGAGTCCCATACCTATGGAACCGATTGCATCCTGCTCGCCGTAAACCGTAATTACCGCATCAAATGCAGGTTGTATCGCAATGTATGTCGACTTGCCGTTCAGCCTCATGCAGTTGGATTTCTCTCCCAAGCTTCCTACCACACTGTTTCCGTTCTGCTCGGAAACTTGCTGACCACCGGACAGATAAACCGTATTCGCGTTGGGCTCGCCTTCCGGCGGTATGAGCGTGGGCACATACTGGGTCGAACTGATGTAATCTCTGAAGGCTATCTCATAGTCGTCCGTGATGGGTGCAAGGCCTTCTGGAGCCGGTGCGGGTCTTTCGGGAACAAACTCCGCCGAAATAGTCGCATCGCTTGAGGGTACCGTTACGGTGAAGTCCGAACCGGAGGCCTGCGCCTCGGTAACATTGCCCGCAGCGTCCGTGACGATTACTCTGTCTATTTCATATGCCAAATCCGCCTTTACGGTTACGGTAAACTCCTCGCCCTCATAGGCGCTGTATACATCGTCGTTATAGGTCTGAAGTTTTACATTGTCATAATATACGGTGCCGCTGGTGGCTCTGCCAAGTCTTATCTGTTTTATGCTCTTGTCTCTGCCCGATACGAAGGGGGCATTGTCTCCACTGATTTCCGCATCTGCAACCGTTGAAGATGCGGAATAATCTCCGTTGGTGGTGTGTCTGTAAAACTCTACGGTAGCTGAGTCATCGCGGGTATCGCCCTTTATCATTACCTTGAACCACCTGTTGTCCTCAAACTCATTCCTGCTGAGTTGTGTGGCATTTCCCGTGCTCGAACCTTCGGATAACTCAAGGTCTGCAGCATTGCCCGTTGCGTAAATTCTGTCTTTGATATTGGTCATATGGAAGAACGCATTGTCGTTTCCGCTTGTTAAAGTCTTGCCTGTTGCGGGATCGACTTCGTCCGCTTTGTTGTCAAGATAGGTTCTGAATGCCTGACCCGTATCTCCCTGTGTATATACATCATAGGACAGGGTGAAGGGGCCCTCAAGAGCATCCGGAAGGGCGCATACCGCTTCATTGTCGGTAACAACCAACTTATTCGTATCATTCTTCCGAGCGGCTTCGGTGGTTTCATAGACCGCTCCATCGGGGCTGTCACCGGAGATTGCCCACATTCCGCCGTTTTGATAGAGGAAGTTCTCCGTGCTCTCAAAGACGGATGCGGTTATAAAGGATGTCTTGGGCTTTACCGTGATTGAACCATGGTCGGTTTGAATGTAGTTTATCGAATGCATTTGCGCATTCTGTTTAACGAAACGAGCCGAAACGGTAACATCCGAGTAGGGCATTGTGAAGGAGAATGTGTTGTCGCCCTCTCTTGTTACACCAACGCCGGCGTTGGTGTATACACCTGCGGCTTCATATCCTTCGTTGGGCTGAGTTGTGATTGTGACTTTTTGACCTATGGACTGCTGGTCGGCATCAAATACGATATCGCCGTTCGCAACTTCGCCTTTCTTTATGGCATGCTTAAGGTTCGGGTCCGCCGTGGGAGGTGCCGCGGTGGGAGCAGCCGTGGGCATTACGAAATCTTCGCCGTAGTACAAGATTACGCCGTAAAGATTGATACCCTTGTTTCCCTTGATGGTCAAAGTTCCTCCGCTGCCTTCATATCTGAATTGACAGCTCGGAGTCGCACCGTTCTTACACATAAAGTCATCAACCAAAACAGTGCCTTTATCGTCTTTCACATCGTATGTTCTGTCTTCACTGGAAGCGGAACAAGCATCAATCGTAACATCGCAGGGGCCCAATACCGAAATCTTGGCCTCATTTGTGCCGATTTTCAAACGATGAGTGTAGGTTCTGACCTCCCCGGCGGCATCAATACTATCCGCAAATTCCTTTTCGTTTGCATCCAAATCGCAATCTTTTGAAATCGAAAAACCATTAAAATCGGTATTTGCAGTCATTTTACCGTTGCCTCGAGGTTCTTCAAACAGAGAACCGCTAAACTTGTACGAAACATATCCGGGGCCCTCGTCCGGGTCCGTGTCCGCAGGCGGAGGTGTTACGGGATTTTCCTCCGTTTCGGTTCCTTGTGTGAAGGAAACATTGAGCTCCACCGTGCCCTCTTGAACATCCTCCGGCAAAATAAAGGTAACCCTGCTGCCTTCCAATGTGTAATCGGAAACCGTCACGGTCTCTCCGGTTGTCGCGGAGATGTATGACAATGCCTTCACGGTTCTCACTTTAAATCCGTCGGGAGATATAACCCTCAAAACGATGGTCTCACCGGGAATGGCTTTTGCGGGCGTCGCAATAATCTTGCCGTTTGAGGATGTGCCCACAGTGGTGTCGGGCATAGAAACCTCAACCGCCGCAAACTCCGCATCAACCTGCCATCCGGCATAGAGCGTTGTGTCTTTATATACGGGTACAGCCGCAAAATCATACTTTTCCGCAGCTGTGGGGCTGCTGTACCAACCCGTGAATGCATAGTGCGTGCGAGTGGGAACCTCTGCGGGTTCTGCGGCAAATCCTCCGGTTTTCACCGCTTGGGGAGCAACATTCGTAACTTCCCCGTTGCCGCCGTTTAAGTTGAAGGAGACAACAACTTCACCTTCCTTATACCAGCCGGCATAAAGGGTCACGCCAGAGGTTACTCTGTCGTTGTTTATATCCCACTTTTGTGTATCGTCCAAGCTGTCTGCCGCCGCTTTGGATCTGTACCAGCCGGCAAACAGATAGGTAACGGTCTGAGCCGTAGGTGCCGGAGATGCCGTGGATTCAACTTCCACCGTCTCCACCCGAGTCGGAACGGGCTCTGCTCCTCCCACAACACTGCCGTTTGAAATGGTGACCGTCTTGGTTTCTTTTCCGTCTTCAAATTGGCCGCCGTTGGCATTGAACACTACGGGGTAACCCGTAAATCCGTCGCCGCCGCCGCTGCCGCCGCCGACGCCGCCGCTGAAGTAGCCGTTGTGAGCCGCACTGCCGCCAAGGCCGCCGTTTACTACGCCGCCCGAGCTGACACCGCCGCCCTGACCGGGTTCTGTGGATGCACCCGGCTCCGTTGCAACAGCGGTAATTCCGTCAAGAATCTTAACAACCTCTGCCCGGGTTATGCTTGCCGCCGGACGGAAGGTGTTATCTTCATAACCGTTGATAATTCCCGTGCCCACCATGGACGAGATTGCCGTGGTTGCCCAAGTCGAAATTTGGTCGCTGTCCGCAAAGTCAATCAAACCGTGAGAATTGATTTGATATGCTCTCTGGAACATGGCTGCGGCTTCTTCGCGGGTAACTTCGTTTTCCGGTTTGAATGTGCCGTCCTCATAGCCGCCTATGACTCCCTGAGCCACACACTTCTTAAGGTCCGAAACATACCATTCATCGGGAGCAACATCGCTGAAGTTAATCTCCGCTTCCGTGGTGAACTGCTTTGCCGTGGAAATGACTTTGGCCAGCTCCGCCCTTGTGATGTTGTTATCCGGCAGGAATGTGCCATCCGAATAGCCGTTCACAACGCCTGCGTCGCTCCATTTGTCTATGACGCTCTCTGCCCAGTGGCCTTGGGTGTCGCCAAAAGAGGCGGCGGAAACGGTCACTGCCCCAAAGGTCGTCAAAACCAATGCAAGGGCCAGCATCAAAGCCATAGTCTTTCTAAACTTTACCATTACTATTCCCCCTATTTATAAATTCAAATTTTTAATCGGATTTGCGGGAGTCAAAAGGACATACCTCCCCTATACAGTTAAGACGATTATACAACAAATTTGAGATTTAGTCAATCCACCCCGAACAAAGAGGCAATTATTCATTAGTTTTTAATAATTTTTTGCTATTATTACACTATCATTACAGAAAATTATCTTTTTCCTTTCATCAAAACCGGTCAAAGACAAAACGGCTGTCCCGCAAAATCATTTCGTATCGGTGAAAAAATAGGCTGCCCGGAGGCAGCCCATTATGTTTTAATTTTATTACTCGTTGATTATGGCCATCAACTGTACCTCGCCCTGATACATATAAATCAGTACATCGGCCGGGTCCTGACCGTTGCTGTAGGTGGAGAGGGTATCAAGATTGATAAGTCCGTCTTCCGTAACATCCACGATTTCCGTGTTGTTTCTGCTGTGGTCATATCTGAGTATCAAAGCATCGCTGAAGTTGAGAGCGGGGATGGGATACTGCTCGACACTGTCAAGGTCATCGCCGTAGCCCGCTACGGTTGAGGTGAGAACCATACCCTCATTGGAGTTGGATGCGTAGACGCTTCCGTAAATTACGCAATAGTCCGCCGAATCCCAGTTGCTTCGGGAATCGACTCCGGTGTCTATATAGCCGCCGGAGGACGGATACAGGCGGTTCTTGCTTTCAAAGGTCATATAACCGTATGAATCCTCGCCGACTCTGTATATATCGCCTATCTCCATAGAGCTTAAGATATTGCCGGAGGTTTCGGAGGCTCTCACATTCTGCTGCAGGCCGCCCGAATATCTGCTTACCTGATAGCCGCTTACATCGCTCACAAACTCACCGGTCGTGCTGTCGTAGGTCTGGCCGGGAAGTTCACTGACCACCATAATGGGGGAGTTGTCGTCCACTTCCTGAACGGATGAGCTGCTGTATACCACAACCACTCTCGCGGAGTTTGTGGTGGAAACATCAAAGGCTTCAACCTTCTCGTAGGTTCTGTTGTTGCTGAAGTAGCTCCGGTCTCTCTTGAAGAAGTTATCCGAATTGTCTCTCTCTGCCTCGTCGGGAACCACGAATACCACCGTGCCCGATTCAACCATGAGGTTGGCATTGCCGTTGGTGAGCCTGTTGTTGGAATATTTTACGTTAACATCGCCGCTTGAGGGATTGAGTCCCGAATATTTATACAGTTTGTTGGAAACAATCTCGTTGCCGCCGCTCACATTGGTATTCGCCGTAACGGTGTAGATATCGGTGATAAAGTTGCCGGATGTGGCAAACTTGATAACCTGCTGCAAATCCGTATAGGCGTCCGTTCCGGTGTACTGATATCCCGCACCTTCGGAAAGGGCATTGATGAATGAATTTGCGTCACTGTATGTCTCGCCGTTGACTCTGGTGGAGCGCCTGATGTAGTAATCGCCCCGATTGCCGTTCTGCGACAAGATTCTCAGACTTACGTCTTCGATATTGGAGCCGAAAAGATTACTTCCCGTATCGTAAGCGATAAGGTAGCCATAGGTCACATTCGCATTGGTCTCTGCCGAATTGCTGTAGGCAAACACGTTGCCGTTTATATCCAGAACATAGGTTCCGCTGTCGGATGCCTTTGGGGCATCAAGGGCCTTGGTGTTGCCGAGAGCATAGGCCGTGTCCATCCAAGGAGCCGCCGCCGAGAACGGATAGGTTTGATTATTCACAACCATGTCCTCTCCGGGGATCAAAGAAGAAACCGTGCCGGTGACTTTGTCGGATACCACGACTGCGGTGGCATAAGACTCTCCGCCGTTTGTGGGATTGCTGGCAGCGTAGCAGACCACGTCTCCCGTGGCAATCGAACCGAAGTCAATCTGTTCGCCGCTCTTTCTGATGATGTTGATTCTCTCTCTCTCGTTGTCAAGATAGAGTCTTGCGTTCTCGCCCTCTCTTGTTACATTGTCGGTGATGGAACGCTCGGTGGCCATCTTGCTGCTTACATAATATACGTCATACTTCCAAATGTTGACTATGTCATAGGAACCGTTGTTGTCCGAGTCAAGGAGTGATACGGTGCCCACACCCGGAAGCATATCAACGGAGAAACGGCTGGAATCCGCATTGGGTCCGTAAAGCTTTCCATTATATATAACGATGTTGTCCGCAGCCAAATTTACTCCCGTAAGACGGGCATTCTCGTCGGGGAAGTATCTGATGGAAGAATTGGTTGACTCATCCGCATCGATCATATTGGCCGCTATTTCAAGAGTCGTATTGTTGTTTTTGATTTCATAGCTGAACAGTGAGCGAACCGGGCTGTCCGCCGTTGCGCTGGCATAGAAGAAATCGATTTGATATCCCAACTTGTTTTGGAAATCCGCAATATTGTCAACCGCATAGGTGTGAACCTCATACGCATTGGAACCCGGTTCCCGGGCACGGATTTGGATTTGATTTTCGTGCATGGTAACGTCGGGATTATCGAGGCTTGTCACATCATTGGCGGAAATGTAGCCCGTGCTCTTGATATATCCCAAATAGTCGGAAAGCAAAGTCTTTGTGGTTACCATTCCGCCCTCAACCAGGGGAACCTCAAGAGAATCATAGAGCATCTGCGCAATGCAGGCACGGCTGGCGGGGCTGCCCGTATTGCCCATATTCTGGGCGTTCTTTATGATGGTCAATGTCCGAGCCTGGTTGATATAATCCGTATACCAAGGCTCCATTGCCGTATTGACCGAACTGCCGTAGCCAAGGGCGCAAACGACCATTTTAACCGCTTCTTCATAGAGGATGTTGTTGTTGGGTTTGAAAGTATTGTCCTCGGGATATCCGTTTATAATGCCTCTGCTGTATGCTATATTAATGTTGGGGATAGCCCAAGATATGGATGTGTCTGTGTCGGAAATATCCGTAAACGGAAGATCCGCTGCCGATGTGGAACCGAGGCTGCCGGCACCCATAGCTCTCATGAGCATTGCCGTAAACTCGGCGCGGGTAACATCGTTGTCGGGCTTGAAGGTGCCGTCTTCATAACCGTTGATTACACCCAACTGGCTGAGGGACGATACTGCCTGCGCATATGCCGACGTTGCCGGAACATCGCTGAAATCGGCGAACACGGCGCTGCAGGTCGCAATCATCAAAAACGCAACAACCAGACAGGTAAGTCTTTTAATGTTTTTCATATTTTACCCTCCATTGATAAATATAAATTTAATATTTTTACGAATAAAGTTGAAACAATCGGACAGGTTTTCGCAAACCCAAAAGATGAAATCAAAAACCGGCAACCTGCCACGGTAACAATTTTACCACATCGACTCAAAAAAGTCAATACAAAATAAAATTTTTGGGTTGAAATACGGTTGCATATATGTTAGAATAGTTGAATGATGATTTGCGAATGCACTGATTTAGGAGGTTTTATAAATGAAAGACCGGTTGAACAATATCAGGCTCAAGGCCGAGGAAGAGCTTAAAGACGCCGCCGACCTTGGCGTCCTTGAGGCCCTCAGGGTCAAATACTTGGGAAAAAAAGGGGAGCTCACCTCGGTTATGAAGGGTATGGGCTCTCTCTCCAAGGAAGAACGGCCCAAAATCGGCAAACTGGCCAATGAGGTGCGAGCCGGAATAGAAAAGTCTTTGGAGGAAAAAAAGGCGGCTCTGACCGAAATGGCCAAGAGCTTGAAACTGAAGGCGGAAAAAATCGACGTGGCGTTGCCCGGCAAAACACCGAAGGTGGGAGCAAAGCACCCCCTCAACACCGTCCTTGACGACCTTGAGGATATCTTTATCGGCATGGGCTTTTCCATTGTCGAGGGGCCCGAGGTCGAGCTTGACTACTATAACTTTGAGGCATTGAATCTGCCTCCTGACCACCCGGCAAGAGATACCCAGGACACGTTCTATATCGATGACAATGTGGTGCTGCGGACTCAGACCTCGCCGGTCCAGGTTCGGGTTATGGAGAAGCAGCAGCCTCCCATCCGCATAATTTCTCCGGGACGGGTATACAGAAGCGATGCGGTTGATGCCACCCACTCCCCGGTTTTTCATCAGGTTGAGGGGTTGGTTATAGACAAAGGAATCACCATGGCGGACCTTAAGGGCACATTGGAAGTGTTCGTGAAAAAACTCTACGGGGACGACACCAAACTGCGTTTCAGGCCCCACCATTTTCCGTTCACGGAGCCCAGTGCGGAGGTTGATATTTCCTGTTTCAATTGCAAAGGAAAAGGATGCAGCATTTGCAAAGGAGAAGGATGGATAGAGATTTTAGGCTGCGGAATGGTTCATCCCAAAGTTTTGCGGGGCTGCGGAATAGACCCGGAGATATATTCCGGCTTCGCCTTCGGCGTGGGACTTGAGAGAGTTACCATGTTCCGCTACGGAATAAAAGATCTGCGCCTGTTCTATGAAAACGATATTGAGTTTTTGAAACAGTTTAAGGTATAAAATTTCATTATGAACCGGGTTATGATAATCGGGTTTTGCGGCTCGGGAAAGTCCACGCTGGCGCGGCTTATTGCCGAAAAAATCGGTGTCGAGCCGACACATCTGGACGTGCTCCACTGGTTGCCCGGCTGGGTTGAGAGCAGCAGGGAGTATAAGAGAAACGCCTTGCGGCCGATACTGGAAAAAGAGAAGTGGGTCATAGACGGCAACTACATAAAGGTTCTGTTTGACGAACGCAGGGCTTTGGCGGACACGATAGTGTTTCTGGACTTTAACCGACTCCTATGCCTTTATCGGGTAATAAAGCGGCGTTTTGAGTACAGCGGCAAAACGAGACCGGATATGGGCGAGGGATGCCCGGAGAAAATCGACCTTGATTTTCTGCGTTGGGTGGTATTTGACGGGCGCAAAAACCGAAAAAAATATCAATCCGTTATCCGCGATGCCGAAAAAGCCGGCAAACGGGCAGTGACGTTGAAACGCCCGGGACAGGTAAAAGCTTTTTTGAATGACCTTTAAATCAAAGACATATAACAGTAGGAGGAATATATATGAACTTACCACTTTCATGGCTCAAAGACTATATGAACACAGACGGCATATCCGAGAAGGAATATGCCGACAAACTCACCATGAGCGGCTCGATTGTCGAAGGAATCCGACACTTGGGCAGTGAGTTTAAAAATGTGGTTGTGGGCAAAATCACAAAAATAGAAAAACACCCCGACGCAGACAAATTGGTTGTGTGTCAAGTCGATGTGGGGGATGAAGAAATACAGATAGTCACCGGGGCGCCCAATGTGTTTGAAGGGGCGGTTGTGCCTGTTGCCAAGCACAAGAGCACCCTGCCCGGAGGGGTGAAAATCACCAAAGGAAAACTGAGAGGCGTGATGAGCTATGGTATGATGTGCTCCACGGATGAGTTGGGAATATCCAAAGAGCGGGCCTCGGGCATCCTGATTTTGCCCGAGGACACTCCCATAGGGGAGGACATAACCCACACCTTGGGCCTTGACGAGAGCGTGGCGGAGTTTGAAATCACTTCGAACCGTCCCGACTGTATGAGCATAATCGGTTTGGCGCGGGAAACCGCCGCCACCTTTGAGCGGGAGTTCAAAATCCCGGATATAAATCAAACGGGAAACGACGAGGATGTGAACGACTATGCCTCCGTGGAAATCGCCGACAGCAAGCTCTGCTCCCGATTCACGGCAAGGGCGGTCAAAAACGTCAAAATCGGACCTTCTCCCAAATGGATGCAGCAGCGGCTCACGGCGGCGGGCCTTAGGGCCATAAACAACGTGGTTGACATCACCAACTACATAATGCTCGAATACGGGCAGCCTATGCACGCCTATGACCTTGAACACATTGAAGGCAGAAAAATCATCGTGCGCAACGGCGGGGACGGAGAGCTCCTTGAAACCCTTGACGAAAAGCCCAGGGAATTGAAATCCGAGATGATTGTCATATCCGACGAAAAGCGCGCCATAGGCGTGGCGGGAGTTATGGGCGGCGCCAATTCCGAAGTTACGGACGACACGGTGACGGTGCTCTTTGAAAGCGCCTGCTTTAACCCGGTTCTTGTTCGTCGGGGCGCAAAGGCCCTTGGCATGAGGACCGATGCCTCCGCTCTCTTTGAAAAGGGTTTGGACAGCGAAAACTGTCTGCCGGCAATCAACCGAGCCTGTGAGCTCATTGAAGAAATGGGCGGCGGTGAGGTTATCGGCGGCGTGATTGATGTGTATCCCATAAAGAAGCAAAACCGAGTGCTCCCCTTTGAGCCGAAAAAAATCAACGCCTTTTTGGGCACGAACATTCCCGAATCCGAGATGATTGAATATTTGCATCGCCTTGAGTTTGTCGTCAAGGACGGGAAAATCACCGTTCCCACTTTCAGGGGAGACATAGAGAGTATGGCGGACATAGCCGAGGAGGTGGCAAGACTCTATGGCTACGATAACCTGCCCGTAACCATGATGCGGGGCCGAGTTGTTGTGGGGGGCAAAACCTTCAAACAAAAGGTGATTGACAAAATCCGAACGACCCTGACCGGCTGCGGCCTCTATGAGGCTATGACCTACTCCTTCATCGACCCCAAGGAATTTGAGCAAACCCGAATTCCCATGGGGGATGTGGTGAAAATCACCAATCCGTTGGGAGAAGAAAACAGCGTTATGAGAACATCGATGCTCTCTTCGGTTATAAAAACCCTGAAAATCAATTACAACCGCCGAGCATCCTCCGCCAAGATTTTCGAGCTTGGTATGGTTTACATCCCCATAGGAGAGACCCTGCCCGACGAGCGGCAAATCATCGCCTTGGGAATGTACGGGAAAACCGACTTTTTTGAACTCAAGGGCATCGTTCAAATCCTGCTTGAAAAATTGGGAATTTCAAATGCTCTCTATGAAACCGAAAGCGAAAATCCCTCCTACCACCCCGGAAGGTGTGCCAAGGTGACCATAGGAAAAGACCTTGTGGGATATTTGGGACAAATTCATCCGGCAGTGGCGGAAAACTTCAAGGTGGATACCGAAATTTACGCTGCGGAGCTTGACCTGAACACGGTTTTAAAATATGCCACATTCGACAGAACATACAAGCCTCTGCCCAAATTTCCGTCCTCCGGCCGAGACATAGCCCTTGTGGTGGATAAGGACATAAGTGTGGGCGAAATCGAAAAAACAATAAGGAGCACCGGCAGCAAAATCCTCGAAAGTGTCCGCCTCTTTGATGTTTATGAAGGTGAGCAGGTGGGAGAAAACAAAAAGAGCGTGGCATACTCCCTGAAATTCCGAGCTCCCGACAGAACCCTTACCGACGAGGAGGTAAATGCGGCAATCGAAAAAATCCTGTCCGCCTTAAAAACCGAATTGAATGCCGATTTGCGGTAATTCCCGCAGAGGGGACCCGGGAGATTATCCCAAACCGCGGCCTTTGTGCCCTTCCCTGTCGGAAGAGCGAATATATTTAATAAAAATAGGAGATGAGTTTTATGGAAAACCAAGATACCAAAAAATTCAAAGTTGACATGGAGCGGCCCGAGCCCAAGTATATCATTATGACGGTATACGAGGCCCTCAGCGAGAAGGGATACAATCCCATAAACCAGATAGTTGGATATATCCTCTCCGGGGACCCGTCCTATATCACTTCATACAACGGCGCCAGGAGCCTTGTGCGCAAGCTTGAAAGAGACGAACTCCTTGACGAGCTTGTGTCCTACTATGTGGAACACAATTAGAAAATTTAAAAAAACGGCAATCCTCCCGAGCTTTCCCGAAAAGGAAGGCGGGAGGATTTTGCAAATGCCTTATTTTATTGTTCGAACTATATATTCACATCTTTGAAATAGTCCCTTATTATGTCGGCGCAGGGCTCTATTTTTTTCACCATGGCGGCACATTGTCCCGCCATCAGGGACCCCGTTTCCACATCGCCATCTTCGAAAGCCCGGCGGAGTCCGCCGACTCCCAAGGCCTCGATTTCTTCAAAGGGTGCTCCCGCTTTTTCCAGGCGGTCATATTCTTTGGTCAATTTGTTTTTGAGGGCCCTGACCGGGGCACCGGTGGACCTTCCCGTAACAACGGCGTCTCTGTCCTTGGCCTTCAGGACGGCTTTTTTGTAATTCTCGTGAGCCATACACTCGGTGGAGCAGATGAACCTTGTTCCCACCTGAATCCCCTCCGCTCCCAGTGCAAAGGCGGCTTTTGTGCCTCTGCTGTCCGCATAACCTCCTGCGGATATTACCGGAACGGAAACCGCATCCACCACCTGAGGTGTGAGGACCATGGTGGTCAATTCCCCGATATGGCCGCCTGCTTCGGTGCCTTCGGCTATAACCGCATCGGCGCCTGCTCTCTCCATTCGTTTCGCCAGAGCAACACTTGCCACCACGGGCATAACCTTTATACCCGCCTCTTTGAGGGAGGGAATATACTTTCCGGGATTTCCCGCTCCCGTGGCACAGGCGGCGGGTTTCTCTTCCTCAATGACCTTCATAATCTCATCGGCATTGGGGTTCATGAGCATAACATTGACCCCGAAGGGCTTGTCGGTGAGGGTCCTTGCTTTTTTTATCTGCTCTCTCACCGCTTCTGCGGGGGCGCTGCCTGCAGCAATGAGGCCCAAACCTCCGCCGTTTGAGACGGCTGCCGCCAATTCGGCCGTGGCAACCCAGGCCATGCCTCCCTGGATTATGGGATATCGAATACCGAGCAATTCGCAAATTCTGTTCAATTTATTTCCTCCTTTTGTTTTTCCCGATTCACTACAATTCGACCAAGGCGCTGCCCCAAGTGAGACCGCCGCCGAAGCCCACCATAACGAACTTGTCCCCCGGCTTTATCCTGCCCTCCTCCACTGCCTCGCATAGGGCAATGGGCACACAGGCCGCCGACATATTGCCGTATTTCTCTATATTGCAAAAGACCTTGTCGCTGCCGAGGCCCAACCGTTTTTCCGCACCCTCTATAATCCGCTTGTTGGCCTGATGGGGTATCACAAGGCTGAGCTCCGAAATGCCGACTCCGCACTTTTCCGTGACCTCTTCGGTGGCTTTTGCCATAATCTTCACGGCAAACTTGAAAACCCCCTGGCCGTCCATCCAGATTGTGTGCATATTGTCGCTGAAAGGCCTCCGCTCTATATCTATGGGGTCGGCTCTGAGACCGCAGCAGGTCAGCATATTGCCCCGAGAACCGTCGGAGCCCAAAACCGTTCCCAAAACGCCGGTTTTCTCCTTTGTGGCGGTGAGCACCGCCGCTCCCGCCCCGTCTCCGAACAGAACACAGGTGGCTCTGTCTTTGTATTCGGTTATCTTGGTCAGGGTATCGGCGCCGATGACAAGGGCGTTTTTGTATGCGCCGCTCTTGATGTACAGGTTTGCCGTGGAAAGAGCGAACAAAAAGCCCGAGCATGCAGCATTGATATCAAAGGCCGTCGCATTTTTTGCCCCGATTTTGTCCTGAATCAAACAGGAACAGGAGGGGGTATACATATCCGGCGATACGGATGCCACGATTATAAGCTCCACATCCTCTGCCGCAAGTCCCGCCTCGGAAAGGGCCGCCCTTGCGGCGTTTGCCCCCAAGTCCGAAGCAAATTCGTCGGGACGGCTCATACGTCTTTCCTTGACGCCGACCCTTTTTGTTATCCACTCATCGCTGGTGTCGACGATGGACTCAAAATACTCATTATCGAGAACCTTTTCCGGAAGGTATTTTCCCACCCCGACAATTCTCGCATATATCTCACTCATAACTTCTGCCTTTCTTCCGTGTCGGTTTTATGTCAATACTTGCTTATATTCTCACCGATGGCGGCGGTTAAGTTGTTGTTCACCATATCCACCGCTTGCCTTATTGCATGATAAAAAGCCTTGCCGTTTGAACTGCCGTGGGCCTTGATAACCGGCTTTGAGCAGCCCAAAAGAGGTGCACCGCCGTATTCGGTGTAGTCCATCCGCTTGGTAAAGACCTTGACTTTGTCCTTAATGAGCAGAGCCGCCGTTTTTGAACGGAGGCCGCTGGTGAGCAGGTCTTTGAGTATATCTTTCACGAAAATGCCCATGCCTTCCATAAATTTGAGGACCACATTCCCGGTGAACCCGTTGCATACCACCACATCGGCACAGCCCAAAGGTATGTCCCGTCCTTCGATGTATCCGGTATAATTCAGGGGAATCTCTCCCAGCATATGCCCCGCCTCGATAACGGCATCCGTGCCCTTTTCTTCCTCGGTGCCTATATTCACAAGGGCCACCCGAGGTTTGTTTACCTTCATGATTTTTTCCATATATATGGAGCCCATAATAGCAAACTGCTTCAAAAAAGCCGAGCTGCACTCGGAATTGGCGCCTCCGTCAACCAACAAAAAGCAGCCGGTTTCGCAGGGCATAAGCGGTGCCAGAGCGACTCGGCGAACGCCTTTTATTCGCTTCACAATCAGGGTGGCTCCGGTGATTAGGGCGCCGGTGTTTCCCGCGCTCACAAAAACGTCTCCCCGATCATAATGGAGCATTTCAAGGCCCACTCGAAGGGAGGAATCCTTTTTTTGGCGGATTGCCGTGGTGGGCTCATCGTCCCCGAAAATTACCGAGGAGGCATTTTCCACTTCGATTTTGTTGCCGCTGTAGCCGCTTTTTTCAAGTTCCCGACTCACCTCGGCCTCTCTGCCCACCAAGGTTATGCTCTCGTCGAACTCCTCCGCCGCCAAAACGCAGCCTTTGACTGTTTCCGAGGGAGCATTGTCGCCTCCCATTGCGTCCACGATTATATTCATAATTTCATTCCAATCCAAAATTACGGACACCGAGCGATTCATACATCGGTCCGAGGTCCGAGTTCTACTTGAATGTCAGCAGGTCCTTATTTTTTATAATATAGTCAATACCGGAGAGGACGGTGAGGGAGGTGGCAATCACCACCAAAACCAACACTGCCATATTCCAAAATCCTCCGGACACGGGTTCTCGGTAAACCTCGAGAATCTGATTGATAATCACCGCCACAACCATAAAAAACTGAGATGCGGTTTTGACTTTCCCGAAAAAGCCCGCCGGGATGACCCGATTCTCTTCAAGAGCAAGCATCCGAATTCCTGTCACAATAAATTCCCTGGCCACGATAATCGCCACAACTCCCGCACTTATGAAAGGCTGGTCCGAAGCCAAAAAGCAAATCAGGGCACAGGTAATCAGCAATTTGTCCGCCACCGGGTCCATAAGCTTGCCGAAAGTTGTGACACGGCGGGATTTTCGGGCAATCCTGCCGTCCAGCCAGTCGGTGGCGGCCGCCAAAAGGAACACCGCCAAAGAGAAATACAGTCCCACCGTGCCGCAGCACAGATTCAGAACCATAAAAAGCGGTATCAACAGCACTCTGATAATCGTCAATTTGTTCGGCAAACTCATAATGTCCCCCTCCGTTTTTTTTTCACTCAAATAAGCGCATATATTTGGTCAATGTTTTTGTTTTATCCTTCGGGCCGCTCCTCCCAAACCTTTCCGAACAGGTTCATATCCCATGCATCTTCGATTTGGACCTTCACAAAATCTCCGGGCCTTGGGTCCGTCTCCGAATCAAAGAACACCAAGCCGTCCACATCCACCGAATCGGCATAGGTTCTGCCTCGAAATCGGCCCATATCCTCATCAAAGCCTTCAACCAGCACGGTCTGTACCGTTCCGATTTTGGCCGAATTTTTTTCATCGTCAACATCCGCTTGGGCAATTATAACACTCTCAAGGCGGCGGCGCTTTTCCTCCTCATCGATTTGGTCGGGCATATCATAGGCGGGAGTGCCCTCCTCTCGGGAATAGGCAAACACGCCCACTCTGTCAAGCTTCGCCTCATAGATAAACCGAATAAGGTCATCCATATCCTCTTCCGTCTCTCCCGGGAAGCCCACCATCAAGGTCGTCCTTATGGCGGCATTCGGAATTTCCCGACGGATCTTATTTATCACTTGGGTTATTTGAGCCCTGTTTGTGCGCCTTCCCATTCGCTTCAATATCCCGTCGGCGGAATGCTGAATGGGGATGTCGAAATAATTGCACAGCTTGGGCTCCGTCCTGAAGGTCTCGATAAGCTCGTCCGTCACAAGCTCCGGGTAGCAATAGTGAACTCTCACCCACTCTATGCCGTCTATGGCACACAGCTCTCTGAGCAGGGCGGGCAAGCGGTACTCTCCATAGAGGTCAGTGCCGTACCGGGTGGTGTCCTGGGCGATGACAATCAGCTCCTTCACGCCCTCCCTTGCCAAAGCCTCCGCCTCGGCCAGGATATTCTCCGCCTTTCGGCTTCGGTAGGGACCTCTGATATAGGGGATTACGCAATAGGTGCATCGGTTGTCGCAGCCCTCTGCGATTTTCAGAAATGCGGTATATTTCGGAGTGGACCGCACCCTTTGACCCTCATAGAGCAAAGGCGTCTCCGAGCAATTCACCGGCTTGCTTCCTCCCTCCGTTCGGGCCTCTATTATGTCCGAGATTTTGTCGTACTCGTTCACACCGACCACTGCGTCCACCTCCGGCATTTCCCGAAGGATTTCCTCTTTGTATCTCTGGGCCAAACAGCCGGTGACAATGAGCAGCTTTTCTTCCCCGCCATCTGCGGATTTGTATTGAGCCAACTCCAAGATTTGGTTTATGGACTCCCTTTTGGCGTCCTCCACAAAGGCGCAGGTGTTGACAATCATAACATCCGCATCCTCCGCCCTCTCGCAAATCTCAAAGCCTCCGTTTTTCAGAAGCGCCGTCATTTGCTCGCTGTCCGTCAAATTTTTATCACATCCCAAGGATGTTACGGAAACCTTTTTCAAATTATCTCTCCAATTGTGTCTTATTACTTATATCGTTTTGTTCTTCGGCTTATGCCTGCCGCATCCGTTTCCGCCCTATGGGCACTCGGTCCCGATTTTGCGCTCACCGCTCCTCGGGGCGGAAGTCAAAATCATAGTCTTCCAAGACCCGCCTGATTTCGTCGGGGGAGTATCCCCGTCTTGCAAGCATAGCCTTGAAACGTTCCAAATCCTTATAGTTCGAAATATCGGTGACCCTCAGGCGCTCTTCCGCAAATTCCCGAAGAGCGGCTTCAAAATCCACATCGGCCTTCCTAAATGTCCTGTCAACCAGGCTCGCCGCCACACCTTTTCCCAGCAGCTCCCGACGAATGCGATATTCGCCTTTCTTTTCCAAATTGACACTGTCGGCCACATAGAACTCGGCATATCTCTCATCGTCAAGAGCCCCTTCTTCCAACAGGCGGGTGACCACACCCTCGGCCGTTTCGTCGTCATAGCCTTTTCGGCGCAGGCGGTCGTATATCTCACGGGATGTGTACATTCGGGAGGACAGGAGCCTCATGGCCATCCGAAGGGCTTTGGTAAAATTATCCATAGGTCTTTATTTTTTCTTTTTGGGTTTTTCGAGGCCTTCCACCGGGTTGCTGTCAAACACAGCCGCCTCTTCCTCAAGGGAGGGAAGCCCCGCCTCTTGCCGAACCCGGCTTTCGATTTCGTCGGCCAGCTCCGGTTTTTCTTTCAGTATAGCCTTCACCTTATCCCGGCCCTGTCCGATGCGCTCGCCCTCATAGCTGTACCAAGAGCCGCTCTTTTGCATAATCTTCATATCGACGGCCGTGTCGAGGATATTTCCCTCCCGAGAAATACCTTCCCCGTACATTATGTCAAACTCCGCCTCTTTGAAGGGGGGAGCCACCTTGTTTTTCACAACCTTGACTCTCGTTCGGTTGCCCGACGCTCCGTCTTCGCCCTTGAGGGTTTCAACTCTGCGGACATCCAAGCGAACGGAGGCATAGAATTTGAGGGCCCGTCCGCCCGTGGTGGTTTCCGGATTGCCGAACATAACCCCCACCTTTTCTCTCAATTGATTTATGAAGATGGCGGTGGTGTTGGCTTTTGCAACCACACCCGCCAATTTTCTCAATGCCTGGGACATAAGTCTGGCCTGAAGACCCACATGGGAGTCTCCCATAAGGCCTTCGATTTCCGCTTTGGGAACCAAGGCGGCAACGGAATCGATGACGATAACATCGATGGCGCCGCTCCTCACAAGGGTTTCGGTGATTTCCAGAGCCTGCTCTCCGGTGTCGGGCTGGGACACGAGCAAATCGTCGGTTCTGACTCCCAAAGCCTCCGCATAGACCGGGTCGAGAGCATGCTCCGCATCGATAAAGGCAGCCTCTCCGCCCATCTTTTGAACCTGAGCCACCACATGAAGAGCCACGGTGGTTTTGCCCGAAGATTCGGGCCCGTATATCTCAATGATTCTGCCCCGAGGCAATCCCCCTATTCCCAAGGCGATGTCAAGGGAGAGTGCCCCGGTCGGTATGGCCTCCACATTGGCGTCGGGTTTCTCCCCAAGGCGCATAACGGCCCCGGAGCCGAACTCCTTTTCGATATTGGCCATGGCGGAATCAAGTGCTTTCCTTTTTTCTTCGTTCATTTTATCCTCTCCGTTTCATAAAAGATTGGAATATCTCAAAATAAGAATCTCTGAGTATCATTATAAATGACAGACAAAACCATGTCAAGCAATTTCCCGTAAAAAAACCGCTGTTTTCATCCCTCAAGGACCTCCCGAGAGGATTTTTGAGAGGCGGGATTTTATTTTTTAATCATATTGACAGATTTAAACAAAGGGTATATAATACTTTTGTTTATAAATTGAATGCGAGAGTTTTCGGCGTTTGCCGAGAGAGGAGCGAAAGGTTTGGTATGAAGACAGCGTTTTTATTCTCCGGCCAAGGGGCCCAGGCCATCGGTATGGGCAAGGAGCTTTGCGAGAATTTCCCCTCTGCCGACAGAGTTTTCGATGAGGCAAGCGAGGCTTTGGGCTTTGACACCAAAGAGATGATTTGGAACGGCGACAGCGAGACTTTGATGGTCACCGAGAATACCCAGCCCGCCATTTTGACCATGTCCGCAGCTGCCCTTAAGGTGGCGGAGGAATTTGGCCTTAAGGCCGATGTGGTTGCGGGACTCAGCCTCGGGGAATACACTGCCCATGTGTGCTCCGGAAGCTTGGATTTTTCGGAAGCGGTGCCCTTGGTTAAAAAACGGGGCAAATATATGCAAGAGGAAGTTCCCTTGGGCGTAGGCGCCATGGGAGTTATATTGGCCCTCACGGAAGAGGATGTGCGGGAGGTATGCTCCGCGGCTTCAGAAAAGGGAATTTGCGAGCCCGCCAACTTCAACTGTCCCGGCCAAATCACCGTAGCCGGGGAAAAGGCCGCCGTGGAATATGCCATGGAATTGGCGAAAGCCAAAGGAGCCAAGCGTGCCATGCTTATGCCCGTTTCGGCCCCTTTCCACTGCAGTATGTTGAAAGGAGCCGGGGAGAAGCTTGGGAAGGAGCTTGACAAGGTTCGATTCGGGGAGATGAAAATTCCCCTCATCACCAACGTGACGGCGGACTATGTGAAAAGCAAAGAGGATATCAAAGATATCTTGGTGCGGCAGGTTTCAAGCTCGGTGCTGTTTGAAAAGAGCCTTCGGCGGATGATGGAGGACGGAGTCGACACTTTTATCGAAATCGGTCCGGGAAAAGCCCTCAGCGGCTTTGTGAAAAGGATTGACAAGACCAAAATCATACTCAACATAGAGGATATGAAGTCTCTCAACAAGACTTTGGAAACTCTCAATATCCGATAGGGAGGTTTGTGAAGTGGAACCGAAATTTAAAAACAAAACCGTGACAGTGACGGGTTCCGCCCGGGGAATAGGCAAGGAAATCGCCTTGAAATTCGGCGGTTTGGGCGCAAACGTGGTGGTTTTCGACATAGATGGGCCGGGTCAAAAAGATGTGGCCGAGGACGTCTGCGAGCAAATCAAAGAGGCGGGAGGCGTCGGAGAATACTGCTTGGGTGACGTATCAAAACCCGCCGACACCGACAGACTGATAAAATTCGCCAAGGACAGATTCGGCAGTATTGACGTTATCGTCAACAATGCGGGTATTACCCGGGACAATCTGATTTTGCGAATGAGCGAGGCGGATTGGGACGCGGTTCTTTCGGTGAATTTAAAAGGCGCTTTCAATGTTATAAAATCGGCCGCAAGGACCCTTATGAAACAGCGGCGGGGAGCCATAATCAACATGGCCTCCGTGGCGGGAGTCATAGGCAATCCGGGTCAAGCCAACTATTCCGCCTCCAAAGCGGGCCTTATCGGCCTCACCAAAACGGTGGCAAAGGAATTGGCATCCCGAAACATCCGCTGCAATGCCATAGCTCCCGGATTCATCAGGACCCCCATGACCGACAAGCTTCCCGAAAACATAAGGCAGGAGTATAAGGACTCGATTCCCTTGGGCCGCTTCGGGGAAGTGGAGGATATTGCCGATTTGGCGGTGTTCTTGGCAAGCGATGAGGCAAAATACATAACCGGCCAAGTGATAAATGTTGACGGCGGTCTCGTTATGTGATATAATCCCCGAAAAGAGAAAATATAAACAAAGACAATTAAAAAAATAAAATAAAAAGGAAAAGAGTATTGGAGGAAACGAAATGGATATTTTCAAAAAGGTTAAGGAAATCACGGTGGAGCAACTGGGCGTTGACGAGGAAAAGGTGACCATGGACTCTTCGTTCATCGATGACCTTGAAGCGGATTCCTTGGACATCGTTGAGCTGATGATGGCCCTTGAGGAAGAATTCGACATTGAAATCCCGGATGAGGACGCCGAAAAAATTTCAACGGTCGGCGATGCCGTTGATTATATTGCAGACCGTCAGGACTGATTCGGTCTGCCCGAAGGGGATCCATTGACAAAGAGCGGAGGCGGAGGGAAGCGAGACTTCCCGACCCTCCGATATTCGGGGCGGCAATTACCGCCCCCGTGTCCCCTTTGAACCCTACAGAAGCTTGCTTTTGCCAAAAGCAAGGCTCTGTATGATTTGCAAAAAATTGCAACACCGACAGGGATGAGGAGGAAACAAAAAAATGAACAGAGCGGTTATAACGGGCGTGGGAGCAGTCACGCCGGTGGGTATAGGAACCGACAATGTTTGGGAGAATATAAAAAACGGTGTGTCGGGCATCGGCAGGATTACCAAGTTTGACCCGAAAGACTTCCCCTGCCAAGTGGCGGCGGAGGTTAAAGATTTTGATGCCACCCGTTTCATAGATAAAAAAGAGGCAAAACGGATGGACCTTTTTGTCAGGTACGCCGTGTCGGCCGCGAGAATCGCAGTGGAGGATGCGGGTCTTGACACGGAAGCCGAGGACGGCAATCGAATGGGGGTTATGGTGGGTTCCGGAATAGGCGGAATCGACACCCTGTGCGAGCAGCATATAAAGCTTTTGGAAAAAGGCCCGAGTCGGGTATCTCCCTTTATGATTCCCATGATGATTTCGAATATGGCTGTGGGCCAAATCGCCATAACTTTCGGCTGCAAAGGCGTGAATCTCACCACGGTTTCCGCCTGTGCTTCCGGCACGGATGCCATCGGCCAGGCCATATTGGCAATCCGCCGAGGCGATGCGGATGTTATACTGACGGGAGGCGCAGAGGCCACCATCAATCAATTGGCTCTTGCGGGATTTTCCTCCATGAAAGCCCTTTCCACCCGAAACGATATGGTCGAAAAAGCCTGCTCTCCCTTTGACAAAAAACGGGACGGCTTTGTTATGGGCGAGGGCAGCGGAATTATGGTCATGGAATCCCTGGACCACGCCAAAGCCCGAGGTGCCCGCATAATAGCCGAAGCGATAGGATACGGCTCCACCAATGATGCCTATCACATCACAGCCCCGGCCCCGGACGGAGAGGGAGGCGCCAGATGTATGGTGGCAGCTCTCAAGGATGCGAAAATCGCACCGGAGCAGGTGGGATATATCAATGCTCACGGCACCTCGACACCCTATAATGACAAATATGAGACGGCGGCCGTAAAAACGGTTTTCGGAGACCATGCATACAAGATGGGAATAAGTTCCACCAAATCCATGACCGGACATATGTTGGGCGCCGCAGGAGGAATTGAGGCAATCATAACCGCTTGGGCGGTCAGGGACGGCTTTATGCCCCCCACGATAAACTTGGAAGACCCGGATCCGGAATGCGATTTGGACTATGTGCCCAATGTGGGCAGGAAGGCGGATATTGAATATGCTGTTTCCAATTCCCTGGGTTTCGGAGGCCACAACGCCTCGATTGTAATTAAGAAATACACGGAATAGGCAGCCTTGACGGCTGCCTGTTGCCTTTTGTGAAATACGCTTTGGGAGATTTTTATGAAATACGACTATAATTTTAAAAACAAAGACTTATACCGTCTTGCCACAACCCACATTTCCTATGCCAACGATAACCGCACGGAGAGCAATCAGCGCCTTGAATTTTTGGGAGACAGCGTCTTGTCCTTCATCGTGGCCGAGTATATTTACAAGAAGTACCGGGGCAGAGACGAGGGCGTTCTCACGGAGATAAGGGCCAATGCGGTTTGCGAAAAGACCTTGGCCATTGCCGCAAGAGCCCTATCCTTGGGAGAAGATTTGAGATTGGGCCGCTCGGAGCAAATGTCCGGAGGCAGGAAAAAGGACTCCGTTTTGGCCGACACCTATGAAGCGGTTCTCGCCGCCATATATTTGGACGGAGGAATGGAGCCTGCCCGAAAGTTTGTGATGAACACCCTTGGCCATATGATTGGCGACACATCCTATGCGGAAATCGAAAACTACAAATCCGAAATCCAAAGCTACTACCAAAAGCGGGACAGGAATCGGGAAGTGGTGGCCTATCGGCTGCTCAGCAAATCGGGCCCCGACCACAACCCCCATTTTGAGGTGGAAGCAATCTACAAAGGCGAAGTCATAGGCAGAGGCAGCGGCAAAACCCGAAAGAGCGCCGAGCAGGAAGCAGCCAAAGAGGCTCTCGGCAACATAGACGGGAACAAATAGCCCCTGCGGGTTTGTTATCGAAATTTTTATCCCCTTGAAAGTATGAAAGAGAAAAAGAAAAAGTACAACATCCCCATTTTCATCCCCCACGAAGGCTGCGGTCATGAGTGCGTCTTTTGCAACCAGCGCAAAATAACGGGGGTTCAGACTTCCGTGACACCGAAAGAGGCTCGGGAAGAAATCGGCAAAATTTTGTCAACCATTCAAAATCCCCAAGGGGAAATCGAAATAGCCTTCTTCGGAGGCAGCTTCACGGGCCTTGATTCCGAGCTCCGAGAGGAGTTTTTCGAAGTTGCCCGCTCCTTTCGGGATGAGAGAATAACGGGCATACGTCTGTCAACCCGCCCCGATTACATAAACCCCGAGGTGATGGCCCAATGCAAAAAGTTCGGCGTCACCACCATCGAATTGGGTGTTCAGTCGTCGGACGACCGAGTTCTCAAGCTCAACCGTCGGGGACACACATTTGCTCGGGTGGTTGAGGCGTCGAAAATGATAAAGGACGCCCAAATAGACTTGGGTCTTCAGATGATGGTGGGCATGTACGGTTCAAGCCGGGAAGCGGACATAAAAACCTGCGAAAGCATCATAAGCTTAGGCCCCGTCTGCACCCGAATTTACCCCACTTTGGTCCTTGAGGGAACCCGTCTTGAAACCCTCTTTGAAGAAGGAAAATATGTGCCCCTCACCCTTGAGGAGGCGGTTGATATCTCCGCCGAAATCCTTGACCGGTTTCAAAAAGTCCATATCAATGTCATCCGCATCGGCCTATACCCAAGCGAAGATTTGCGGGAGGAGGGCAACATCGTGGCAGGTCCCTTCCATTCTGCCTTTGGGGAGCTTGCGGTAAGTCGGCTCTACAGGAATAAAATTGAGAAAGACATAGCCGAAAAAAATCTGCGAAACTGCGAATACACGGTATATGCACCCCCATCGGAAACGTCGAAAATAATAGGCCAAAAAGCCTCAAACCGAAACTACTTTAAAGAAAAATACGGCGTGACACTGAACATAGCCAACAAAGCGTAAGCCCAATGCAGCCGACACGTAAATCCTGTTGACTTATATTCAAAAATGAGATATAATATAGCCATAAGACGATAGCAAGACAAGGAGGTGCTTTGATGGCCGGCGATAACAAAACGGTGATAAAACACAATGCGAAAGACAGCGTGTTTACGGATCTGTTCGGGAACACCAAGTATGTGCTGAAACTATATAATGCCCTGCATCCCGATGCGACAGGCATAACCGAAGATATGATAGAAATCGTAACCCTGAAAAACACCCTGGTTAACGGCCGATATAACGATTTGGGCTTTATGGTTGACAAAAGGCTCATAGTCCTTGCGGAGGCTCAAAGCACCTGGTCCGTGAATATAATAATACGGGCGCTGATGTATCTTGTGGACACCTATCAGGATTATATCGAAAAGGAAGGCGTGAATGTCTACGGAACAAAACGAATCGATTTTCCGAGACCGGAACTCTATGTAATCTACACGGGCGGCGGAGATGTATCGGAAGGTGAAATTACCTTGACCGACGAGTTTTTCGGTGGCCGAGAGGCGGCCATTGAGGTGAGAGTCAAAGTAATAACCACAAGCGCAAAGGGCGATATAATCAATCAGTATATAGCATTCACCCACGTATTGGACGAGCAGGTTGAAAAATACGGCAGGACCGAAAAGGCCGTAAAAGAAACCATTGGAATTTGTAAGGAAAGGGATATCCTGAAGGAATACTTAACAAACCGCGAAAGAGAGGTGCAGAGAATTATGTCGATACTGTATGATGAAGAATACATCCAAAACGCAAGAGAAAAAGAAGTTCGCATGGAAGGTCGTGAAGAAGGCATAAAAGTGGGCGAAGCAAGGGGCCGTACGGAAGGCCGCACGGAAGGCATAGATGCTATGATTGCAAATTTACGCAAGGCGGGTATCAGCGAGGAAGCGATACAAAATGCCGCCAAAATGTCCCGCACTTAGGTCGTCGGAACTCGCCTCTTGGCTCGTTTCCTCGCAAGCGAGGAAAGCTTCGCCTCGTCGACGATCCCTACACTTGTTCGCTTCCGCACGGAGTGCGAAAGTCTCACACGCTTCGGGTCGTCTCCTCTTTCCCAAAAAGTGCACTCCGCTTAAGCTTTTTGGGAGCGCAGCTTTTGGCCGAAAGGCAAAACAAGCAGGCGTAGGGATTTCCGACGAGAGCCTTGGGCAACCACCTTGTGCAACCATCTTGTGCAGCCGACTTAGGCAGCTACCTTGTGCAGCCGTCATAAAGGGCTCCCGCAAAGCGCCAACGCAGTGCGCTTTGTGGGAAAGAGGAGGAAACCCGAAGCGGGCGCAGCTTTTGGCCGACAGGCAAAACAAGCAGGCGTAGGGATTTCCGACGAGAGTCTTGTGCAGCCGACTTGACCTGCGTAAGGGAAGGGAAGAGAAGAGAAGTGAAGGGAATATAAGAGAGCAGAAGTAAGAGAGAGTATAACAATTCTCACACTTTTGACTTTATTAAAAATATATGGGGCTTATAAAAAAGGCGTTTTAAATCCATAGCACCATGTCACATTATAAAACCGAGTCTTTTCCCGCAAATCGGATCTGCACATTGAACTTCTCCGTAAATGCATTATAAAATTCGGAATTACTCCTACTCTTACTCTCTTTTTTACTCTTATTATTTACTCCGGTGGAACTTTTGGTGTATACCCCTCCGGAACTTTTCTTCCATACCCCCGGGAACTTCTGGTGTATACCCCTCGGGAACTTTTGGTGTATACCCCCGGGAACTTTTCTTCCATACCCCTTCGGATTGGGTGTGAATCGGGCTATGTAAATCAAGATGGAATTCTTAGGCAAAGACATTACAAAATTAGGATCTACTCTCTCTTATTCTTTTATTTATTATATTATCTATTCTATAGGACGGTTTTGTCCACCTTTGGAGGACATTTCCGTCCCTCTTTGGAGGACATTCCCGTCCCTCTTTGGAGGACAATTTTGTCCACCGTATCGAAATATGAAAAGAAGGCACTCCGCGGCACGGTTTGTGTGTTATAATGGTGTTGGAAATCGGGGAGGGAGCAATGTTTCATGAGGGTGCTTTTGCAAGTTTGGTATAACAAATTTAAAAAAATACTTGAAAAAGAGAACGGTTTATATTATAATCGTTAGAGATTGGTATTTGGAAAATCGTCGAATTTTTGACTCGGTCGGAGTTCGAAAAACATAAGAGAAAGGTTGATAAAATTGCAAAACCAAGACAAAACCATGGACAAGATTGTGGCCCTGTGCAAAGGCAGGGGTTTTGTATATCCCGGTTCCGACATATACGGCGGACTGGCCAACTCCTGGGACTACGGCCCTTTGGGAGTGGAGTTCAAGAACAATGTGAAAGATGCCTGGAGGCAGAAATTCGTTCGGGAGTGCCCCTATAATGTGGGGTTGGATGCAGCTATTTTGATGAACCCCAAAGTTTGGGTGGCGTCGGGTCATGTGGGGGGCTTTTCGGATCCGCTGATGGACTGCAAGGAATGCAAGGCCCGTTTTCGGGCGGACAAGCTCATTGAGGATTTTTCCGGCATTAACGCAGACGGCTGGACCGATGAGCAGTTGATTGACTATATAAACGAGCACAACATCCCCTGTCCCGAATGCGGCAAGCACAACTTCACCGATATTCGGAAGTTCAATTTGATGTTTAAGACCTATCAGGGTGTTACGGAGGACAGCTCCAGCGAAATCTATCTGCGCCCCGAAACCGCTCAGGGCATATTTGTCAACTTCAAAGCGGTTCAAAGAACTTCCCGCAAAAAGATACCTTTCGGCATTGCCCAGGTGGGCAAATCATTCAGAAACGAAATCACCCCGGGGAACTTCATTTTCAGAATAAGAGAGTTTGAACAGATGGAGCTGGAATTCTTCTGCAAGCCCGGCACCGACCTTAAGTGGTTCGGATATTGGAAGGACTATTGCAAAAACTTCCTCCTGTCCCTCGGCATAAGCGAGGAAAACATCCGCCTCAGAGACCATAGGCCCGAGGAGCTTTCTCACTACTCCAAAGCCACCACCGATATAGAATACCTCTTCCCCTTCGGCTGGGGAGAGCTTTGGGGAATCGCCGACAGAACAGACTTTGATTTGAAACAGCACAGCGAGTACAGCGGCGAAAAAATGGAATACACCGAGCCGGAAACCGGGGAGAAATACATCCCCTATTGCATAGAGCCCTCTTTGGGCGCCGACAGAGTCGCCTTGGCCTTTTTGGTTGAGGCCTATGACGAGGAGGTTATTGATGCCGAAAAAAACGACACACGGGTTGTGATGAGATTCCATCCCGCCATTGCTCCCATAAAAGCGGCTGTCCTGCCCCTGTCCAAAAAACTTTCCAAAGAGGCCGGCGAAATCTACACCGACCTGTGCAAAGAGTTCGTTTGCGAATATGACGAGGCGGGCTCCATAGGCAAGAGATACCGCAGGCAGGATGAAATAGGCACCCCCTTCTGCGTCACCTATGATTTCGACTCCCGAGACGACGGCTGCGTGACCGTGAGACACAGGGATTCCATGGAGCAGGAGAGAATTAAGATAGAAGACCTTAAGGATTACATAGCAAAGAGAATAAAATTTTAAAGAGCGGGTTCATATGCCCGTGCCCCATAATAATATGGCAGGACCCGCAGGCCGAAAAAACGCTCATAGGCGAGCTTATGAAACCGAACCGGAAAAAATCCGCGGGCTCATATGCCCGTGCCCCATAATAATATGGCAGGACCCGCAGGCCGAAAAAACGCTCATCGGCGAGCTTATGAAACCGAACCGGAAAAAATCCGCGGGCTCATATGCCCGTGCCGCCCATAATATATAATTTATATA
>CAZTYF010000002.1:0-84473 GCA_964617455.1 uncultured Oscillospiraceae bacterium | reverse complement strand
GGAAAAAATCCGCGGGCTCATATGCCCGTGCCGCCCATAATATATAATTTATATATTATATATTTTTTAAAATTTTTTAAAAAAATTTATAATATAGGAGGATCTGTTATGTTTGAAAAAACGCTTTTGGAGGAGCTTATCAAGTTTTCCAAGAAGGAATCGGTGCGGGCCCATATGCCCGGCCATAACGGCGGTGAAAGTCTTGATTCCAAGTTCAAGCATAACGCCTTCCGTATCGACTTGACCGAGCTTGAGGGCACCGACAACCTTCAGGACCCTCGGGGAATACTCAAAAAAAGCGCCGAGAGAGCCGCCAAAGCTTTCGGTGCGGTGCAGACCTTCCTTTTGGTGGGAGGCTCCACTTTGGGGATTCAAGCAGCCGTCCTTGCCTCCGTTCCGGAAGGGGGCAAAGTCTTGGTGGACAGGTGCTGCCACAAATCCGTCATTGCCGCGGTCATTTTGGCGGGAGCCAAGCCGGTCTTCATGGAGCCCAAGTTCTATAAAGACACGGGCATTTACGGCGCCGTCCAAACGGTGACTCTTATGGATGCCATTCGGAAAAATCCGGATGCCACGGGAGTTATCGTCACATCCCCCAATTACTACGGCGTTTGCGGGGATATTGAGAAATTGGCCCGCCACGCCCACAGTGCGGGGATGTTCCTGATGGTCGACGAGGCCCACGGAGCCCACTTTGCCTTCAGCTCCGACTTGCCCAAAACCGCCCTGTCTCAGGGAGCGGATGTGGTTGTTCAGAGCGCTCACAAGATGCTGCCTGCTTTGGGGCAGACAGCTCTGCTCCATTTGGGAAACAGCAACCTGATTTCCCCCATACGGCTCAGAAAATGCTTAAATATGCTGGGGACCTCCAGCCCCTCCTATATGCTTTTGGCCTCCTTGGACAGCGCCATAGATTATATGACCGGTTCGGGCGGCAAAGAGCTGGATAAATTGATTGAAAAAATAACGGAAATAAAGACCAGAATAGGCGTTCTCGACAATGTATCCTGCGTTGTCAAGAGCAACCTTGAGGAAGACTATGACATAATGAAAACGGTGGTGGATTTTTCAAAGCTGGGCATCACGGGCTATGGTGCGGCGGAGCTTTTGAAGAGAGATTACGGCATATATCCGGAAACGGCCGATGAGAGGCATGTGCTTTTCTATTTCACGGCAGGCACCACCCTCAAGGATTTGGAAAAAGTCGACAGAGCCATAACCGACATCTCCAAAACCGAGTTTAAGCCCCAAACGGTAAGGTCCATATCTCCCCTGCCCCCCATTCAACCTGCCGGGGATATGAGAGAGGCTTTCTATGCCGAATCCTCAAAAGCGGTCCTCAGCGAGGCGGTGGGAAAGGTCTGCGGCGAGATTGTGTGTCAATGCCCGCCCTGCGTGCCCATTGCGGTTCCGGGCCAGCTTATCACGCCTCAGGTGGTTGAGTATCTGAGCAACAATACCGATACGGACATGATTGAGGTTGTGTCGGAGGGAGTGAACAAGGGTTGACGGAGCAAAAAGCGGATTATGAGGGCGTGTTCAAAAATTTGAAAGGCCACGACGATGTGAAAAAGATTCTGAGCAACGCTCTCGAAACCGGTAAGATTGGCCATGCCTATATCTTCTGCGGACCCAAAGGGGTTGGCAGAAAGACAGCCGCCATGTGTTTTGCCCGAGCCGCCGTAGGCACCGAGAGAGAAATAGACCCGGATATTGTGATTGTCACAAATAAATGGGCGGAAGTTGAAAGAAAGTCGGGCCGAGTTGCCGTGGAAACCATAGACAAAATGCAGAAGGAGATATATATCAGGCCCAACGGAGGCGGGCGCAAATTTATGATTATGCCCGAAGGAGATATGATGACTTCCGAAGCTCAAAATGCACTGCTCAAGATTTTCGAGGAACCCCCTTCCTATTGCACCATCATTCTGATAGCCGAGAACCCGAACAGGTTTTTGCCCACGGTTTTGTCCCGGGCCGCGGTACTCAGGTTTTTCCCTCTTGAGACCGAGGAAGTCAAAGACTATCTGACGGAAAATTGCGGCATGGATCCTTCCGAGGCGGAAAAAAGGGCCATTGCGGGAGGCGGACGTATCGGCACCGCCCTGGAATTCGGCAAGGATATGATAGAGTTTCGGGACAATATGATACGGGGACTTGTGGCAATGACCGAGAACAACAACAGGAATATGGTGGAGTTTTCAAGGCTCTTGCAGGCCATGAAAAAGGAAGCCGAATTCATATTCGGAGTGCTCGGAAGTTTTCTTTTGGATTTGGTCCATTTTAAGTTAAACGCCGGAAGCATTCTAAACACCGACAAGGAGGATGAACTCCGCAAGCTCGCTTCGATTTTGACGGAGCGGAAAACGGTGAAAATGCTGGAAGCGGCGAAAAAATATGAAAAGATATATTCGGTACAGAAATCGGCAATGAATACCAATGCCGGAAACATAAATACGATTATGTTTTGTATGGCATATGAAATACGGGAGGCAATACATGGCTGAAATAGTTGGAGTACGGTTCAACAACTCCGGAAAGGCGTATTATTTTGACCCCTGCGGAATGAAGCTGTCCTATGGCACCATGGTCGTGGTGGAAACGGCGGGAGGAGTTGAAATGGGCACGGTGTCCATCCCCAATCGGGAAGTGACGGAAGAGGAAATCAAGGCGCCCCTCAAGAAAATCCTGCGGGCTGCGAACATTACGGACAAAATGCAGGATGAGGAAAACAGGCTGAAAGAAAAAGAGGCTCGGGTCATTGCCGAGGATTTGATTAAACAGCACGGCCTTGACATGAAGCTCATAGATGTGGAATACACCTTTGACAGGAGCAAAATTTTGTTCTATTTTACGGCAGACGGAAGAGTGGATTTTCGGGAACTTGTGAAGTCCATGGCGGGGGTGTTCAGAACCCGCATAGAGCTCCGCCAGATAGGTGTGCGGGACGAAGCCAGACAGATTGGAAGCCTCGGCATTTGCGGAAGGCCTCTGTGCTGCAGCACGTTTTTGGACGATTTTCGCCCCGTGTCCATAAAAATGGCGAAGGAGCAGGGACTGTCCCTGAATCCCGCGAAAATATCCGGAGTCTGCGGCCGATTGATGTGCTGCCTGCAATATGAGCAGGCGGCCTATGACGATGCCCTGAAAGGTATGCCTCACAAAGGCGATGAGGTGGAAACCCCGGAAGGCACCGGAGTGGTGGCGGACACCAACACTCTCAAGAGGCTGGTCTTCGTCAAAATGGACGGAGAGGAAGGCCACAAATACGAAACCTACAAACCCGGCGAGTTCAATATAGTGGGTAAGGAGCCCACCGTGTCCTTGGACGAAGTTCGGGAGAGACGGGCGAGGGAAGCAAGGGAGGCTCAAGAGGCCAAAGCGGCCGAGGAAGAAAGCGCCGCTTTCATCTTTGCCGCCTCCGCCGTCGATGAACAAAAGGAAGATGAGCCCGAGGAGAAAAAGCCTCAAAAAAACCGCCGAGGCAAAGGCGGAAAGAGGGAGTCGGACCGTGGCGGCGGCTCCGAAGCGGCAGCCGAGCCTCGGGAACGCAAAAGCCGTCCCCCCAAGAGGAACAACAGACGGGGCAAGGGCAGACCTCCCCGGGGAGGATATACAAACCGATAATGCGAAGGTTTTTCACGGAGCCCGAAAACATACGACCGGAGCGGGCTTTGATAAAGATAAAAGAAGATGCGGCCCATATCTCAAAAGTTTTGAGAATGGGTCCGGGAGACAGAGTCCTCGTCTTTGACGGCACGGGAAGGGAATTCGAGGCGGAGATAGCCCGAGTGGCCGAGGACGGAATAGAGGCGAAAATCCTGTCCGAAAGAAAATCGGAATATGAGCCGAAAGTTCGGGTCACCCTCTTTCAGGGAATTCCCAAAGCGGGCAAGCTTGAGACCATTGTCCAAAAGGCGGTGGAATTGGGAGCGGCCCGGATAGTGCCCTACAGAGCCGACCGCTCCGTGGCAAAAATTCCCTCGGGGGAAAAGGGCAGGCAAAAGACGGAACGGCTCAACAAAATCGCCCGAGAGGCCGCCAAACAGTGCGGCAGAGGGATAATTCCCAAAGTTTCGGATGCCGTATCCCTAAGCGAGATGAAAGAAATCATCGGAGGCATTGACGGGGTTATTATGCTCTGTGAAGAGTTGGGCCACAAAGGCCGGAGAAACCTGAGAGAAATCCTTGCCCGAGGTTTTGAAACCGTCGGAATTATCATCGGTCCCGAGGGAGGCTTTTCCGCAAGGGAGACGGAGGCCTTATCGGAACTTGAAAACGTTTATCCCGCAGGCCTCGGCAAAAGAATCCTCCGAACGGAAACCGCAGCCGTGGCGGCTCTGTCCGTGGTTATGTATGAATTGGGCGAAATATGAAATAACGCAAAAGGAGAGAACAATGGCAAACAAAAAAAACAAAAGAAAGAACTCCCATACCGGCGAAAAGGAAGCAAAAGCCGAAAAACTCACCAATTGGTATATGATAAACCTAAGTTTCGGAGTGCTGGCCATCATTGTGCTGCTGATACTCAGAAAGCTTTACAGAACACCCTCCGTGCTGATATATATGCAGTCCGTGGCATGGGTCTTGACGGGATTGTTCGCCCTGGGCGCCATCGTCCTTTTTACCTTGGGCAAGACAAAGGTTATAAAGAACTGCGCCCGAGCCCGCAACTACTCGATTTTTTTGGGAGTGTGCGCTCTGGGAAGTCTGTGGCTTGCTCTCTATAACAGGCTCAGAATTCCTCTTGAGAAAGTTGTGCGTATCATCACCCGAAACCCGAGCCAAACCGTTTCTTCCTACTGGAACATATATCTGCTCATTATCGGAGTTGTTGCCTATTTGGTCATTGCCTTTGTGATTTACCTGATAAAGCTGCGGAAGTACAAATAGAAATATAACATAGATATTACAAAGTGATTTTTCCGAAGAGGTTTGGGTGCTGCCTATGAGTACAATACCCGCTTGCACTCTCTGCCCCCGGGGATGCGGCGTATACCGTTCCGAAGGGAGGGACGGCAAGCTCGGATTTTGCGGACAGGGAGGCAAAATCAAAATCGCCCGATGGGGGCCCCACCACTGGGAAGAGCCCTGCATATCCGGGGACAAAGGCTCCGGAGCGGTGTTCTTTTCGGGCTGTACCTTGAGGTGCGTATACTGCCAAAATCGGGAAATAAGCCATGGAGGCAAAGGTATCGAATTGTCTGCCTCGGAGCTGGCGGAGCGGTTTTTGAAGCTTGAGGCTATGGGGGTTCACAATATAAACTTGGTGACTCCCACTCAGCATCTCCCCGGCATAATCGAAGCCTTGGAAATTGCCGAATCAAAGGGACTGAACCTTCCCGTGGTGTACAATTGCGGAGGGTATGAGAAAGTCGAAACCGTGAAGATGCTCGGGGGCATTGCGGATGTGTATCTGCCGGATTTTAAATACTTTTCGGGGGACCTTGCCCGAAAATATTCGGGAGCGGAAGACTATCCGAAAATTGCCGCCGCTGCCCTCAAGGAAATGGTGAAACAGACGGGACCCGTCGCATTTGACGAAAAAGGCATGATAAAGAGCGGAGTTATTGTGAGGCACCTGATGCTTCCGGGGCTCCTCTTTGACAGCAAAAAAGTCATTGACTTTTTATATAAAACCTACGGAGAGGATATCTATATCAGCCTTATGAGCCAGTATACCGTAATGCCCGGAGTGGGGGAGAAGTTTCCCGAGCTGGGCAAAAACCTGAACCGAGACCATTACGAGGCTTTGGTTGACTATTGTCGGGACTTGGGTATGGAAAATATGTACATCCAGGAGGACGGTGCGGAAGGCGCCGAATTCATACCGGAGTTTTACGGAGAACAGATGTGAAACAATAAGGGGGAAGTTTTGTGAAAACCTATACCAAAGAGCAATACGAGGAGCTCCAAAAAGAGATTGAGGGCATCAACTTTGCGGAAGTGAAGCTTGAAAACGAATGCGAGGAGAGAGTCTGCGGGGATTTGAATCTGTGGGACGGCAGAAACACGGTTTTGGGATATGCGGATGTTTCCTGGCTCAGCAGCAACCCGGAGTCCGTATCCACCTCCGGTGCGGTTGTCTGTATGCCCGAGGAGAAGAAAGTCACAATCACGGCTCTGTTTTCCTATCAGGACTATCCCGATATAGAAATCCGCAAAAGCTTTGACCTGACCGTTCTCAAAGGCAGCGGAAAGAGGCAAGAGAAGGCCGAGGCCAAAATCGAGCGCAGGGGACGTCCGATTCTCTTTGTAATCGGAGACTCCACCGCCAGCCCCTATCCCCACTCCGGCGAGAACAACCGCTTCCCTCAAACAGGCTGGGCCCAATATTTTGACAAATACTTTGACGAGAGCCGCATTTTGGTCCTGGACATCGCCATGAGCGGCAGAAGCGCAAAGAGTTTTATGACGGAGGACAACTTTAAACTCTTCAAGGCCAACATCGCCGAGGGGGATTTTGTGATTATCCAGTTCGGCCACAACGATTCCAAAGAGCTTGACAAAAACCGATACGCTCCCGCAAAGGGCTCCGCAAAGGAGGAAGGTTCCTATAAAAACCTTTTGAGCAAATATATAAAAATCGCAAGGGATGCGGGGGCCACACCCATAATCGCCACATCCGTCAGCCGCAGAAAAACATCCGATGAAAGTTTGGAAGAATATGTCAATGCGGCAAAGGATTTGGGGAAAGAGTCGGGCGTGCCCGTGCTTGATGTTTATAAGCGGGTGAACGATTGGATTAACGAAGTGGGTCTTGAGGAAGCAAAGAGCCTCTATAAAATCATAAAACCCCACGATTCGAGGTTTATGTATAATCCGGAGTTCCTGAACTCCCAATTTTACGAGCGGGGGGACAATGACGACACTCACCTGAATATCTTCGGAGCAGACAAAATAGCGGGATGGGTGGCAGAGGAGATTAAGCTCAATCTGCCGGAACTTAAAAAATATTTAAAATAATCCCTATTAAATATTGACAAATCACGAATTTTTTGAGATAATGTCGGGAGAACAAAAGACCCGCCGAATCGGATCCCCTTAATAAATTCGAAAATCGGCGGATGAGTTTTTGACAGAGAATCGGTAGCATAATAACAGGATAATAAAGTCGGAGAAAATCAATGATGATTCCCTATCGGTGGTTTTCTCTTTTGTTTTGAGGAAGCTTGCGGATTGCGAAAAGTCGGGAGGCGAAACAAGTGGAAGGTATAGCGGCGGAAATGTTCGAAAAAATCAACGAGACCAAAATCGCATTCACCGTGCCCATATTCGGCGGGATACCCATTCCCCAGTCGGTGGTGGTGACATGGGGGATTATGGCGGTTGTTGTGATATTCTGCGCCATTTTTACCCGAGGTTTTGATTTGATGCCCGGCAGGCTGCAAACCGTTATCGAAATGTTCGTATGCTGGATATACAATTTCTTTACGGGAATCTTGGGTGAAAACGGGAAGAAATACATTCCGTACTTGGGCACCGTGCTGATTTATATCGGCTGCGCCAATATAGTGGGCCTGTTCGGTCTGACCCCTCCGACGAAGGATTTGAATGTGGCGGCGGGCCTTGCCATTATGAGCATTGTGTTGGTGGAGGCGGCGGGCATAAACGCCAAGGGAACCCGTGGCTGGCTTAAGAGTTTCAAAAGCCCCACGGCGATTATGCTGCCCTTTAACATACTCGAACTTGTGATAAAGCCCCTCTCCCTCTGTATGCGGCTGTTCGGAAATGTGTTGGGCTCCTTTGTGATTATGGAGCTTATCAAGGCGGTTGTGCCTGTGATCATACCTCTGCCTTTCAGTTTTTACTTTGATATATTCGACGGACTGCTTCAGGCTTACGTGTTCGTCTTCCTCACATCTTTGTATATAGGCGAGGCCATAGAGCCCGATTAGCGCCGCCTTGGACGTCGGGCGTCGGTGTACATTTTTCGGAACCGAAGACCGATTTGCTTGAGTAAATTTTTAGACAATCGATTTTAAATATAAAAAAGGAGATGTTCATTATGGGAGCAATGATAGCATTGGGAGCCGGTATTGCAGCTCTGACGGGAATAGGTGCCGGTATAGGCATAGGTATTGCCACCTCAAAGGCCACAGAGGCCATTGCAAGGCAGCCCGAAGCAAAGGGCGACATCAACAAGGCGTTGCTCTTGGGCTGTGCATTGGCGGAGGCTACCGCCATATACGGCTTTGTTATTGCGATTATGATTATCCTGTTTTTGGGATAGACATCGCTTGGGGTTGTAATTAAGTTATAACGGAGGTCGATGCGGATGCTCAACTTAAACTGGAATATAATCTGGACCTTTGTGAATATTATCGTTCTTTTCATTTTGCTGCGCATATTTTTGTTCAAGCCGGTGATGCGAATTATCGACAGGCGCAAGGATGAGATAAAGAAGTCAATGGAAGATGCGGACAAGGCGAAAGAGGAAGCCGAAGAGCTGAAATCTCGGTATTCCGAGGAACTTAAAACCGCAGGTTCCCGTGCCGATGCGATAATAGAAGAGGCCACCGACAACGCAAAAGCGCAAAGAGACAAAATCCTCGACAAGGCCAGAAGGGACGCCGACCATATTGTCAAAGTTGCCGAAAAGCAAACCGAATTGGAAAAGCAGCAGGCCATGAAGGAGATGCGTTCCGAAATCGTGGATGTGGCCCTGAAAGCCGCTCAAAAGGCCGTGGAGGAAGACGATATTTCCGAAAGTTCAATCAGCAGCTTTTTGAAGCAGGTAGGTGAGGACGATGAGTGACGTTAGAAAGGCCGCCCTGAGTTACGGCGAGGCTCTCTTTGACCTCTGTCCCTATCTTGACGACAGCGATTTCGCTCCCCTTGAATCCAAGGATTTCAAGGATATTCTGAATGATCCGAAAATAAGCCTCGCCCACAAAAACACATCCATCGACCAGATGTTCACCGGCGGATTTGAGAACATAATCCGCGATATTTTCGACAATGGCGATATGGAGGTTTTTGATTCCCTCAAGGACGCCTATATGTCCGTGCGCAGGCGGCGCAATTCGGTTATAGATTGCACCTTGGAATATGCGGAGGAGTTGTCGGAGCGGGAAATCGAATATGTGAAGGAGACCCTGCTCCACAGATATAAGGTCAAAAGCATTAAGCTGAACTTGGTTGAAAACAAGAGCCTCCTTAAGGGCTACAGGCTCACGGTGCAGGACAAGGTATATGACAACAGTGCCGCAGGCGCCTTTGAGCAGATGCGCAAAAAGCTGAAGCGCAGCAAAGGAACGGGAGCGGATATAGCCTCCGTAGCCTCCGTGCTCAAAAGTGAGCTTGATGCCTTTGACAAAAAAATGACCATTGAGGATGTGGGTGTCATAGCGGAGCTTGGAGACGGTATTGTTATCGTAAACGGTCTCAGCAACGCCACCTACGGAGAGATGGTTATTTTCGAGACGGGAGTCAAGGGTATGGTCTTGGGTCTTGAGGAGTCCACTGTCAGTTGCGTTCTTTTGGGCAGCGACTATGGGCTTCATGAGGGCTCGAAGGTCAAGTCCTCCGGCAGAGACGCGGGAGTGCCCGTGGGCAGCGCCTTGATAGGCCGAGTGGTGAATGCAATCGGAGAGCCCATAGACGGCGGCGGTGAAATTGCCCGCTCCGATTTCTATCCCATAGAGAGCCCGGCGCCCAGAGTAATCGACAGGCAGCCGGTGTCCGTGCCCCTTGAAACTGGGATTTTGACAATAGACAGTATGTTCCCTATAGGCCGCGGCCAAAGGGAATTGATTATAGGCGACAGGCAGACGGGAAAGACCGCCATTGCCGTGGATACGATTGTGAACCAAAAGGGCAAAGGTGTGATATGCATCTATGTGGCCATAGGCCAGAAAGTGTCCACTGTCGCGAAACTTGTGGGAGACCTTGAAAAGTGCGGAGCTATGGACTATACCATCGTGGTGACGGCAACAGCTTCGGATTTGGCTTCCCTTCAATACATTGCGCCCTATGCGGGCACGGCCATGGCGGAGTATTTTATGCGCCAAGGGAGAGACGTGCTCATTGTGTATGACGATTTATCCAAACATGCGGTGGCATACCGCACCATGTCCCTCCTCCTTGAGCGGCCGCCCGGCAGAGAGGCCTATCCCGGAGATGTGTTTTATCTCCATTCAAGACTCCTGGAACGCTCGGCGCGGCTGAATGAGGCGGGAGGCGGCGGTTCCATCACCGCCCTGCCCATAATAGAAACCCAGGCGGGGGATGTGTCGGCATACATACCGACCAATGTTATCTCCATAACCGACGGTCAGATTTTTTTGGAAAGTTCGCTGTTTTTCGCCGGAATGCGTCCCGCAGTCAATGTGGGTCTTTCCGTATCCCGTGTGGGCGGCGCGGCTCAAAGCAAAGCGATGAAAACCGCAGCGGGAGCTCTGCGTATCGATTTGGCCCAGTACCGCGAAATGGAGGTTTTCACTCAGTTCAGTTCCGACTTGGACCCTGCCACCAAAGACCTTTTGGCCAACGGAGACAGGACCATGGAGCTTTTGAAACAGCCCCTTCTCAAGCCCCTCTCCATGACGGCCCAGGTATTGCTTTTGGTGGCCGTCAAGAAAAAGATGCTCCTTGATATTCCCTTGGACGGTATCAAGCGGTTCAGAAACGAATTTCCGGACTATGCGGCCCTGTGCGATTCTGAGCTGGTGGCATCCATAGAGGAAACCGGGCAAATCTCGGAAAAGGACGAGGATAGGATTGCGGAGCTTTGCAAAATGTATATAGACGAAAAATTCGGGGAGCCCGAACTGTGAGGCTTTCCCCGAAGTGGGGAAAAGGAGCGGTGTTATGCCGAATATTCGCGAAATAAAAGAGAGAGTTGACAGTGTCAAAGAAATCAAAAAGATAACCAATGCCATGTTTCTCATCGCCTCATCCAAGATGAAACAGGCCAAGAAGAAACTTGACGACACGGAGCCTTATTTCTTCACTTTGCAGCACACTATTGCGCATATTTTGAGGCGGACGCCCCACACCAGCAATCCGTATTTTCACCGCCGCGACGAAATCCCCAACGAAAACCGAAAAAAGGGATATATAATAATCAGCGGCGACAAGGGTATGGCGGGGGCATACAATCACAATGTCCTAAAGCTTGCCGAGGAAGAAATATCAAAAGGCGGGGAAATCAAACTCTTTATCATAGGGCAGGTGGGCAGGATGTATTTTGCCCGAAAGAAAATACCCTATGAGCAATATTTCAGATACACTGCCCAAAATCCCACACTTTATCGGGCAGAAGATATAGCCAATATGATGCTGGACAAGTTCATAAAAGAGGAGCTCGACGATGTGTATGTTGTATACACCGCCGAGACCTCCGGAATGAAAGAGGAGGCCAAAGTTCTGCAGCTTTTGCCCTTCCGCAGGACCAAGTTCAGCGACCTTAAGAAACAGGGGGAGCATATAATCCATGCCACCGCCACCTTTGACCCGTCTCCGGAGGAGGTTATGACAAACCTTGTCCCCAGGTATGCCAAAGGCGTGCTGTACGGGGCCATGGTTGAATCCTTTGCGGCGGAGCAGGCGGCTCGGATGCGGGCGATGGATTCCGCCACCGAGAGCGCAAACGATATGATACAGGAGCTGTATTTGGACTACAACCGCGCTCGGCAGGCGGCCATAACCCAAGAGATAAGCGAGGTCGTGAGCGGGGCCAAACACAGGAAATAGGGGTGAGATAAATATATGAGCACAGGAAGAATCGTATCGGTTGCGGGACCGGTTGTTGATGTGGCTTTTGAGACCACCGATGATTTGCCGAACATAAGAGATGCCCTATTTGTGGATTGCGGAGACGAGAGAAAAGTGATGGAGGTCTCAAAAAACGTGGGCGACTGCGTTGTGCGCTGCATAATGCTGTCTGCCAGCGAGGGCCTCAAAAAGGGCCTCAATGTCACCTCCGAGGGTGGCCCGATTTCCGTGCCCGTGGGAGAAGAGACTTTGGGCAGGATGTTTAACGTTTTGGGTGAGCCCATTGACGACGGGGGTCCCGTCGAAACCCGGGAGAGGTGGCAGATACACCGCAAAGCGCCGAGTTTTGAGGAACAGAACCCGGTTGTTGAGGTGCTTGAGACGGGGATCAAAGTCATAGATTTGCTGGCGCCCTATGCCAAAGGCGGCAAAATCGGCTTGTTCGGCGGTGCGGGCGTGGGAAAAACCGTGCTGATCCAGGAATTGATACACAACATTGCCTCCGAGCAGGGCGGATATTCCATATTTACCGGTGTGGGAGAACGCTCAAGAGAGGGCAATGACCTGTGGCACGAAATGAAAGAATCGGGAGTTATCAGCAAAACGGCTTTGGTTTTCGGCCAGATGAACGAGCCCCCCGGCTCCCGTATGCGGGTGGCTCAAACGGGACTCACCATGGCGGAATATTTCAGAGATGTCAAAAAGCAGAACGTGCTGCTTTTTATAGACAATATTTTCAGGTTTATTCAGGCGGGCTCCGAGGTTTCGGCTCTCCTTGGCAGAATGCCCAGCGCCGTAGGTTATCAACCCACTCTTGCCAATGAGTTGGGCGAGTTGCAGGAGAGGATTACCTCAACCAAGGACGGCTCCATAACATCCGTACAGGCGGTTTATGTGCCTGCGGACGATTTGACCGACCCTGCCCCTGCCAACACATTCTCCCATCTTGACGCCACCACGGTTTTGTCGAGGAAAATAGTCGAGCAGGGCATATACCCGGCGGTTGACCCTCTCGGTTCGGGCTCAAGGATTTTGGAACCCGCAATCGTGGGAGAGGAGCATTACAACACGGCCCGCAGGACACAGGAGATACTTCAAAAATATAAGGATTTGCAGGATATAATCGCCATACTCGGTATGGACGAGCTTGACGAGGACGACAAAATCACGGTTTACCGTGCGAGAAAAATTCAAAAATTCCTTTCCCAGCCGTTCTTCGTGGCTGAAGTCTTTACGGGAATCCGAGGACGTTATGTGCCCCTGAGCGAAACCATTCGGGGCTTTAAAACCATAATAGACGGAGAATTGGACGATTATCCCGAAAATGCGTTTATGAACGTGGGAACCATAGATGAAGTCAAAAAATACAGCGGCGATTAGCCGGGGAGGCAAATATGAGCGAGACAAAGACCTTTAAGCTTAATATCCTCGCCAGTGACCGGCCTTTTTATAACGGGCCCTGCGAGATGTTGGTGTTTCCCGGCTTGGACGGCGAGGTGGGGGTTTTGCCCCATCATGAGGCCATGGTGACCTGCACCAACGAGGGTGAGCTTCGGTACAAAGTTGAGGGCCAATGGAATTATGCCGCCGTCAGCACGGGAATCATCGAGATTATGCCGGGCTATGTGACACTCCTTGCCGACACGGTGGAGCGGCCGGAGGAAATCGATGTGAAACGGGCCCGGGAGGCCGAGGACAGGGCCAAGGAGGCTATGCGCCAAAAGCAGAGCATAAAGGAATACTACCAAACCCAAGCGGCCCTGAACCGAGCAATCTCCCGCCTGAAAGTTTCGGGCCACAATGCGGCCCACAGAGAATAAGGCCCCAAAAAAGCCTCCCCCTCGGGGGCGGCTTTTCGAGGCTCTTTTTTTATTCGACAATTTCCACATCGGATGTGCAATGGGGGCACTTTGTGGCGTCTTTGTCGATTTCGCTCCTGCAATAGGGACAAATTTTCGTTTTGACTTCTTCCGCGGTGTCCTCTTTCTTTTTGCCAAAACTCATGATTTTGTTCACGGCTTTGACCATAAGGAAGATGACGGCAGCCATAATCAGGAAGTTGATTATGGCGGTGATGAACTTTCCGTATCTGAATTCGACACCCAAGAGATGGAATGTCAGGTTTGAGAAATCAACGCCGCCGATTAAGCCGAGTATAGGCGAGATGATGTCGTTGGTCAGCGAGTCCACAATCGTCTTGAATGCGCCGCCTATAATAACGCCAACGGCCAAGTCCATAACATTGCCCTGGGCGATGAATTCCTTAAATTCCTTGATAAGGCCCATATTATTTCCCTCCTTTTCCCAAATGTGAATTGATTGTTTGCACTGAAAATTATAATACATAGGCCCGCACATTTCAAGAGTTTTCCATGAATTTATTTAATTTTATGACTTCCCTCCCAAGCCTTTATGCCGAGAGGGACCTTTCCCGATGGGGCCTTTTTGCGTAATTTCCTTTCGGAGTGCGGAAAACCTTCCCGCCGAGTGGGCGGGAAGGCTTCTTAATTGGGAAGAAACTGTTTGATTTAAATTTTTTCGTGTTGATTATCCGATTTTTCGGGAGAAGGGCAACGGGACGCCGCCCACTCTCACCGATTTTGCCCTATTTGAGTTCCTCAATGCTGCCTACATTGTAGATTTTCGAAAATCCCCGGTCTTCGGCAATTTCCACCGCTTTTGCGGCCCTCTTGCCCGATGCGCAATAGACGATTATAGTCTCCTCCGGGCTTTGGGTTGCCAGCCAGTCGGAAAATTCGTCAATCGGCACATTGATTGAGCCTTCGATTGAGTCCTCGGCATACTCCTCCGGGGACCTTACATCAACGGGAATCGCCCCTGCGTCGATGAGCTCTTTTGCCGCATCGCCCTTGATTTCCTCCCGGCGAACATCCTTGAGGCTGATTTCGGCGGTCTCGCCGCTGCCGTAAAGATAAAGGGTTTCGCCGTCCGTCTCAAGTTCATCGATATCAAAGTCGCAGACCTTCTTGATAACGGAGCATTTGGAGCAGGTGTTCATGGTGATAAGCCATCCCCCGTCGCAGGCCAAATACATTTGGTCATCCGCTTCGAGCATATCGTTGATTATGGGATTTTCCGGAGCGCCCGAATCGGACTCTGCGTAGTAATCCGGTGTGGCATCCAACCAAACGGTGCCCATGGGGCTGGTCAAAATCTTGCTCCCGTCATCGCTTGCAATCAATGCCGCCACCATACCGTTCCAATTTGTCAGTTTTTCAATACTCAAATCACCGTAAGTTTCGCTCAAATCAACGGTTGCAACCTCTCCTGTGTATTTGTTTTTTGAGGTTACGACACTGTCTTGTGCCGTGACAACCGCCGAGTCATTCTCGGCCTTGAGAATCTCACTTGCAGATGATGCCGAGACTTTTCCGTAGAGCAGCTTGATATAGTCAAAGTTGCCCACATATTGATCCTTTGTCAGGCACTTTACAAACAGACCTTTTGTGCCGCCTATCGAATTACCCTTAACTCTGAGTTGATAATTCTGAAGAGCATTCCAATCCTTGCCTGCCGTGAGAGGTTGGGTTCCGACCTTGTTGGCTTCAACAAGCTTGGACTTAATTGCCTCGTCCGGAGATGCACCCGCCATATCAACCACATAATATTCAACGCTCGCACCGTTTGCCTTGGTGCCTACACTGAGTTCGATTCCGACCAAGTTGTCGGTGTTAACTTCTCCGAAATAGAATATGTCTCCATCCCTTGTGTTGTCGACCACAAAGCCGCCGCTGGCCGAAGAAACGGAACTCGTGGTAATTCTCTTTTCACCCGGAGTGGGCGAGCAGGCAACATACTTTTCAAATTCAATCGAACTTTCGCTTCCGACTTCGGGAATGGGCTCCGGAGTGGGTGTCGGTTCCGGAGTAGGTGTGGGGGTGGCCTGAACAACCGATGCGCCGGGCTCATATATTACCGCATAGAGCTGCTTGTTGGAGCCGCCGCCGTATACATACACGGGTTTGCCTGCCACCACATTGATCTGTGCCGTTGAAATTTTACCTTCTCCGTGCTGCTCAACCTTTTCGCCGTCCTCTTGGTCAACATACATAACTCTGTCTGCCGAGGCGTTGAATATCGCCGTTACGGAGCCTGCACTGTCGGGCGTGAAGTATACGCATGCCGTGTCTCTGCCGCCCCGTCCCGCTTGCAAACCGCGGGTAAAGGTAAGATTCTTGCCGTTGTAAGTGAAGCTTCCGCCTTTTGCCGTTGCCCAGCCGCCTATGCCGTTGAGACCCAAGCCGCCGATAAGCTGTGCCCCGCCGGCGCTGTCAAAGAATTCGTCATAAGACGGATCGCTGAAGTTATAGACATACATATCTTTCTTATCGGGTTCGGCATAGGTTATATTGGTTTTGTCGGTTAAAGGAGTTATGGTGTCGGTATCTTTCCAAGCGAACAGGGAAATTTTGTCACCGTCTTTGAAACCGTCGAATTTATAATTTCCGGGTCCTGTAATTGAATTCGTTTTGACGTTCCCAAGCGCTCCCGCATTATCATACGATGCTGCCAAAAGCGTACCAGAGTCAAGGTTTGTGCCTACGGCAACGGTTCCGTTTCCCAAAGATACGGAATCAAAGGTGTCTGTATTGTAAATCAACTGCATATAATCAAGGTTGGCTCCGTTGGTCTGAACATAGATTGAACCGCAGCCGTATTCATTTGTGTCTTTTTTGCTCAGTTCATAACGATTGAGATCTATCGTAACGCTGTCCGTCCATTTTGTCCAGTCACCGGTCGCTGCCGCCTTAGCCGTGCCGATAATCCAATCGGTATTGGCGGAAAGGGATACATTTATATCGCTGTCTCCGCTGTTTTTGGATACTCTGAACTTGATTCCGGTAAGTCTGTCAAGTTTAACGCCGTCAAAACGCAACCATTTGGTGGATGTATTGCCGGCATCCTTTCCGCCGCTGGCACCGGCTTTTTCGTCATTCAGATTGGCTCCTCCGCCGTCGTCGGCATTTTCGCCTTCAATTTGGAGGTTGGCATGAACTGTCATTGTTCCGCACTTCTTATTTGCATAATCATTCGCAGAAATCTTATATACGCCGTTGGTGTAAAGAGTAACTTCACCCGTATTCGCATCGATGGTCGCATCCTTTCTGCCTGAACCGTCCATGCGTTTGATTACCCAATTGATACCGCCGGTTATTGGGCTTCCTCCGCTGAGTGCTTGTATGGCAATCTTGGCAGGACTGCTTTCGGTAACGGTTCCGCTTATCGTTGTTTCGGTGGCGGTTATCTCACCGATACCGGTTGCGCTGTAGTTTATGGTATTATCTACGATGATGTTTTCGTTGGTCGATTTTAAAGTATATTCCTCCGCAAGTTCATATTGAGGAACTTCTCTTATGGCCTTTATGGCATCATTCAGTTTTTGCTCAAGACCGTTGTCTATGAGAGAAGCGTTAAGCTCTGCCACAAAATCGTCGTATATCTTTTTAACCGTCTGCCAATTCTCGGGAGTGTACGCCGCCTCCGGGCACTCGGCCATAACGGCATCGATACGGGCGAGATAATCCGCTCTCTGTTGGTCCGTTATACCTTCCTTGTACATCGAAACAACGGGGAAGGAGTAGCTTGCGCTGCTGCCATCCGCTTTGGTGGCAGTCACGGTTATCATCGTCGTACCCTCTTTGGCGCCTGCCGTTACGGTTCCGTTTTCATCGACATTGGCCACATCGGTATTGCCGCTGGTGTATGCGATTGTAATTTCATTAGCCCCAAAGTCTGTTATGAGTTTGTCGTTTTTGAGGGTCACACTTGCTTGCGCACTTAAGCTGCTGGCGGGAGTAGCGCCGTTATTTACGCTGTAAACGGATATGCCCGACGGGATAGCGTATACGCTGTCTATGGATTCCGCTATATCACCGCTTACATTGAATTTAGCGATATTGTTTTCCGCATCTTGCGAGTTTCCGCCGACCTTGGCGGTATATTCGCCGTCTATTACGTAGTTTTGTCCTTTTGCCTCATCATAGAAGTATACATCCGCTACATTAAGGTTGAATGTGACGGTCTTTTTCTCGCCGGGGTTCAGAGATACTCTCTCAAAGCCTTTGAGCTGTTTTAAGGGCAGGGTCTTGCCGTCCGCTCCGGGCACGGCGATATAGAGCTGAGCAACCTCGTCGCCCGCAACACTGCCGGTGTTTTCAACATCCGCCGTTATGGTCACGGTATCGTTGGCATCCGCCGAGGTTTTGTCGATTTTTACGTTCGAATATGCGAATGTGGTGTAGCTCTTGCCGTAGCCGAAAGGATAAACGGGAGTTCCCTTATAGTATTGATAGGTTCTGCCGGGAAAGTCTGCTGTCGGATTGTTTATGTCGGATGACAGTTCATAGTTTGTGAAGTTATAGTCAACACCGTCTATCTTCTCTTTGGGAGAGCCTATGGGCATCTTCGCAAGGTCCGCAGCGGTGTACCAAGTTGTTGAAAGTTTTCCGGAGGGGTTGGCGTCACCGATCAAAATTTTGCCCAAAGCCGTGCCCTGTGTCTGGCCGTTATAAGAGGTCCACAGCAAAGCTGCGCACTTGTCTTTGAAGTTTTCGACATTTATCTGGCCTACGGCCTGCATGGCAACAACGGTCTTATCGGGATAGGCGTCGCATATTTGCTGAACGTGAGATTGGGAAGCAGGCAAATCCAAGGAATCCCTATCTTTCGACTCCGAAGCATCCGGTGTGCCCAAGCCGTCTTGTTTGGGTACGGTGCAAGCATAGGCGATGATTATATCCGCCTCATCCAATTCCTGCTTATAATTTTCAACCGTGAATGGAGGTGTCGCAGGCGATGCAGAGATTATCAATCCGGCCTTGCCAACATATCCGCCGTCCTCACCGGTATAGGGTGCCTCGCACTCCACATATGTATCACCGTTGGCGGTTTTTTGTGCTGTTATATTGGCGACGTTTATACCGCTTTCATTATCTTCACTGTAGGCTATATTGAGAGTACCGCCTGTATAATCACCTGTTGACAATTCCGCCCTTACCGAAACAACATCCTTAAAGTCGACATCTTTTATGAGTGCGGAAGCGAGTGGGGTAACATCCTTAAAACCGCCGTTTAACTTGCTCATGCCGGCGACATTTTCCGCTTTTGAAAGGTCAACGGCTCGGGTTTTGCCGTCTCTGAGCACCAATGTCAAACTCTTTATGTTAAATAATTTGGTATTGTCGGGTGTGGAGCCCAAATGATTCACTTCCGAACCGGGATATTTTTTCTGAATTTCTTCGGTTATACCTTGAATCGGCGTTTTGGTCTTGGTGGGAGATCCGGAATAGTCACCCAATACCAATTTGTCTGCCAAATTACCCACAACAGCTACTTTATAGCCGCCGCTCTTTTCTTTTATAGGGAGCACGCCTTTATTTTCGAGCATTACCCAAGACTCTTCCGCGGCTTTTTCCGCTTGTGCGACACTTTCGTCGGATTCAATCACATCTTTGGGGATGTCCTTATATTTGGGGTTCTTGTCAAACTCACCGGTTTTCATACGCTGCAAGAAAAGCTCGTATACCATAACGTCCAAGACTTCTTCACTGAGCAAGCCCTGTTCGACCGCAGATGCCACCATACCGGTTCCGCTTCCGCCGCTGGAACAATCAAGGCTGGATCCTGCTGCAACGACCTTGGAAACGGTCATTGAGGCCGTGATACTGTCAAGAGCGATATCGGGATAGAGCTTCTGTCTCAAAGGCTGCCTTCCGAAGGCATTGTCCCAAGCTCCGCAGTCGCCCACCACAAAGCCGCCAAAACCGTAGGTTCTGCGAAGCAAGTCATTGAGCAAATATGAGTTGGCACTGGAGGCGATGTAATCGATTTTTTGTCCGTCCAAGGATGTGAGTATTTCACCGTTTTTATAGATTGTCGTTCCGTTATAGGAGCTCATAACCGCAGCCGGGTCGTCGTTTCTGGCGATGTCGCGAAATGCCCGGGAATAGTACTCACGCATGGTGCGCTCATTCATAATCGAAGTACCCGTTTGGCGCTCGCCCTCGTTGTTGTTGGCGGCATAGTGCTTCAGGGTGGTCATGGTCTTTAGATATTTTTCGTCGGTGCCCTGCATTCCGCGAACTGCGGCACCGCCTATTTGAGCCGTAAGATAGGGGTCCTCGCCGTAGCTTTCTTCATTTCTGCCCCAGCGGGGATCGCGGGCCATATTGATGGTGGGGTTCCAATAGTTAAGGTCCGTAGGGTTAATGGCTCTTGCTTCCGTGGATGTGATATCCATAATCGTTTGCATCAGAGCCGTATCCCAAGTGTTTGACATGGAAAGGCTGGTGGGGAAACTGGTGGCTTTTCCCTGGCGGGCAACGCCGTGTAAGCCTTCGCGCCAATAGTAGTACTTGCCAACACCCAAACGGCTGATTGCCGGAGCGCCTTTGGCATTGGTTTGGGCCGCCTTTTCTTCAAGGGTCATACGGGACACCAAGTCGGCCGCTCTTTCCTCAAAGCTGAGGGACTCGTCTTGATAGGGCAGCAGCTCCGCGGCGGCTTCCGCTTCGGGAGCCTTGGCCTCGGACTGCGCCTCCGTCTCGGCAGAGACATTCTGCTCGGCGACGGTTTCCTCGGACGGAATTTCTTCCGGGGCGGCAAAGGAGACAATGCTCGGTGCACAGGTCAAAATCATCGCCGCTGCGGCAATCATAGAAATCGTTTTCCGTAACTTCATAATTTTTCCTCCTTGTTTGAAATTTAACACACTGTTTATAATTTCCTACTTGAAATATACCACAAATCCTGCTATAATAAAAGTCATAATATATACAAAATAAGACAAAAAGTGCAGGATATAAAGGAGGGGCAAATATGCTTCCCGTTTATGAGATAAGGCCCTCGGATTTGACGGTAAAACGGAACGATTATCAACTGAATTATCCGGAGCATATGCATGAATATATCGAAATTGTCTATGTCTACAGGGGCATTCAGCGGCTCCGTATAGAAAACGGAGAATATGAAATTCGGGAGGGATGCCTTGCCGTTGTTTTCCCGGAGATTTTGCATTCCTTTTTCGCCCCGGACGGACAAGACAAAAGCCACAATGATGTGCTGATACTTATGTGTGCTCCCAAAATGTTCGGAAAGCTTTTTCCGAATCTTAGCGATTTGAGACCGGAAAATCCCGTGGTTGAACGGGAGCATATCTGTGAGGAATTTCGGTGCGCTCTCAATAACATACGCCCGGGGGAGAGCTTTGATGTGACATTTTCCTGGACCTGCGTCATAATGTCCTATCTCCTGAAAGCCCTGACCTTAAGCCGCAACCCAAACGGGCCTGTGGTGGATATTACCTATAAAATCGTAAAATACATAGAACAGAATTTCACCGAGCCCATGACCCGAAAGAGTCTTGCGGAGCACTTCAATGTGAGCGAGAGCTACATATCCTCGATTTTCAGCCGAAAATTCAAAATGAACTTTCGAAGATACATAGGTCTGATTCGGGCGGAGTATGCGGCGGGGCTCATTCGCACAACCAACGAGAGTTTCACCCTGATCAGCCAGCAGGCAGGTTTTGAAAACACCCGAACATTCAACCGAATGTTCAAATCCGCCTATGGTCTCACCCCGGGTGAGTTCCGCAAAAACATCAATCAGCTTATAAAGAATTAGGGCCTCGAATTCATAAACGGTCCCGGAGGCCGGAACAACCGAAAAATCCTTTTGAGACCGAATCCGAGAAGCAAGCCGATTTGTTATATTATTAAACTATACATTTTTGGGAGGAATTGCCATGAAAAATACCGGATTTATCAAAGCTTTATGTTTGATAACGGCGCTGATGTGCGTTTTGTTCTCCTTCGAGGGCCTTGTTTTTGCCGATTCCGTCGACGGAGCGGCGGAAAACACCGTTCTCGCCTTCCCGGGTGCGGAGGGCGGAGGCAAGTACTCTCCCGGCGCCAGGGGAATTATCGGTGAGGGAGGAAAACCCTCGGTCTATCATGTGACAAGTCTTGGGGATTCGGGAAGAGGAACCCTTCGGGATGCTGTGTCAAAACCCGGCAGAATTGTCGTGTTTGATGTGAGCGGCACCATTGAGTTAACCAAAGACATAGGGATAAACCGAGACAATATAACCATATTGGGCCAAACCGCTCCGGGGGACGGCGTAACCGTAAGCGGCGGCTCGGTTATCACAAATGAAGGCGTGCAGAATATCATCATCCGCTATCTCAAAGTTCGGCCCACCGACAAAAACGGAGGCGAGCCCGACGGAATAGGCGGCCGCTATAACACCAATGTCATATTCGACCATATAAGCGCCTCCTGGTGCGTGGACGAGCTTTTGACTCTCTATGCCGGTGCGGCGCAAGATGCAAAACCCGGTGAACCCGTCGGCAACCATCTGACCATACAAAACACCATCGGCAGTGAGAGCCTCAGAATGAGTAACCATGAAAAAGGGGCCCATGGCTATGGCGGAATTTTGGGCGGCACCTATGCCACATATGTGAACAATCTGATGGCCCATCACGACAGCCGCAGTCCCCGCCTTGACAGACAGCTTGTGGCCACCGAGGTCAGCAACAACATCATATACGACTGGGGTCAGACCAACTCAGCCTACGGCGCCGAACCCTATGCTTCGGGGAAAAGCGATGACGGCACCATGATGACAAATCCTTCGAATGTGAATTATGTGGGGAACTACTATAAGTACGGGCCGTCAACCCGCCGCAACCTTCGCACAAGAGTATTCGATGTGACGGGGCCCTATAACAACGGAGCAAACGGTGAACCCAAGTCAAAGTTCTATTTTGCCGATAACTATGTGGAAAGCCTGGGCGTGATTGAAGATTACAAAAAGAGTGATATTATAAACAATTACGGCGGTGCGGAATTTTCCGAAAACGAAATCGATATGGGCGATTTCGCATATGCCAAAAAATCTTCCGAGGAAGTATATGATTATGTTCTCAAAACGGCGGGAGCAACCCTGCCGAGGCGAGACGCCGTGGATGCCCGAATCGTAAACGACGTAAAAAACGGCACGGGCCGGGTTATCAATAATGCAAGCGAGGTGGGAGGCCTAATCCCCGTAGAATCCGAGAAACGCACGTTCGAAATTCCGAAGCAGTGGCTGGATTCAAAGGGATATACCGGCAAGGCCGAGACGGATATTTTGGACAGCGGCTACACCGTTATCGAAGAATATATCAACGAGTGGACGGAGGAACAGAGCAAAACGCCTCCCACAAATCCGAATATCATAGTTCAATCTCCCGCTATCGCGGCAACCTCCGATACCATAGACGGTCTTCCTGTCGACAACGGAGAATGGACGGTTATAAACGAAGGAGAAACCGTGAATTACAAGGCCACCGCCATAGCTCAAGGGGGCAATGCGGTCACAAAAACGGAGCTCTATGACGGCAACACCAAGATAGCCGAATATGAGGGGAATGAGATAGATGACAATATTTCGCTTCCCGTCGGCACCCACTATCTGACTTGCAGAGCCATAAACACAAGAGGAGAAAAAACCCAGAGCACCACCTCCATTGTCTATGTGAAGGCCACCGCCGCACCCGGCAGCTATTCCTTTGCCGAAATCAGAGAGAGCGGATACAGCGGATATTTGGGCAAGGGGGGCGCCTCCATGGACAGCAAGGGTGTGTATACAATCTACGGCTCGGGACGCCTTACGACGGATTCAACGGACAGCTGCGGATTTATGTATAAACAGTTGACGGGCGATTTTGACGCAACGGTCAGAGTTGAGGAAATTCCCAAATTCGAGAATCAGCAGGTCAGCGGACTTATGGTTCGGTCGGGATTGGAACCGGGCAATACCATGGCCATGATTGGAGACGGCTGGGCCAAAAACGGGGAAAACGCCAAAATCCTGACCCGAAAGGCCGACAAAACCGCAAGTCAAGAGATATACTTCAAAGACAGGAGCGGCGCAAGCATTGACAATTCGGACGATAAGCACAGCAGAAGCATGCCCAAGTATATGAGGATTCAAAGGCAGGGCAATACCTTGACTTTCAGCGTGTCCAACACGGGAACGAATTGGACCGACAACGACCGCCAGGCCGTGACAGTTGAATACGAAAACCTGCCCGATGTGATGTATGTGGGCCTTGCCACCGACTCGGCAAACGGTGTCTCAACCAAGGAATATTTCTCAACGGCCAAGTTCAGTAAATTGTCATTGAACGGAGCATCCGATGTGGCGCCTCCCCAAGACAACGGAATTCCCTTTTATGATACGAAGTTTGACAATGCCAATTGGTACTTCCCGGAAGGAAGCGGCCCCGTTAATTTCTCCGACAGAGGCAATCCGGCAGGCGGCAATATAGGTGAGGCCGCACTGTTTTGGGGCGAGGCAACAAGGAACTTTGCTCCCCAAAACCGCGGAGTTTTGAATATAACCGCCGACTTTTTCACCCGCAGCAACGAAAGCGAAAACGTGAACAGCCAAGCGGGTGCGAGGTTTATGCTAAACGGTATTGACGGCAGCGGAGAAACCGTTAAAATCAAGAGCTACTATGCCCAGCATGATTTGGGATTTTATGAGGATCATGATGATTTGGCGGAAGGAGGCAATTTGGTATCGAGGCCCGAAGACAAGACACCCGTATCCGATGCCAAGTTTGAGCTTGACAAGTGGTACAAAGCGGAAATGAGCCTTGACTATGACACGGGGACGGGGACGTTTTCCCTTAGGCCCTACGGCGAATACAACTCCGTAACCGAGACTTACATTACCGAGGCTCCGATTTTCGAAGCCGCATTTGACTTCGACAAAAGCGTATCCGTAAATCAGCTCCACTTCCAACGGGCGGGAGGATATGAAATGTATCTTGACAATGTGGGAGTGAGCGGCCCTCCTGTCTTGGGTGTATCCGACGGGAAAATCGTCGTCAGCAAACCCGAAACAGCCGCCGTTTTGTACATAGCGGCCTATGACAAAAACGATGTTTTGACTAAATGCGAAACCCGTAATATCCCTGCGGGAGAGAATGCAACCTTCGGTATAAGCGATTTTGACATACCCGAAGGCTGCTCTGCAAAAGCCTATCTCTGGGGCGAAAACAACGAGCCCCTCTCCGCTTCCGTGGAAGTTAAATAGAGGCGGCATAAATTCAAAAAATAAGGCATGGCTACGACGGGGGCCATGCTTTTGATTTATCTTGTTTTGTATGGAGTGGCGGTTGACTTGAATATTTCCAATTCCGGAAAGGCCTCTCCCAAGTAGTCTGCCATAAAGTCGCAGATGATATTTTCCGTCTCAAAATGCCCCGCATCAATCAGGTTAATTCCCAATTCCAGGGCAAGCTGCGCCTCGTGATGTTTGATTTCCGAGGTGATATAAACATCCGCTCCCGCATTGTAGGCGCAATAGAGCAAATCCCCTCCGCTGCCGCTGCACACGGCGGCGGTGGTCACCACTTCGGTAGGGTCACCGGTGTAGCTTATGGCGGCGCAGCCGAGAACATTTTTCACATAGTAGGCATAGTCCGCAAGTTCCGTCGGATTGTCCAGACGGCCCACTCTTCCGATGTTTTCGAGGGGTTTGCCCGCCCCGTCAACACACTCGGAATCGTAATAACTTCGGGTGTCGATTATGTCGAGTTTTTCGCAAAGGATGTCGTTCATACCGCCCTTTGCCGCATCGAAATTGGTATGGGCACTGTAGAGGGCAATGCCATTTTTTATAAGATTGATGATTGCACTGCCTGTCACATCCTGCTCGACCACCCGATTGACGGAAGTGAAAATCAGGGGGTGATGGGTCACTATCATATCCGCCCTGCGGGATATGGCCTCCCGAATGTTGCGGCTGGTGCCGTCAAGGGCAATATAGACGGATCCGACTCTTTTATCAAAATCCCCCACCATAAGTCCCACATTGTCCCAGGGCTCCGCCAACTCCCGCGGGGCAAGCCTTTCGATACACTCCGCTATTTGTTTTACCGTAACGGACATAAAAATCCCTCCTGTTGATTGACTTTTTATTTGCAGGCTATGAGTATTGAATATATATTATCCCAAAGACTCCCTTTGGTTTTCGAAATCAATCCCCTCCGATGCAATCTCAAGGGCCTTCAAAAGCTTTTTCGTCCGCCCAAGTTCTGCTTTGGCCTCCGGAGACGATGAGCGACTCAGACTTGCAGCCTTCGTCTTTTGGGAGGATATGATTTTTCGGATATACTTGTCAAAATGCTCCGGTCGGGTATTGAGGATATCTCGTCCCGCAAGGGCTTCTATGGGCGAGAGAGACTCCCGGCGGGTTTTAACCGGGGACATTGCAAAAATATTGTATATCTTCTCTTTTTCAAGGGCAAGATACTCCCGAATTTCCGAATATCCCGCCCCGTATATATAGGTGCGAAACTCCTCAAGGGCCGACATAGGCTGGGTGATAATCAATTTCGCACTGCCAACGATTTTCGGCGAATGCTCCAAAATGCCTGCTATGGTTTCTCCGCCCATCCCGGCTATGATTATCGTGTCGACTCCGTCGCTCTCTCTGACGGTATCAAGGCCGAATCCCAACCTGAGTTCGATATTATCCGTCACTCCCCGGCGGAGGAGAGTCTCTTCCGCCCTTTTGAGAGGTCCCGGTGCAATGTCCGATGCAATGACTTTTTTCACAATCCCTCTCTCAATCAAAGCGGCGGGCAAGCAGCCGTGGTCGGTGCCGATGTCGGCAACAATCTCCGACTCGGTCACGAGGCTTGCTATTTTTTCCAAGCGAGGCGGAAGTTTTTTCATAATCCTCTTCCTTTTCCTTTGGGGCTTCTTTTGAATATATAATAAAATAAATATGGGGATTTGTCAACGGATTAAATAAAAGGAAAAACGTTTTTTCTGTTTAATAAATACTGTAGGAGTGATTTTATGGACGTCAGAGAGATGCTTGAAAAAAGAGAGCGGGAGTATTTGTCAAAACAAGCGGTGTGCAGTGCGGACTCCGAGGGCAGACGCAAAAATGAGGAGCCCTGCGAGCTTCGTACCTGCTTTCAGCGAGACAGGGACAGAATTATCCATTCAAATTCCTTCAGGCGTCTAAAACACAAGACCCAGGTTTTTCTGTCGCCTCGGGATGACCACTACAGAACCCGCCTGACCCATACTTTGGAAGTGGCGCAAATAGCTCGGACCATTTCGCGGTCCCTTTGCCTAAACGAAGATTTGACGGAGGCTGTCGCCTTGGGCCACGACTTGGGGCACACTCCCTTTGGCCACATGGGCGAGAAAGTCCTCGACGACGTTTGCCCGGGAGGCTTCAGGCACAATGAGCAGAGCCTTCGGGTTGTGGATGTTTTGGAAGGGGGCAAAGGCCTCAATTTGACCTATGAAGTTCGAGACGGAATAGTGAATCATACCGGAAACCGAAAACCGAAAACTTTGGAAGGCAGAGTGGTGGCCTTATCCGACAGGATAGCTTATGTGAACCATGACCTTGACGATGCGGTTCGGGGAGGCTTGCTTAAAGATGACGACATACCGAAGGAGTTTACGAAGGTTTTGGGGGAGCGTCCCTCGGTGAGGATAGATACGATGATAAAGGCGGTAATAAGCGAAAGCGCAGGCACCGATGCCCCGCCCGACAATTCCGAAAACAATTCCCCGGAGGATATTGCCATGGAGCCCTCGGTTTGCGAGGCTATGATGGGCCTTCGCCGGTTTTTGTTCGACCGGGTCTATACCAATCCCGAATCGGTAATTGCGGCCGAGGAAGAAAAAGCCAAGCATATTATAGAAAGCCTCTATGAAAGGCTTTTGAGAGATTTGGATCTGATACCGAAAGAAATTCGAGAAAACAGTCAAACGGATGACAAACACATCATCGTGGCGGACTATATAGCGAGTCTCAGCGACCCTCTTGCGGTAGCCCGATACGAAGAACTCTTTGTACCCAAATTTTGGGTCAAATAGACATCTGTACATCGAAAGGAGGTGCCTCATTTGGATAGCGATTTTCAAAATTTTCTGGACGAAGTGGTAATGAGGAACGATATTGTCGAGGTTATATCCATGTTCACCACCCTAAGAGGGAGCGGGGACAATATGATGGGCCTGTGTCCTCTTCACAACGACAAAAAATCTCCCTCTCTGTCCGTGTCCCGAGACAAGCAGATTTTTCACTGTTTCGGCTGCGGTGCGGGAGGCAGCGTGATACAGTTTGTGGAGGCCGCCTTGAATTTGGATTTTATGGACGCAGTGAAATATTTGGCGGAGCGGGTTCATTTGGAAATGCCCGAAAAACGGAACCCGAGGGACAAGCAAAAGCAGTTGGCGGTGTCCCAAAAGAAGGAGAAACTGTACCGAGTCAATGGGGCGGCGGCTCGGTTCTATCATGACATTCTTTCAAAACCCGAAGGCAGACCCGGCTCCGAATATCTCAAAGAAAGACAAATCCAAGCTTCCACCGTTGAAAAATTTGGCATAGGCTATGCCCCGTCGGGCCGTGCAACCCTCTATAGTCACCTGAAAGGAGAAGGATGGTCCGACGCCGATATGCTGGATGCGGGCCTCATTAAGCAAAGGCAGGATGGCACATACTATGACGCTTTCTATGACGGCAGGATCATATTCCCGATTATCGATGTCCGAGGCAGAGTTATAGGCTTCGGAGGCAGAATTATAAAAGATGGCACCGATGCTCCCAAATATTGGAACACACCCGAAACCCTCATTTTCAAAAAGAAGGAAAATCTGTTCGGCTTGAATATTGCCAAAAACGACAAATCCGGCCGCCTGCTTTTGATGGAGGGATATATGGATGTGGTGGCCCTCCACCAGGGAGGCTTCGAAAATGCGGTGGCATCTTTGGGCACCGCGTTCACCTCGGAACAGGCTCGGCTCATTAAGCGGTATTCGCCTCGGGCGGTTCTCTGCTATGACAACGATGAGGCGGGAGTGAAGGCGACCTTGAGAGCCGGCGATATCCTCTCGGATGAAGGGGTCAAGGTTCGAGTGCTGACCGTCACCGACGGAAAGGACCCGGATGAGTTCATCAAGAAAAAAGGGCCCGATATGTTCTCGGTTCTGATCGAAAAATCCGTGCCCTTGATTGACTATAAAATCAATAAAATCCGTGAAAAATATAATCTGAACGATGTGGATGACAAAGTTGACTTTATTCGGGAAGTTTCGGAGGTTTTGGCCAAGGTCAATAACCTTGCCTTGAGAGACATTTATGTGAGTCGATTGGCGGAGGAACTTAAAATAAGTCCGTCCGCCGTTATGTCCAACATATCCGATGCGGAAGTCAAGAATGCCCAAGCGGACAGGCGCAGGCAGGAATTTGAACAGGTTCGAAGGACTTTGCCGAATCCCGAAGTCCGACGGAGAAACGAATACGGGCTCTATCGGGCAGAGCGGTTTTTGCTGGGTCTTATGTGTGACAGGCAGGTGGTGAAAAAAGTTACGGAGAGCGGAATAACCTCCGATGACTTCACAACCGACCCGGCCCACAAACGATTGGCGGAATTGCTCATAGGTCTCGGCGAAGCGGGGCCCATGCCCGAAATATCCGATATAATAAGCAGATGTCCTCCGGAGGATGCGGGAACGGTGTCCGAAATATTCATAAACGACAAAGCCACAAAAGACAAGCTTTTGGCTTCGGAACACCCCATTGAAATTTTGATTCGGGCCAAGGAGGATCGTCAAATCGCAAACGCCGACAACGCCGACCAATTGATGGCTGTTTTTGAAAACAAGAAAAGGAGGATGACCAGGTAGGAACAATTCAAGTCCGACAATTTTGAAACAACAAACCGAAAAATATAAGACAGGGGGCGCAGGAATATGAGTAACAAAAACGAAGACACGAACAAAACCTCGGAAAACAAATCCACCGACATCAACGCTGCGAAAAAGAAGGCTCAGATTATCCAAGGTCTTTTGGACGAGGGCAAAAAGGTAGGTATGTTGGAATACAAAACCGTAGCCGACAAATTGGAAGAGTTGGAGCTTGAGGCGGACCAAATGGACCGCATCTATGAAGTCCTTGAAAAGCATGGCATTGAAATCGTTGCAAGCATCGACCCGGAACCCGTTGTCGATGAGGCGGACACGGTGACGGAAGAGGAATTGGATGATATGTCCGTTCCCGACGGCATCAGTATAGACGACCCGGTGCGGATGTATCTGAAAGAGATAGGCAAGGTCAAGCTGCTCACCGGAGAGGAAGAGGCGGAATTGGCCAAAAGAATGAGCGAGGGAGATGTCTACGCAAAGCGCCAATTGGCAGAGGCAAATCTCAGGCTTGTTGTCAGCATTGCAAAACGCTATGTGGGCAGAGGTATGATGTTCCTGGATTTGATTCAAGAGGGCAATTTGGGCCTCATCAAGGCAGTTGAAAAATTCGACTACACCAAGGGATATAAGTTCTCCACCTATGCCACCTGGTGGATAAGACAGGCCATCACCAGAGCCATTGCCGACCAGGCAAGGACCATCAGAATCCCGGTTCATATGGTGGAGACCATCAACAAGCTTGTTCGTGTTTCCCGACAGTTGGTTCAGGAATTGGGAAGAGACCCTCTGCCCGAGGAGGTTGCAAAAGAGCTCAATATGCCTGTTGACAAAGTGGGTGAAATTCTGAAAATCGCCCAAGAGCCCGTATCCCTTGAAACCCCCATAGGCGAGGAAGAGGACAGTCATTTGGGCGACTTTATCCGTGATGACGATGCTCCCGCACCCTCCGAGGCGGCCACCTTTGCACTGCTCAAGGAGCAATTGGTTGAGGTTCTCAGCACTCTGACACCTCGGGAGGAAAAAGTCCTTCGCCTCCGTTTCGGTTTGGATGACGGAAGAGCACGAACCCTTGAGGAAGTGGGAAAGGAATTCAATGTAACCCGTGAGCGTATCCGCCAAATTGAGGCCAAAGCTTTGAGAAAACTTCGCCATCCCAGCCGCAGCAAAAAACTGAAGGATTATTTGGAATAGAGTAAGTTTTTATGGATAATTCAAAAAAGGTAATTATGCGGGTGTCCAACATCACCATCGTTGTTAACCTGTTGCTGTCGGCTGCGAAATTAGTGGCCGGATTTGTGGCAAACTCCGGGGCCATGGTCAGCGATGCCATACATTCCGCCTCCGATGTGTTCAGCACCGTAATCGTTATGATCGGAGCGGGGGCGGCGGCCAAAAAGGCCGACCATGACCACCCCTACGGTCATGAACGAATGGAATGCATTGCGGCCGTGGTGCTCTCCGCCGTGCTGTTTGTGACGGGCTTGGGAATAGGCTACGACGGCATCAAAAACATCATCGGAGCCGCCCATGAACAGATGCAGGCGCCCGGGATGTTGGCCTTGGGAGCGGCGGTGCTCTCTATCATTGTGAAGGAGGCCATGTTTTGGTACACCCGATACTATGCCAAAAAAACGGATTCCACTGCCCTTATGGCCGATGCTTGGCACCATCGGAGCGATGCCCTGTCATCGATAGGTGCCTTTGCGGGAATTTTGGGGGCACGTTTGGGATTCCCCGTCTGCGACCCCATTGCCAGCGTAATTATCTGCCTGTTTATCATTAAGGCCGCCTATGACATTTGCAAGGAAGCCCTTGACAAAATGGTTGACAAATCCTGCGACGAGGAAACCGAGGGGAAGATGGCGGAGGTTATCAAAAGCCGCGAGGGAGTGATAAGCTTGGACCTTTTGATGACAAGGATGTTCGGCTCCAAAATCTATGTGGATGTGGAAATTTCCGCCGACGGAAACATCACCTTGGTGAAAGCTCATGCCATTGCGGAGGATGTCCACAGTGCCATAGAGCAAAACTTCCCCAAAGTCAAGCACTGTATGGTTCATGTGAACCCGTATTTTGAAAATAAAAAAGAAAATCTCGGTCCGTCTCCCGTTCGGAGCAAGGGCAAAAAACAACGATGACAAATGCCGCAGCGCCAAAGTGCTGCGGCATAAAAATACTTAATATGTCAAACCCCGAAAATTTCAAGGGAATATATTCCTAAGCAAATCGCAAATCCGCCGTGTTTCACCTTTCAGATAGAGCCAGCCCAAGAGGGCTTCCACTCCGGTGGCATCTCTGTAGTCCTTCATATCGGAATTTTTCGGAACATGGGAGTTGGTGTTTCTGCCTCGGTGGAAAACTGCACTCTCCTCCTCCGAAAGCATCCCTTGAATTTTTCGATAGAACTCCGCCTGAGCCTTGCAACATACATAACCGGTGGCGGTCTTGTGGAGGATGTTCACATTCTTATTGCCGTCTTTTATCAAATAGCTCCGAACATACAACTCATAAATGCAATCCCCCAAATATGCCAAGGTCAGAGCCGAGTATTCCTCCGGCGGGACTTTGTTTAGATTTAAATCTTTCAAAATGGTTTCGAGCATTGTTTTTAATCCTTAATAAGCTGTTGGCCCTGCTTGGTGTCTTTCACGGTATATCCCAAAGCCGTGAGTTTATCCCGCAGCTCATCGGATTTCGCCCAATCTTTGGCCTCTCGGGCAGCTGCCCGTTCACGGAGGATTTCGGAAATTTCCGGCGAAAGTTCATCCTCTTTTTCACGTTCCAAAAGTCCCAACACGCCGCCCAATTCTTTGATTAAACCATAGGCATAATCCGCCAATTGTTTGGAGGGCTTTTCTTTGGAGAGCCCCACATTCACATCGGACACAAGGTCAAATATGGCCGAAATTCCCGATGCCGTGTTGAGGTCGTCATCCATTGCGGCGATGAATTGGTCCTTTCTTTGGCTTAAGGCCTTGGCCGTCTCCTCCTCGCCCTCTTTGAACTCCTCCCGATCTGCGGCACCTCTTTGGAATTTCAAGGTTTCCAAGCAGTTATAAATCCTATTGAGAGCGGATTTTGAGGAATTCATCAACTCCTTGCTGAAATTAATCGGGCTCCGATAGTGGGCGGACAACATAAAGAACCGTATCACTTCATAGTCAAATTCCTTCGCCACATCCCGAACGGTGAAAAAGTTGCCCAAGGACTTTGACATTTTTTGATTGTCGATATTTATATACCCGTTGTGAACCCAATAGTTTGCAAAAGTGCAGCCGTTGGCCGCCTCGCTTTGGGCGATTTCGTTTTCGTGGTGGGGAAAAATCAAATCTCTGCCCCCGCTGTGAATGTCAATGGTGGAGCCTAAGTATTTGTTTGCCATGGCGCTGCATTCAATGTGCCAGCCCGGCCTGCCCTTCCCCCAGGGACTGTCCCAGGCGGGCTCTCCGGGCTTTTGCTTTTTCCAAAGGGCAAAATCCATAGGGTCTTCTTTGTCCTCGTTGACGTCAATTCGGGCGCCGCTTTCCAACTCCTCCAAAGGCTGATGTGAAAGTTTGCCGTAGCCCTCGAACTTTTTCGTGCTGTAATATACATCCCCGTCCACATTGTAGGCATATCCCTTTTCTTCCAATTTCTTTATCAGCTCTATTATGGCGTCAATGTTCTCGGTGGCCCTTGGGTGGATGGTGGCTCTGTGAATACCCAAGGCGTCCGCATCTTTGAAATATTCGGAAATATATTTCTCGGCCAATTCCGCCACGGTTATGCCCAAATCGGCCGCCTTATTTATCATTTTGTCATCTATATCGGTAAAGTTTTGCACAAACTTCACTTTGTAACCCCTGTATTCCAAATAGCGGCGCAAGGTGTCGAACACAATAAAGGGCCTTGCGTTTCCTATGTGAAAGTAGTTATAAACGGTGGGACCGCAGGAATACATCATAACGCAGTCTTTGTTTATGGGCACAAATTCCTCTTTTTTGTTTGTCATGGTGTTGTAAAGCTTCATATTGCAAGCACTCCTTTTCGGTTTATCCGCGAATATTATAACACTAAGGTCTCGGTTTAAGCAAGAGTTTTAAGAATATTTTCGAAATCGCCAAAATGCGGAATCAAATCCCGATTTGGGGACCTTCCGCCCGGGGAGCAAACTCCTCCCTCCTCTTATGCACCTATCAGCGGCTGGTCAAAGGCAAAGAGGACCTCGTTGATTTCGAATATGTTATACTCGCCCCGAGTTATGAAGTATTCTATGATTATGTCGAACTTGTTGCTTCGGGTCAGAGAATATCCCGCACGGCCTATGAGGTCTCGGGCCTCGGCCACATTTAGGTTTAGGGCCAATGCAAAAGCCACAGCCGTGACCTTGGCAGGCTTGTAGTTGGCATTTGTTCGGATTTTTGAAAACAGCTTTCGGTCAACATTTGCCTTTTTATACACCTGAACATCGGTCAGTCCCCGCTCGTCAATCAGGTCAAACAGCCGTTGGGAAAAAGACTTGTCCATATTCTTTATCCGATTTTCGATTTCTTCCTCGGCGGAAAGAGGGGCGGGTGCGCCTAACTTTTTTTCGACCAAAGGCTTTGGAGCGCCTTCTTTGCGCTCAATAAACGGCGCCGCACATTTGTCCCCGATAAATTCCGTATCTGCATCATCAAACTCCGATTCTTCCCTATTATGCGGCTTCTTCGGCAAATATGCGTCCAATTCCGAAAGGTATTTCGCAGACATTGATTCGGCATTCCTCTGCTCAAATCGCTGCGTCATATTGTCTTCTATGTATTCCTTAACATCATCATAGAGCTTTGAGCTTATTTCATAGGAGGCTTTGTCAAAGACAACCAAATAGACTTCCGTTTCATGATCCACAAGAAAGTCCGTGATGGCATCGGTGGCAATTCTCAGGGCCTCATCTTTGGGATACCCGTAGATTCCGGAGGAGATTAAAGGAAAGGCCACGGAATTCAGCCCATACTCCTCCGCAAGGTTCAGTGAGGAAATATAGCAAGAGCGCAGAAGCTCCGCCTCTCCACGGTTTCCGTCCTTATAGACAGGACCCGGAGTATGGATTATATATTTCGCCGGAAGCTTAAAGCCTTCGGTTATAACCGCTTGCCCGGTGGGACAGCCCCCGATTTTTGCACAGGCAGCCGTGAGTTTCGCCGTTCCCGCAGCCGAAAATATGGCGCCGCACACTCCGCCCCCGGGCATCAGGGCCTTGTTGGCGGCGTTTACTATGGCGTCGACCTTCATCTTTGTAATGTCGTTTCGAACTATTTTATATGGCATATTATCCCCTTTTCCTTTTGTATTCGTGTTATTGTTCTCATATATCAATACCTGTCCGCACGCAAAACCGCCCGATGGTTTTCGGGCGGTTTGGTATAAGTGATTTGATGTCAAAACCTCTTCATTGTTCGATATCCGAAAGCCTCCTCCCGAGTTCCCCATTCGACTGTTCGATATGCGGCATTCGGAAGTCTGCTACTTGGCGCCGTCGGATTTTTCGGTGTTATCGGTAACGGTGACCTTTGCATCGTCGCCGCTGCCCAAGGAAACAAGAGTATAGGTCAGGTTCTTCTCCTTCATGTAATCCGTGAAAGCCCGATAATCATCCTTATCAAAATACAAGGTGATTTCCCCGTCTTTTTCCTTGTCGATTTTCGAGCAATCGCCAAAGCTTGAATTCATAATTTCATCCAAGATAGCCTTGTCTTCAATGACACAGCTTATAACCGAAGCGTTTTCCATACTGTTTGCCTTTTCCGCAAACTCCGTCGTCTCGCCCTTGCTGTTCCGCACCCGATCCGCTTCTCTAACCGAAGCGGGTTTCAAAGTGGCGCCGGGTGTGGCTGTAGGACTACCGCTTCTGCCCGAGTTGGCACCGGGCGTGGCGGTGGGTTTCGGCGATGCGGTTTGAGGGGGTTCGGTTGCGGATTTGGGTTCATAGGCTGTCGGAGAATCTTCGGAACTTCCCGACACGGGCATTATGCCCGAATTATCGGCAGCTGCATCTTGAGCACCTTCCGCATCTGTTTGAGGCGGGGCCGTATCTGCCGGCGGAGGCACCGGTTCTGGCACCGAATTCGTCTCCGGAGCCACATAGGTGGGCGCAAGCGCTCCCGACGAAGCTATATCCGGCAGGATAATCTGAGGTGTCACATAGGGCGCCCTTGTGGGTGCGGGAGATGTGCTCCTTGATGCGCTCGATGTTGACGAACTTGAAGTCCTGCCGCTTGAAGAAACAGAGGGCAAGGTCCTGCTTGTTGAATAGGAGCTTGAACCGCTGCTTGAGGTCCGAGAGGACGATGAAGAGCTTGAGGTGCTGCCGGTGGAACCGGTGCGGGCACTTGAGCTCACACTTGGCAATCCCGATGAGTATGTCCCCGGCCTTGCGGTGGTTCTCGGCACGGTCGCCGATGAGCTTCCGCTGCCTGCGGAGCCGTAGATCCCCGACCTTGCCGGTGTGCTCGTCGGGGCAGACGCCCGAGAGGCGCCGCTGTTTCCCGTCACATAATCGTCAAGACCGCTGGAACTGGGACGGGCGGTGGCCCGCGCATCCGCTATGGCACTGTTGTCGGAAAAATCGTAAATTTCATCCGAGGATTTCATCACCTGATAGATGCCGCTTCCCGCAACTCCCAAAACAAGAACCGCGCTGAGTGCGGCGGGAGCCACGATTTTCCAATTGGCATGCCTTATCATATGGTCGACTTTGGCCGCTGCATTTTTGAAGGCGCTCCGAACTCTGTCAACGATATTGGCGCCGTCTATGCCATGCTCCTTTTCCCGGGCATATTCCGCCCTCACATCCGGAGCGGCATTTATGAGCCTGCTGTGCAAAGCCACCGCAAAATCCACGGGCGGCTCCGGCACGGTGCTTTCGCTCAATACGCCGATCATATCTTTGATTTCGTAATATTCAAGACGACAGCTTTCGCAATCCTTCAGATGAGCCTCAACGGCCGACTTTCCGTAATCGTCAAGGACGTCCGAAACATAGTCATAGAGCATATCCGAACAATCCTCGCAACTCAAAACATCCAGGTCGCTGTTGGCATCCTCAAAAGCGGCGGGGACCTCTTCGATGTCATCGGACACTTCCTCATCAAAGACCGCAGGGACCTCCTCGGTGTCTACAGGCGCTTCCCCGTCAAAGATTGCGGGGATCTCTTCGATGTCATTGTCATTGGGTGCCTCTTCGTCAAAGACCGCAGGAACCTCTTCGATGTCGACGGGTCCTTCGGCTTCCGCTTCCTCGGCCGCTTCGATGCTTACCTCTTCGGCTTCGCTGTCGTCCGCTTCGATTTTTTCAATATTGATGGGGGCAGCGTCAAATTCATCGGACTCGGTCTCAAAGTCAAAATGCCTCTCTTCCGTCCTGTCCTCAAGGTTTATTCGGCGAACGTCATCGGCAATGCTTCCCATAACGTCGCCGTACTTTTCGCTGAGTTCCTTATCCTTTTCAAAATCTGACATGGTACCCCTCCTTCCTATGGATATTTTACGGCACAAATTGCCCGGGTCTTATGAAACCGTACAAGCAATTCTCTGTTTTCGATTCACTATGTTAGACGAAAAATTCCTCAAAAAGTTCCCTATCTTCCGACAAAATTTCTCTCAAATTTTTCCGAGCCCTGCTTATGCGGGATTTCACGGTGCCCACCGAACTTTCGGTAATTTCCGCAATCTCGTCATAGGATAGGCCCCTTATATCCCGCAGTATAATCACCGTTCTGTAGTCGTCCGACAGACGGCCTATGGCTCGGTTGATAACATCCCTGACTTCCGATTCCTCCGCTTTGACATCCGGCAATGAACTTGTATCTTCGATTTCGATGCCGATTTGGTTTCCTTCGGGATCCTCATAACCATAGCCGCCGTCAATGGATACGGTGTCGGCGGAGGCACTTCTCCTTTGAGCCTTCAGCAGGTCAAGGCAGGTGTTTGTGGCGACTCTGTATACCCAAGTCGAAAACTTCGATTGGAACTTGAACGTGTTTATGGAGCGAAACATCTTTAAAAAGATTTCCTGCGCCATATCCGCGGCGTCCTCCGGGTTGTTTGCATATCTGTAGGATATGCCGTATACCACGCTCCGATAGCGGGTTATTATTTGCTCAAAGGCGGAAACATCGCCTTTTTGAGCTTTTTTAATAAGTTTCGGTTCGTCCGTCAAACACTCACCTCCTTCGGTAATTCGGGGTCCTGCCCTTTTTAGGGACGGAACCCGCCCTTTTTTATTATAATTACCTTAAGCATAATCTTCAAAAAATACTACACCGTTTATAAGAATACCATATCATAAGAGATTTGTCAAATAAATTCGCAAATAAATTTACTCAAAATCCCAACGGGGGAAACCCCGCTGCCATAAGCAAACCCCCTTAAGATGCACGGATTATTTCGGATACATAGATATCCACGGCAAGCCATCCGTTGTCAATGTCCATATTTCCCGTCCTGATGTCCGTCGAGAGCTTAAGACCTTCTTCCACAAGGTCCTTGAGGGCATTGCCTCGGAATCGGCGGGCAAATCTCAAATCCTTGTCTATGGCAAAGGACGGGATGCAGCGGTCGAAATATTTTGCAATTTCGGCATTCGATAGGCCGTCATGCTTTAAGAGCTTGCAGATTAATATCTCATAGAGCCTATCCCGAAAGATACCCAAAATCTGCATAGGACCCTTGGTGCCTGCGTTTTTTATCAGGGTTATATATTCCCGAGCCTCATCTATGCTCCTTCCCCCCGCCATGAGCATATCGAATATTTTAAAGATAAAACTGTTCTCATCGTCGATTGACTTGGTGGATACCCTGTTTATGTCGTCCATTGTTACTCGGCGGCGGTCATCTCCCATATAGACCAAGAGTTTTTTGCACTCCTTCTCAAGCCTTGCCATGGAAGGACCCACAAGACGTACAAAATAGGTCAGTTCCCGACGGCCGATTTCCTTCTTCTCTTTGGAGAGCATTTTCTCCACCCAAACTTCCAACTTGTTTTGAGGCAGAAAGTCAAATTTGACGACCATGCCCTCTGCGTCCTTGATGAATTTGAGGGAACGATTCTTTGGGTCAAACTTCGGCTCCGAAAAAATCAGGCAGACATATTCGGGAAGATCCGCAAGATATTCCTTTATGGCCTCAAACTCCGGCGATTTGTAGTTTGAAAAAAGGCCGCTGTTTTTTACAACCACCAACCGCCTCTCTCCGCCTTGGGGCAGGATTTCGGCAGCATCTATAACCTCGTCCGCACCTGTTTCTCCGTTCAAATATGCATAATCAAAATCGGCAAAATCCGCCGAGACAAGCTTTTTCTTGATTTCCGAAATTCGCTTATCCGCCAAATATTGCTCATCCCCGAAAAAGAACAGCAAATTGGGTATCCTGCCTTTGCTGATGAGTTTCCTTAAATCTTCTTCGGTTGAAAAATCTTCTTTTGCCATACTCCCACCTCTGTGATATTTATCGCCGATATCAAAAAGGGAGTGGCTCGATGCCACCCCTTTTCAACATTTGCATTCGATTAATAAATTATGCGTCTGCCGCCTAAGAAACGGCTTGCGTAATAATCCGAGTCAATGCTTGTGTATTTAACAACATCGCCTGTATGGGGCGCATGTATCATCATGCCGTCGCCCACATAAATACCTATGTGGGAGGCATATCCGCCGGAGCCGAAGCCCACCAAATCGCCGGGCATCAATTGGTCTCTCGTAACGAAAACGCCTTGTTTCATTTGGTCATCCGCAACTCTGGGAAGAGAAATTCCCAACTGTGCATACACATATTGGCAAAGGCCGCTGCAGTCAAATCCTCCCGGAGTGGTGCCTCCCCAAACATAGGGAACACCCAAGAACTGTGCCGCCAAATTGCACACCGCCCGGCCGCCTTCCGTGGCCTCGGGAATTGTGCCGTCGTAAACCGATATGTATTCCGATGAGACATATCCCATCAAACCATCGTTGTTATATGCAATACAAACCCAACCGGGTTCAATCCAATTAACTCTGACTCTTGAGCCGTAATTAAGCGTTGCCACTATTCCTGCGTCCATGGACGCACTCTGTCTCACATTAAGGTTCGAAACTTGTACAACACCGTAGTATTGTGCCGGTTCATCAATGTCGTCAAAATCGGCATAAGCCGGTACTGTTATAAAAGCAGAAATCGTAAGTAAAGCTACAAGTGTTGCCACAATCCTTCTCATACTTCTTCTGATACTGAAACTCAAAACTTAAAACCTCCAAAATTGTCGGGTATTATTATATGTTCTATCCTTCCGACACTTCCTTTCCGTCGCAGATTTTTGACATAACATCAATAAGGCAGAGAACAAGGAAAATACCTCACAAATTTTCCCCTCTGCATTCGGAATGTATGGTACGATTATACAATATTTCCGGTCAATTGTCAACACCGACCTTGGCAATATTGAGAAAAATTTGCAAAAAATTGCAGATTGACACGGCGAAACCGACGTATTTTCGGGCATTTGCGGGAATTGTGAACAAATTGTAAACATTCAAAAGATTTTCCCGAAAATACAAATTTTCAAACAAATTATTCTTACAATGCGATTTCGTGTATCTAACAATTTCATTGCTCTAATGTTACAATTTTGTTTCAAAATCAAATTTCCTATTGGCAAACGGAGGGAAATATGCTATAATACATCTGCTGTGGGGATTGTCGATTTTACCTCCGAGGGGCTCCTTTGGGAGACGCACCAAGGGTGCGGGATGGGGCCCGAAAGATAGGAGTTTGGTGTTCGGCAAAGACCGGCCCCATGATTTTGAGGTAGCGGAATGATAAAAAGTATGACGGGCTTTGGCAGAGCCGAGACGATTTTTAATGAGACCTATGACATTTGCGTTCAAATTAGGGCTGTCAATCACAGATATGCGGATTATACCATAAAGACACCGAGAATCTATAATTTTTTGGATGACCATCTGAGGGCCCGCCTTTCGGAGAATATCTCCAGAGGCAAGGTGGAGGCCTATGTTACAATCACCAAGATTGAAAACGATACCAAACAGGTGAAGCTCAACAGGACCTTGGCGTCATCCTATATGGATTGCCTTAAAGAGCTGTCGGATTTCGGTCTTAAGGATGACATTTCCGTGAGCACCCTTGCGAATTTCGAAGATATTTTTGATTTGGAATACAGGGAAGTGGACGAAGATACCCTGAGAACGGCGGTGGATGAGGCCTTTGATATTGCTCTTAAGGGCCTTTTGGATATGCGAATCAGTGAAGGCTCAAGACTCAAGGAGAGCATTATTGGGCACCTTGAAAATCTCTTAGGACACGCGGAGGCGGTTGAAGAGAGGTCCCCCCAAACCATAGCGGATTATGAAGAAAGGCTCAAAAAGCGTTTATGCGACACCCTGACGGAAATCGGCGTGACGGCAGACGAGAGCAGAATTTTGACGGAGGTTGCCATTTTTGCCGACAAGGTGGCTGTTGACGAGGAGACGGTGCGTCTGAAAAGCCATATAAAAGCCTTCAGAGAGACTTTGGAAGAGGATGCCCCTGCGGGAAAGAAGTTGGACTTTATTGTTCAGGAAATGAATCGGGAAACCAACACCATAGGCTCCAAGTGCAGCGATATTGAAGTGACCCGCCATGTGGTTGAGATGAAGTCCATAATCGAAAAAATTCGGGAGCAGATCCAGAACATAGAATAGTATTGCACCCGAGCGATATAAAAATCATCAAAGGGGAAATTTGCAATCAACGCAATAAAATAAAAAAACAAGGTGAACAAATATGAAACTTATCAATGTGGGATTCGGGAACATTGTTTCCGGATCGAGAGTTATTGCCATTGTCAATCCCGATTCGGCACCCATCAAGCGGATAGTGCAAGAGGCGAAGGAGCGGAGCATGGTTATCGATGCCACCTGCGGCAGACGTACCCGCTCGGTTATTGTGACCGACAGCGACCATATAATTCTCTCTGCCATCCAAACCGAGACAATCGCGGGACGGGCCGAGCAGAGCGGGGAAGTCGGTGACAAAGATGAGTAGGGGCCGTTTGATTGTGGTATCGGGGCCCTCGGGAGTGGGAAAAGGCACGGTTCTCAAGGCATTGAGGGAGAGCAACCCGGAGCTTGTGCCCTCGATTTCGGCCACCACCCGCAAGCCTCGGGCCGAGGACCGAGAAGGGGAGACCTATTTTTTTAAGTCCGTGCCCGAATTTTTGAAAATGATTGACCGAGGACAGTTTATGGAATGGGCGGAGTTCAGCGGAAACTACTACGGAACCCCCCTTGAATATGTCGAAAGCAATCTGGATGAAGGTCATGATGTGCTCCTTGAAATAGATGTCCAGGGAGCAATGAAACTTCGGGAAAACAACATCGAGGGGATATATATTTTCATCGCCCCGGAAAATCTTGAGGTTCTGCGGGAGAGGCTTAGGCTCAGAGGTACGGAGGGAGATGAAGAAATCGACCGCCGTATAAAAGCGGCCGAATGGGAACTGACCCTTATGAACAGCTATGACTATATAGTCATAAACCGAGTTGTGGAGGATGCCGCAAGGGAGATAGAGGATATAATCAAAAAGAGTAAGGCGGAGTAGCCTCAAAATACACAAAATTAAAAAATTCATTTGATATAAATTTTAGATTCCGAATTTCAAAGGAGAGATGCCATATGATGATTGAACCGCCCATTGCGGAGTTAGTAAAAAAAGCAGGCAGCCGTTATCTTCTCACCATTGAAACGGCCAAAAGGGCCCGCCAGCTCACGGAAGGCAAACAGCCTCTGGTTGAAACCGACTCCGGAAAAGAGGTCACCATTGCCGCAGAGGAAATATATGAAGACAAATTGAACTACATACACACTCCCGACATTGGCTCATTGAACTGAGATACAAACTGCGTCCGCTTTAACAGGCGGGCGTAATTTTACCGAAGGTGATTTTTTATGATTCTTAAAGACAAGACTGTTGTTTTGGGGGTAACGGGGGGCATTGCCGCCTATAAGACATTGGAGCTTGTTTCCAAATTGAAAAAAGCGGGAGCGGAGGTCAAGGTTGTTATGACGGAGGCGGCGGCTCAGTTTGTATCTCCCCTGAGTTTTCAAACCCTGTCCCAAAACCCCGTGGCGCTTAATATGTTCGAAGAGCCCAAAGCGTGGGAGGTTCAGCACATATCCTTGGCAAAAGCCGCCGATGTTTTGGCAGTGGTTCCTGCCACGGCCAATTTCTTGGCAAAGGCGGCTTGCGGCATCGGAGACGATTTGCTCACAACCGTCTATTTGGCCTGCGAGGGGCCGAAGCTTATTGCTCCCGCCATGAACACCGCCATGCTCAACAATCCCGCCACGACCCAAAACATTCAAAGGCTCAAAGACTTTGGGGCAAATTTCGTTATGCCCGAAGTGGGCAGGTTGGCCTGCGGAGATGTGGGGGCCGGAAAGCTGGCGGATGTTGATTTGATTTATGACAACATAATCCGCCTGGCCCTTGCCGATAAGGCAGATTTGGCTCAAAAACGGATTTTGGTCACGGCGGGAGCCACAAAGGAGCCCTTGGACCCCGTTCGGTTCATATCCAACCGGTCCAGCGGCAAAATGGGATTTTCCATTGCCAAGGCCGCCATGCTCCGAGGTGCCCGAGTGACCTTGGTGGCAGGGGCACACACCTGTCCCGATTTGAACGGAGTAGATACCATAGACGTGTCAACCGCCCTTGAAATGCGGGAGGCGGTTTTGAATTCTGCGGAGGAAGCGGATATACTGATTATGGCGGCGGCTGTCTCCGATTATCGTCCGGGGGCGGTGTCAAGTTCCAAAATCAAGAAGACGGGCAGGGATATGACATTAAAGCTCGTCCCCAATCCGGACATACTGAGGGAATTGGGCGAGAAATATTCGGGCCGAAAGGTCATTGTGGGCTTTGCCATGGAGACGGAAAACCTAATCGAAAATGCCGCCAAAAAGCTCGAAGAAAAGGGCGCCGACCTTATTGTGGCCAATAATTTGAAAACGGAGGGGGCGGGCTTTGGCACCGATACCAATGTGGCCTCCCTTGTGGGAAAAGACGGTACCGTTCGAAATCTCCCCAAAATGAGCAAGGCGGACCTTGCCGACATAATCCTGAGCGAGGCTGCCAAACTATGATAGCGGAAGTTGCCCTAATCAGCAGTCGGCACATTATCGACCGCTTTTTTGACTACGCCGTTCCCGGGGAGCTTGAGGCCGAAATATCCAAAGGTGACCGAGTGGTTGTGCCCTTTGGGATATACAACAATCCCGTTGAAGCATTGGTCATCAATCTTCGGGAAAGCAGCGACCGCTCCGATTTGAAATTCGTCAAACAGATTGTGGGAGAGGGCCCCGTATGTACCGGGGAGATAATAAACCTTTGTCTGTGGATGCGAAGGGAATATGTTTGCTCCTTTTACAGCGCTTTCAAATTGGTCGTTCCTCCGGGAATGAAGCTTATCATAAAACAATGGATAAGTCTGACCGAAAAAGCAAAAACCGAAAAACTCAGCGATTTTCAAAAGAGAATAGCGGATGCGATTACTCAAAACGGTGGCCTCATCGAATATGAACACTTGGCGGAAGTAATCGACTCCAACGCCCTTCGGCGAACTTTGACAGCCCTTGAAAGCAAAGGTATAGTAAAAATATCGGACAAGGCGGATGAATCCGTAAAGGAGCTGACCGTCCGCTGTGCGCGGCTGGCGGTTCCCATCGACGAGGCCTATATGGCGGCGGATTTTTTCAAGGAAAATCGAGCCAAAGTTCGGTCGAACATTCTTTTCACTTTGGCGGACATCGGAGATATGACCACATCGGAGCTTATTTCCCTATCCGGCGGAAACTATACCGCTCTTTCCGCTCTCGTGGACAAGGGTTATATCGAACTCTACACCGTGAAAAAAACCCGAGAGGTGTATGACCCGGAAAAATATGCCGCCGCCAAAGAATATGAGCCCACCGCCGAACAGAAACCCATTATAGAGTATGTGGATACTCTTCTTGAGTCGGGCCGCCACGAAAAGATTTTGATTCGGGGAGTTACGGGCAGCGGCAAAACCGAGGTTTTTTTGCAGACCATCAGGCATTGTTTGGAGCTCAAAAAGCGGGCCATTATGCTCGTCCCCGAAATTTCTCTCACTCCCCAAATGGTGGAGCGGTTTGTGAGCCGTTTCGGCAGCCGTGTGGCTGTCATTCACAGCGGATTGAGCTACGGCGAACGATTTGACCAATGGAACAAAATCAGAAACGGCGAGGTTGATGTGGTGGTGGGAGCAAGGAGTGCGATTTTTGCCCCTCTTTCGGACATCGGTATTATAATATTGGACGAAGAACACGAAAATTCTTACAAATCCGAAATCTCACCCCGTTATCACGCCCGAGAGGTAGCGGCTTTCAGAGCCGAGCAAAACGGCGCCCCCCTCATCTTGGCATCGGCAACTCCCTCGGTTGACAGCTACCACAAGGCCTATGAAACCGGAGAGTATAAGCTTTTTGAAATGAATGAGCGGTATAACAAAAACCCTCTCCCCAAGGTTCGGATTGTGGATATGCGGAGCGAAATTTTCGAATATCACAATATGTCCCCCATCAGCGGCAGGCTCGAAAGCGAAATCAGAAACAATTTGGAAAAGCACGAGAAAACCATTTTGTTCCTGAACCGTCGGGGTTTTAACACCTTTGTGTCCTGCAGGGAGTGCGGCCATGTTATGGAGTGCGAGAACTGCAGCATCCCTCTGACCTACCACAAATTTTCGGATACCCTTGAATGCCACTACTGCGGTTACAAGAGGAATAATGTTACGGTCTGTCCCGAGTGCGGTTCCAAATATGTGAAATTTTTCGGCACGGGCACTCAGCGAATAGAGGAAGAATTGAAAAGGCTGTTTCCTGAAGCCCAAATTTTGCGCATGGACAGGGATACCACCACCCGAAAAGGCAGCCACGAACGGATTTTGAGCGAATTCAAAGACGGACCCGCAGATATCTTGCTCGGAACTCAGATGGTCACCAAGGGTTTGGATTTTTCGGAGGTGACCTTGGTGGGTGTTTTGGCGGCGGATTCCTCTTTGGGAATAGACGACTTCAGAGCCAATGAGCGAACCTTCTCCCTTTTGACCCAGGTCTGCGGCAGAGCAGGCAGGGGAGATGTTCCGGGCAGAGCCATCATTCAGACCTATCAGCCCCGAAACAGCACCATCGGTTTTGCCAAGGAACACGACTATGAGGGTTTTTATAAGAATGAGATAATCTTCAGAAAACGCTTGATTTATCCGCCTTTTTGTGACATAATAAACATACTGGCATCCGGAGCGGACGACGAAAAAGTTCGGGCCTACATAAGTCTGATACACAGCTACATCAAGGCCAATGCCCCCGAGGAGAACATAATCAGTCTCAGCGACCCTATGCCCGCACCCATTGCCAAAATCAAGGGAAGCTATCGCCACAGGTTGTTTCTCAAAGTCAAGGCCATAGACGGGATAATTGAAACTCTTCACGGGATCAATGAGATTTACGGCCGAGACAATCATATAACCTTGGTGATTGACATTAACCCCGTCAATATGAACTGAAAAAATAATCCGAAATAAACCGAATTTGCCGATATATGGAGAGAAAAATATGGCTATCAGAAATATAGTAAAATACGGAGATGATATTCTCACCAAAAAATGCCGAGAGGTTAAAGAGATAAACAGCAGAATAATCTGCCTCTTGGACGATATGCGAGAGACTTTGGAAGCAGCAGGCGGAGTGGGCCTTGCGGCTCCCCAAGTGGGAGTGCTCCGCAGAGTTGCCATTGTGGATACCGGAGATACTGTCCTTGAGATGATTAATCCGGAAATCATCCGCACCGAAGGTGAACAGACCGGCGCGGAGGGCTGCCTCAGCCTCCCCGGAAAATACGGTATGGTGACCCGCCCCAAAATCGTCACAATCAAGGCCACCGATCGCAACGGCGCGGAATACGAATATACGGGCGAGGACTTGACCGCCCGAGCATTCTGCCACGAAATCGACCACCTAAACGGCCGTTTCTTTGCCGAATTGGTAACCGAGTGGGTGGAAACCGAAGATGATTAGAAAAGCCTTTGCCCCTACTGCCCAAGCAGGGCTTTGAGTTCATCTGTGCTCCCGTTTCTTGAATGGGCCAAAATAGACTCCCGCCGCCTAAAATCCCGCTCCATAAGCTGCGGTCTGTTTGCGGTGATACCCAATTCCCTGTCCCGAGCGGTCAGGGATTTTTTGTGAAATCTGTAGCTGCAGAGGGGTTTGTTATAACTTATATGCTCTATATCAAAGACCTCATTCATTCGCATCCAGTAGTCATAATCCTCAATGCCGAATTCGTTTTCGTCATAGTTCCCCAAAAACCGAGCCGCCTTTGCCCGATACAAAAAAGCCGCTCCCACCGTGTTGTTCGGAATGACATTGAGGTTTTCGGTGTTTTCGGGAAGCACAACATTCCCGCTCATGGGGGGAATCTCATACCAGCCGTGGCCGCGGCGGACCTCGCCTTTTTCGTCTATGATTTTCATATTCCCGTAAACCATAGCGGCAGCGGGCCTTGCCTCAAGCTCTGCCGCCATAATCTCAAAAAATCGGGGCGACATAATGTTGTCGTGGCTGACCCAAGTGAAAAATTCTCCTCCCGCCTCGTCAAATCCCTTGTTGAGGGCTGTCGGCAGCCTTTTGTTTTCCTTCAGGTCAATATACTTCACCTTTTGGAAATTTTCGGAAAACCCTTTGGCAATCCTTCCGCTTTCATCCTCCGAACCGTCATTTACGATTATCAATTCAAACTTTCGGTAGGTCTGATTTAATACGGAATATACAGCCTCCGAGAGATATTCGGCTCCGTTATACACCGGCAGCACCGCAGATATCAATCCGGGCTCTCCTATCGGCTCAAGCTTCGGCAAAATCTCGCCGTAAATTTGGTTAAACCTTTTCTTATACTCGGCAAAATCCCCGTATTTATCGGATTGTTTGCTCCGTCTTTTCAATCTTTCGAGCCAATTTGACAAAGGCATCTCTTTCACATTCCTTGTAAAAAATATTAAGCTCCTCTCCGCCGTCTCTGCGGAGCCTTTTCAGTTCATCCTCGGCGATTTTTATCCGCCTGCGGGTATAGGAGATATCCCAAGCCGAGGGACTGAGCCCGTCCTCATAGAGTTTGCGGGTGGTCATTATCCCCGCCTCCACGGTATGGCGAATATGCTCCCGAGTGAAGCGGTCCTCGTCCACATCGTGGAGGACCATACATTCGGGCTCGAGGCCTATTTTGAAACCGAGACTGCGGACCGCAAAACACAGGACCGCCTCCTCGCCTCCCGCATAGTTGTCCCCAACCCTGCCGTAACTCTCGTCAAAGCCTCCCGCCGTTTCGAGGACCTCCCGTCTGACCGAGAAGTTTGCCCCAAAGGGAAACTCATACTGGAATTTGACCTCTCGGTACCTCTTGCCGGGGATTTTGTATTCGCTCCACAAATCCTCATGTCCCTCAAGCACTATGTCGGGGAGAGGCCTTTTCAGCAGGATTTGGCCTCCGATAATTCCCGCCCTCTTGTGGGCCGAAAAGGAATCCCGCACCTTTTCCAAAAGGTCGGGGGCGGCGATTGCGTCGTCGTCAATGTATGTGATAATCTCTCCGCCTCCCTCCGCTCCCGCATTCCTGGCTCTGCTGAGGCCCGGTTCGGGGACGGAAACCAAACGGACGTCTTGGATTTGTCGAAGAATTTCATCGGACGGGGAAACTCCGCTGCAGACCACAACGATTTCGTATAGGTCTCGGGAGAGGGTTTGGTTTTTTAAGGAGTTTACGGCGTTTATCAATTTTGACCTTTGTCCCCTTGTGCAAACTACGGCGGATATCTCAAAGGGCGACCGATTGGGTTTTGGTTCTTTCGGAACGGTTTTTGGGCCTTTGCGGGGGCGCAGAGCGCCTATTTCGCAGGCTGCCCGTCCGAGGATTGCCCCCAGGCCGACCCCCTCCCGCAAAAGAATTCTTCCGGGAGACGATGTTTTGCTTTTGTTTTTCAAGAACGCCGCCCCCTAATTCATTTTGATTTCGACAGGCAGGTTCACCAATCCGAACACCTCATCCGCCCCGCTTGGCAGGGACCTAAAGTCCGCAGCCCCTTCGATATACTCATAGTAGGAAATGGGATTTGCGCTCCGATTTTCAAAGGCGACGGATATGGTATAATCTCCCGGAGCGAGCCTGTTTTCAAACTCAAATTCGATTCTGCTTTTGCCGGCTTTTATGGGCTCTCGGGTTCGAAATACGCAAAGATCAAGGCCATATCTGTCCTTTATGGACACAGACACACCGGCGGTTTGGGGGGTGAAATCGTCGGGGGATTTAAGGGATAGGGCTATTCTGCACTTGTCGCCGATTTGGGCACTCTCCGCTGCGTCAATATCGATGACGGAGCCCACTGCGGTACCATAGCGGTTTATGTTTCTTTTTTCGGACAGGGAGCCGATCCTCGGCTGAACGCAAAACTCCATATATTTTGAAGTGACTCGGGCCACATCCCCCTCGTCTCGCACTTTTCCCTCATCAAGCCACACCGCCCGAGTGCAAAATCTCCGCACTGCGTCCGGGTCGTGGGAGACGAATATTACGGTCTTCCCCTCGTTTTTCAGGCTCTCAAATCGGCTGAAACATTTGGCTCGGAAACGAATGTCCCCAACACCCAACGCCTCGTCTGCCAATATGATGTCCGCATCCTGCCACAGCATCACCGAAAAACCCAAGCGCATCACCATTCCCGCCGAGTAGGTCTTGAGGGGCATATTGTGAAACTCAATCGGTATCTCCGCAAATTCCATGATTTTAGTAGCGTCCCGTTTTATGGCGGCTCTGTCAAGCCCGGCCAACTCACCGCTTATGTGTATATTTCTCATACCCGAATATTCGGGGTTGAAACCGACTCCCGGCTCAGGCATGGCGGACACGGTGCCTCTCAGCCGTATGTTTCCGGAATCGATGGCCGTAATCCCCGACAAAATCCTAAGCAGCGTGGATTTTCCCGACCCGTTTCTGCCGATTATTCCCACACATTCGCCCTTTTTTATTTTGAGGTTTATGCCGTCAAGGGCGGCAAATCCGTCCTTTGGTGCGATATGACCCAAAGCCCCGCCCAATTTTTTGACCGGGTTCTTCGATTTGGTATAGAATTTTCTTATGTTGTTCAGTTCAATTATATCCATAACATATTATACTATATAAAAAATCACACCTCGTTTCGTAATTTTCTGTTCACAATTTTTTAAAAAACGGTTGACAAATTCCGTCCCGTATGCTATCATATCATAAGTTCCCATCCCCGCGGAACGTGCAAATATGCTGGTGTAGCTCAATTGGTAGAGCAGCTGATTTGTAATCAGCAGGTCGCGGGTTCGAGTCCCATCACCAGCTCCAAGAGCTTTAAGCTCCGATTAACCGCTGCCTCTGTGTGAGCAGTGGTTTTTTGTTTCTTTTGTTTTTTACAAAACAAAAGAAACAAGGGTTTAAGCTCCGATTAACCGCCGTTTCTTTGGGACGGGGTTTTTGTGGTTTTTGTAAAACACAAACGCAACAGGGTTATGTTTCGATTTATCGCCGTTCCTGGGGAGCAGGGTTTTTGTGGTTTTTGTAAAACACAAACGCAACAGGGTTATGTTTCGATTTATCGCCGTTCCTGGGGAGCAGGGTTTTTGTGGTTTTTGTAAAACACAAACGCAACAGGGTTATGTTTCGATTTACCGCCGTTTCTTTGGGACGGGGTTTTTGTATTTTTTGTAAAACACAAACGCAACAGAGTTATGTTTCGATTTACCGCCGTTTCTTTGGGACGGGGTTTTTGTGTTTTTTGTAAAGCACAAATGCAACAGGGGTTATGTTCCGGTTTATCGCCGTTTCTTTGGGGCGGGGTTTTTGTGTTTTTTGTAAAACACAAACGCAACAGGATTATGTTCCGATTAACCGCCGTTTCTTTGGGACGGGGTTTTTGTATTTTTTGTAAAACACAAACGCAACAGGGTTATGTTTCGATTTACCGCCGTCCCCCCGAAGGGAGGGCTAATTTAGCAAATCTTTTAGGGTATTTTCCGCTTTTTTGCGGAGGGGCAGGGATTGGCGTATTTCTTTTCGGGCGGTGCGCAGGGTTTTTATTGCAAAAGCCTCTGCTTGGGGAGAGGGTTTTTGGGGACCGTAGGCGGCTTCCGACACGGTGTTTATGGCCTCATTCAGTGCGTCTCTGTCGGTATTTTCGAGGATTTCACCGAGTCGGTCGCAAAAGTCCGCCTCGGTTCCGTCATAGCCCGAAAGTTTTCCCGAGGCGCTCAATGCTTCCAGAAGCCGTAAGAACTCCCTTCGGCAATCCGGATGGCGGCTGCGGCGGATTTTTCTTCTCAAAAACATAAACAGGGCGGCGGCCAAGGCGAGAATCAGAATGACGGCGGCTCCGATTTTGATGGGTTCTTCCGCCGTTTCAAAGGCGGAATAGTCCGTCATTTCCTCTTCGGTTTCCTCCTCTTCGGAAATTTCGGCCTCCTCCCGGGAGTCCTCTTCGTTTTCGTCTCGGGTTTTGGGTATCAGATTGATATTCAGATTCAGACCGGCCTCTTGCTCCGTCCGTTCTTCCTCCGAGCCTGCGGCATATATCTCCGGCTCGATTTCTCCGTCTCCGTGAGGAGTCATTTCAACGGGCGTCCAGCCGTAATTTTGCAAAAAGATCTCCACCCAGGCGTGGGCATTTTCGTCTTTTAATACGGCGTTATAAGTGCCGTATCTCTGTCTTTCAAAGTCTGAGGGCTCAATCATATATCCTGTCACATACCGAGCGGGGACACCGAACATACGGTACATAAGTGTCGCCGCGGCGGCATAGTGAACGCAATAGCCCCTTCCCCTATCGAAGAGAAATTCCTCAACCGGGTCGCCGCCGGGAGTGGTCCAGCCGGGTGTTAGGGTATATTCCGTTTTTTCCTCAAGGGTGGTCTTTATGAAGTCCGTGATTTCACTTAAGGTTTCAAAGTCGTGATATGCGCACATCTCCCTCAGGCGGGGCAATTTGTCCTCGGGGACTTTGGTATAGATATTTTTCGCCTCGTTGTAGTAGGCCGTTCGCAGGTTTAAGCACTGGTCCCTTTTGCGCTCGTATACCGGCGCCACATTGTTCCAGTTGATTTTCATATCGGCCTTTTCGAAATATTGAAAGCGGTATCCGCCGTATACATATATGGTCTCCACTCGGCTGTAGTAGGGCACATAGTAGTTTTTCCCCTCACTGCTGATATAGCGGACGGCCATGGAGCCGGGGGACGGGATGCTGTCGTCCAAGGTATTCATATTCATGGTGAAAAAAAGGGAGGAGTAGGTGTTGCTTATACCCATTATGCCCCAGCTGTTTTGGTATTTGTCCTGTATATCGCCGAGTATTGCCGTATCGTCCGCCGCCTCCCACTCGCCTTTTTTATACTCTCCTCCCACAAAGCCCTTGAGGTATATGGTGTCCTTGGGGGGACGGGTTATTTGGACAATCAACTGCTCCCTATCGGTCAGATAGTTATTAAAGGGACTGATTTTTCCGCCTTGAACCGTGTCGGTATTGCGGTCCGTTTTTTTTGCGATAAAACGAAAGATACTGCCCTCCGCCGAGTATGTTATATCGCTCAGACGCTCCTCATTGGGGTAGACAAACAGGGCGGTCAAACCCGCAAGTATAAGCACAATCCCCAAAGTCAGGACAGCGGCCTTCCCTCCGCCTCTTCTTTCGGATGTTTTGAGAAATGGAAGCAAAACCGCAAATATCAAAAGCGCCAAAAGAGCAAGAGCGCTTTCGGATGCCCTCACAATCGGCGCGGAGAAAATCAACGCCACCGACAGAATGCCCATAAGAACTCTGCCCCATCCCCGATTTAGGAAAAACAATATGACCGCTGTCAACATGGGCACAATCCCAAGAATCGGGAGGGTCACGGAGGGCGGCTCGGGAACGGGCGACCCGGTCAGGGCACTCAAGAGATAGCTCAGTTCCGCCCCAAGGAGATTCCGCAGTGCCAAGGCGAAAATCACCGTAAGACCGAGGGTGACCAATCCGGAAATATAAAAAACCTTTCGGCCTTTTCCCAAAAGGAAAGTGAAAATTCCGCAAAAGGCCGCAGCCTCCCCAAGGATGAGGATTTTTTCAAAGTCCACCCCCGGCAAAGCGTCAAAAAACAAAACAAGGCCGAAAACTCCGCACAACAAAACCGGGAACATCAAATAGGGAGAAGCATTCCGATTTTTTTGTTCCGCACGGTGGGATATGAATTTTTCGTTTTTTTTGTTTTGTTTTGTATCTATGTCTCTCACTCCAAAACAGAATCCGATAATCCGTCTGTTTGTCAAGTCCTCATCGAAAGACGATCTAAATCACCGTTCTGTATTCAAGTTCCTCGGGAAATTTCTCCGCCGTGAAAGTTTTGACAATTCTGCCCCCTCGGCTCAGCTCGGCGGCCGAGGTCAGCAGGAGGCCGTCCTTTGGGGGAGTTGTTTTGCCGAATTTCTCGGGAGGCGTTTTATAGAGCTCAAAGAGCAGCTTTCGGATTTCCTCCCGGTTTTTGACGGTGACGGTCTTGTCCTCACCCCCGTTGTATCGAACACGTACGGCCGCCGCAGTGCTTAAGAGCCCTGCCGTAAGAGCGGACAAAACTTCGTAAAACAGGTCCGCATCCTCGGGGGCCACCTCGGACAAACCTCTCGTATCAAGATAGAGGTCCGCCGTAAAGTCTGCCTGCTTTTCAAGTTCCTTCACCCACAAATCCCCCGTTTTGGCGCTTTGATTTCTGTGTATGAGTTTGGCAGAATCACCGTACTCGTATTCCCGAATGCTTTTTATCTCCGTGTCGCTGCCGCCTCTTGCTCCGATTCGGTCCGAATGGCCGCTCATGGCAAAAGAGGGGGAATAGTCTATGGCAAGCTCCCTCTCTTTGGGATATACCGCAACGGAGCACTCCCGCGGATTTTTTTGGGTATAGGCGAATATGCCCATATAGTCATACACCCGAATCTTCTCGATTTTTAAATTCACAATCCCGCAATAGGGAGCGTTTATTTCAAGAATTTCCTCCTTTTCCGACTTTGAGTCTATGCTGCCCGAAAAGTGCGTATCCATCCTCTCCGAATTTCCGTATCTTTCGGAAATATCCGCCCGATAACGAAGGACGGGCAAACCGCCTCTGTCGGACAGTTTGAGAAAGACGGGCGATTTTGTGCCCTTTTCCGTTGATACGTTTTCGGCCCCGAACCCGATTTCAAGGGTTTTTCCGAGATATCGGGACAGGGCGAACATTACGGGAAGGACCAAAAGGGCAAATATCGAAAAAACAAGGAGAGGCGGGAAACGATAGACCCCGCCAATATAAAATGCTCCCAAAGCGAGCAGGACGATTGACGCTGTTTTTAATATTGTCTTTATCATTATTTGCGCTCTCCCATGGGAGGCTTTTTGACCGAATCGGCAATCTCATCGATGATACGGGCTTTTTCGTTATTTTCCGAGAAAGAATTCGGATGAATCCGATGTCCCACCACATAGGGGAATTGGAACAGCACATCGGCAGGCGTCACAAAGTTGCGGCCTTCAAGCCAGGCGGAGGCCTTTGACATCTTGGCAAGGAAGATGGTGGCCCGAGGTCCCGCTCCGCTTTTTATCATGGGATGGTTTCGGGTGGCGGTCACCAAATTGAGGATATATTCATATATCGTGTCGCGAATATAAACTTCTTTGACCTGCTTTTGGATATCCAAAAGGTCCTCTCCGGCAAGGCAGGGCTCCAGTTTTTTGATTTTGTCGGCGGAATCGTCTTCCATGGCCATTTTAAGCTCGCTTTCATAGTCCGGGTAACCTATGGTCATGGAAATCATAAAACGGTCTATTTGGGAATCGGGCAAATACTGAGTTCCCGCACTGCCCAAGGGGTTTTGGGTGGCAATTACGAGAAAGGGTTTGGGAACCGAACGGGTAACACCCTCGGCGGTCACTTGCCGCTCCTCCATAACCTCAAGGAGGGCGGACTGGGTCTTGGGTGATGTTCGGTTTATCTCATCCGCCAAGAGCAGGTTGCAAAACACGCTGCCGGGCCGATAGACAAAATTTCGGTCCTTGGGATTGTATACGGAAAACCCCGTCAAATCCGACGGCATAACATCCGGAGTGAATTGGACCCGATTGCATTCAAGGCTGAGAACCTTGGAAAAGGCCACCGCCAAGGTCGTTTTGCCCACACCGGGAATGTCCTCAAGCATAATATGTCCATCCGCCAAAAAAGCCGACAAAATCTCCCGAACCTTCTCCTCCTTGCCGATTATTATGCCGTTCACCGCTTCCAATGCGGCCAAGCACTTGGCCCTAAGTTCACTCGAGTTCCTCTCGCTCAAAATATTACCTCCCCATTCGGTCTCATTCTTTGATTATATTATAATATACCCTCTCCTTTCATTCAAGCGCCAATTGTAAATAAATTTAAAATTTTACCCTTTGAAATGCCGCAAATTCCCTGTCGCAAAGCCTGCCCACCCGATTCGTCAATTTGCACAAAATTGTAAATGGCGAGGGAGTATTTGGGAGAAAATAAAAGAAACCGGCCGGAAACAAGAGGTTATAAAGATCTAAATTAATTTTTTCGAAAAAACCCTTGACAAAATTTTCGGACCGTATTATAATAACAAGGCACGCTCAAAGAGGGCGTGCTTAAATTTGAAAATTTATCAACCATATAATATTACAGGAGGAATTCGTTCTATGTCAACATTCATGGCCAAGGCCGATGAAATCGAGAAGAAATGGTATGTTTTGGATGCTGCCGGCAAACCTCTCGGAAGAGTTGCGGCACAGGCTGCCACCATCCTCAGAGGCAAACATCGCCCCGAGTATACCCCCGGCGTTGACTGCGGCGAGTATGTTATCATAATCAATGCCAAAGACGCCGTCCTCACGGGAAACAAGCTTGAGCAGAAGAAATGGTACAGGCATACGGGTTATATAGGCCACTTAAAAGAGGTGCCCTATAAAGAACTGATGGAAAAGAGACCGGAAAAAGCTATGGAGCTTGCCGTGTCGGGTATGCTTCCTCACAACACTTTGGGCCGCAAAGCCTTAAAGAAGCTGAGGATATACAGCGGAGACAAGCACGAGCATGAGGCTCAAAAACCGGTTGAATGGACTCGTGAGTTTTAAAGAAAGGGGACTTTGATAATTATGGCAGATTCGGTACAGTATTACGGAACAGGCAGAAGAAAGAGTTCTGTTGCCAGGGTTAGATTGGTGCCCGGCACAGGAAAAATAACCATAAACAAGAGAGATATCGACGATTATTTCGGTCTTGAAACCCTCAAGGTCGTTGTACGACAGCCCATGGACGCCACCAAAACATTGGGCAAGTTCGACGTTTTGGTCAACGTCAGCGGCGGCGGATTCACCGGCCAGGCAGGCGCCATTCGCCACGGCATCTCTCGGGCTCTCCTTGAGGTTGACGAAGAGGCCTACAGGCCCATCCTCAAAGAGGCGGGATATCTCACCCGCGACCCGAGAATGAAGGAGAGGAAAAAGTACGGACTCAAGGCGGCCCGTCGTGCTCCCCAGTTCTCAAAGAGATAAAAATTTGCTTTCAAAAACCCCGCAGGAATCTCCTGCGGGATTTTGTTTTGCTCACGATATAAGAGACTTATAGAAAATTTCGGACATTTTCTTCGATGGACGGACTTTTAGGTTGCTTCACAGATCAGGTCCACGCATTTTTCTATACCCAAGGCGGTGCTGTTTAGGCATATGTCATAATTTTTCATCACGCCCCAGTCCCTCTCCGCACAGTATTTGTAATTGATGGAGCGCTTTTTGTCGGCGTCCTTGATGATTTTTTTGGCTTTGTCGGCGGTGACGGTGTAGAGTTTTTTCACCCTCTCCGTTTTGGCGGCCATTTCGCCCCATATGAACACGTTGAGGCAGTCCTCCCGCTCTCTCAAAATATAGTCGGCGCAGCGGCCCACAATGACGCAGGGCCCCTCATCGGCGGCCTCCAAAACCAACTCCCTCTGCACTTGGTAGAGGTAATCGGTTATGGATGTGCCGTCCCTGTTCCGAGCGATAAAGGCGTAGGAAAACATACTCTTGCTGGGGGCATATTCCCCGGTTTTGCGTATATATTCCTTGGCGAGTCCTGTTTTTTCGGCCAGTTTTTCTATAATTTCTTTGTCATAGAATTTATAGCCGAGTTTTGCTGCGGCTTTTTCGCCGATTTCCCGTCCGCCGCTTCCGAACTGACGGCTAATTGTTATAATATTCTTCATACTCTCGCCTCACTGTCGCTGCCGAGATTTTATTTTGCGTATTCTATAGCCCTCAGTTCCCGAATAACATTGACCTTGATCTGGCCCGGATACTCCATGGAACTCTCAATCTTTTTCACAATATCTTTCGCCATGAGAACCGTATCGTCGTCGCTGACCTTGTCGGCCTTGACCATAATTCTGACTTCACGTCCCGCCTGGATGGCATAGGACCTGTCAACTCCCTCAAAGGAGTTACAGATTTCCTCAAGCTGTTCGAGACGTTTGATATAGTTCTCCAGGTTTTCCCGCCTTGCTCCGGGTCTTGCGGCGGAAATGCTGTCTGCCGCCTGGACTATGCAGGCTTCGACGGTCTGGGGCTCGATATCACCATGGTGAGCCAAAATACAGTGAACAACCTTATCGTTTTCTTTATACTTTTTGGCGATATCCGCACCGATTGTCACATGGGAGCCCTCCACTTCGTGGTTTGCGGTCTTTCCTATGTCATGGAGCAAACCTGCCCTCTTTGCCAAGGCAACGTCTGCCCCCAATTCCGCCGCCATAAGGCCCGCCAAATGGGATACTTCAATTGAGTGCTGGAGCACATTCTGGCCAAAGCTTGTCCTGAACTTGAGCCTGCCTATGAGGCGAATGAGCTCCGGATTGAGGCCGTGAACATTGGTGTCGAATACAGCCTTCTCCCCTTCTTTTTTGATTATCTGGTTGACTTCCTTCCGAGATTTTTCAACCATTTCTTCTATTCTGCCCGGATGAATTCTGCCGTCGTTGATGAGCTTTTCCAAAGACCGTCTTGCGATTTCCCGCCTTACCGGGTCAAAGCCCGAAAGGATAACCGCTTCCGGAGTGTCGTCGATAATCAAATCGATTCCCGTCATGGTCTCTATTGTGCGGATATTTCTGCCCTCTCTGCCGATGATACGGCCCTTCATTTCGTCATTGGGCAAGGGCACAACCGAGACGGTTGTTTCGGTAACATGGTCCGCAGCACACCTCTGTATGGCCCCGGTGATGATTTTGCGGGCTCTCTCGTCCGCCTCTTCTTTCGCCTGCTCTTCGACACTTTTAATCAGCAGAGCCGATTCATGCTTAACGTCATCCTCAACTTCCTTGAGGAGCAGGTCTTTTGCCTGGGAGGCTGTCATTGTGGCGATTTTTTCAAGCTGGGCAATCTGGAGCTTTTTAACCCTCTCAACTTCCGCCTGTACCTCCTCGGCCTCGTTTAATTTGCGCTGTATCTGTTCTTCGCGCTTTTCGATCATGCGGCTTTTTTTGTCGATAGCGTCTTCCTTTTGCTGCACACGTCTTTCCTGTCTCTGTAATTCGTTGCGTCTTTCTTTGGTTTCTCTGTCAAGCTCGCCTCTTAATTTATGTATCTCTTCTTTTGCTTCGATTAGTCTTTCTTTTTTAACATTTTCCGCATCTCTCTCTGCGGTCTTGCTTGCGTCGGAGAGGATTCTCTCGGCCTCTTCCTCGGCGCTGCCGATTTTGACCTCGGCGAATTTTTTTCTATATGAATAGCCGTATTTGAAAGCGATAAACGCTGCCGCCACCCCTAACAAAAAAACGACAATCACCAATACCCATGGTAAAATCTGTATTTTAAAGCACCTCCCGAATAAATCAAATTTTCTTTATATTTTTAAGTTAAGAAGTCGATACAAGTGGACAGGCACAGACATACTGTGTGCACTCACAAAGCCACGCATATATTATACATAAATTTAAAGTAAAAGTCAAGCACTCCCGCAGGGTATTTGCCGTTATATTGTGTTACTTTTTTATGACAAAAAAACAAGGACCGCCCCGGGGCCGTCCCTGAAATTCGGAGAGGCTGCCGCCCCTCCCAAGATGTGTTACCGAAATTCGGAATGTACGATTTAAACGGTGTCCTCCTTTTCGGACTCATCCCTCGATGAACCCTCCGGCGCATTCTCCTCCGGCGAATAAATATAGAGCTCCACCGACTTCGTCAAAACATCGGCGTAGCTGTAGGACACTCTGCGCTCGGTTGTAAAGAACTCGTTCTGATTGTCAAGCTTCACAGTGAATATACTGGGATAGGTGTTTTCAATGACTCCCTCTCGAGTAACAATCTGTTTTCTGCCTTTCTTGGAAGTTAATCTGACTTTGTTGCCGATATTATCCGCAAGATTGGACTTAATTTTTGATAAATCATTTTGACCGTACAATAATCTAACCCCTCTTCACAATCATTTACTGTATTATAACATATCATTACATTTTTGTAAAGAGATTTTACAAAAATATGACAAAAAAGTTGCAAACAAATTCCGAATTGCACAAAATATGAGTAAAACTTCTTGCCTGTGTTTTTCCGCAAAAGCACAATGTCGCCGACGGCAATCATTTGCCCCCGCGGTTGAACTTCATTTCGTTCAATTCCTGTCGGGTTATCAGAACCTGCCGGGGTTTGGTGCCTTCATAGGGACCGATTATCTTCCTCTCTTCCATTTGGTCTATGAGTTTGGCTGCCCGCTGGTAGCCCATTTTGAATTTCCGCTGGAACATGGCCACGGATGCCTGGCCGTTTTCCAATGCCAACTCCACCGCTTCCAAAAACAAATCGTCCGTTTTGCCCGAGGAGCCGCCGTCTCCGCCGTATGTGTCCCGAACGGGATTTTTTTCCAAGTCGGCATTGACTTTTTCATGCTCCTTCTCGATTTCTTCTATCAGTTCCTCATCGTATTCCGCTTCGTATTGATTTTTGATATAGTCAACCAAAGCCTCGATTTCGCTGTCCGATACATAGTTTCCCTGGACCCGTATGGGCTTCATTTCACCTCTCGGATAGTAGAGCATGTCCCCCATACCGAGAAGTTTTTCGGCTCCCGCAGAGTCGATTATCGTGCGGCTGTCAACCTGTTGGGATACGGCAAAGGCAATCCGAGACGGGATATTGGCTTTTATAACCCCGGTGATAACATTGACCGAGGGCCGCTGTGTGGCTATCACCAAATACATTCCCGCCGCTCTTGCCAAAGCTGCCAAACGGTTTATGGCCTCCTCCACTTCGCTCTTTGCCACATTCATCAAATCCGCAAGCTCGTCGATGATTATGACGATTTCGGGCAGTTTTGCCTCCGGCTCTCCCCGCTCTTCCATAAGTTTGTTATATCCGTCCAAATTCCTCACTTTGTTGTCCTTGAGGAGGGCATAGCGGTTTTGCATTTCAATAACGGCCCAATTCAGGGCCCCTGCCGCATGTTTCGGGTCCGTCACCACGGGAATGAGCAGGTGGGGTATGCCGTTGTAGACACCCAATTCCACCATTTTGGGGTCCACCATGATCATCTTTATCTCATTGGGTTTGGCCTTGTATAATATACTCGTAATAAGGGAATTTATGCAAACGGACTTTCCGGAGCCCGTTGCCCCCGCAATCAGAATGTGGGGGAAATCCGCAATATCCGCCACAACGCAGCTGCCGCTGATGTCCTTGCCGAGGGCCACTGCGGTTTTTGACTTTTTATTCCGAAAGGCCGGCGTGTCTATAACCTCCCGAATTGCAACCGACTGACGCTCGGCGTTGGGTATTTCAATGCCGATGGCCGATTTTCCGGGTATGGGCGCCTCTATACGAACGCCGGAAGCTGCAAGACTCAGGGCGATATCATCGGACAGGCCGGTGATTTTCGATACTTTCACGCCTTTGCCGGGCTGGAGCTCGAATCGGGTGACCGACGGGCCCTGGGTGATATTGATAATCTGCGCCTCCACTTTGAAACTGTTCAGGGTGTCCAAAAGCCGATTGGCTTTTTCCTCAAGCTCCGCTTTTATTTCCTCTTTGGTTTTGCGTCTGTGTTTGGGCTCCGCAAGGAGGCTGATGGGCGGCAGGGTGTAGTGATAATAAACCGATTGGTTTTGAGGGCTGTTTTCCTCAATCTCGGCCGCGATTTTGTCCGCAGGCGAATCGCCCGTATTTCCGCTCATATTTCTGCCTCGGATCACCGCTTCATCAAGAGGCGCACCCATTTCCAATGCCGTCTTTGTTTCGGGAGCCATTCTGTCCTCAAGAGCAATATCCCCGGGGGGCTCATATTCCTCGGGCTCCTCCCCCTTTGAGGAGCTGCCGCCTCCCCCCGAGAGGATATCCGTGGCTGTTCCCGTTTCGGACTTATCAAGGAACACCGCAGCAGACTCCGAATTTTCGCCGCCCCCGATATCAACCTTGATTCCCGCGGTGCCTTGGTTTATTCCGTCGATATCAAGATTTAAGTCATCCAGGGTGAACTTACGGGGATTTTCCCACATATCGCCGTCGCCGCTTCTGTTTTCGGGCTCATCGAACCTTTGGGGTTTTGTGGGCGTCTCCGAAGCGGCGGAAGGCATCTCTCCCGCTTTTTTCGAAGATGTGCCCATGCTTTCAAGGCGGGCTTTCTCTCTTTTCTTTTGCTCTTTGGCTTCTTTTTTTGCCGCCCGTCGGCTCTTTTTGCTCTCCCTTTCGGAGGACGATTTTTCGGCCGCCACGGTGGTATGGACGGGATTTTCCGGGTCGGCGGCGGGCTCTGCCTTCTCTTCTTTGGAGCGTCTCAGTTTTTCCCGCAATTTTCCGAAAAGTCTGCCGATGGCCCGAAATATTTTCCCAACGGATATTCCGGTCAGGACGATAAAAAGCACCAAAGTCAGCGCGCAAATGCAGACCCAGGCTCCCATATAGCCGATGAGGAGGGTTAGGCATTTGCAAATAAAGCCGCTTATGATTCCGCCGCCGCTGCCCTCGATACCTCTTTGATACAGCTCTCTCAGGTTGGTCATGAACCCCCCCGAAACAAAGGAGGAGTCGTGGCGAATCAGGGCGTAAATCACTCCGGAACATATCATAAGTCCCAGCAAAACCGCCCATTTATATGTCCCGTGCTCCCTGTCCTTGAGTCGGAAGGAGTTGATTCCCGCTATTATGAAATACACAAAAAACACGGAGGATGCCGCTCCGAAAAGACCGTAGCACAGGTTTTTGATGAAATTGCCCACAATGCCCGAGGCGGGCACATAAAATGCGCACACCAAAAGGAGGGCCAAAGCAATGAGCAAAATGCCTTGGACTTCTCCGGACATTCCCCTTGACGTTTTCTCCGGGGAGGCCGTCTTCTCGACCTTGGCGGTTTTGGAAGAGGCTCGGGACGATTTTTTCTTTGGTACCGACTTGTCGGGCTTGGAGCCGGATTTTGCCTTGCCCCCCGAGGATTTTTTCGTATTTGATTTTGCAGCCATTTTGCTGCCCCCTTTAGGTTTCCGTTGTTTCTTCCTCGTACTCCGCGAGCATCTGCTCCACGTCTTCTTTCGTTCTTATGCTCAGGAAGGAGAAGGGTTTACCGAGGGATTTCTTTATCAGTTCGATTCCCCGCTCCTTTTCTCCCATTTTTATCAGCAGCTGGCCGTAGCCGTAGTAGGCCTCCGGGAAACGGGGCTCCGGGTCCCGCTCCAAAAGCTCCTCATAGGTCTCTTTGGCTTTGTCATACTCTCCGTTTATGGCATAGGCCTCGGCCAAGTTGTCCGTAATTATGTTGTCGTCGCTGTCATAATCATAGGCTTCCTCATTAAATTCCACCGCCTTTTCGCCGTCACCTTTCAGGTTGTACATAATTCCGAGGTTTTGGTATATAACGGTGGTTCTGTAGTTGTCATCGTATACCTCTTCAAGCTTTTCGATGGCGGCGTCAATATCGTTCTCTTTCCAATTCACAAGGGCCTGTATGGACATTATTCTGTAGCGGTCCGCGGTGTTTGGTTTGGTTTTCATATAGGCGTCGGACAGGACCTTGCCGGCGGCTTTCGTCTCGCCGCAGCGCAGGCAGTTGTAACCGTATAATATCATATCTCCGGTTCCCAAATTTCCCACCTTGGCGGCTATGTTAAATATTTTGAGGGAGCCGAAATAGTCGCCTTTGGCGTATTTCCGCTTGGCGAACAAGGCCACAATTCCCGCCCGTTTTACTATTATAAACACAATCACCGCAAGCAGCAGAAGTTTCCATATAAAACTCATATATTAAGCCTCCTTTTGACATTTGCCCTATTTATGCTATACCAAATTGTTCACGGTTCTCGGATAGGGCAGCACATCCCGAATATTTGACATACCGGTAACATACATAACCAGCCTCTCAAATCCCAATCCGAAACCCGCATGACTGCAGCCTCCGTATCGGCGCAAATCAAGGTATTCGGAATAGGCCTCTCTGTCGATGCCTAACTCGTCCATCCGTTTTGAGAGTACATCGTATCTCTCCTCCCGACGGCTGCCTCCCAAAATTTCTCCCACTCCCGGAACCAAACAGTCCACGGCGGCAACGGTTTTGCCGTCATCGTTAAGCCTCATGTAAAAGGCCTTTATATCCTTGGGATAGTCGGTGACAAACAGAGGCTTTTTGAAAATTTCCTCGGTGAGATACCGCTCATGCTCCGTTTGAAGGTCGTCGCCCCATTTGGGGGGATATTCAAATTTCTTGCCGGATGCCGTGAGTTTGTCAATTGCCTCCGTATAGGTCACTCGGGCAAATCGGCTCTCCGTCACGGAGCGAAGCCTCTCAAGGAGGCCCACATCCACAAACCTGTTGAAAAAGTCAAGCTCATCCGGAGCGTTTTCCATGGCGTGGTTTATAAGATATTTCAGCATATCCTCGGCCAAATCCATATCGTCTTCAAGATCCGCAAAGGCAATCTCCGGCTCTATCATCCAAAACTCGGCCGCATGGCGGGGGGTGTTGCTGTGCTCCGCCCTAAATGTTGGGCCGAAGGTGTATATTTTCCCGAAGGCCATGGCAAAAGCCTCTCCCTCCAACTGTCCGCTGACGGTGAGGGATGCGGGGACGCCGAAGAAATCCCTTTTGACATCCGTCTCGTCACCCTTGAGGGTTGTCACCCGAAACATCTCCCCGGCACCTTCACAGTCGCTGCCGGTGATTATGGGAGTTTGAACATACACAAATCCCTTTTCGGCAAAATACTTGTGCACACCCTGAGCCAATACGGAGCGAACGCGAAACACCGCCGACAAGGCGTTGGTCCGAGGCCGCAGATGAGGCATGGTGCGCAAATATTCAAAGGTGTGCCTCTTTTTTTGGAGGGGATAGTCCGGGCTGCTCTCTCCCTCAATCCGAGCAAAATCCGCCTTCAGTTCAAAGGGCTGCTTGGCATTCGGGGTCAGCTCAAGGACTCCGCCGAAAGTTACGGCGGCGCCTCCGTTTAATTTTGCGATTTCATCGAAATTTTCAAGACGGTCCGCCTCTGTTACCACCTGAAGGTTCTTAAAGCAGGACCCGTCATTCAGCTCAATAAATCCGATTTTTTTGGAAATCCGAGCCGTGCGAATCCAGCCGCTGACGGTTATCTCCCTGCCTCCGAAATCCTTTTCATACAAATCTCTTATGCTGACAGCCATGGCGACTTACCTCTCTTGCCCATAAAAGTTCCCTTTGCCTTTACCCAACGGAATTATATCAAGTTATCATTCCAAGGAGAAATGGTTGGGTTTGCTGTAGTCCTTGATAAGCTCCGCCCGAGGGTAGCCTCGGTCGTGTTCCACCGAATCTATGTAAAATCCTCTGCCGTAGTAAAATCTAATCAAAGGCGATACATGGGAGCCCGTGTGAAGGCGAAGAATTTTAACATTGTTCTCTATCATGACCTTGTCCACGACGCTCATAAGTATTTTGCCGATACCGTTGTTCCGCTGGCTCGATTTGACCGCAAATCTGCTCAGATAGGCCTCATGATTGTCCAAAAGCTCAATACGGACGGCACCTACGGGCTGGTCGTCGATAAATACCACAAAGACCTCTTTGGTCTCAATATCCCGAAGCACATCCTCCGCCGTCTCGTTGAGGGCCTCTATGTCATAATCCAGCCCCGCCATCTCGCAGTATTTCAAAAAGGCGTCTTTGGTTATTTTCTTTATGGCGGAAACATCCTCCGGAGTCGCCCGTTTGACTTCAAAGGCATAAAGCTGCTTACTCATTCCTGTTGTCTCCCACCATCAGCATTGCCATAACCGCCTTTTGGGCATGGAGCCTGTTTTCCGCCTCATCGAACACAACGCTCCTATCTCCGTCTATAACATCGGCGGTCATTTCAAAGCCCCTGTAGGCAGGCAGGCAGTGCATAAATATACTGTCGGGCTTGGCCTTATTGAACAATTTCATATCAACCTGATAGCCCTCAAAGTCCTTTATCCTCTTTTCCTTCTCTTCCTCCCGGCCCATACTTGCCCAGGTGTCGGTATATACCGCATCCGCATCGGTTACGGCCTCAACCGGGTCGTTTGTCAAAACTATCTCGGAGCCTAAGGCCTTGGCGTCCTCCCGAGCATTTGCCACGATTTCCGAATTGCACTCATAACCCTTGGGGGAGGCGACGCTTATGTTCATACCCGCCTTGGCGCAGGCATAGAGCAAAGAGTGGGCCACATTGTTGCCGTCGCCTACGAAGGCCAACTTGAGCCCCCTCAGCCTGCCCTTGTGCTCCTTTATGGTCATCAAATCCCCCAAAGCCTGGCAGGGGTGCAGCAGGTCGGTGAGGCCGTTGATGATGGGAACAGAGCCGTATTTTGCCAAATCGAGCACATCTTGATGGTCAAACGTCCGTATCATAATTCCGTCAACGAAACGGCTCAAAACCTTGGCCGTGTCGTGAATCGTCTCTCCTCTTCCCAGCTGAATGTCATTGGCCGAAAGGAACAGGGCCTGGCCTCCCAGTTGGTACATACCGGTTTCAAAAGATACCCGAGTGCGGGTGGAAGATTTTGTGAAAATCATTGCAAGGGTTTTGCCCCTGAGAATATGGTGGGTGATTCCCGCCTTTTGCTCCCTTTTGAGCTTCGCCGCCAAAGACAGCAGCTGATTGAGCTCCTCGGATGTGATGTCGTGTATACTTATAAAATGTTTCATAACAGTTATATAACCTCCTTGATTGCATCTGTCAATATATCAATATCTTCTTTTTGGACGATGAGGGGCGGCACTATACGCAGCACGCTATCTCCCACAACTCCAACCAATATCTTTTTCTCAAACAGCTTTTGCCCGGTTTCCTTGGCAATCGGCTCCTTAAACTCAATGCCTCTCATAAGACCCGCTCCCCGAACACAGGCAATTTCGGGGCATTTCTTTCGGAGCTCTTCCAAACGCTCTCCCAAATACGCTCCCGTCTCCGAGGATTTTTCCAAAAGGCCCTTCTCCAAAAGTTCGTCCATAACCACCAAGCCCGCTCGGGTCGACAGGGGATTTCCGCCAAAGGTCGTGCCGTGGTCTCCGGGCCCAAAGGCCGATGCGAATTTTTCGTTTGCGCAGACCGCGCCGATAGGCACGCCTCCCCCCAAGCCTTTTGCCACCGTGAATATGTCGGGCTTTATATCATAGAGCTCATGGGCAAACAGCTTTCCGCATCTGCCGATTCCCGTTTGAACCTCGTCGATTATCAAGGCAATGTCCCTTTCGGAACATATCCGCCGAGCGGTTTGGGCAAACTCCCGAGATACGGGATGCACGCCGCTTTCTCCCTGAATGAGTTCCAAAAATATCCCTGCGGTTTTGTCCGTCACGCTTTTTTCAAGGGCGTCCCTGTCATCTATATCGATATGGATAAATTTCTCTATCATAGGTCTGTAAGGGGCCTGATATTTGGGCTGGCCCGTGGCTGCCACCGTGGCTAAGGTCCTGCCGTGAAAGGAATTTTTGAGGGTGATGAATTCTATCTTTTCCCCTCCGCCTCTGTCCGTCTGATATTTTTTGGCCAGCTTCAGAGCTCCCTCATTGGCCTCTGCCCCGGTGGAACAGAAGAACACCCTGTCGGCGCAGGTGTTTTCAACCAGCACCTTTGCAAGCCTCGCCTGGTTTTCCACATAATAGACGCTGGATGTATGTATAAGACGGGATACCTGGTCCCGAAGCTCCTCGGTCAATCTCTTGTGACCGTGGCCCAAGGAGGACACCGCAATTCCCGCAAAGAAGTCCAAATATTCCTCTCCTTCCGTGGATGTGAGTCTGATTCCTTCCCCTTTTGTGAAGCATACCGGGATCCTGTCTCCAAAGGTGTTCATATAGTATTTTTTGTCAAGTTCCCTGACTTGGTCCAAGGATAAGTGGTCCATACCGCTCAATTCTCCTCTCGCTTTTTAAGTTTCTCCGTCACATAGTCATATCCGTCCTCGCCGTGGGGTATACAGCAATCGGAACAGTCCTTCACCTTTCCCTTTTCGGTTTCCACCATACGGAAATTTCCGCCGCAGTCACTCATCCCGTATAAAGGACAAAAGCAGAACAGACAGTTCAGCCGCTCCGCTTTGTGACAAGGGTAATATTCGCAATTCTCATTCTCAAAAAATTTATAACCCATACTAATCCTTAAGCGCAATAACTACCTTTCGGTTCGGCTCCTCGCCGACGCTGTAGGTCTTAACGCCTTCGCTGCCCTGAAGAGCCGCATGGATAATCCTTCTCTCGTTGGGGGACATGGGCTCCAATACCACATCGTGGCCCTCTCGAACGGCTTTCCGCTCCAAACTCTCCGCCAATCTGACTAAGGTCTCTTCCCGCTTTGCTCTGTATCCCTCCGTGTCAATATTCACTTTGATGTAGGAGTTTTTATCCTTGTTCACATAGAGGCCCGTGAGATATTGAACCGCATCAAGGGTGTCGCCTCTCTTGCCTATAAGCAGACCCATACGCTCGCCGGAGACGGTGACGTCCACGGACTTCCCGCCGTTTGCAACTTCCACCTTGGCGTCCTCAAGACCCATCAGATGTATAAGATTCTCGGCAAAATATTGGGCGTCCTTCAGGGATTTTTCCGTCACTTCCCTGCGCCTTGTCTCCGAGGAGCTCTTTTCGGTCTTGGGCGGAGTCTCTTGGCTCTTGGCGTCCGTCGAATCGGGTCGCGGTTTGGGCTCCGATTTCTTTTCGGGTTTTGCTCCTGCGGGTTTTTCGGCGGTTTTCGCCTTTCCCGCCCGTTTCTTGGCTTCCGCGGCGGCTTTTGCGGCCTCTTCGGCTGCCTTTTGCTCTTCCATCTTGCGGCGTCTCAGTTCTCGGGTCTCCCGAATTCTCTGTTCTTCCTCCGCCTCTTTGGTCACCCAGGCGGAAATTATCACTTCTCTGCCCAAAAGTTTGCCCAATATTCCCTTTCCTATTTCCCTCTCTACGGTATAGGACAGTTCTTCAACGGGAACACCGAATTCCTCGGCGGCAAGCCTTAGAGCTTCTTCCTTACTTTTTGCGTTTTTTTCTATTTTTCGTGGCATTCTCTATTTCCTCCTTTATCTCCTCGTCCGATATGTTCACATGGACGGCAAAGGTCAATGTTACCTGCTGTACAAGCTGCAAAAGTCCGCTCATAATCCAGTAAAATCCGATTGCCGCAGGCAGTGTAAAGGCTATCCATATGGAAAACAGGGGCATTATTATCGTCATTATCTTCATGGTGTTGGGTTTCTCAACACCGTTTTCGTCAACTTGAGGCGGCGGAGGCGGCTGCAGCTTCTGGGAAATAAAACTGGTCAAATAGGAGCTTCCTCCCGCAAGTAAGGGGATGAGCCACAATCCTATCGTGTTCCAAGTGAATCCGCCCTCGGGAGTTCTGCCCATTATCAAACCCAAAAAACCGCCCAAATCCGGGGTCTGTGACAAGTCGATTCCCAAAAGGTTAAAGTCTATTAATTTATACGCCTTTCCCGTTTCGGTGATGAAATGGCTGTCCATTATGGCGGGGTGCTCAAAGAGGAGCCTTGCGAAACGAATCTCATACATACCGAAATTTTTAAATGCGTTGTCCGGGAAAATATTCAAAGACTCAATGTTGAGAGCCGCCAAAAATTCCTTTAATGTATCCGGATTGGATGCTCCCCACTCGTCAACCGCACTGACAATTCTCCAAACATCGCTGCTTGCAACACCCATAATATACAGAATGGGCTGGCGCACAACATAGTAGAGGGCAAACAGGATAGGCAACTGAATGACCATGGGCAAACAACCGCTCATAGGGTTGATTTGATATTTCTGGTAGATCTTCATGGTCTCCCGACTCATTTTATCCTGGTCATTGGCATACTTCTTCTGAATTTCCATCAGGAGAGGTTGAATTTTTTGAGTCTTAAGCATAGACCTCTGCTGCTTAACGGTCAGAGGGGTCAAAATCAGCTTTATGACGATTGTGAACAATATGATTGCCAAACCGTAATTATCGGTTATGGCATACATCATCCTCAGAACCCAGCCCAAGGCCCGCATTATATAGGACAATTACAGCACTCCTAACTGTTTGATTTTGATTTTCATTTTGGTTTTTCTCCGGTCTAAGGGTAATCTATGCCGCCCTTTGAAAAGGGATTGCACCGAAGGAGCCGCCACACCGCTTTTATGCTCCCCTTTACCGCCCCGTACTTTTCGATAGCCATAATGGCATATTGGGAGCAGGTGGGGTAAAAACGGCAGGTTGGCCTTCCCTTCAGATGGGAGAGGTGCCGCCGGTAAAATTCGATTAATTTAATCAAAACTTTCTTCATAACGGTTCACTGTTTGTTTTATCACCATCCGTGATAAAAATCATACTTCAATAATATAACACGAAACGGATTTTTTTGCAACCGTTTTTTGCCATAAAATTTAACTTTTTGCCTTGGTCCCGCCTCCGAAATCAATCTGTTTCATGGATTTGCGGACCGCGGTGATAAAATCCTTCCTCAGTCTGTCAAAGTCGACGTCCGGGGCACCGTGGCGAGCCACAATCACCATATCCGCACAGCAGCCCTCGGGAAGCAGATTGCCCTTCAGGATTTGCTCCCGCCAAAGGGCCCTTATCCTCCGTTTGGCGCGGTTTCGCCTGGCGGCACAGCCCACTTTTTTCCCTGCGGTTATGCCTATACGGTTTCCGTATTTGTTCTTTGTTCCATACACCACAAGGGTGGGAGTGACACCGATTTTGCCTCTTTTGTATATCCTCTTGAAATCGGCATTTCTTTTAAGACTGACCAAGTCGCTCATGAATTTTCTCTCCCGTCCTCAAAAACCTGTGAAAGTCAACAGGAAACAAAAAGACGCCGACTGGGGCGTCCGGTTCACTGAACTGTTTTCCCTTATGCAGATAACTTCTTTCTGCCCTTGAGTCTTCTCCGAGCCAAAACCTTACGGCCGTTTTTGGTGCTCATCCTCTTTCTGAAGCCGTGAACCTTTGATCTCTGTCTCTTCTTAGGCTGATATGTTCTGAGCATCTGTATACCTCCTTAGCACAATATATTGAGATTTTTATTTACACTTTTGGGGCAGGGCCGAGGCTTCCGCCTCCACCCTACAAAAAATCCTATTAATTGTACCACGGGGCTTTTCGGTTGTCAAGGGATATTTTACACAAAAATCGCGAATATTTTTTTATAAAAAATTTCTTGGCAAAATTTTCGCACATATTGTTATATATGCATTATCGGATTACCATATTTTGTGGAATACGTAAAAATTTTGGGGTTGAGAGACTTTTTTTGAAAAATTTGGGTGTTGAAAATCGATTTTCTTTCTGTTAAAATGTATTTACATAAATGTTACAGGCGGTTTAAAGACCGCCCTTTGATTGTCAAAACCGCATAAATGCGCATTTTATATCTGTGTTTTAAGAGGAGAAATGAAGTTGAAAACCATAGAAGACATAAATGTGAACAACGTTTGGACGTCCGTCACCGCTCAACTTCGGGACGAGATGTCGGGTGTCGCTTTCGACACATGGATTAAACCCATTGACCCGGTTGCGATTAACGGTGCGGAAATCAAACTCCGTGTTCCTGGGGGACTTCAAAAAGGGAGTCTGAACAAGAGTATGATTATGACGAAATACCGCTCTCTGATTGAAAGCTCCCTCAAAAGCATCACGGGCAAGGACCTGGAACTTGACGTTTGCTTTGATGAGACCGGAGGGGAAAATCCCTCCGGGGACCCCATAACCTATGAAGGGACTCTCAATCACAAATACACCTTTGAAAATTTTGTCGTGGGCAATAACAACAACCTGGCCCAGGCTGCCTCTTTGGCGGTGGCGGAAAATCCCGCCGGGAAATACAATCCCCTGTTCATCTACGGAGGCAGCGGTTTGGGAAAGACCCACCTGCTCCATGCCATCGGCAACTACTATCTGACCCACAATCCCGGGAAAAAGGTCCTGTACACCACCAGCGAAAAGTTCACCTATGAATTGGTCAATGCCATAAGAGGAAAGACCAATCAGGAGTTCCGAAACAGACATCGGACGGTTGACCTGCTGCTTTTGGATGATGTGCAATTTCTCTCCACCAAGGAGCTTGCTCAGGAGGAGTTCTATCACACTTTCAACGCCCTCTATGAGGCAGGCAAACAGATTGTGCTCACCTCCGACAGACTCCCCTCCGAGACGCCCCACCTGACGGAAAGGCTCAAAACCCGCTTCCAAATGGGCCTCTTGGCGGATATACAGCCCCCCGACTATGAAACCCGCTTAGCCATCCTCAAGAGCAAGATAGAAGACGAATATTTCACCTTTGACGAGGAGATTATGGAATATGTGGCCAACAACATCACCTCCAATGTTCGGGACTTGGAGGGGGCACTCAAGCGAATTTTGGCCTATGCGGGAATAGAGCGGACAAACACCATATCCATGGAACTGGCCCAAAAGGCCCTGAAGGAAATTATCTCCACCCTGCCTCGGCGGAATATCACCACTGCAGTCATCATCGATGAAGTGGAAAAGTATTACCACCTTCCCAAGGGCTCTCTCATCACCAAAAAGCGGTCCAACGATATAGCCTATCCCCGGCACATTGCCATGTACATTTCCCGGGTCATTTTGGACGAATCCTACTCGAAAATCGGGGAGGACTTTCATCGGGACCATTCGACGGTGATGAATGCGGTCAAAAAGATGAAGAAATTGGTCACCGAAAGCCCGGAGCTCCAGGACAGCATAAAAGAGTTGGTTGCAAACATAAAGAGGGATTGACCCATGAATGATATGTTCGACACAATAGCGGCCATAGCCACGCCCATAGGTTCAGGCGGCGTGGCTATTATACGCATAAGCGGAGAAAATTCCGAAGGGGCTGCGGCGGCGGTTACTCGGTTCAGAAAAGGAATTTCCCCGAAAGAAGCCGAAAATCGGCGGCTGTATTTGGCGGACATCCATATGGCCAACGAACCGGAGGCAATCGTCGACGAGGCTTTGGTTTCTGTTATGCGGGCCCCCGCTTCCTATACGGGGGAGACGGTGGTGGAAATCAACTGCCACGGGGGATACCTTGCCGCAGACACAATCCTCAAAGAGATACTGAAATCCGGAGCAAGGCTCGCAGAGGCCGGGGAGTTCACCCGTCGGGCTTTTATAAACGGCAAAACAGATATGATCGGCGCAGAATCCGTTATGGATATAATCGACTCAAAAAGCGGTATGGGCCTCGGAAACGCGGCCAAATCCCTGTCGGGAGCTCTGAGCCGAAAAATAAATCGAGTGCGAGACACTATTTTGTCCGTTACCTCGGAAATCGCTGCGGCGGCGGACTATCCCGACGAGGTTGACTCCCCGGCTCCGGATGAGGTATCCGAAAAAATCTCGGACGCCTTTGAAAAGGTGAACGGCCTGATTGACGGCTTTGAAACGGGACGAATTTTGCGGGACGGAATCGCCGCCGCCATTGTGGGGAGGCCCAATGTGGGCAAATCCTCCCTTTTGAACGGCCTCTGCCGGGCGGACCGAGCCATTGTCACCGACATACCGGGCACCACAAGGGACACAATCGAAGAGATCGTCAACATAAAAGGTGCGGCGATGCGGCTCCTTGACACGGCGGGGATTAGAGACAACACGGAGGACAAAATCGAGCAGATAGGCATTGACCGAGCCCTGGCTGCCATGGAAAATGCGGACCTTATTATATTCGTGGCAGACTCCACCTCCAAACTGAGCGGCGAGGATTTGAGCATTTTGAAAGGCGCAAAGGACAAAGTCACCTTATGCGTCCTGAACAAGCAGGATGTGGATGCCAAAACCCGCCTCACGGCTCGGGAATTGTCGGAGGCTGCGGGGGTTGATATAGGCGATGTGATTGAGACCGCCCTGCCGAAAGAGGGCGAGCCCCAAGGGTTGGACATTTTGGAGGAGCGTATTGCGGAGAAATTCGCCTTGGGCAAAATCGGCGGAAACGATGTATACATTTCCAACACCCGCCAGAGGGACTCCCTGATAAAGGCAAAGGAATCCCTGAATTTGGCTCTTGAGAGCGTGAATTCGGGAATGCCCTTCGACCTGCTTTGGGTTGACTTGGAGGATGCTTTGAGCGCCTTGGGAGAGGTTACGGGCAAAACTGTCCGGGAAGAGATTATAGACGATGTGTTTTCCCGCTTCTGTGTGGGGAAATAGCCATACCTGCGGAGGATTACGGATGAGCGAAATTACTTTGAGCGAGGATTTTATCGAAAAATATGTTCGATTTTCAAATCCCGAATATATTCAGGTCTATCTATATGCCCTTTATCTATACAACAAAGAGGGAGTCGTCCCGAGCAACGAGCGGCTGGCGGAGGAACTTCCCGTCACTCCGGACCGAATCAAATTCATACAGAGTTTTTGGATAAGCCAAGGAGTTTTGGGCAGAGACGACCAAGGAGAGCTGTTCTTTGCGGAGGAGGAAGCGGAAAAGCCGAAACGGGGCCGCACCAGAGTCAGAGAAAGCGCCAAAATGCGGCCGTCCTATAAGAGCTCGGAAATCGACGGAGCGGCGGAGCGAAACCAAGTGCTGTCCGGAATGTTCTATCAGGCGGAGGGGATTTTGGGACACCCTCTGTCGGGAAATGAGACGGAGTTGCTGTATTCCTTTTATGATTGGCTGGGCCTGCCCTGCGAGGTTATCGTGATGCTCCTGAGCTATGCGTCCAAGATGGGCAAAACCGGCAAACACTACCTTGAAAGTGTTGCCATCGACTGGGCGGACAAGGGCATTGACACCTTTGACAAGGCCGAAGAATATATATCCCGATTGGAGGAAGTTCACACAAAGGAGCACAAAATCCGTTCCATCCTCGGGATTTATGACCGAGCTCTCACCCAAACCGAGAAGAAATATCTGAAACTCTGGACCGAGGATATGAATGTTTCCCCCGAATTGGTTGAATTGGCCTATGACAGAACGGTGGAAAACACCGGCAAGCTGTCCTGGGCCTATATGAACAAAATTCTGAAAAACTGGCATGACAGCGGAATTACGGATGCTGCCGGAGTGGAGCGGGAAGATGTGATACGGGGAAAAACGGCCCCCAAGAAGCCCAACTCCAAGGGCTTTAACAATTTTACCGACACCGGCGACCCCGACTATTCCTCCATTGAGGAAAAACTGCTGAATATGATGCTGGATGAGGATGACTGAGAACCGATAATTCGAATGGAGTGATTTTTATGCAATCGGCACAAACCCTCGCTTTGGGCGAACTCAGAAGCATAAGAGAAAAACGGGCGGCGGAACTTGAGCGGAGGCGTGCGGAAGTCCGAATGCGCTCGGATGAGTATGCCGCCATAGAAAACGACCTCAAAAGGGCCGGAAACAGCCTGCTGCAGGCCGTGTTGAACGGCGGACGGGACTTTGACAAAATCAAAACCTTCATACAGAAAAAGCAGCGGAAGAAGGCTGCGATATTGAAAAACTTGGGCCTTCCGGAAAACTACCTCGATGAGGAGTTCAATTGCGATATCTGCCGTGATACCGGTTTTGACGACGAAGGAAAAAAATGCCGCTGCCTTAAGGAATTGATTGCCAAGTATATCATTCAAAATTCAAATATGACCGATATTATGAAAAATCAAACCTTTGAGAATTTTGACTTTTCCCTGTTTCCCCCCACTCTCGATTCCAAAGACAAGACGAAGGCGGACATAATCAAGGCGGCCTATGACAAAGCCGAGAAGTTTGCGAATAATATAGGTGAAGGCGGCAATATATTGCTCAAAGGCGGTGTCGGCACAGGCAAGACATACCTTTCAAGCTGCATCGGGAACAGGGCTCTGTCTTTGGGGAAGACCGTCTACTATGAGACGGCATACAAGCTGTGTGAGCTGTTGGAAAAGGTTCGCTTCGGAAACGATGACGACGATGAGGTTGAAGCGGCAAAGAGCATAAAGAAGTATGCCGAAGAGGCCGATCTGCTTATAATAGACGACCTGGGCACCGAGTTTTTGACCCAGTTCACGGCTGCGGCTCTTTTTGACCTGTTCTCCCTCCGTCTGAACAAAGGCCTCTCCACGGTGATCTCCACCAATCTGGACTTAAGCGACATGGACGAGAGATACTCCCCCCGCCTCACATCGAGAATATTGGGAGAGTACAAAATCCTCCCCATGCCCAAGGGCGACCTGAGACGGGGAAAATACAAATAAATTCGCCTCTTAGCTCGTTTTGCCCCGAAGGGCAAAATGAGCAAAGAGGCGCACACTTAAGGCCTCCTTTTCCAAAAATTGCACTTCGTCGGCTCTGCTGTATAAAAAGGGGAGGCTTATGGGTGGGAAATATCCCAAAACACAAAAAATTTCCCTTGACAAAAAGAGGAAGTTGTATTATAATCAAAACACAAAAGGGGAGTGGCGGAACGTAAAAACGGTTTGCTGCTTCGAACGGAAAAAACAACCGCCTAAGCGACCAAACTTTAAAGGCGGTTGTTATTTTTTAGTATACTTTTGTTGTGTAAAGCACAATCAGTGCAAACACGATGAGTGATACCAAAAATTTGAAATAGTTAAATTTCATACGCATCACCCCTTTCGTATATCTTGAGTGCAAAGCACTCAGAAGGAGTGAAGCAACTAACCGCTCTTGCGTTTTTAGCCCGCCTTTTATATCAACGCATTTTATTTACATCGAAATACTCCCCCGCTCGAGTAAAATCGGGCTAACGACACAAACGTCGCTATAGTTATTATACAGCATTATCCGGACATTGACAAGCTAAATTTTGGTTACAATATGAGGCCTCCCTCTAAACAGCGCCTCATAGGCCTCCCGCAAAGCTTGGGCGAAGTGCACATTTTGGGAAAGAGGAGCAGTCGCCGGAAAAGCGAAGCTTTTGCCCTTTAGGGCAAAACAAGCTAAGAGGCGGACTCAAAGCGCACGGAGTGCGCAGGGCTCCCAAAAAGCTTAAGCGAAGTGCACATTTTGGGAAAGAGGAGCAGTCGCCGGAAAAGCGAAGCTTTTGCCCTTTAGGGCAAAACGAGCTAAAAGGCGTACTGCGACGTGTTAAGCACGTGACATCTTGGCAACATTCTGTATCATATCTTCACTGATTCCCGCCTTGCGCATATTCGCAATCATAGCATCTATGCCTCTTGCTTCGCCCACTTTTATGCCTTCTTCACGGACTTCTTTTTCTCTTGCGTTTTGGATGTATTCTTCATCATACAGTATCGACATAATTCTCTGCACCTCTCTTTCGCGGTTTGTTAAGTATTCCTTCAGGATATCCCTTTCCTTACAAATTCCAATGGTTTCTTTTACGGCCTTTTCGGTCCTGCCGTATTTTTCAACCTGCTCGTCCAATACGTGGGTGAATGCTATATACTGATTGATTATATCGCCCTTTGCGCTTGTGGTTATTACCTTGACTCTCACCTCAATGGCTGCCTCCTGGCCTCCGAAAAACTCGTCGGTCAAGGTGATTTCACCTTCTTCTATGTCTCCGCCTCTCGTGTAGATTACATAGAGCTCCGGTCTCGGAAAATCGATTCGTTTTGTTCCGTAGACATTCACGCCTTCCTTTTCGATATAATCCTGATAGGTGTCCACAAGATACATCAGCGCCCGTATTATTATATTCACGGACCAGGTGCTTTGAGCCTCCGCAAGGACTATGAGCCTTTTGTCAACCATAAAGCCCAAATCGTTATATCGGCCGTTAACCAGGGTGTTTTTCAGGGTTACGATTTCTATCATATCTTCGGTTATGCCTGTCGCATCGGGATGCAGGGCATTATATAGTTTCAGCACATACTTGGTGTTCCCGAACAGATCCGTAAACACGCTGTCTTTCGCATTGTGTTTTATCACCGTTTTGTTATCGCCGGCCATCAAAGCACCTCCTTGTTCCGTTGTTCTCTTATGGGTATATTATATCTCATTTTCTGATATAAGTCAACAGAATTTACGCAGGCCTCCCCTTTCGGGGGCGGCTTTTGCTAATAAAAATGACTCCCCCGGGTGGGGGAGTCGTTTTTGTTTTACCGGGTTCTTACTCGGTCTATTATCGTGGCAGCTTCCGCTCTGGTGGAGTAGTCTTTCGGTCTGAATACTCCGTTGTCTCCGGTCAGGATTCCCTGCTCGGACAGGCCCGTAACATAGGGCAAAGCGTAGGCCTCGATGTCTGCCGAGTCTCCGTATCCCGAAGGATTCTCGGAGGCTGCGTTGAGCTGTCTGCCGATTATGGCCGCTATCTGCTCGCGGGTGATGGTGTCATTGGGACTGTAAGTTGTCTCACTGGTTCCGAGAACTATTCCCGCCTCGGTGGCCGCTATTACATAAGGTGCGAACCAATCGTCGGGAGCTACATCCTCAAACTTGGACTCGGTTGCCGTGTTACTCAAACCGAATACCAATACCGCCATCTTGGCGAATTCCGCTCTTGTTACGTTGCCTTCCGGAACGAACATGGTGGGCGTCTCGCCGTTTATTATGCCCGCATAATAGAGGTCCATGATATAATCATATGCCCAGTAATCCGCAGGTACATCTTCGAATACTTGGCCGCTTCCGGGTGTTCCCGGTGTTCCCGGTGCATTTGTGGCTCCCGGTACGGGAGTTGTGCCCGGTGCGGGTGTAACCGTGGGTGTCGGTGTTGCTGCCGAGTTGCCGGTTCCGAAGGAGCCGCCGCCTCCGCCATAGCCGCCGCTGCTGTGACTCGGTCTGCGTGTCGCAGTAGGTGTGGGTGTGGCCGTGGGCTCGCTCGAAGGCTCTGCCGTAGGCTCTACAGAAGGCTCCGTTGAAGGCTCTGCCGTAGGTGTGGCACCGGGTTCCTCGGTGGGTTCAACGGTCGGTGTCTCCGTGGGAGCTGCCGTAGGTGTCTCGGTGGGTGCAACCGTAGGTGTTGCCGTAGGCGGTGTAACCGGACCGCTTGTAGGTGTAGCCGTGGGTGCAGTTGTAGGTGTAGCCGTGGGAGCTATTGTGGGTGCCTCGCTGGGTTCTACGGTAGGTGTCGCACTTGGTTCCTCGGACGGTTCTACGGTAGGTGTCTCGGTAGGCTCTTCAGATTCAACCGGTCCGGGTGTTGCGGTCGCAGGTGCCTCGGTTGCAGGTGCTTCCGTTGCGGGTGCCTCTGTGGGCTCTTCGCTGGGTTCTACCGTTGGTGTCGCACTGGGTTCAACAGGCTCGGGAGTCTCGCTGGGCTCCGTTGAAGGTTCGGTTGAGGGTTCTTCCGAAGGTGTCGGTGTGGGTTCGGTTACATCAAACTCAAATCTGATACCGGCTATGAACATATCTCCGGAAGCTGTCAGATAATAATGTCCGGGAAGAACATAGTCAAATACCGAAATTTCAGCACCGTTTTCAGCCGTGGAAACCGAGGATGCGGGTGTGCCTTCTTCCTCTATTGAGGCACCGAGTGTGAATGGTCTGCTCGGATCGTTATTCGAGTAAATCGTAACTTTTGCGGGCTTGTCGAGGACGAATTCCAAGTACTCTTGAGTGTTCTTTACTCTGAAGCTGTTGTTATACTCGGTACCGTCGATAACCGATTTACCTTTGTTCGTCTGGTACCGTGTACCCTTCGCAGAGTAAATCTTGTAATCATCAAGGTATGTTCCCGCAGGTATGGTCTGATTGTCACCATCGGGCACTACCAGATCCGCAAAGTTATCCGAAATGAACAGATGATCTTCGCTTATGGGTGCCAATGTGGGCGCTGCCGTAGGCTCCGTTGAAGGTGCCGTTGAAGGTGCGGCGGATTCAACAGGCTCGGGAGTCTCGCTGGGCTCGGTTGAAGGTTCTGTTGAGGGTTCTGCCGAAGGCTCGGTTGAAGGTTCTGCAGAAGGTTCGGTTGAGGGCTCTGCCGAAGGTTCGGTCGAGGGTTCCGGTGAAGGAGCGGGTGTATTCTCTACCCAAGATGCTTTGTAGCTTACGCTGAAGTTATTGGCATCTTTTTCGGGCTTGCTCCATCCGCCAAACTCGGAACCGTCTTTCGTCGGTACAAGATTACCATCGGCTTCCGGTATGGTTTCGATATCGTCCGCCATTACATAGTAATCTTCGGGAGCAGTTTCAAATTCTCCGCCGTTTGCGTCATAGCCTACTTTGTAGATATCAAGAGTTGCATATGATGCGCTGTCGAGGTCTCCTTTCGGATAAATCTTGAACTCATATCTGCCTTCGTACGGTGCAAAATCCGTAATCTGATCGTCAAAGGATTCATAGAAGCAACCGCCTTTACGCGCACCATTTAATTCTTCGGTATAAACCTTGTCTCCCTTCTTCAATTCCAAGATGTAGGAAATACCATCCGCACTGTAATTTTGGTCATCAAGCTTGAACGCAACATAGAGGGTTCTGTCGGCCACATCGGTACCTGCTTGTGCACCGTCGGCGATTTTTGAAACAAGTTCTTGCATTGCGGCTTGAGCTTCTTTCGCATCCTCCTTATATCCCACGCCGAGAATCTCCAACTTGGAATTCTGCCACAATGCCAGATATCTCTTTACTTCGGGATTATCTTTGGGTGCAGTGTATGTCAGATCGGTAACTTCATACAAATCGGGCAATGTAATCCACTTGTCAAACTTATATCCGGACTTTCTCAAATCCCATTTGCTGAAATCCAATTGCTCTTCTTGTCCGACAAATGCGGTTTTGGTCTTTTCGTCAAGAATCTCATTGCCCGCACCGTAAAGAGTACCGTTTTGGAAATCGAATGTGGCCTTGGAAATATTGTATTCCATGGGGGCGCCTATTTCCTGTCCATCTGCTCTGTAAAGCCGAACTTCATACTTACCGGCAGCCTCGCTGAGAGGAATTGCTGCAACGGAGCCTTTTCCTTCGACAGGCTTTCCGGCATCCTCGCCGGGTTCATCGGCAAAGTTAAAGTAAATCACCTTGGCGTTAGTTACCGTTTGTTCAAAAACTGGTACATCCTCAAGTGGTTTATTATTCTCATCCGCTGTCTTAGTTATCTTCACTGTCAAAGAAGCATCACTGCCATCGGCGGGTGCGAAACGATCCTGAAGCGCAACATACATCGTATTGGGCTCTACATCGGTAGGTTTAGGCTTGCCTTCTTCTTCAATATGCTTATAAATTTTCTCTGCGGCTTTATCCGGATCTTGATCAAAGCCGACTTCTCCAATCTTCAATCCATCATAAGTGCCCCAATCGGCCACAAATCTCGCGGTATTAGCCGATTGATTTTCCATGGTTTGTCTCCAACCGTTAAAATAGTTGTTCGGATTATTCGTTATAGGGTTATTGGGTTTGGTGTAGTCAAGCAGTGTTTTATCCACTAATTTTATGTTATAATCGTCCTCACTGATATAGGTAATGTAATTCTTATTCGTAGAGTAGTATCCATATTTCAAATCGAAATCCTTACCCATACCTTCTTCAAAGTAGCCTTCATCGCCGGCTTTGTAGCTTATTTCATATAAGGTGATAGATTTGGGTTCGCCGATTACGGTCTCGTCTTCAGTTTGCAAGGTAACATCATATTTACCGGGAGCAAGATATTCTCCTGCAGTGTCATTTTCACCGTCACCACTTCCGATTCCTTCGGTCTTATTGGGGAAGCGGAAGTAAACTTTAGACCACCCGGTCTCTATCGCTTCATTATAAATGAGTTTACCATCCTTTGTGACTACAAGATTAATTACCTTATCATCAGTATTTCCCTTATCATTCACATGATTGAGAGTTACCTGCATGATATTGATATCGGCGTCAGCAATACTTAACTCCTGTTTAGCATTCTTGGCTTTGAATTGAACTTCACTTATCTTCAAGTCGCCCGCAAAGTCTTCCCAAACAGCCTCATAGGTATTAACAAGACCTGTTTCATCGGTTACGGGACCATCCCATCCGGTAAAAATAAACTGACCGTTGTTTTTAGGTTTCGTTATCGGATCGGCAGGATCGTCTTTTTGATCTCTGTAGATTTCATACTGAGTACTATCCTCATTAAGTGAACCGTAATCCCCTTGCTCTAACCCTTTGACTCCATCAAATTTTCCGTTGGGGTTATCGGCGGTATTGGCCTTGTAGATATCTTTCTCAATGGTGAGGGTAGTTTCTGCGAGAACCGTGTCATCACCATCTGTCAAGACAAGCGTATATGTGCCTTCTTTGATGGGAGTTTTTGAGTGACTGACTCCACCCAAACCATCGCAGTTGAATTTGACATCAACTGCTGTCTTGCCTTCAGCCCCTTGTACCGTTTCCGTGTAAAACGGGTCGCCATCGCCTTCTCCGGGGGCATGTACCGTCAATGTAATAGACTTGCCATCCTCAACTTTAATTCTTTGGTCAAAAACAACATACATTACATTGTTACCGCCGGACGGGGAAGTAACTGTATAGCCGTTGGTACCATTATTTTGATTTACCAAAGCTTCTATCGCCCTATCAGCTTCGCTTGCGGACGCCTTAAATCCGGGTGTCATGCCACCTACTCCGAAAACATAGCAAGAGAGGTTCTGATCTGCAGGATTTTCCGTAGTCCACGCCCCTAACTCTATACCTTTACCTGCTTCACCTTCTTCATTAGTCTTTTCTTCGTTTTTTGTAATGTCTTCTACGCTATATTCTCCTGTTTGGGGCTTGATTTTAGGATCGATTTGATTAGGGTTATCAAAGCTCCAAGCAAAAATACAGCTTTGGCCGTTGCCGCGACAACTTATAGTAATCGATGTGTTGTTACTAACATCTGGGGTTTTTACTTTTACATCAATAACCAGTCCCTTCGGAATGGGTTGCTCGAAGACCACAAACATGGTATGGTCGGCCCAATCACGATGGCCGCTTTCACCTCTCCATTCGCCTCTTTCATCACCCGGGCCATATTTCTTCACATAACTCGGCGGGAAATTTTCTATGGCATCGGCAATAGCTGCTTCCTTTGTTTCGCCATAGCCAAGATGTGTAACTTTGGGGAGAAAACCGCCGAGCGAAGGTCTTTTACTTAAAGTTACGTTATAAGTATATACTCCTATTGGGTTTTCTTTTGGGTTATCCGTATCATTATACCACAGAACTTCGAATGTTTGAGCATCACCTTCGGGGAGAGTAGCTGCGTCAAACCAATAGCCCAATCCTTTGGCTACACTACCATCTTCTTTATGCAATACATCTAATGTTCCATCCGTGTTATTGGAAACAAACTCTGTCCCGGGTCCATCATTATAATCTACTTTAGTGGCTCCGTCCGGTGCGATTAAACCTACGCCAACCCAATATGCATTGCTCGGTGCTCCTCCCACGGAGAGGTTGGCATTACCAATGTCCACGGTGATATCGACAACCTTAGGATCGTTTGCGCTTACGCCTTGTTCAGAAATTGCTACCGTCAGAGTGGGTACGTTTCCACCATTATCGTCTTTGATTCCGGCTGCGGCGGGAACAACATAGAGAAAACCTGTGTCTGCTCCGGTCGCACTGTCAACAACCATACCGTCAGCTGCATTGAGTTCAATACCTTCAGCACCGTTTGTATCGACAATCAGCGGTCTTTTAACATTGGCGCTCTTTCCTTCTTCAGGCACATTTGCGCTGCCGACTTTGATTTTGTTGTAACCGTTTCCTTCGGCAAGAGTAACAGCTGCTTGCAATGTTTTTGTGATATTAACAACATTACCTTCGCCGTCCAATACGATATACCCGTCAAGTTCGGTTCCCTCGGCTACGGTGATTGTTGCGCTGTTGTCCTTTGTCGGTGCAAGATTACTATCGCCATAAACGAACCAATTTTCTCTCACGCCGGAACAGGTGATTGGGCCGTTGACGTTGAAACTTCCACCGGTACCCGTGAATTTGGCTACCGTGCTTGCCTCTTTACAAATAACGCCCGCTGTACCCGCAATCGTTACGGAACCGCCTTTTACATCAAATGGAGCTATGTCGGTGCCACCGGTCACCTGGCATTCATGAAGTTCAATTGTTCCTTCGTTGACCGTAACCGCGCTGCTTTCGACAGTAGAAGGATCAATATTAATCCGTGTAAGGCTTAGATTTCCGTTTACTACATTGATGCCTACCGGAAGTCTTACAGGATCTTGTGAAATAACCGTGATCGTTTTTCCTTCACCCGCAAAATCTACATCGCTTTTGTCTTGAAAATCATCAGATCCGGTAACAATAACAGATACATTATCGCTTTCCTGCTTCATTGCCTCATCAATTGCAGCTTGAAGTGTTCCCTCGGGAACCTGTATACCACCGCTGCCACCGACATCAATACCGGGACCTGCCGCAAGCATAATACTTGGGTCAACGTCGCCGGGAATAACATAGATGCCACTGCCCGACGAGTCGTCGGTGGTTCCTTCTGCGAAGACACCCGGCACGGCCGTCAGTATCATGCATAAGGCGAGCACAACCGACAAAAATCTTTTAGACAAAAAATTTTTACTCATTAATTTTTACTCCTTCCATGATAAAAATTAGTTTAAAATTTATTTAATTATTTTTCTTCGAAAACTGCTTTCGGCCTTGTGCCCTTTGGGCAAACTCCGAACACCATCCTTTCCGGACCGAAGGGGGCACCGTATGTTTCACCATCATTCGAATGCCCTGTTTCGAGACCCACTTCATTCATGGATTTATCAAAACTGCGCAGCCACCCGGACTCCGCTTACGATATTATGAACTTGTGGGTTTATTCTTTTTGTTTTAAGCTCATACATTATAGCACGGTAAAAACTAAATGTCAAATATTTACTGTACAATTTTTGGTATTAACACAAAAATTGTGCAAGATGCACAATTCAAATCGGGGAATATTGTGTTTTTTGTTGGAAATTGTGATTCGCGGGAGAGGAGGGGAAAAAGAAGCCCCAAAGGGCTCCTGCAAAGCGCCAATGAAATGCGCTTTGCGGGAAAGAGGAGATGACCCGGAGCGGGTGAGACTTTCGCACTTCATGCGGAAGCGAACAAGCGTAGGGATCGTCGACGAGGCGAAGGTTTTCTCGCTTGCGAGAAAACGAGCCAAAAGGCGAGTTCCGACGAACTAAGTGCGGGACATTTTGGCGGCATTTTGTATCGCTTCCTCGCTGATTCCCGCCTTGCGTAAATTTGCAATCATAGCATCTATGCCTTCCGTGCGGCCTTCCGTACGGCCCCTTGCTTCGCCCACTTTTATGCCTTCTTCACGACCTTCCATGCGAACTTCTTTTTCTCTTGCGTTTTGGATGTATTCTTCATCATACAGTATCGACATAATTCTCTGCACCTCTCTTTCGCGGTTTGTTAAGTATTCCTTCAGGATATCCCTTTCCTTACAAATTCCAATGGTTTCTTTTACGGCCTTTTCGGTCCTGCCGTATTTTTCAACCTGCTCGTCCAATACGTGGGTGAATGCTATATACTGATTGATTATATCGCCCTTTGCGCTTGTGGTTATTACCTTGACTCTCACCTCAATGGCTGCCTCTTGGCCTCCGAAAAACTCGTCGGTCAAGGTGATTTCGCCTTCTTCTATGT
>CAZTYF010000001.1:169677-200346 GCA_964617455.1 uncultured Oscillospiraceae bacterium | reverse complement strand
GAAGTGCGCAAAACTCCCGCAAAGCGCCAATGAAATGCACTTTGCGGGAAAAAGGAGCAGTCGCCGGAAAAGCGACGCCTTTGCCCGACAGGGCAAAACAAGCTAAGAGGCGCACTGCGACGCCGGTTAACAGGCCGTATAGATTTGTTTGTATTGGTTTTTGCTGTCCGGGGTTAGGACATAGAAGGTTTTTTTCATGATGATGGCTTTGTCGCCGCCGAACTTTTCAATGTATTCGTCTATGTATCCCTCTATCTCGTCCAAGTCCTCTTTGGTGGCCTTTCGGGTGTTTATTTGAGGGGGGATGTCAAAGGGCAGTTCTTCGCAGCGGAGATAGATTTTTCCTCCGTGCATTCCCGTGGCGCAAAACCGCTCCACCACCGTCTTTTTGTCATCGTGGCCCAATCCCAAGACGATTATATATCCTCCCGCCTGGTATTCGCCCAAAAAGCTGCCTGCTTTGCCGCCGATTACCAGCACCGGGACCTTGTCTTTGTAGGCTTTCATATGGATGCCCGCCCGGTATCCCGCGTCACCTTTCACGAAGATTTTGCCGCCCCGCATGGCATAGCCCGTGGCGTCTCCCGAGGAGCCGTGGATGGAAATCACTCCGTCGTTCATGGTGTCTCCGGTGGCATCCTGGGCATTGCCGTAGACCGTCACGGTTCCTCCGTTCAGGTAGGCGCCCAAGGCGTTTCCGGGAGTTCCGTTCACCGTGAGCTCCTTGCCGGAAATTCCGCAGCCGATGTATCTCTGTCCCAAACAGTTGTCCACCTCGATTTTCTTGTCCCGGGTGGCTCGGATTTTTCTGTTTATTTCGTCATAGTATGTGAGGCCTGCGTTGATTTTCATTACTTCACACCTCCCAAATCCTCTTTCCTGACATCTCGGGCAAAAGCCATCTCTTGAGGCCTGTCCTTTATCGCCTCAAAATCAATCTCGTCAAGGGGTGTCTTTTCCCGAACCAGACGGGTGTAAATTCCCGCCCTTTCAACTTCGTCTATCAAAATAAAGCCCCGCAGGTTGTTGTTGGCAGTGACCAATTTTTTGTACTTGGTGCCTTCGGTTTTCACATAGGCTTCCCCTTCGTAGTCCCCTGCGGTTATCACATGGAGTCCCCAAAAGCCGATGGAGTTCATGGGGATTGCATCGTCGTATATTTCCTCGCCTCCGGCCATATTGACTCCCGCCGCATGGCCCATCATATAGGCATTGGGCAGCAGGGCCAGCACCTGATTTTGGCCGGTGATGCTGTTTAAGCACTCGGCACAGTCCCCGGCGGCGTATATGTCCGGAAGGCTCGTCTCGCACCTCAGGTTTGTGGCGATTCCCCGATTCACTTCTCCTCCCGCCTCGGATATGAGGCTCGTGTTGGCTCTGACGCCAACGGCGATAACCACCGCGTCGTATTTGATTTTCTTTCCGCTCGAGAGGATGGCGGTGCCGTCTCGGAATTGGGCGACGCTGTCGTTTAGGTAAAACTTAACGCCCTTGTCTTCGATATATTTTTGGACAATTGCGGAGCCCGCCTCATCCAAAATGCTGGGCAAAATCCTGTTGGCCAAGTCAACCACCGTCAGGCTGCCCGCTCTGTCGCTTATGCCCTCGGCGCACTTGAGGCCTATAAGGCCCGCGCCCACAATCAAAACATCGCTGTCCTTGTTTATGGCCGCCGCCAAGGCTTTCGCATCGTCCAAGGTCATAAAATTGAACTTCTTTTCAACGGTGTCAAGGCCCTTCATGGGCGGCACAAAGGGAGAGGAGCCGGTGGCCGTCAGCAGTTTTCCGTAGCCCAATTCCCGTCCGTCCGAGAGGATGACCGTCTTTTTCCCGGTATCGATTTTCTCCGCCCTGACTCCGAGGATAAGCTCCGCGTCGTTTTTCTTGTAGAAATTATCCGGCCTGTAGGCCAACATCTTTTCCTCGGTGGTCTTGTTCCACAGATAGTATGAAATCAGAGGCCTGCCGTAAACCCTGTATTTTTCGTCGGTAACAACGCAGATGCTGCCCTCGCCGTCAACTTCTCTTATGCCCTCTATGCATCCCACGGCGGCGATGGAGTTGCCGATTATCAAGTAATCATATTTCATATCGTCACCTTAAATCCTTTCCTCATACACTATCGCCCTGTTGGGGCAGCCTTTGACGCAGGCAGGCTCTCCCGCTTTGTTGTCCAGGCAGAGCTGGCATTTTTGCACCACCGAATGGTCCCCGGAGGGCATTATGGCCCCGTAGGGGCAGGACAGTATACATGTGAAGCAGCCTACGCATTTGTCGGTGTCTATCACCACAACTCCGTCCTTGTCCCGGGAGAGGGCCCCCGAAATGCAGCCCTTGATGCAGCGGGCGTCGGAGCAATGGCGGCAATTCACCGCAAAGCTGATTCTGTTGTCGCCCTCCACCTTGATTCTCGGATGGATTGTTTTGCCCTTCAGGGCTTTTACCATATCATCCATACCGGAGTTTGCGAAGGCGCATTGATATTCGCACAGATGGCACCCGAGGCACCATTCTTCATTAACATAAATTCTCTTCATAATGACATACACTCCTTATTCGCCCGCATGTTTGATGCCCAAGATTTCCAATTCCTTGTTTGTGAGGCCTATGCCTCTGAGCATAAGTCTGTTTCCCCGCAGGGCTTCGATGGAATTGATGCCCATGCCGCCCATCATCTCTTTGATTTCGTGGGTCCAGGCGGTGACAAGGTTCACCAATCTCTCTTTGCCGTCGGCGGGATTGAGGCGTTTCACCAATTCGGGCACTTGGGTGGCTATGCCCCAATTGCATCTGTCTGCGTTGCAGGTGCGGCAAAGATGGCAGCCCAAGGCAATCAGTGCGGAGGTCGCAATGTATACCGCATCGGCGCCCAAGGCTATCGCTTTCACCACATCGGCGCTGCTTCTGATGCTGCCGCCCACTACCACCGATACCTCGTCTCTGATGCCCTCGTCCCTGAGCCGCTGGTCCACACTGGCCAGGGCCAATTCGATGGGTATGCCCACATTGTCCCGAATCCTTTTGGGAGCCGCTCCCGTGCCGCCTCTGTAGCCGTCGATGGCGATTATGTCCGCACCGCTGCGGGCGATACCGCTGGCGATGGCCGCCACATTGTGGACGGCGGCGATTTTGACGATTACGGGTTTTTTATAGTCGCTGGCTTCCTTCAGGGAGAACACCAACTGGCGCAGGTCCTCTATGGAGTATATATCATGATGGGGTGCCGGAGATATGGCGTCGGTGCCCTCCGGAATCATCCTGGTTTTGGAAATGTCGTCAACGATTTTCTCGCCGGGCAGATGTCCTCCGATTCCCGGCTTGGCCCCCTGGCCCATTTTGATTTCAATGGCGGCTCCCGCATTGAGGTATTCCTCATGGACGCCGAATCTTCCCGAGGCCACCTGAACGATGGTGTTGGGGCCGTATTGATAAAAGTCCTCATGGAGTCCGCCCTCGCCGGTGTTGTAATAAATTCCCAACTCCTCCGCCGCGGTGGCAAGGCTCTTGTGGGCGTTGTAGCTTATGGAGCCGTAGGACATGGCGGAAAACATAATCGGGGTTTCAAGCTCCAGTTGGGGGGAGGATTCCGGGATTATATTTCCGTTTCTGTCTCTCTGTATTTTTGAGGATTTTTTGCCCAAATAGGTTTTGGTTTCCATAGGCTCCCGCAGAGGGTCTATGGAGGGGTTCGTGACCTGGGAGGCGTTTATGAGCATTTTGTCCCAATAGACCGGGTATTCCTTGGGGTTTCCCATGGCGGCCAGGAGAACCGCTCCCGTTCCCGCCTGGCGAATAACGTCGCTTATGGCCTCGTTGGTCCAGTTGCCGTTGAGTTTGAAGGTGTTGTTGCTCTTCACGATTTTGAGGGCGTGGGTGGGGCAGATGCAGACACATCTTTGACAGTCGACGCAAGATGCGCTGTCGCTCACCATTTTTCCCAAATCGGCGTCATAGCGGTGAACCTCATTGGCGCACTGCCTTTCGCAGGCGCGGCAGGCAATACACAAATCGGAGTTGCGCACAGCCTCGTATTCCGGATATAAATAGTCCCGCAGCATTATTCGTCACCTCCGATTTCTTCCATTGCCTCGTCATAGAGCCGCACAATCACCGGCTCTCCCCCTCTGGGGGACCAGATGTTGTCCAGGTTGGGCTCCACTCGGCGCATGGCGCACTCCTCGCTGGCGATGTATACCATATCGTCCTTTTCGCCCACAACCATGCTCCTGAGCTTGAGTCTGTCGTTGAGGGCCATCATTCCCCCGGTGAAACCCAGGAGGATGGAAAAGGGTCCCGTTATGAGCAGACTGCTGAAACGGTTCCGCAGGAATTTGAGCCTGCTCCTTTCCGGCTCTTCCATATGCTCGATTGTGGACCAGAAAGGCGCCGCCACAACGCTGGCCATCTCCTCCAGGGTGAGCTTTTGCTTTCGGAGCAGATAGTCGGTTATGTAGGTTATTACCTCCGTGTCGGTGAGCAGGTTGCATTTGTAGCCGTACATCTCGATAAAGCGGCGGTTGGCGTCGTAGGACGAAATTTCCCCGTTGTGGACAATGGAATAGTCCAGCATGGCAAAGGGATGGGCGCCTCCCCACCAGCCCGGCGTATTGGTGGGATAGCGGCCGTGGGCCGTCCAGCAATAGCCGTCATATTCGTTCAGTCTGTAGAATTTGCCCACATCCTCCGGGAATCCCACCGCTTTGAAAACTCCCATATTCTTTCCGCAGGAAAACACATAGCAGCCGTCAAGCTCCGTGTTGATTCGGTTCACGCACCGCACGATGTATTCCTTTTCCTCCAATTGGGAGGCCGCCAAGCGTGTGCGCAGAGGGTCCACGAAATACCTCCAAATCAGGGGCTCGTCCTTGATTTCGGGGATTCGGGTTATGGGTATCTTGGACAGGTTTATAACATCAAAATGCCTGTCAAGATATCTCTCACAGACCTCTTTTGCCTCGTTTGAGTCATAGAAAACATGAAAGGCATACTGATTCTTGTATTCGGGATAGATGCCGTAACCTGCAAATCCGCCTCCCAAGCCGTTTGAACGGTCATGCATAACGGAAATCGAATCGATGATTTGCTTGCCGTTGATTCTCGCTCCGCTTTTCGAGAAAATACCGGATATTGCGCATCCCGAGGGAATTCTGTTGCCCTTTTCACCTTCTCTGAGTAGCATATCTCTTTCTCCTTCCCACACAGCAGACAAAAATCTGCGGCTTTTTCGGGGGATGTTTGACCTCCGCCGCCGCCGAAAATAAGCACCGTCTGCCTTTGTTCCGTACATAAAAACAGCGTTCGCCGCTCCGGTGAGCCGACGAACGCCCTTGTTCGGTTATTACAGTATATCACTTTAACCCTATGCTGTCAACCCAAAATTTATACAAAACCGTCTCAAAAATATCTCGGTTTTTTGTAAATGCTCGGAAGTTGTCCCATTTCGCCCTCATCTGGGCGGTTTTGGGCACGTTTTGTGATATATAATGGAATTGCAGCGGGAAAACCGCGGCGAAAATATCAGGAAAGGAGCATGGCTATGCTTGGATTTGGAAACAGAAGACAAAGTCCCGACGAAAGGAAGCTTGGGGACTCTCTCCCAAACGGATCGGAGGCGGGAATCCCGAGGGCCGAATCGGGAGCCCGAGGCTCTCTCCCGGCCGGGGAGGAAGCCCGTTTTGAGGCCTATATGGAAAAGCGGACGGCGGAGATTGACGCTCAAATCAGGGAGTTTTCCCGAAAGAATCCCGATTTTGACATCGGGCGGGAACTTAAAAATCCCAAATTTTGCAACTACCTTTGGGTCAACGGCCTCAGTGTGGAGGATGCCTATTATTTGACTCACCGGGAGGACGGGGCCTTATTCGGGAGAATCAAAAATGCGGCGGCGGATAGGAGGATTACGGAAAACGGAACGGCCAAGTCCGGAGGCAGCGGCATTGTCAAAAAGAATCCCGAGGAAATGAGCGATGAGGAAGTGGACGACATCATCCGCCGTGTTCGCAAGGGGGAGCATATTTCCTTTTAAGGCATCGGCGCCGAAGCATCGGGCATATTAAATTTATAACGGAGGTATTTTTATGAGTATTGAATACAACACACAGACAACGGCCACCAAGGGCGTAGGGAACGATTTAAGTCCCGAAATGAAAAAGTACTACGACAGGCAGATGATACGTTTTGCCTCTCCCAAGCTGGTACACGCCAAATTCGGCCAAAGCAAGCCCATCCCCAAAGGCTCGGGAAAGACCATTGAATTCAGACGGTTCAGCCCCCTCCCGAAGGCCATGAAGCCCCTCACCGAAGGAGTCACTCCCAAGGGCAACCGCCTCAATGTGACCACGGTGGAGTCCGTTGTGGAGCAGTACGGGGACTATATCACCTTGTCGGATATGCTGACCCTGTCCGCCATAGACAATGTGATTGTGGAGACCCAAAACGTGTTGGGGGACCAGGCGGGCAGAACTCTCGACACGGTTATCCGCGAGAAAATCAATGCGGGAACCAACGTGCAGTACGGGGACGGAAAGGCGGACAGAAATGTGCTGGTCGGAGGCCAAGAGACGGGGAATGACTACCTCAGCGTGGCCGCCGTCAAAAAGGCGGTTGCCACCCTCAAGCGCAACAACGCCCAGCCCATAAAGGACGGCTGCTATGTGGCCATCATCCATCCGGATGTTGCCAATGACCTTACAAGCGACCCGGAGTGGAAGGCGGTCAAGCAGAATGTGGACCCCAAGGATTGGTACAACGGAACCATAGGAAAGATTCACGGAGTGGTGTTTGTGGAATCCACCGAGGCCAAGATTTTCAGGGCGGCCCCTTTGCGGAATATGGCAAACATCAAAACCGGGGACCCGGAAAGTTTGACGGTGGCTGCCGTGTCGGGCAAAAACATAACCGTTGCGGAGGAAATCGCGGCGGCGGACGCCACGGCTCTGGCGGAAAAGGCCGTTCAGATAAACGGTTTCGACTATACGGTGGCCTCAGCCACGGTAGGAGAGGCGGGAACGGCCAAGATTACCGTGAATGAGGATTTGAGCCCCACGGTCACGGCAGGCTCGATTATCTATCCTGCGGGAGCGGGCAAGGACGGCAGGGATATATATTCAACCCTGTTCATCGGCCAAAACGCCTACGGAGTCACCAACATAACCGGAGGCGGACTTGAAACCATAATCAAGCAAAAGGGCAGCGCAGGCACGGGAGACCCTCTCGACCAGAGGAGCACCGTAGGCTGGAAGGCCACACAGACGGCGGAAATCCTCTCCCCGGAATTTATGGTGAGAGTGGAGACCACCTGCAGCTATTGAGTCAAAGCTTTTTACGGGAATATTTGAGGAGGTGCGAAAATGACAAAAACACAAAAACACGAGGCGGAGCTTGAGGCTTTCTATAACAAGCCGGTTCCCCTCACCTTGGTCAAGGACAACTGGAAAAACAAGGACGACCTGACCGTGACGGTCAACGGCATAAACTATCAAATCAGGCGGGGAGAGACGGTTTCGGTTCCCCGAAAGGTTGCATTGGCTGTGGAGCGGGCCCGCCGCCAGGAAGACGCCGCGGAGAAATATATAGCCGCCTTGAAGGATTAGGTGTTTCAAATGAAAATTTTGGAAGCCATAGAGGCGGCGGACGCCCTCAGTCCCAACGATTTTGAGTTTGAAGAAAAACTGAGCTGGTGCGACGAAGTGTCCCTGTCTCTGCGGCGCCATGTGAGGAAATACTATGACATAATCGAAACCATGGCTGCGGCGGACGAGGAGCTGACTCTCCCGGAGGATATTTCAATCGACAATGTGGAGGCGGCGTATCTGTGCGGCAGGCCTCTCACAAAGGCGGACATCAGGAGCCTGCCCTATATTGCGGGAGCGGGCCCGAACCGGGACCTGTGTTCGGGAGCCCCGAAACCGCTTCGAATCGTGTATCTCACAATCCCCGCCCCGGTGAGGAACATATGCATTGAGGGGGAATTTAACATCGGCGAGGACACAATCGAGGGCAGTATGCTCCCCTTCGAAGAGGGGGACGAAATCATCTGCCAAATGCCCGACAAACCCGAGTTTGAGGCGGCCCGCACATATGTTTTCGAAAACGACGGGGAGAGACTTCGCCTAACCGACGAAATATTCACTCCGGAGACCGGGGCCAAGCTCAAGATAGAGCGGGTGATAGACGACGAAACCGAGGCTGAGGCTCCATACGACAGGATGTATATCGAATATCTGCTGGCCAAAATCGCCCTGTATCAGCATGACTACGACACCTATACGAGCCATATGATGCAGTATAACAATATATACGACGAATACAAAAGGGATTACAAAACCCGAAACCCCCTGAATGATTTGGCGAGATTCAGGAATTATCTGTAGGAGGAAAATTATGTATATGCCACCTGCGGCTCAAAAGAGCCAAAACAAAAAAGTGGATATTTTGGGATTTTTCGGATATGACCAAAGGGACAAAATCGACGAGGAACGCCTGTCCGAATCCGTCAATATGTCCTCCGATTCATTCCCCTGTTTGGCGCCCCGAAAGCCTCGGCGGCACATAGCCTCCCTTCGGAACATTGCCGCCGTCACCCTGCCGGAATTCGACACGGGAGAGCTTGACTCCTTCACGGGGGTGGCAAACGGGCGGTTTTACTACAAGGGCGAGCCCATAGAGGGCGGAGAGCTGAGCAAGGGCGAAAAATCCATTGCGGACTTCGGCGGAAACATCTGCATCTTCCCGGACAGGATGTATTACCGTTATTTGCCTGACCCGAAGAGCGGAGAAATCAAATCCGAGCTTTTGCCTATGGGAAAGAGCACCACCGTGGCGGGGGCCTCGTTTTATTCATACCATGATGAGATAAGCGGAAAATACACGGCAAAAATCAGCAAGGATGCGGGAGCAAAGTTCGGGGAACTTTTCAAACCCGGAGACAGCCTGGTGATATCCGGCTGCTCCTCCGACCAAAACAACACCAAGGTCCTCGGTGGCCGAAAAGATGCGGCGGACGACAATTCCATCGTCAGCGCCATCGTCAAAGAGGCGGGCATAAACGACCTTGAACTGCTCCTCTATAACAAAAAGGGCGGCTATGCTCTCTTCGACAACGGATACGAAAGCGGGGAAATCAAAATCGAAATTTACATACCGCAAATCTCTTGGGCCTGTGTCCACAATAACCGCCTGTTCGGGACGTCGGCAAACGGGGAATATATCTATGCCTCAAAGCTTGGGGATTGCTTTAACTTTTCCTCCTTCCAAGGCCTCGGAAGCGACAGCTGGTATACGGAAATAGGAACCCCGGGAGAATTCACGGGAATCGTGAGCTACCGCTCCTCGGTTGTGGCCTTCAAGCGGGACTGCATCCACCATATCTACGGAGACTCTCCCAAAAACTTTTCGGTTCCCAAACAAACTCTCGGCGGGGCCCTTGACGGCAAAAGTATAGCGGAGGTGGGAGGAGCCCTCTATTATATGGCGGCGGACGGGTTTTATGAATACACGGGCGGCGAGCCCGAAAAGATAAGCCGCCCCATAAAAACCCTGTTCGCATCCTGCAAGAGCGGAACGGACGGACAGAATTACTACGCCTGCGCCACGGACAAAAAGGGAAAGACCTCCCTCCTTGTGTACAATCCGGACACGGCCCTGTGGTACAGGGAGGACGACACGAAATTCATCGATTTTGCAAGGCTGGGGGAGCATCTCTACGGTGTCACGGAAGAGGATATGTATATGCTCGGAGACGAAGACGGAGACGAAAAAATAAGATGGTGCGCAATATCCAAAAAATTCACTCTCAATGATTTCGATTTCAAGAGTGTAAATGCCGTCTATATTCGTCTTGAGTCGGACGCCGACACCAAAGTCACCGTTAGCTTTGCGGCGGATGATGAGGATTTCAAAGTCTGCGGAGAAATTCGGGGGGAAAAAGGTTTTTCGGCCCACCGCATTCCGGTGAGGATAAAAAAATGCGACAGTTTTCGCATTATGCTTGAAGGCGAAGGCAGAGCCGCGGTTCACGATATGGAAATGATAACTTATACGGGAGGAAGAACGAATGTCAAACACATCAGATAAAATCAAATCGGGAGCAAACCGAATCCAAATCGATGTGCCCCGACGACCCGACGGTATGGTGGGTGTTCGGGCAACCCTGAGAAATATGGGCATCGACAACGATTTGATAGGCTATAACGAGGCAAACAAAACCGTGACCTTGGGCGGTCGGGAGTTGATGAGGCCCCGGTATGTGGACGAGGGCAGGGGGATTTCCTATTCCATGCCCTCGGATATACGGCAAAGTGTTGCGAGATTTTATTCCGGCACGGACAATCCCGTGGTGCGTGTGTCGGACGCCTACGGCAGCTATGCGGGAAGATACGGCCTGTCGGCGGACGCTTTGGGATACAGCGACGGGGTGGTCACCATAGGGGGAGTTCCCCTTGATATTTTGTATGTTGACGATGAGGGGAAAGCCTGGGCCTTCCAAAACGACGTGCGGGCCCTGGTGGATGACTATGTCAATTCCCTGAATGTGACGTCCCCCAACGAATTGCTTGATAGGTATAACGATATGTATCTGCCCCAAATCGAGAGCCTTAGGGATTCCGTCGCAAATCGGGAGGAGTTTTCCTATGATGCGAATCCCGACCCGGTCTATAAGGCCTATGAAGAGCAATACCGTCTGAACGGGGAAAGGGCCGCGCAGGATGCCATGGCGGAATATTCCGCCATGACCGGCGGGTATTCCAACTCCTCGGCGGTAACCGCAGGGGCCTTGGCACAACAGTATTACGGGAGCCGCCTGTCGGAAATGATTCCGGAACTGGCGGAGGCGGCCTATGAGAGATATTCGGAGAGCCTTGACAGAGATGAGGAACTGCTGGAGGATATGATTGACCTCTACGGAGACCTTTGGCAGAATGCCTATGAGGCCAACATCGGAACCGTGTCGGGAGCGAATGATTCCCTGGCAAGCAACGCCGCAAGGGATGAGGCCGCTTTTGAACGTCGGTGGGCGGAGGCCCAAAACAGACAAAACTACGATTGGACGGAGCGGCAAAATGCCCAAGAGTCCGCCTGGACGGATGTGTTAAACGGCCAAAAATCCCGCCTCAACGAGCAGGAGATAGAAAACGCCGCAAGCGAAAATTTTATGCAGGGGATTTACAGGGCCTATTATGAGGATATGCTCCGTGAGGAACTGACGGGAAAACAACTGTCCAACAGTCTGACAAGAGAGCAAATAAACCGCCTGATTTTGCAAAATATGCTTGGGCTGTAGGGCAGAGTCCCGAGTCTGAATCCGATTGCCGAACTTTTTGACGGCAAAATGCCCCCGCCCGATCAAGTCGGGCGGGGGCAAAGTCTTGATTTTTTAGAATTTTTCTATTCGGAAATCACTTCGGCCTTTTGGATTACTATGGGCGTTTGGGGCATTCCCTGGGAATCCCGGGCCACGTTCAAAAAGCCGTCAACCACGTCCATACCCTCCGTCACCTTGCCAAAGACCGCATACTTTCCGTCCAAATGGGGCAGGTCGTCATAGCAGATATAGAATTGGCTTGAGGCCGAGTCGGGAGCATTGGAGCGGGCCATGGCCACACTGCCTCTCAAATGGGGGAGCGTGTTTTGCTCAAAGCCGTTTTCATAGAATTCCCCTTTGATGGTTTTGCTGCTGCCGCCGGTGCCGTCTCCCTTGGGGTCGCCGCCTTGGGCCACAAAGGCGTCCAAAACCCGATGGAAGGTCAGGCCGTCATAGAATCCGCTTTTGACCAAACTCAAAAAATTCTCCACCGTTTCGGGCGCATATTCCGGAGCGCACACAACGGTGAACGTGCCCCCGTCGCTCATGGTGAACCGAACGGCGGGTCCGTCCTCCGGAACGGTGCCGTCAAATTCAAAGGCCTCTCCCTTGGCGGTATCCGAGGAATTCTTCGATCCGGAATCCGATGAGCCGCAGGCCGAGAAAAACGGTATGGCCAGGGCAAGTGCGCAAGCCGCGGAAATGAGTTTTAAGATTTTCTTGTGTTTCATACATTGCCTCCCAAAATAAATGAATAGCTGATTATCTTTCGCCTATATTTTACCTCAAACCTTCCCGAATGTCAATACCGCCGCCCCCGCCGGGGAAATGTTATTCGATTTGTCAAAAAAGCGATATATTAAATGCAAATCATTTAATATATCGCTTTAATATTCCCGTTGCTATGGTTGCTCGGCTTTCTCTTTTGTCCATGGCCTGTTTTTCTATGAATCTGTGGGCCTCTTTTTCGCTCATCCCCTGCTTTTCTATCAGGAGGCATTTGGCTCTGGATATGATTTGGAGCTCCTCATACTTTTTTTCCTGCTTGGCCAGTTTTTTGTCGATTTCGGCGATTCGGGAGGAAGCTGCCAGGGAGAGCCGCACCGCACTCAAAAAGCTGCTTTGCCTTAAGGGTTTGGGAATCACAAAGACTCCCTCTCCCTCCACTTTGGAGGCCAGGACCTCCGCCACATCGTTCTTGGCTATCAATATCACCGAGGAGCGGGTCCCCCGTATCAAATCGGTGGCCAAGTTGTTTCCCTGCTCGTCTTTGAGGGGGGCGTTTATGATGATGAGGGCATAGGCCACCCGCAGCACCGCCCGCCTTGTTTCCACACCGCTGACGGCAAAATCTATATTGCCCATGGCATACCGCCTGAGAATATGGGCGAGGGCGTCCGCACTTTTTCCCGAGGCGGACACAATCAAAATCCTGTCATTCAATTATCATCACATTCTTTCTCGGCTGCCCGGGCTCCTATTTCTGAAAATTCAAAAAGTCCCTGTATTCCCGACGTTTTTCCGCCACATAGGTCTCTACGATATTGTGGGGCAGCACCCGCTTTACGAATTCGCTGCTCTCCGCAAAGTTAACCGCCTCTTCCAAATTCCGAGGCAGGCGCACGAGGCCCTCTATACCCTCTTTGTAGGTCACATCGATGGGTTTGGGAAGCTGCATTCCGTTTTTTATTCCGTCTATGCCCGCATATATCATAAGGGCAATCACCAAATAGGGGTTGGAGCATCCGTCCGGTGACCTGAGCTCCAAACGGCTCTCCCCCGCCACGTTTTTGGGTATGCGCATAAGCTGCTGGCGGTTTTGGTGGGACCAAGTCACAAACTTGGGGGCCTCAAATTGGCCCAGCCTGCTGTAGGAGTTGACGGTGGGGCACAGGAATAAGCTCATCTCGTTTATGTGGGCCAAAATTCCCGCAATGAATCGGCGGCCCGTTTCGCAATTCATGTCAATCAGGCTCTTCCCCGTTTCGTTCTCATAGAGGGACAGATGCACATGCATTCCGTTTCCGCTTTTGTCAGGAATGGGGCGGGGCATAAAGGAGGCATACAGGCCGTTCATATCGGCTATGGTTGCCACCAAATTCTTGAATGTCATCACATGGTCGGCAGCCTCCACGGGGGCGCCGTGATTGTATATGATCTGGTGCTGGCCCGGACCTCCCGCATGTTTGGAGCTGCGGGGCCGAATTCCCATTTCCTCAAGGGTGAGGCAAATTTCCCGACGAATATTCTCCCCTCTGTCGGCGGGGGCCACATCATAGTAGGTTCCGTTGTCGTGGGGGATGTTGGTCATTTCTCCCCGGTCATCCAAATTGAACAGATAGAATTTGCACTCGGTGCCGATTTCGCAATACATACCGTTTTCGCCCAAGTCGTCGGTGGATTTTTTCAGTATGTTTCGGGAATCCCCCTCGAACATCTTGCCGTCCGGATAGCAAATGTCGCAAAACATTCTGAGAACTCCCGCATGCTGGGGCCGCCAAGGCAAAATCTCGGCGGTGCTGGGGTCGGGGCGGAGCATAAGGTCGCTCTCTCCCACATTCATAAACCCGTTGATTTCCGAAGCGTCAAAATTCACCCCGTGCTCCAAGGCCCGGGGCAGCTCGGATGCAAAGACGGAAATGTTCTTCATATTCCCGAAAATGTCAAAAAACACCAACCGTATGAATTTGATGTCGTTGTCCTCAATATATTCCATTATGTCATCCAAAGAAAAAAGCATACAAACTTTCCTTTCTTGAGGGTTTTTATTTAAAACGGCGGGGAAAGCCCCGCCCGAAAGCCTCAGCCGAAATATTCGGCCAAAACTTTCACCGCATCGTTTTTTATCATCACTTCGCCCAACTCATTCAGGCGGCCGTAGGACACCAAGGTGCCCGCCTGCTTTTCCGAGAATTCCAGCATGATTCTCTCCACTTTCAGCATAATCCGTATATCCTCCGGAGCGAGGAGCATATAGTAGCAGCCGTCGCACTTATAGAGGGTGCTGTCTCCGGAGAAGTCCGCCCGTATGGCCTCGGCGGAGCGGCAGACATCGTCAAAATCGTCGAATCTGAATATGCGGCGGCTCTTGATTTTGCCCTCTTCCTCCTCGGGGCAGAGACACCGCTTTTTGATTTTGCCTTTATAGGCGCAATTGGCCACGGCGGCGCTCAGATCCTCATCGGTGAAAACCTTGGTGATGAGCATTCCAAACCCGTCCCTGTGCTCCGGTATGGCCTCCACAAAGAGCTTGGCGCCGTCGATGCTGAACCGCACCTCCTCCCGAGCCAGCCGTATGGCCGTTCTGAACATCTCCCGCACCTCCGGGGAATCGGAGCCCATATTGCTTGCGTTTATGTTCCATTCTCGGGCCTCGTCGGTGTCAATCAGAACTTTGATTTTATTCTCGTTAATCCTTTCGATTTTCATTTTCCTATCTCCCGCTTTTCGGAAATCCACATCAAAAACAGTACAGAAAAAAATTCACCTTCACATTTTTCATTATACTTAAATAAAACAGATTTTCAATGAAAAAAATTCCCCACAAAGAAATTGTTAAATCTCTGTAAAAACCTCGAAAAAACCTGTAACATAACGGAAATGTTTGTAACATAAAACCGCGGAAAATGTTACAAAAAAAGCCGATATGGGTATTGTATTTTTTGAAAATATGTGCTATAATCATAACAATACAAATATTCCCTGCGTTGTGCGTAATTATGGCATTAATGTAAAACCAACAAAGTATATAAGGGATTTTAATCTTCGAAAGCGGCGCACATGCCTCACACCCTTATCGGGCGTCCAGTGGACTTGTAATGTTTTTGAGAAAATCCCACCTGGTTTCCAGGTTTTTACTACAGCTATTATACGGCAATCGCGGGGTATATTTATGTCCCGAAGGATATGGGGCATTTTTGCAATTTAAACACTAAATTTTTTTAAAACCCTTGACAAACTTATCGTTTTGATATATAAATATAATGTGAGTTTATTTATTTTGTAAAAATTCATTCATCGGGAGGCTTGCTTTGCGAATAATATCCGGCGAGAGGCGGGGGTGCAAATTGAGGGCACCCGAGGGGTTTGACACCCGTCCCACCACGGACCGGGTGAAAGAGGCGGTCTTCAATATAATTCAGACCCGTCTGCCCTGCGGATTTGTCCTTGATATGTTTGCGGGCAGCGGCGCCATGGGGATTGAGGCCCTGAGCAGAGGTGCGGAAGGCGCCCTGTTTATTGACAAAAATCCCGAAGCCGTCAAAGTCATCAAAGCCAACCTGACAGGCTCCGGACTGATGCCGAAGGCCGTTGTCCTGAGGGGCGACGCCTATGAGTCGGCGGAGCGCATCTCGGAAGGCATATTCCCCGTCCCGACGGCGGGAGGAGCGGATTTCCGCAAGATGCGGTCCTTTGACATTATATTCTTGGACCCGCCCTATAACCAAGGCTATGGGCTGAAGGCCTTGAGGCAAATAGAGCGCCTTGACCTTTTGAGCGAAGAGGGCGTGATTGTGGCCGAGACGGAGGCGGGTGGAGAGGACCTGTCGGGGTGCGGCTATACTCCGATGAAGGAAGCAAGATACGGCAAAACCCTTATCACGGTTTTCCGGAGGTGAGGATATGAAAACAAAAACCGCCGTATATCCGGGCAGTTTTGACCCCTGCACAAACGGGCATTTGGATGTTATCAAAAGGGCATCCCGCCTGTTTGACTCGTTGGTTGTGGCGGTTCTCACAAACAGCACCAAGAGGCCGTCTTTTTCGGTTGAGGAACGGGTGGAAATGCTCAAAACCGTAACGAAGGATATGGACAATGTGGAGGTTCTGTCCTTTTCCGGATTGTTGGCAGACTTTATGAAAAGTATTAACTCGAGTATAATTATCAAGGGAATCAGAGCGGTGTCCGATTTCGAATATGAATTCCAGATGGCACTGACCAACCGTACGCTGAACCCGGAGCTGGAGACCCTTTTTTTGCACACCAGCCAGGACTATATGTTTCTGAGCTCCAGTATCGTCAAAGAAATCGCAAAGTACGGCGGATGTCTTGACGGACTCGTCCCGGGCGATTTGATTCCCGTCATCAAGAGCCGTTTTGAAAATAATTCGGAGGTATGATTCGGCTCCGTATTCTTAGAAGGAGGTATTTTTGCAATGGATGCATTGGAACTGTTGGATGAGTTAGAGGATATTATAGATAAAGGGGCGTCGGTGCCTTTTTCGGGACGCTGCATACTTGACAAGGACGAGTTGCTGGATGTGCTTCAGGAAATAAAGCTCAAGCTTCCCGAAGACCTCAAACAGGCCAAGTGGATAAAAGAGGAGCGCCAGAGAATTCTCCAGGAGGCTCAGGCCGAATCCGACAACCTTATCAAAAGCGCCGAGGACAAAATAATCGCCATGGTCAATGAGAACGAAATCACCAAAAAGGCCATTGTCCAGGGCAACCAAATTATCGAAAAGGCCCGCAGCGATGCCCGCCAGATTTCGGATTCGTCCTATAACTATGCGGACAGTCTCCTTGAGACGGTGGAAAAAGTCGTTATGTCTTCCATGAAAGATTTGGAGCAGTGCGTGAACATCGTGCGGAGCAACAGAAGCGAAATGCGGAGCAACGGCAGCATACAGCAGGCTCCGGACGCCCCGGCTCCCTCGGAAAATCCCGCCCCCGCAGAATAGGATCCGCTCAAATAAAAACAAGACCACACCCCCTCGGAATCTCCCCGGGGGTTTTTCATATGTCCGGGCCCTTATTTTTCATAAAATATCCTCGGAACGGGATAAAAAATTTGCCGATTTTGATTGACAAAATTTTTGACTTATTATATAATATAACATACAATGTGATAAGTATGCATAGATTGCATACGGTATTCATAATTTTATGCGGCAGGTGGCGTATATGAGCGGAAAAACCGATGGCCGTCGGCAGGCCGCCGACGGAAAAGGCAAAGGTGCGAGAGTCGCCGGGAAGACCGGCAAGATTAGGTTCAATATCAAAAGACTTTTGGTCAGCGCGCTTGTTTTGGTGTTCTGCTGTTATTTTGTATACACCGTGATAGGTCAGCAAGTGGATTTGAGCCGCAAGAACGGCGAAATTCGGGATTTGAACGCTCAAGTGGAGGCGGCGTCTCGGGAGACGGACCGCTTAAACGAAGAGCTTGAAAGCGTCAACGACCCCGAATATTTGGAACGTATGGCTCGGGAGAAGTTGGGCCTTGTTATGCCCAACGAGCGGGTGTATATCGACCTCAGCGGCGGCAATTGATTTCGGAAAAAAATAATCTAAGATAGCGGGGAGCGGAAGCTCCCGGAAGGGGAATAAAGCATAATATGCAAATAGAAGAAGGCGCGGTACTCGACGGGAGAATCACGGGCATTACATCCTTTGGTGCATTTGCCGATCTCGGAGAGGGTAAGTCGGGTCTCATTCATATTTCCGAAATCGCCACCACGTATGTCGAAGATGTGAATGACTATCTGAAAAAAGGACAGAAGGTCAGAGTCAAGGTTATCGGCACCCAAGACGGGAAAATCAGCCTCTCCATGAAGCGTGTGGAAGAGGAGAGAAAGCAGGCCCGCCGCGAGAAAAAGGAAAAGCGGGAAAAGCGGCCGCCCAAAAGGTTCAATCGGCCTCCGGAGGAGTTTGAATTTGAAAAACCCGGAGAGGAACTCAGCTTTGACGATATGCTGCAAAAGTTCAAAAAAGACAGCGACGAAAAGTTTCGGGACCTCAAGCGGAGCAACGACAACAAACGGAGCGGCGGATATAAGAGAACCTACTGAGCCCGGGCGGGAAGCCGGGCCGCCTCCCGAAGAGCCCCGTCAGTTCCTTTGATGAGCCTGCGGGTGAAGGTGATGTTATGACAAACGCTTGTATTTTTTGGATAATTGCCGCAGTGGTCTTTGCCGTTGCGGAATGTGCGACCGTGGCTCTTGTTACCGTCTGGTTTGCTTTGGGAGCCGTAGCCGCTGCGGCGGCGGCTCAATTTGGCTTGTCCGTTCCCGTTCAGGCGGCGGTGTTCGTCATTGTGTCCGCTCTGCTTTTGTGTCTCACAAGACCCTTTGTAAAAAAGATAGGGGTCAAAAGAATCCAAAAGACCAATGCGGACAGATTTATAGGCAAAACGGGAATTGTCACAAAGGCCATTGAGGGCATAAACGGAGACGGCCAGGTCACCGTTGACGGCACCGTGTGGACGGCAATTTCCGAAAACGGAGAGCCCATCGGGAAAGATGGGACCGTGGAGGTCATAAGGATTTCGGGAGTCAAATTGGTGGTGCGGCCCGCACCCGAAACGGCTCCGAAGGAATGACCCAGCCGTTTGTGAATTCCGAAAAGATTCAATAAGGAGCAAGAGATATGGAAGTTTTTGTTATAGTTTTGCTGGCATTGGTTATCGTTTTGGTTGCGATAAACATCAAGGTGGTTCCCCAGGCAAAGGCCTATGTTATCGAAAGGCTCGGAGCCTACAGCGCCACTTGGGGCACCGGTCTTCATGTGCTTATTCCCTTTATCGAGCGGGTGTCCAATCGGGTGACCCTCAAGGAGCAGGTGGTGGATTTTCCGCCCCAGCCCGTCATCACGGAGGACAATGTCACCATGCAGATTGACACGGTGGTATACTATCAGATAACGGACCCGAAACTTTATACCTACGGGGTGGAGTTCCCCATGGCGGCCATAGAAAACCTGACCGCCACAACTCTCCGAAACATAATCGGAGATATGGAGCTGGACGAGAGCTTGACCTCAAGGGATGTGATAAACACAAAAATGCGCTCCATTTTGGATGAGGCCACCGACCCTTGGGGAATCAAGGTGAATCGGGTGGAGCTCAAGAACATAATTCCCCCGGAGGGAATTCGGGAAGCCATGGAGAAGCAAATGAAGGCGGAGCGGGAGCGCAGAGAGGCCATACTCAGAGCGGAAGGCGAAAAGAAGTCGGCGATTCTCGTGGCGGAAGGCGAAAAGGAGTCTCGGATTTTGGAGGCGGAAGCGGAAAAGGCATCTCAAATCCTCCACGCCGAGGCGGACAAGGAAGCGGCCATCCGCATTGCGGAAGGCGAAGCGGAGGCCATCAGAAAAGTCCAGCAGGCCACCGCGGACGGTATCAGAATGATAAACGAGTCATCCCCCTCCAAAGAGGTGCTTACCATAAAGAGTTTGGAAGCCTTTGAAAAGGCGGCGGACGGCAAAGCCACCAAGATAATATTGCCCTCGGAAATTCAGGGCATTGCCGGGCTTGCGGCATCGCTTAAGGAAGTGCTGACGGACGACGGCAAAAAAATCAATTAACAAGAAAACAGGAGGAAGTAACCTATGTCGGGACATTCGAAATGGGCAACAATCAAAAGAAAGAAGGGCGCCATTGACGCCAAAAGAGGCAAGGTGTTCACCAAGATCGGCCGCGAGCTTATGGTGGCGGTCAAAGAGGGAGGCCCGGACCCGGGAACCAACTCAAGACTCAGGGATGTTATTGCCAAGGCGAAAGCCAACAATATGCCCAACGAGAACATACAGAGAAGCATAAAAAAGGCGGCCGGAGAGGGCAGCGGCGACAACTATATGAACCTGATATACGAGGGCTACGGCCCCGGGGGTATTGCGGTTATGGTGGAGGCCCTCACCGACAACAAGAACCGAACCGCCGCCGACCTCAGGCATTATTTTGACAAGAACGGCGGCAATTTGGGCCAAAACGGCTGCGTGGGATTTATGTTCGACCATCGGGGTTTGATAGTCATAGAAAAGTCCGACAATGTGGACGAGGACACTTTGATGATGGACGCCTTGGATGCGGGAGCCGACGATTTCAATGTGGAGGACGAATGCTATGAAATCCTGACCGTGCCCGAAACTTTGGGCGCCACTCGGGAGGCCTTGGAAGAGAAGGGATACACCTTTGCCCAGGCGGAGGTGAACTACATACCGAAAACCACATCGGAACTCACAAATCCCGAGGATATAGCCAAAATGGAAAAGCTGATTGATATGCTGGAAGAAAACGACGACGTTCAGAATGTTTACCACAATTGGGATATGCCCGATGAGGAATAGACCGTAATTTATACCGCGGCTCACAGGGAGACGGCTCTTTGTGGGCCGCGGTTATGCTATATAAGACGTTAAAAACCGAGGAGGGTATCCGGCAAATGGCGAGGATTTTGCATATCGGGGATTTGCACTTGGATGCGCCTTTCGCCTCCCGTACAACGGTGAGGGAGGCGACTCTCAGGCGGAGCGAGCAGATAGAGACATTTTCGAAAATTATGGGAATCGCCGCCAAAGAGGCGGATTTGGTCCTGATTTCCGGTGACTTTTTCGATGGGGAAAACCTCAGACGGGAGACCTTAAACTCGGTCCGCCGAAATTTTGAGGCCTTGGGGGACATACCCGTATTCATCGCCCCCGGAAACCATGACCCCTATCCCGTATACCAAAAAACGGACTTTGGAAAAAACGTGAGGGTATTTCCGCCCGAAGGGGCCTTTTGGGATTTGGAGGGTCTCGGCCTGAGAATTTGCGGAGCGGGATTTGCCTCCCGATTCGAAAAACCCCGGGTTATGCCCGAAGATATTCCGAAGAGCGGGGAATACGGCAACATCCTTGTGATTCACGGGGATATGAGCGGTGCTCCGGGCTCCGAAAGATACAACCCTCTGACGGAGGGGGACCTTAAGGGCTATGACTACTGCGCCCTGGGCCATATCCACCGCTGCGGCGGCATAAACAAAACCCCGGCGGGGGCCTTTTGGGCCTATCCGGGGATTCCGGAGCCTACGGGCTTTGACGAAGGCGCCGGAGGCGGATATATTTCGGGAGAGGTGTCCCGAGGCCGAGTTCTACTCAAACCGACGTCTGCGGCCAAGCGGGGATACCATATTTTGAATATGGATTTCCCGGAGGGCATTTCGGACAACGAGGCGGTGATTGAAAAGACGGCGGCGAAAATTTCGGAAATCGGGACCGGGAATATAGTGAGAGTGAATTTGACGGGCAGGTGCGAAAAAGGATTCAAGCCCGATGCGGGCCTGATTGAAGAGCGGCTGAGAGGCCTGTGCTTCGGAATCGAAGTCACAGACGGCACCAAGGAGACCCTTGACCTGACCGCAGACGAAAACGACAGAAGCTTTCGGGCCGAATACATACGGCGGATGAAGAAAACCGCCGAGGGTTTCCGAGAGGACAGCCGAGAGCGGCATCTTGCGGAGAGAGCGCTTATTTTGGGCCTTGAGGCCATGGAAGGCGGACGGGATATATGACAAAAATAACCAAGCTTGAACTTATAAGCTTCGGCAAATTCAAAAATATGACCATTGAGCCGAAGGACGGGCTCAATGTGATTTGCGGACAAAACGAAGCGGGGAAGTCAACGGTTCAGCTGTTCATAAAGTCAATGCTCTACGGTGTGCGCTCCTCAAAAGGCAAGGGCGTGAAGGAAAGGGAGCGGATAATCCCCTGGGGAGAAAATCGGGCCGCGGGCAGAATGACCCTGGAAAAGGACGGAATCCCCGTTGAGATATACAGAGAATTCGGAGAGCGGCCCTCAAAAGACATAACCAAAGTCACAAACGCCTCGGACGGCGAGGATTTGTTTGACGCCCCGCCAAAAGGCGGGGAGGTCGGCGAGAAACTTTTGGGTATGAGCGAGAATATGTTCTCAAGAACCGTGTTTATAAGCGGAGACGGCGGAGGCGCCCTCGGCTCCGATTCGGAGACAGAAAAGAAGCTTACCAATTTGCTTTCGGGGGGCTCCGAGGATGTGTCGGCGGCGGCGGCGGAAAAGCGGCTGAGAGAGCAAATTGCCGCCCTGAAAGCCAAGGACGGACGGTCGGCCCCCGGGATTATAGATGAGGAAGAGAAGCTGCGGCAGAACCTCTTGCGCACACTTCGGGAGCGGGACAGTATACGGGAAGAAGCCGAAAAACTCAAGGCGGACATAGAGGCTGCGGAAAAGGCGGAAGCCGAGGCGGCGGCGGAGAGGGACAGGCTCCTGGCCCTTGAGCGCTCCGAGGCGGCCAAGGAAAAAGTTCGGGGACTCAATCGTCTTGAGGGCTGCATTTTGGAAGAGACACGGCTGAGAAACAGCCGAAAATTCCAAATTTTTGAGAGGAACATAAAAAAGGATACGGCGGAGGAAATTCACCGCCTGTCCGATAAGATAGACGAAATCGAGGCGGGAGCCTATCGTTTGGGAGACGAAAAGGCGGCCTATGAAAAGCGGGAATCGGAGCTGGCCCGACGGGTGAAGCGGGCGAAGATTGCGGGAATCCTTTTGATTGGAATCGGACTCTGCTGTTTGGCGGCGGGGGTTTTCCTCAAAATGCCCCCGTTACTTTTGGGACTCCTGCCGATTGCGGGGGGAGCGGCCCTTATCCCGTATTATAAAGCCCAATATAACAAAACAAAATCCCTTCTTGAGGCGGCAAACACGAAAATCGAGGACACCCGTGCCGCCGTGAGGGAGCGGGAAGAAAAGCTGAGAGAGACCCTCAAGGATTTCGAATGCGAAACCGTTTCGGAGTTTGATGCAAAGCATGCGGAATACCGAGAGACGGCGGCGAAAATCGAAGCCGTTCGGGATATGTACAAGAGCATTTTGGGAGGCCGAGACTACAGGCAAATCAAAGCCGAGGCCGAGGAAGCGGAAAAATACATATCGGATGCGGAGCCCCCGAAGGGCATTGATATTGAGGCGGCGGCAAATAGGGCGGAAATGCGACGATTCCAAGCGGCAGAGAGAATTACGGAGCTCAAGGTGGCGGAGGGAAAACTTCCGGACACCCTGCCCCGAAGCGATATAGAGAACAATATAAGGCTTACGGAGGAAAAGCTTGCGGCAAGCCGAGAGGAGCTTGAGGCTCTGAATATGGCCCTTACGGGCATAAGAGAAACCGAGCGGTTTATTCGCTCCGACTATACACCTCTTCTCAATGAGAGAGGGGGAGAAATTTTGGGAGAGCTGACCGGAGGAAAGCGAAAGTCCGTCCGAGTGGCGGGAGACTTTTCCGTAACTCTCAAGGCGGAGGAAGCCGACGATTTGAAAAAGGCGGAGCTCTTCAGCGAGGGAACATATACACAGATTTACTTGGCGGTGAGACTTGCCGTTGCGGAGCTGACCCAAAAGCCCGAGGACATTCTCATTTTCCTCGATGATGTGACGGAGGGCTTTGATGACGACAGGGCGGAGCGAGCCCTGACTATGTTCAAAAAAAGGTACAAGCAGGGGCAGGTTATTCTGTTCAGCTGTCATAACAGGGAAAGGCAAAAGGCCGAAAAAATCGGCGGCATAAACGTGTTTGAGTTACAGGCGACACAAAGCGGTATGAGATAAAGATAATCAGAGAGTATGAACGGAGGTAAAAAGATGAGCGGAAAATTCGACAGTTCAAAGGGCAGCGTAAGGATTGCCAACAGTGTTATCGCGAAGATTGCCGGATATGCGGCCACGAGCTGCTACGGTGTGGTCGGAATGGCGGTGAAAAGCAGCAAGGACGGCATTGCCCGATTGCTCAAACGGGACCAGATGGACAGGGGCGTCAAAGTTAAGGTGGCGGGAAACGGCATCGATATCACCCTGTACATCATATCGGAATACGGCACCGGTATGGCAACCATAGGAGAGCTTATCAAGAACAATGTCAAATACAATGTTGAGCAGATGACGGGCATAAATGTGAACAAGGTAAATGTCAATATAGAGGGAATTCGGGTGAATTAGGCCCGGGTCCGGACAATGAGGAGATAACTATGAACAAGAACAACATATGCAAATCAATAAGCAGCGAGACTTTGAGGCTTATGATTTTGTCCGCCTCCCACAACATACTCAATCGGGCAGGCGAAGTTAATGATATGAATGTTTTCCCCGTGCCGGACGGCGATACGGGAACCAATATGAGCCTCACATTCAGCGCAGCCGCGGAAAGCGTTTTCGGTTTGGACGAGAGCGTGTCGGAGGAGGAAATCCTTGACGTGTTGGCCAAAACCGCTCTTCGAAATGCCCGGGGCAATTCGGGAGTTATCCTGTCCCAGATTCTCAGAGGTATCGGAAAGGGTATGTCGGGCCTTGACGAGATTGATGTGGCGGCGGTGAAACGGATGGTCTGCTCCGCTCGGGACACGGCCTATCGGGCCGTTATGAAGCCCACGGAGGGCACCATATTGACCGTGATTCGGGAGATAGCCGAGTTCGCCGAGGAGAGGTTTCCCGAATTCGACGATGTTTGCAAATTTCTGAAGGAGTTGCTTCGGGAGGGGCAAGAGAGCCTGGCCCGCACGCCGGAGTTTTTGCCCGTTCTCAAACAGGCGGGAGTGGTTGACGCGGGAGGCTGCGGCCTCACCGTCCTTTTGGAAGGGGCGTTGAAGGCTCTCGAAACCGGAAAAGAGGTCCCCCTTGAGGAGGAAACCGCCCAATCGGAAGAAAAGCCCATAGAAAAAGAGGACATAGACACCGCCAATATAAAATACGGCTATTGCACGGAGTTCATCATAAACAAAAGCGCCGCCCGAAGCGTCACCCAGTTTAAGGCTTCCATAAAACCCAAGGGCGACTGTATGTTGGTCATTGATGACGACGAAATTGTGAAGGTTCATATCCACACCAACCATCCGGGATTTGTCATCGAGCAGGCCCTGAAACTCGGGGAGCTCACAAGTCTCAAAATCGACAATATGAAGTATCAGCATAACGAGATAATCGGCAACACCGTAAAATCCCCCAAAGAGCCCCCCAAGAAATACGGCTTTGCGGCGGTGTGCTCCGGAGAGGGCATGAACGAGCTCTTTCGAAGCCTCGGCTGCGATGTGATTGTCCGGGGGGGCCAGACCATGAACCCCAGCACCCAGGAACTCCTTGATGCGGCGGAGACCGTCAATGCGGAAAATGTCTTCATCCTCCCCAACAACAAGAACATAATCATGGCGGCGGAGCAGGCAGACGGCTTGACCGAGAAAAATATCATCGTGATTCCCACCCGCAGTGTGCCTCAGGGCATAACCGCCTTGGCGGCCTTTGACGAAAGCCTCTCTCCCGAGGACAACGAAGTCATAATGAGCGAGACGGCGGAGACGGTGAAGTGCGGCCAAATCACATATGCGGCACGGGATTCCGAGGCGGACGGCCTTGATATTTCCGAAGGGGACATTATGGGCGTCATCGAAGGCAAGGTCAAGGTTTGCGCCTCGGACATCAAAGACGTGTTCTTTGGCACGGTCAGGGAATTGGTGGATGAGGACTCCGGTATGATTTCAATCTATCGGGGCGCCGATGCAAGCGAAGAAGAGGCCAAAGCCTTTGCGAAAGCCCTTGAGGAGGAATATCCCGACTTGGATGTGAACCTGAACTATGGGGGCCAAAGCGTGTATTTCTATATAATTTCCGTAGAGTAGGTATGAGTATATTATGAAACCCGACGACAGCATCAGATATATAAAGGGAATAGGTGAAAAAAGAGCCGAGTTGTTTCAAAAACTCGGCATTTTCACGGTAGAGGATTTGCTCTATCACTTGCCCCGCAGTTTTGAGGACAGAACCAATGTTCGGAACATCGGGGATTTGACGGAGGGCGAAGAGGTATGCGTCCGAGGCAGGCTGGCATCCGGCATCCGCAGATACCGCTCAAGGCGGGGAGTTTGGGTGGTTCAAACCACCCTGTCCGACGGCACGGGGATTATGCGTCTCACCTGGTTCAATGCTTCCTATATAAGCAAAAGCCTGTCCGACCCCCAAGGGGAGTATATGTTTTTCGGCAAGGTGGTTTATCGCTCCATGGCGGCGGAGATGGTGAATCCCGTTATGGAAAAACTTGAGGGCGAGGAGTCCAAAAAAATGGGCGGCATCCTGCCCATATACCCGGCCACGGCGGGGCTGAACCAGCGGAGCATTCGGGAGGCCATAAACAGAGCCATGGAAAGCCTGACCGAGGAAGTCCCGGAAATACTGCCCGAGGATGTGAGGCGGAGAAACGGGCTTATGGGCATAAACGAGGCAATAAGGCAAATTCACAACCCGGAGGGATATGAGCTGTTCAACGAGGCCCGCCGCAGACTTGTGTTTGAGGAGTTTTTGAAGCTCCAGTTGGGAGTCTCTGGCGCCAAAAATATCAAAAAATCCCGCTCCGCCCCGATTATTTCCGATGTGAAATGTATGGCATCCTTTGCCCGGGGGCTGCCCTTTGATTTGACCGACGCCCAAAAAAGGGTCATAAACGAAATCGCCGCCGACCTTAAGAGAGGTGTGCCCATGAACCGCCTTGTGCAGGGGGATGTGGGCTCCGGAAAGACGGTGGTGGCGGCGGCGGCCATGTTCGCGGCAGCCAAGGCGGGATACCAATCGGTTATGATGGTGCCCACGGAGATTTTGGCGGAGCAGCACTTTGGAACCCTGGGTAGGTTTTTCTCCCCTTGGGGTATAAAGGTGGCATTTTTGACCGGCGGGCAGCCTGCCAAGGCCAGAGCCGAAAACCTGAAACTTATCGAATCCGGAGAAGCGTCGGTGGTTGTGGGGACCCACGCCGTCATCACCGACAAAGTGAATTTCAACAATTTGGCATTAACCGTCACCGACGAGCAGCACCGATTCGGCGTGGGCCAGCGGAGCAAGCTTGCCGCCAAGGGTGCCAATGTCCACACCTTGGTAATGAGCGCCACGCCCATACCCCGAACACTGTCCCTTGTCATATACGGGGATTTGGATATTTCCGTCATAGACGAACTTCCCCCCGGCAGAAAACCCGTCAAAACCGTAGCCCTCACCGAGGCGGGGCGGCCGAGGCTCTATGACTTTGTCCTTCGGGAGCTCAATCGGGGGAGACAGGCCTATTTCGTCTGCGCCCTGGTGGATGAATCCGATGCCATAGAGGCCAAGGCCGCCGCCGAATATGTGAAAAGTCTGAGTCAAGGTGTCCTCTTCGGCAGGTCCGTGGGGCTCCTCCACGGCAAGATGAAAGCCTTCGAAAAGGAGGATGTGATGCGACGCTTTATGGCGGGAGAAATCGAGGCCTTGGTTGCCACGACCGTCATAGAAGAGGGAGTGGATGTGCCCAATGCCACGATTATGGTCATCGAAAATGCGGAGCGGTTCGGACTTTCCCAGCTCCACCAGCTTCGGGGCAGAGTGGGCAGAGGCGAAGAGCGGGCCTATTGCGTGATGTTCGGAAACGTAAACAGCGGCGTTGCCAAAGAGAGAATGAAGGTTATGTGCGAGACCAACGACGGGTTCAAAATCTCGGAAAAGGATTTGGAAATCAGGGGCCCCGGGGAGTTCTTCGGCACCCGCCAGCACGGCCTGCCGGAAATGAAAATAGGCAATCTGTTCACCGATATGGACATATTGGCGCAAACCCAATCGGAAGCGGCCCGAATCCTGAAATCCGACCCCTTCCTGAAATCCCCCGAAAACGCTCTCCTGTCCGAAAGCATAAAAGAGACCTTCGCCAAAGCGGGAGATATATTGAATTAAGAGGCTTCGATATGAATGATGGAAATTTGATTGACAAAAAAATACGGGGTGTCTTGGTGGATATGGACGGAACCTTGTTTGATACCGAGCTCAGTTCCGTTTTTGCTTGGGCCGTGGCGGGACGGGAGCTGGGAGTCACCCTTGATCGGGATTTTATGATTGACATTATCGGCCTCCCCCCGGCTACATCGGAGAGGATGTATTACGAGCGCTACGGCACCAAAGTCAACTATGACAAGCTCCGTACAAGAAAGCTCCGAATTATGGAGGACATTGTCCTCAAGTGCGGGCCGGAGTTTAAGGCGGGGGCTCGGGAGTTTGTCGACTATATAAGCTCCGCCGGATACAAGTGCGCCCTCGTCACCTCAACCGACAGGAATCGGGCGGTGTTCAACCTTAAGGCCGCCGGGATGTATGAAAAATTCGACGAGGTGATAACCTGCGAAATGATAAAACGGGGCAAACCCGCTCCGGACCCCTTTGTCTTGGCGGCGGGGAGGCTGGGGCTTACGCCTTTTGACTGTGTGGCGGTGGAGGATTCGGAAAACGGAATCATCTCCGCCTCCGAGTCGGGAGCCGTGACCATCCTCGTCCCCGATTTGATTCTGAACGACAAAATGACGGCCCTTGCCGACTATAGGGCGGAGGACCTCTTTGGGGTTATTGAAATTTTGAAGCGGGAGAATTTCCGATAAAATTCCCAAATAAAATCGGGGCGGAACAGTCTTGAGCTGTTCCGCCCCTATGCTTTACCCTCCCGTCATTGGGGAGAGGGAGTTGCAACGGGTGCCGTTTTGTTGGCTCTGGCTTTGGGAGAGATGTTGGCAAGGCTGTCAAAGACGAAGACCTTGGCCGTGCTGCCCTCCGTCAGTTCTACGGGAGGATCGAGTGTCACCGTCGCCTCATCGGGTCCTCCGCTTTCGGGCTTTGCAAAATTCGACGAGGTCAAATCCTTCATGGTGGAGCTTGTGAGGACGTTTTGGTGATATACCGCAATCAGGACGGTCATTTTTTCGGGCAGGGGTTCACCGCCGACATTTAAGACCTTTACGGCCGTTATATTCTTTCTGTCCTCGGATTTGATTATCTCCGTGGTCAGGCCGAATCCGCCGTACACATCCGGTATTTTCTCAACCGCAATCTCACAGGAGGCGGAGAATTCTCCCATCTTTCCGGTGATTTGCGCCACGCCCTCGCCTACGGCTTTGGCCGTTACGCTGCCGTCCCCATTGGTTGTCAGGGATACGGCATTTTCGTTGCTTGAGGTCCAGCTTATATTCTTAACATCCTCGGTGTTTGCATTGAAGGGTCTGGGGGACAGGCTCAGGGTTATTTGCTCACCCACTTCCAATCGGGCGGCCGTTTCGCTTATGGCCACATCGGTCAGGGGCACCGATTTCTTGGTGACGGTGAATTTGCAGTTGAAGCTCTTTTCGGTCTTGGTGCCGTTTCCGTTTTGGGTAATCGTTCCCGTGACGGTTGCGGTGCCTTCCCCAACCGCCTCCGCAAGACCTCTTTTATCGTCAAGTTTTATCACACCATCACCGTTCGAACAGGTCCACTTCACATTCTCAAGATTGGTCGCATTGGCGGGAACCGGGGCAAGCAGGAGAGGATAGGTGTCTCCCACATTGAGAGTCCTTTCGGCACTTTCCTCGCTTTCTTTTCCGTCCTCAAATTTGAGACCGGTGAGGGGCGTCTCTCCCGTGACCGTTACGGTGCATGCGGCCTTCTTTCCGTTTATAAGGCAGGATATTTCCGCCTTGCCGGGATTTACACCGGTGACGGTTGCCGATTTTGAATCCGTCTCATTCGCCGTAACCGTCGCCACATTCGTGTCGGAGCTCTCCCAGGTTATCTTCCCCGCATTCAAGGCAGACTCGGGTTCCCCCGAAACCGTCAAACTGAGGGTTTCGTCTTTCTTAATATTCGCGGAGGTTTGGTTGAGCCTAAGCCGCCGTATGCCCTCGGGCAAAACCGGATTGGCTTCCTTATCCACTTTTACTTGCAAAGTATTTGTAAGGGGAGTTTCGCTGCCCGGTACCGTAAGGGATGCCTTAATCGTTACAGTGCCGTCACACATTCCAAAGGCTCCTATAACGTTATCGCCCTTGTCAAACAAATTGAGCATGGCCACATAGCTATTAAATTCCTCCGGCAGATTGTCGCCTTCCGCCTTGGATTCCGCTATTTCCCATTTAACATCCTTTTCGTTAAAGGTGGCGTTTTCGGGGATGGCGGATACGGTCAACTCCCTAAAGTTCATTTCGCCGGAATAGAGTATGGGGGTTTCGCCCTCTCTTTCCGCCCAGGAATCGATTTTGATATCGGTGGGAGGTATGGCCTCATCCGTCACTTGAACAATGCAAGTTTCGGTAAACTCCCTCTCCTCTTCAAGGAGCTCCCCGTCTTCGGTGGTGGGTCCCGGATCTCTTAGGGATACCGTGACGGTGGCCTCTCCCGCTCCCACGGCTTTCACTTTTCCGTCCGTATCCACGGTCACCACCTCGTCGTTTGATGTGGACCATTCCGGAGTCAGTTGGGTGGATGCGGCGGCGGGAATCTTCTCAAACAGGATTTCACTCTCCTGGCCCTTTTGGAGATAGAGCCTATCTTTTTCCATTTTCAGGCCCTCGAGTCTCACATAGGCGGTGCCCGTTCCTTCGGTGGACAGCTTCAGTTCCGCCTTCACCTGGGGCGCCGTGCGCAGATACCCGTTTTCGTCTCTTCCGTAGCCTTGGGCGCTTCTTGTGCCCTGCTGCTCTCCGCCCGCAAAGACTCTCAAAACGTCGGAGCCTGCCTTTTTGGCGTATATCACCTTGCGGGAGGGGTCTCCCGGATAGTCCGGGTCGTCTTTTATCTCAAATACGCCGTTGTTTGTTTCCAAATTCCAGGACA
>CAZTYF010000001.1:124266-169577 GCA_964617455.1 uncultured Oscillospiraceae bacterium | reverse complement strand
TCCGGGTCGTCTTTTATCTCAAATACGCCGTTGTTTGTTTCCAAATTCCAGGACATATAGGCAAAGTCATAGGTGCTGCCCAGGGGAGCATAGTCCACCCGAACTTTCAGTTCCTTGCCCACTCCTATTTTGGCATTGCTGCTGCTCTTTCCGTTGAGGCCCAGCCAAGTGAGGGGCACATAGCACTCATCGCCTATGGTTATATCGGTGGAAGTCACTTTCGTTTCCTTGCCCTTTTTCAGGCTGCAATCATAGGGGGTCACCGTGTATTCATAGGTATGGCTCGGCTCAATGTTATGGTCATCAAATATATAGAGCTCATTCTCGGACGTGGACAAATCGTCCCTTGTGATGCCCAGGAATTCGGGCTCCCCGTTGCTTCCGTTCGTTGTATCTTTCCGCTTGATTTCAAAGCACTGGAGATTCGCATCGGAGCCGCTGTCGTCTGTATAGGTGTTTTGGTCCATAGTGAGACGGATTTTTGAGCCTTTGTCCGTAATATATGAAAGGGTGACCGTAGGTTCTTTGGTTTTTTGCTCCTCCGTAAAGCCGCCGCTCATATCGGTTCTGATGTCGGCATATGCAAGAGGTCTTTCGTCCTTGGGGAGTTTTTTGAGCATCCATTTGACTTCATCGCTTACGGGATGTCCATATATGGCAAAGACGTCGCTCAAATCCACTCCCGCACCCATGGAGAGGCAATATATCAGTCTGTCGTTCTTGTCGGAGATTTTGTCCACCTGGCCGCGGTGGAGCCTTGCATAGCGGCACGCCTTGCCATAGAGGCTGTCGATGTCCTTATATAGGGCCGTATTATCAAAATCCACAAACTCCAGCTGGAATATTATGGTGGCGGGATAGAAAATCATATCGTCGTCCGGAACTATGCCGTCGTTCAGGGCCGCCAAAAGGTGTCTGTACCAGCGGTTTTCGCTCTCCATCCTTGTCTTTCCCGTATATTTGACGGAGGCCATAAGGGCATAGAGGTTGTTTGTGGATTCTCCGAATCCGATTTGGCCCGAATCGTAAACATGTCCCAGCTCATGGTATGTGGCCCAGTTGGCATCCAAAAGCACACTCGGGTCGGTCAGGAGCAAATAGGCATCCTTATTCCACATATCCTCGTCATTTTTGACGTTTACGTCAAAGCTGGATGCGTTCCAGGCGGCATAGATGCTCTGTGCCCAGGCGAGACCGTACCCCTCGGTGTATACCCTCCACAGCATGGCGGGACGGGGCATATAGTCCTCGTGGGTGGGGTCGTCCGTATTAAAGCCCATATATTTTGCATAGTCCTCAACCATCACTTGGTCCCAAAGCTCCATAAGGTCCTTGGGCCCGCTGTATGTCCTCGCGGTGCCGTCTTCGTTTTTATATTCCTTCTTTTTCTCAAGGCCGGGCAGGGCGCCCAAAGCGCTTGTGGTCAAAACTATCCTGTCCGAAACCAGTTCGCAGACGTTGTATTTGCCTTTTCCGGCCTCCACATCCGCATCGATAACCGTTTTCTTGACCTCTTCGCAGTAGCTTTTGAGCTCGTCCATAAACGCAGTCCCGTCGTCGCTGGCCTCGGGGTTTTGCGAATTATATCGGTACACGGGGTATTTGGTGCCTCCCGAGAGGCGCACCACCGGTGCAAATTCTTGCTCACCGGGGAGGGCGGGGTTATAGAAATATATCAGCTGGCAGCCGTCCATACCCGTGCAGTCTATGGTGTTGTATCCGTTTTCCAATTTTATGCCGTCCCAGCCTCCGAACCAGGAATCCGACCAGGACCGATTGGCGGTGGCAAAGACAATGCTCGGAGCGGGGCCCTCCTCGTCATAGCTGGCATATACGCCGATTACTTCCCCGGGCCGTGCATAATAGCCGCTCACATCGTATTGTCCGCCTATCACATAGGTGCTGCGAACTCTGGAAAACTCCTTGTTCCTCTCGCCCCGCTGGCTGAGGGTGATGGGCTCGTGGATATCGTCGTGGCCCGGCTCACCCATAATGGCAAGGGCCGCCTCCAAATAGGGAGAAAATATCCCCGGGACATTGTATGCCTCACATTCCTCCGCCAAGGCTTCCACCGTGTCCGTATCTACGCCGTAGGCCAAAGAGGTGCAGGAGTCGTCAAGAAACAGGTCCCGCACATCCTTTTCCAGTTTTTCCCGCGTTGCGGCATCCTCTTTGCTTTCCGCTTTCCAAAAGCCGAACTCGGAGGCATAGAAATATACACTTGAGCCCGAAATCGTCTTCCAAACGAACTTCAATTTTTTGAATGTTCTCTCTTTGAATGAAATCAGGACTTTGCCCTGCACTCCGTTGGTGTTATGCTCGAACTCACCGTCTATAATATGCTTGAGCTCCTCACCGTCGCTCTCGCTGCCCCAAATCTCAAAGGAGGCCGCAAATCCCGCGCCGCTGCTGTGGGCCTCATACAGAATTCTGCCTATGGATTCGGGAGATTCAAAGGTGAAGGTAACTTCCCAATTACTCGTCTCCGGTGTATTTATTTGGCTGCCGCCCCAGCAGGTGCCCGTGCTGCCGTCGTAGCAATAGCTTACATCCCCGGATGCGGTTTTTGCGGAAGTGGTGACGGTGGCCTTTCGTTCTATGTCCGCCATATAGGCATTTCTGTAGGCCACGTTGTTTTCCAAATATCCCATGGGGCTGAAGGTGACGGTGGCGGTTTCAATCGCTGCGTTACCGGCCGCAGCCAACACAAACGGGCAAAGCCCCAATATCATTATCAAAGCGACAAGTCCCGATATTATTCGTTTCATATTCTCAATCCTCCCTAAAGCCGATTCTTATGTTGATATTGTCGTTATTTTCAATACATAGATTTTAACAGGATATACATAGCTTTGTCAACATAAAATTGTAAGATTTTTCCCGCTCTTTTCAAAAAGCGGGCCGGGAGAACGAGAATTCCTCACAGGACTTGTTCAGATGCGAAGAAGCGAATTTTTCGAAAAAAAATATAAGGCCGTTTGGGGGAGCGGCCTTATAAACTGAAATAAATTAAAAGGGAGGGAGTTTATGTTTAAACTCTGTGGCGGATGGTGTTTCCCGCCACTGTTTGTATTATAGCACTTTTAAAAATCCGAGGGTTAATAATCTGTAAAAAATAATTTAACGATTTGTGAATAATTCCGCGGAATTTATCTCACATCGTATCCAGACCCTGCTGGAGGGAAATCACGCTGAGGCCTCCCGTCTCCGGGGAGAAGATGAAGAACTGGCTCACGATTGAGGCGGTGTCTCCGTTAAGTTTGGTAAAATCGTTCCCCGCATATTCATAGCCGTCACCGTTTTTGGTATAGTATCTCACGGCTCTGGTGGCGGAGCTGTCCTCTCCCCCCTCTTGGGGATTGTTGTATTCATCCCCGTATACCGAGGCGAATTCCTCAATGCTTGAGCCCAATTTCACTCCCCGGGAGGTGACGAATCTTTCGGGAGAGTCTCCCGTTTCCATATTTCCCGCAGCCACCACCAAACGGACGGCCTTCATATCGCCGTCATACTTTATGGCAATTCCGCTGTAGAACCTGTTATCCTGGCCGTCTATGTACCGAGGCTTGCCTATGAGGCTTTCAATCTCGTCAAGAGACATTCCGATTTTGATAAAGGCGCCGCTCATGGTGTCCACAAAGCCCAAATCCTCCTCTTGGAAGGAATAGCGCTCCTCACCGCTGCGCTCCTCCACCGCAACATCCACTCCGCCGCCGTCCCGCTCCGTTATGTTGGAGCCGGACGCCCGAAATTGATGGGGCACCGATTGGGCCGCATAGGGGGTCGCATCCGGGCCCGTCATATCGGCTTTTTCGCTTTGGCTTGTGTCGGTTTTTTCCGCCAGGTCCTCCGATTCCGTGGCATCCTTGCCGCAGCCGGACAAAACTCCCGCCATAAGCAGGCCGCTGAGGAATATACAAAGAATTTGCTTTGGTTTGTTCATTTTGGTTTCTCCTTATTATATTAGTTTGAATAAATTGCTCTCGAACCGCAACCGAGGCGTTTTTCATGTTCTATTATACAAGATAGGATGCGGGGTTTTGTGTCTTTGATTTAAACATTTTATAAAATTTCGATTAATTCTCCCCGCCGTTTTTGAGCCACACCATCAAGACGGCGATGTCCGCCGGGTTCACTCCGGAGATTCGGGATGCCTGCCCCAAGGAGGTGGGCCTGATTTGGTTCAGCTTTTGCCTTGCCTCCAATCTGAGACCCTTTATCTTTTCATAGTCCGTGTTTTCGGGCAGCTTTTTCTTCTCTGTTTTGCGGAACCGCTCGGCCTGTTTTTTCTGGCGCTCTATGTAGCCTGCGTATTTTATGCTGATTTCCACCTGCTCCGTAACATCCCGAGGCAGGGGAGGCCTGTCCTTGTCGATGGCTCCCATACCCTCATAGGTCACTTTGGGGCGCCGCAAAAGCTCGTCCCCCTTGGCTCCGGAAGTCAAAGGCGAGGAGCCGATGCTCTCCAAATATTCGTTCACGGCGGGGCTCGGCGGGAAGGTGAGGTTTTTGAGCCTTTCGGTTTCCTCGTCAATCAGCCGTTTTTTTTCGAGGAATTTTTCATACCGCTCCTCGGATATGAGGCCTATTTCATAGCCTTTGGGGGTCAGGCGCAGGTCCGCGTTGTCCTGCCTGAGCAAAAGCCGATACTCGCTGCGGGAGGTCATCATCCGATAGGGCTCGTTGGTGCCCTTTGTGACCAAATCGTCGATTAGGGTGCCGATGTATGCCTCGGACCTGTCCAAGGTGAAGGGGGGCTTTCCCGAAATTTTTCGGGCCGCGTTGATTCCCGCAATAAGGCCCTGGGCCGCCGCCTCCTCATAGCCGGAGGTGCCGTTGAACTGCCCCGCCCCATAGAGTCCGCCGATTTCTTTGAACTCCAAAGTGGGATACAGGCAGGTGGGGTCGGCGCAGTCGTATTCTATGGCATAGGCGCTGCGCATAATTTGGGCGTTTTCAAAGCCGGGCAGGGAGTGGACCATTTCGATTTGGATATCCTCGGGCATACTGCTGGAAAATCCCTGAAGATAGACCTCTTCCGTCTCAAGGCCCATAGGCTCCACAAAGAGCTGGTGCCTGTCCTTGTCGGCAAAACGCACAACCTTGTCCTCAATGGATGGGCAGTATCGGGGCCCTATGCCGGTTATGCCGCCGCTGCCGTAAATGGGGGAGCGGTCCAGGTTGTCTCGGATTATTTTGTGGGTCTCCTCCCCGGTGTAGGTTATATGGCAGGCGATTTTGTTCCCGAGGGTTTTCGGGTCGGTTTCAAAAGAAAAAGGGGTGATTTCCCTGTCCCCGATTTGCTCCTCAAGCTTCGAATAGTCAATTGTTCGGCTGTTGATTCGGGGCGGGGTTCCCGTTTTGAAGCGGCGCATTTTCACGCCGATTTTTTTGAGATTTTCGGAAAGTTCCCTGGCGGGGAAAACACCGTCCGGACCGCTCTCTTTGGAATATTCCCCGATGATGATTTTGGCGTTCAGATAGGTTCCCGTGCACAATACGGCGGCTCGGCACAGAAATTCGATGCCCGAATCGGTCACCACGGAGCGGACACGGTTGCTGTCGTCCAGGCACACCTCCGTAATCTCCCCCTGGCGCAAATCCAGATTGTCCTGAAGCTCGATTCTGTGCTTCATATGGGCTTTGTAGTTCGTCCTGTCGATTTGGGCCCTGAGAGAGTGAACCGCAGGGCCCTTGCCCAAATTGAGCATTCGGGACTGGATTGTGTTTTCGTCCGCCGCCTTGCCCATCTCTCCCCCCAAGGCGTCAATTTCCCGCACAAGGTGTCCCTTGGCGGTGCCGCCGATGCTGGGGTTGCAGGGCAGGTTGGCCACGGAATCCAAACCGATTGAAAAGATGCAGGTTTTCATACCGAGGCGCGCAGAAGCGAGGGCGGCCTCAATTCCGGCGTGGCCGCCCCCGATTACAATAACATCGTATATATCTTTTGAAGTGAAAATCGGTTTATTCAAATATATCCGCCTCGCCTTTGCCGCCCTCAGAACAGACCCACGATGGTGCCGTCTTTATCAATGCTCATGTTGTTGGCGGCGGGAACTTTGGGAAGTCCGGGCATGGTCATAACCGCCCCGGTGAGGGCAACCAAGAATCCCGCGCCGCTTGACACGGTGACTTCCCGAATGGTGACGGAGAAGTCCCGGGGTCTGCCCAAAAGATGGGGGTCGTCCGACAGGGAGTATTGGGTCTTTGCCATACAAACGGGGATTTTGTCATATCCCAAATTGGTCAGATTCAAAATCTGGCTGTTGGCGGCGCTTGTGTAATTAACCGCACTTGCTCCGTATATTTCCCGTGCGATGATTTCAATCTTTTCCTTGATGGGCAAATTGGCATTGTAGAGGGGCTTAAAGTCCGCAGGCTCGTTTTCTATGGTGTCAACAACGGCCCGAGCCAACTCTGTGCCGCCCTCTCCGCCCTTGGCGAACACTTCGCACAAGGCGCATTTGACGCCCTGCTCTTCGCAGTACTCTTTTATGTAGTCAAGCTCTCCCTCCGTGTCCGTGTCGAATCTGTTTATGGCCACAACCACGGGCACGCCGTATTTCTTCATATTCTCTATATGTTTGCCCAGGTTCGCAATTCCCGCTTTGAGGGCCTCCAAATTCTCGCTCTTGAGGGCGTCCGCCGCCAAGCTGCCGCTGTTGTATTTGAGGGCCTTTGCGGTGGCAACCAACACAACGCAGTCGGGGCTCAGGCCCGCCGCGCGGCATTTGATGTCCATAAATTTCTCGGCTCCCAAGTCGCTGCCGAAACCAGCCTCGGTGATGCAATAGTCTGCCAACTTGAGTCCCGCCTTGGTGGCCCGAATGGAGTTGCAGCCGTGGGCTATGTTGGCAAAAGGACCGCCGTGCATAAGGCAGGGGGTATTTTCCAGGGTCTGAACCAAATTGGGCTTGAGGGCGTCCTTGAGGAGCAGGGTCATGGCCCCGTCCACTTTGAGCTGCCCCGCCGTCACGGGCTCTCCCGAGTAGTTGTAGCCTATGACTATGCGGCCGATTCTGTCTCTCAAATCGTCCAAATCGTTGGAGAGGCACAGGATTGCCATAATCTCGCTGGCCACGGTGATGTTGAAGCCGTCCTGGCGGGGGAAGCCGTTTATTTTGCCTCCCAAACCCACAACAACCTCCCGCAGGGCCCTGTCGTTCATATCCATACACCGTTTCCAGGTGATTCTGCGGGCGTCGATTTGGAGTTCGTTGCCCTGATGGATGTGATTGTCAATGGCTGCCGACAGCAGATTGTTGGCGGCGGTGATGGCATGCATATCTCCGGTGAAGTGCAGATTTATGTCCTCCATAGGCACCACCTGGGCATAGCCGCCGCCTGCGGCGCCGCCCTTGATTCCCATAACCGGGCCCATTGAGGGCTCTCTCAGGGCGATGATGGCATTTTTGCCGATTTTGGGCATCGCCTCTCCCAAGCCGACCGTGACGGTGGTCTTTCCTTCTCCCGCAGGGGTGGGGTTGATTGCCGTCACGAGAATCAGCTTGCCCTCCGGTTTGTCCTCAAGACTCCGAAGATAGTCCTCGCCGATTTTTGCTTTATATTTTCCATACAGCTCAATATCATCCGAGCTCATTCCCAGACCGCGGGCAATTTCGCTTATGGGGAGCATATTCGCATTTTGAGCAATTTCAATATCCGTTTTCATACTTTGCCTCCTAAGTAATCGGTAATTTAAAATTTCGGGATTCCCTTTCCCATTGAGATGATACCACAGTTTGCATCCGATGTAAATCGTTTTTTCAAAAAAAGTTCACCAAACCCGAGGGGAAATACGTCCCCGGGGCGCACAAATAAGACAAGGGAATTTTTATGTCTCAACGAGTTTCCCCGTTCGGCATCACTTGAGCAGTTTGTCTATCTGCCTGTCATCGGCCAAGGGCAAAACCTCCCGAAGGCGGTCCGCTATGCGCTCTCGGGACTCAAGGGGGTCTCTGCCGTAGGCGGAGGTCACAAAATCCTCTCCGTACAGGAACTCCGGGGTGCTGTATTCCGCAACTCCCCAGCCATAGGGGGCCCCGTGCTTGTCTATCATATACACAAAATCGGATATGCACACAAAGGTTTGGGCCTGCAGGCGGGTTATGGCGGAGTCGAAGCCTCTGTTTCCGCCTTTGCGATAGCCGAGGGCTCTTTTGAGCTCCTTGGAAATGATTGAGTCGGCGCTCCGTATTTCCTCATAAATGTCCCGGTCTTTGTAGGAAATGAGTCCTTCCTCAAAAAGCTCCTCAAAATCCCTGCCCCGTCTTCTGTAGTTGGCGAAGTCCGGGAACCAATCGGGGCTTATGAACATGGCCTTTCCCGAATAGAATTTTCCGTAAACGCACTTGAGGCTTCGGACGATGGGCCCCTTCCACTCCCAGGGTCCGTCCTCCTCTTCGGAAAACCATAATTCGGGGGCGCAGCATTCCTCCACGGAAAATCCGGGAATCTCCCCCGCAAAAAAGGGCAGGAATCCGATTTCCCTCACCAAATCCACAACATCCTCCGGGGAACGTATCTCTTTGAACACGGCAACAGGCTCCTTTCTTAATCGGTATAAGGGAATTATAGCATTTTGCATAGAAAAAATCAATAGACCGATTTTGCCTTATTTCATTGACATCGGACGGGGACGGTGGTATCATAAGGGCCTACTTTAAAGAGAGGAGACAGTGCCTTATGAAAATCGATATCAAAAAAATCACCCAATGCGGAGTCCTTGCGGCTATAGCCTGCGTTTTGACCATGGTCCCCCAGATTCCCAACGGCGCAGGCGGGTATGTCCACTTCGGTGATTGCATTATATATCTTGCCGCCCTCCTTACGGGTCCCGCAAGCGCCGCCGTTGTGGGCGCGGTGGGCCACGGCTTGGCGGACCTTTTTTCGGGATATGCCATCTTTGTGCCGGGAACTTTCATCATAAAAGGCCTTATGGGCTTTGTAATCGGCAAAATAATCTACGGACACTACACGGCACCCCGCTTTGTGGCGGCGGCTTTTGCCGCCCTCGCCATCGTGACCGGCGGATACTTCCTCTATGAGGCCCCCGTCCTCGGTATGGAGGCGGCCATGACATCTCTGATATCCTCCCCCATCCAGTGGCTGATGAGCGTAGCCGCCTCCGCCGTGGTGCTCCCCATAGCATTGAGGCTCAAGAATAAGTTGGTGTAGTTTTTCCCCCCGACCCCAAAGGGCCGCATTCACAAATCACGGCAAAAATGAAAAATTTCCTTGACAGGGTCCCTATAATGTGGTAGAATGGCATAGTGAATTTAGGGGTATAGCTCAGTTGGTAGAGCAGCGGTCTCCAAAACCGCGTGCCGTGAGTTCGAATCTTACTACCCCTGCCAAACTCCGCCGCCCGCGGTGCAGCTCCAAAGCCGTCGCCGCAGCGGCAATTTATACGGCAGTCCCGGGCCTCCGGGCTCCCGCAAAGGCGTCCCTTTTGGGGAAAAAAGAGCCCACTTAAGGGCTCCCGCAAAGGCTTGCTTTGTGGGAAAGAGGAGCACACTTCAGGGCTCCCGCAGAGGCTTGCCTTTTGGGGAAAGAGGAGCACACATACAGGGCTCCCGCAAAGGCTTGCCTTTGTGGGAAAGAGGAGGAACCGCCGATAAGGCGAATGTTTTCTCGCTTGCGAGGAAACGAGCTAAAAGGCGAGTTCCGACGACGCGATGCTTTTGCCCGACAGGGCAAAACAAGCTAAGAGGCGCACTGCGACGCCGCGCCAACGAAATGCACTTTTTGGGAAAGAGGAGGAACCGCCGATAAGGCGAATGTTTTCTCGCAAGCGAGAAAACGAGCCAAGAGGCGAACATTTCAGGGCTCCCAAAAAGCGCCAACGGAGTGCACTTTTTGGGAAAGAGGAGCAGTCGCCGGAAAAGTGAAGCTTTTGCCCTTTAGGGCAAAACGAGCCAAGAGGCGCACACATATAGGGCTCCCGCAAAGGCTTGCTTTGTGGGAAAGAGGAGCAGTCGCCGGAAAAGCGAAGCTTTTGCCCTTTAGGGCAAAACAAGCTAAGAGGCGGACTGCGACGACAGGGGGGTATAGCTCAGTTGGGAGAGCGCTTGCTTCGCATGTAAGAGGTCGGGGGTTCGAATCCCCCTATCTCCACCAAATTGCCTGCAACCCGCGTAAACACGCGGGTTGTTTTTTTATATCCATATTTTTTCCACACTTTTGCATGATTTTTGTGCCTCGGAGAAATCCCTATACAAAATCCGACATTATGGCGTTGGATACGTAGGTGTATTCGGGGGAGATTTTGATTCTGCCGCCTTGCGGAATCAGGGCCTTGGTGTCTTTCAGGTGTTTGCGGAGGGGTTCGGAGAAGACCTCAAACATATCCTTCCCGAATCTTTGCTCAAACTCCTTTGGGGACACACCTCTGTCGAGGCGGAGGCCCAGGAACATAAACTCGCTCTCAAGGTCCGCCTCGGATTCCGCCTCTGTGTCGGCAAATAAATCCCCGCCCGAGGCCGCATAGTTCATATAGTCCGAGATATTCGGGGGGGTTGAAAACCTTTTGCCCTCCGCAAAGGAGGAGGCCCCCGCTCCGAATCCCAAATACTCTCCCATGGTCCAATAGATCAGGTTGTGCTTTGACTCGAATCCGGGCTTTGCAAAGTTTGAAATTTCATACCGCTCATATCCCCTCTCCCTCAAAAAATCCACGGCGGCGTCATACATTTCACGGCTCTCCTCATCGTCGGGGAGCCTCAGTTTTCCCGCTTTTTGCAATTCGAAAAAGGGGGTTCCCGGCTCAACTTTCAGGCAATAGGCCGAGATGTGCTCCGGGCCGAAATCCGTCACTTTTTTCATGGTGTCCTTCCAGGAATCGAGGCTCATTTCGGGCAAGCCGAACATCAAATCCGCCGAGATATTTTCAAAACCCGCCCTGCGGGCGTCTCTCATACAGATTTCAAAATCCCGAAAAGTGTGAATGCGGCCCAAGGTTTTCAGCATATTGTCGTCTGCGGACTGGCAGCCGATGCTCAGGCGGTTCACTCCCCCCAGGCGCAGGTTTTTGAGCTTTTTCTCATCCGCCGTGCCCGGGTTGCATTCCGAAGTGATTTCGGCATTCTCGGAAACGGTGAAGTTTTTGCCGACGGCCTCCAGGATGTCCGTGATGATACCGTCGTCCACGGAGGTGGGGGTGCCGCCGCCGATGTAGACCGTGTCGATTTGCCTGCCCCGAAAGGGGGAATTTTCCATTTCGGAGATAACCGATTTCCCATAGGAAAAACTCATATCCGAAAGTCCCGAATATGAGTTAAAATCGCAGTAGTTGCATTTTTTTGTACAGAACGGAATATGGATATAGATTCCCGTCATTCTTGGTTACTACCTCTCAATCGTCAAGCTTGAGGACGGACATAAAGGCCTCTTGTGGCACTTCCACATTGCCGATTTGGCGCATCCGCTTTTTGCCCTCCTTCTGCTTTTCCAGCAATTTCCGCTTTCTGCTTATATCCCCGCCGTAGCATTTGGCAAGGACGTCTTTGCGGAGGGCTCTCACGGTCTCTCGGGCGATTATCTTGCCGCCCACTGCCGCCTGGATGGGGATTTCGAACAGCTGCCGAGGGATGACCTCTTTGAGCTTTTCCGCCATTTTCCTGCCTCTCGGATAAGCTCGGTCCTCATGGACAATGAAAGACAGGGCATCCACGGGCTCCCCGTTAAGGAGCATATCCAGCTTCACAAGTTTGGAGCGCCTGTACTCTTCGAATTCATAATCAAAGGATGCATAGCCCCGTGTTCGGGATTTCAGGGCGTCGAAGAAATCGTAGATAATCTCGTTGAGGGGCATAAAGTAATTGAGCTGCACCCGATTCGGGTCCAAATATTCCATATCGATGTAGTTGCCCCTTCGGTTTTGGCACAGCTCCATAATGCTGCCCACATATTCCTTGGGCGTCAAAATCGCCGCCCGAACGATGGGCTCCTCCATATAGTCAATCTCGGAGGGGTCGGGCATATTCGTGGGGTTGTCCACATTTACGACGGTGCCGTCCGTTTTTATGACCCTATACTCCACGGAGGGGGCCGTGGTCACCAAATCCAAATTGAATTCCCGCTCAAGGCGCTCCTGAATGATTTCCATATGCAAAAGGCCCAAAAAGCCGCACCGAAATCCGAATCCCAAGGCGATTGAGGTCTCCGCCTCGAAATTCAGGGCCGCATCGTTGAGTTTGAGCTTTTCCAAAGCGTCCCTGAGGTCGTCGTATCGAGCTCCGTCCGCCGGGTAGATTCCGCTGTATACCATGGACTTCACTTCTTTATATCCGGGCAATGCTTCGGTGGCGCCCTCCGAGGCTGTGGTCACCGTGTCTCCCACCCGAACATCCCGAACGCTTTTTATGGCGGCGGTTATATAGGCCACCTCTCCCGCCCTGATCTCCGGGGAGGACAGCATTCCGTTGGGAAGGAGATATCCCACATCCACCACATCAAACTCGCTGCCTACGGCCATCATTTTGATTCTCCGGCCAGCTCTCAGGGTTCCGTCCATCACCCGTACATAGACTATAACTCCTTTGTAGGCATCATAGTAGGAATCGAAAATCAGCGCCTTGAGAGGTGCGTTTTCATCCCCTTGGGGAGGTGGAATCAGCTCCACAATCTTCTCCGGAACTTCCTCGATGTTTATTCCGTTTTTGGCGGATATCAGAGGGGCGTTTTCTCCGTCTATGCCGATTACGTCCTCAATCTCCCGCTTTACCTCCTCGGGTCTTGCGCCGGGCAGGTCAATCTTGTTTATCACCGGGACAATCTCCAAGTCATGCTCAAAGGCCAAATAGGTGTTCGCCAAAGTCTGGGCCTCAATGCCCTGGGCGGCGTCAACCACCAAAACGGCCCCTTCGCAGGCCGCCAGGGAACGGGATACCTCATAGTTGAAATCCACATGGCCCGGCGTGTCAATCAGGTTGAAAAGATACTCCTCCCCGTCTTTCGCCTTGTACACAAGCCGCACGGCACGGGCCTTTATCGTAATGCCCCGCTCCCGTTCCAATTCCATATTGTCAAGGGTCTGCTCCTGCATCTCCCGACGGGTCAGAGCCCCGGTCAGCTCCAACAGTCTGTCCGCCAAAGTGCTCTTCCCGTGGTCAACATGGGCTATGATTGAAAAATTCCTTATCCTGTCCCGGCTGTACATCTGTCATCCTCCATATTACGGTTATGTCTCAAATCTTAAAATATAAATTCCATAGGGCCTCCCAAAGGGTTTGAGCCCTATTTTATCTCTTTGGGCTCGCAGAGTGGGGCTATCTTTTCGGTTCCGTTCAAGATAAAGATACGGGTGGTGCCCCCTTGGGGCTTTTTGAAATCAAGGCCCTTAATCTCCGTGCCCTCTATATCGAAAATTTTCGCCTCCGTCAGAACACCTTGGTCTCCGTAGGCCGCCGTCACCAACTTGGCGGCGGGGTTTTTGTCGCTGCCGTTATACCTAAGCGTCACCTTAAGGCTGTCCCCCTCATAGGCGGCTTCCGTTATTTCATAGGGATATTTTCCCTCGGGGGCCGCAGTGGGCTTGGGTGCATCCGTGGGCCCGGGGGTGGGTGCCTCTCCGCTTGTGGAGGGATATTCGGTATCGGTTCCCGCATAGTTCTTCACAAGGGATGATTTATATGCCTCAAGCATTGCCTTAAGCTCCGGAACTATATCATGGGCTGTGTCGGGATTATCGGTGTCGGTGGGCTTATAATTGCTCAAATCGAAGCTTATGCCGCTGTCGCCTCTTCTTCCCGCGTTCTTTTTCACATCCTCAACAACGGCGCTTACCGGGTCCGGATTGGCATGCAGATCATTCTCCGTGTCAAAGTTGCTGTAGGTATCCTCAAAGGTTACGCCTTTGTAGATGTTGGTTTTTGTCTTGACGGTTTCCGGAACTTCCTCCTCCCTCGAGGAGGCCAAATAGGCGTCAAATTCACTGCTGCCGCTGTAGTACCAAACCTCTCCGCAGTCCGTCATCTCATTGCCGAAGGCTTTGATAATTCCGCCGGCCTCCTTGCTGAAGGTGCTCTCGTCATGTCCCTGCATGGAGGACAGCATGGGCGATTCCACTCCGCGGAACACGTTGTTTTCCGCAAATACGGAGGCTCCCGAGGTGACTCCCACGCCGTAGCCGCTGTTGCCGTCGTAGTAGTTGTTATACATATGCACGTTTGAGTAGCGGGTGCGGGGATGACGGGAGTCGGAATGGTCAAACCAGTTGTGGTGATAGGTGAGAAAATCGGTGCCGTCGCCTTCTTTGGTTTTGCTGCTTGACTGAATCAGCGAGCATTTTCCGTTGTCCCAGAATCGGTTGTAGGAAAATGTGCAAAAGGTCGAGCCGCCCTTCACATCCAAAGCCCCGTCGCCTTTGATTTTATCCGTCTCGCTCGGGTCGGTCTTTCCGTAGTAGAAATCCACATTGTGAACCCACACGTTCCTGTTGGCTCCGTTTAGGGAAATACCGTCGTCGGTGAACAGAACCACACCCAAATTTCGGACTTCCACATCGGTGCATCCGTTCACATTGAAGCCGAACCATTTGAAGGTGGCATCGTCGCCCACGCCTTCCAAGGTTATATCCTTGGACTCTTTGGCCTCGATATAGGCAGGCTTGCCGTCGGAAACCACCAAATCATCAATATGTTCCCCGTCAATCATTCCGATAATGCGAATGATAAGGGGTCTTGAATCCTTTCTGTAACCTTGAAGAATATTCTTAAGACCGGTATATTTCCTCTCTTTGCTTCCGTCCATTACGGTAAACTCGACGGTGTTCACATTTTCATTGGTGATATAGAGGATTTGGGCATTGTCCTTCACCGTGCCGTCGTCTTTATAGCCTCCCGAGGCGGATTTGTTGGGAGAATCCGAGGAAAATCCGAAGCCCTCCCGCCTGTAGGCATTGACGTTTATATTTTTCGCCTCTGCGGAAGCGGATTTGTCCGCCGTCTCGACTTTTATGTCATAGGTTCCCGCGGACAGACCCAAGGCGTCTGCTCTGTAGTAATTCCCGTAGTATCTCACAAGTTCCTTGTCTATGGGTTCGGAAGGATAGGCCCCCTCCGAGGACTTTTTCACATAGACTCCGTAGCCGGCTGCGGGTGCCGTGTTTGTCCACTCCAAGGCAATGCTCTCAAAGCCTCCGGAAGCCTCGACAATTTGAAGGCCGCTATCCGCCCCGGATACACAGAGGGCGGGGAAGCACAAACACAGGGTCAACAAAACACACAAAAATCTCTTCATCGCAAAATCCTCGCTTTCCCAAAACTTGAAATTCCATATTTTCAAAATCCTTGAAATATAAAACATCCTCCGCTCCCCGGGCGGAGACCATAAAACCCTCTTGACGACAATTATACTCCCATTTTCCCGAAAAGTCAACAAATATCGGGATTTATAAATAATTCGCCCGGACATATTGCGCCGACGATTTCTTTGTGATATAATAGAATTTGAATCTGCCGATAAAACGGCGGAAATTTGAGGAATGGGAGACGGGGATATGGATTTTGAAGTTGTTTCCCGATACAGGCCTGCGGGGGACCAGCCCAAGGCCATTGACAGCCTCGCCCGGGGAATACTCCGAGGCGACAAATTTCAAACCCTCTTGGGCGTCACGGGCAGCGGCAAAACCTTCACCATGGCCAATGTGATTGAGAAGGTGCAGCGGCCCACTTTGGTCCTTGCCCACAACAAAACCCTGGCGGCCCAGCTTTGCAGCGAGTTTAAGGAAATATTCCCGAAAAATGCGGTGGAATACTTCGTCTCCTACTATGACTACTACCAGCCGGAGGCATATATCCCCTACACCGACACCTATATCGAAAAGGATGCGGACACAAACGAGGAAATCGACAAACTGCGCCACAGCGCCACGGCGGCCCTGTTTGAGCGGAGAGATGTGATAATAGTGGCCAGCGTGTCCTGCATATACGGTTTGGGGGACCCAATCGATTATAACAACATGGTGGTCTCTCTGCGGCCCGGTATGATTAAAGACAGGGACGAGGTCATCGCAAAGCTTATCGAAATAAAATACGAGAGAAACGATATAGACTTTTCCCGAAACAAGTTTCGGGTTCGGGGGGATGTTTTGGACATATTCCCGTCGGACGCCTATTCCACGGCGGTGAGAGTGGAATTTTTCGGGGACGAGGTGGAGAGAATCACCGAGATAAATGCGGTGACCGGAGAGGTGATAGGCGAGAGAAAACACGTGGCCGTCTATCCAGCCTCCCACTATGTGACCACACCCGAGAAGCGGGAGCGGGCCCTTATCGGCATAGAGCAGGAACTGGAGGAGCGGCTTTCGGAGCTGAAATCCCAAAATAAACTGGTGGAAGCCCAGCGCCTCGAGCAGCGGACCAAATACGATATGGAAATGATGCGGGAGACGGGCTTTTGCAGCGGAATAGAAAACTACTCCCGTCACATCAGCGGCAGGGCCCCGGGCAGTGCGCCTTTCACCCTTATCGATTATATGCCGAAGGATTTTCTGCTGTTTGTGGACGAGAGCCATGTGACCCTGCCCCAGGTTCGGGCCATGTATGCGGGAGACCATGCCCGAAAGGAAAACCTGGTGAAATACGGATTTCGCCTGCCCTCCGCCTTTGACAACAGGCCTCTCAATTTTGACGAATTTTGGGGAAAACTCAACCAGGCGGTGTTTGTTTCGGCCACACCCGCCGAATTCGAAAGGGGAAAATCCACCCAAATAGTGGAACAGGTGATAAGACCCACGGGCCTTGTGGACCCGGCCGTTGAGGTCAGACCCATAAACGGCCAGGTGGATGACCTGTATAAAGAGATAAACGAAAGAGCCCAAAAGAACGAGCGGGTTTTAGTCACAACCCTCACCAAGAAGATGGCGGAAAGGCTGACGGAATATTTTGACAATTTGGGAGTGAAGGTCAGATATCTGCACTCCGACGTCAAAACAATCGAGCGAATGGAAATAATCCGAGACCTCCGTTTGGGAGAGTTTGACGTGCTTGTGGGAATAAACCTGCTCAGGGAGGGCCTTGACATACCGGAAGTCTCCTTGGTGGCCATTTTGGATGCGGACAAGGAAGGGTTTTTGAGAAGCGAAACCTCCCTTGTGCAGACCATAGGCAGGGCGGCCAGAAACGCCGAGGGCAAAGTGATTATGTACGCCGACGAAATCACATCCTCCATGCGCTATGCCATCGATGAAACAAACCGCCGCCGCTCCATACAGATGGCTTTCAACAAGGAGCACGGCATAGAGCCCCAAACCATAAGCAAGAGAGTCTATGACGTAATCGAAGCCACCACCGAGGCGGGAGCCTCGGACAGAAGCAAAAAGGCCAAGGAAAACGAGAAGAAAATCCTCGACCGGGAGCGGACCATTGCGGACCTCACCCTCAATATGAAAAAGGCGGCGGAGCTGTTGCAATTTGAGCTGGCCGCCCAAATCCGAGACGAGATACGGCGGTTGGGGGGAGACCTGTGACGAGGGGCGAATTGCCCCGAAACCGGGCTTTTCAAATAAATCAAATCGGGAGAAAATCATGAACAAAAGCATAGTCGTAAAAGGCGCAAGCGAAAACAATCTGAAGAAAATCAACGTGGAAATCCCACGGGACAAGCTGGTGGTCCTGACGGGGCTCAGCGGCTCGGGAAAGTCCTCCCTGGCTTTCGACACCATCTATGCGGAGGGCCAGAGGCGGTATGTGGAGTCCCTCTCCGCCTATGCCCGAATGTTTTTGGGCCAAATGGACAAACCGGATGTGGAGTCCATCGAGGGCCTGTCCCCCGCCATTTCCATCGACCAAAAGACCACTTCCCGAAATCCCCGTTCCACGGTGGGGACGGTTACGGAAGTCTATGACTATATTCGGCTTTTGTATGCCCACATAGGTATCCCTCACTGCCCCAAATGCGGCAAGGAGATTAAGCCCCAGTCCATAGACCAGATTGTGGATGCGGTGGCAGCCCTGCCCGAAAGGACGAAAATCCAAATAATGGCTCCGGTGGTTCGGGGCAGAAAAGGGGAGTATACGAAAACCTTCGACGACGCCCGAAAAAACGGCTATGTGCGGGCCCGCATAGACGGCACCACCGTGGAGATTACCGATATGGAAATCCGCCTGGACAAGCAAAAGAAACACAACATCGACATAATCGTCGACAGGCTCATCATAAAAGAGGGAATGAACAAACGGCTGGCGGACTCTTTGGAAATTGCCCTGAATATGGGCAGGGGCCTTGTGACCGTTGACATAATCGGCGGAGAGGAGCTCAGGTTTTCCCAAAACTACGCCTGCGAGGACTGCGGAATCAACATAGAGGAACTGACTCCCCGAATGTTCTCTTTCAACACTCCCTACGGGGCCTGCCCGGAATGCTCGGGCTTGGGACGGATAGTGAAAATCGACCCGGACCGTATAATCCCCGACAAAAGTCTGTCCGTAAACGAAGGGGCAATATGCGCAACGGGCTGGAGCAATGCGGACAAAAACTCGGTGGCGAGTATGTACTATTCGGGCCTTTCCGAAAGGTACGGTTTCAGTCTGGACACACCCATAAAGGATTTGCCCGAGGAGATTGTTGATATTCTCCTGTATGGCACAAAGGGCGAAAAAATCAAGCTCACCTACAACAGCAAATACTCAAAAGGCTATCAGTACGCTCGGTTTGAGGGAATTGTGAATAACCTAAACCGCCGCCACGAGGAGACCACATCCGAATGGGTAAAAAGCGAAATCGAAAGCTATATGGTGAATATGCCCTGCCCCGTCTGCGGGGGAACCCGCCTGAAACCCGAATCCCTGGCCGTCACCGTGAAGGGTCTGAATATAAGCCAGGTGACGGATATGTCCATATCGGAGGCCTATGACTTTTTCAAAAACCTGACCGACGATTTGAGCGAAAGGGAAAGGCATATCGCAAGGCAGGTTATGAAGGAAATCTGCGACCGCCTGAAGTTTTTGGGGGATGTGGGTCTTGAATACCTTCGGCTCTCCCGAAGCGCGGGAACCCTCAGCGGCGGCGAGGCCCAGAGAATCCGCCTGGCCACCCAAATCGGCTCAAGCCTGATGGGAGTCGTGTATATACTCGACGAGCCCAGCATAGGCCTCCACCAGCGGGACAATGCCAAACTTATCGAAACCCTGAAGGAACTGCGGGATTTGGGGAATACCCTGATTGTGGTGGAACACGACGAGGAGACTATTCTCTCCGCGGACCATGTTATCGACATAGGCCCCGGAGCGGGAATCCACGGGGGAGAGGTGGTGGCCTCGGGAACTCCCGAAGACATTATGGCCTGCAAGGAATCCGTCACGGGCAAATATCTGTCGGGAGAGTGCTTTATTCCCGTCCCCAAAAAGCGGAGAAAGGGCAGCGGAAACAAGCTGGAAATTCGGGGCTGCCGTGAAAACAACCTGAAAAACATCAATATAAAAATCCCCCTGGGCACCTTTACCTGTGTGACCGGTGTGTCCGGCAGCGGCAAAAGCTCCTTTGTGAATGAGATATTATACAAGCACCTGTCCAACGTGCTGAATCACTCAAAGAAGCACCCGGGAAAGTTCACAAGCATGAAGGGAACCGAATTCTTGGACAAGGTTATCGACATCGACCAATCCCCCATAGGGCGGACTCCCCGCAGCAACCCCGCCACCTATACCGGCCTTTTTGCCGATATACGGGATTTGTTTGCAACCACCAAAGAGGCCAAAGCCCGAGGCTACAAATCGGGCCGATTCAGTTTCAATGTGCGGGGGGGCAGATGCGAAGCCTGCACGGGAGACGGTATCATAAAAATCGAAATGCACTTTCTCCCCGATGTGTATGTGCCCTGCGAAGTCTGCGGCGGAAAACGCTATAACCGAGAAACCCTTGAGGTCAAATACAAGGGCAAAAATATCCACGAGGTTTTGGAAATGACGGTGGAAGAGGGATGCGAATTTTTTGAAAACGTGCCCAAAATCCGCCGCAAGCTCCAAACCATGTTCGATGTGGGATTGGGATACATAAAAATCGGCCAGCCCTCCACCACCCTGTCGGGAGGCGAGGCCCAGCGGGTCAAGCTGGCCACGGAACTGAGCCGCCGCAGCACCGGCAAGACCATCTATATCCTGGATGAGCCCACCACCGGCCTCCATACCGCCGACGTCCATATGCTGATTGATGTGCTGCAGAAACTGGTGGATGCGGGAAACACCGTGGTGGTCATAGAGCACAATTTGGATGTTATCAAAACCGCCGACTATATAATCGATTTGGGCCCGGAGGGAGGAGACGCAGGGGGCTTCCTGGTGGCCTGCGGAACTCCGGAAAAGGTGGCCAAATGCGAGAAATCCTATACCGGTATGTTCTTGAAGGAGTGCCTCAAAAAACCCGGAAGAAAAGCCTGAGGGAGTCTGTCCCGAATTCGGGTTCGATTCGGAAGGCGGACTCCGCGAATTACGGAATTAAATATCAAAAAGCAAAATACCAAAGAGCCGATGCCCTTTGGTATTTTTTTCGATCTTCTTTATAATGCCCGATTTTATTTCGATTGTTTCATGGCCTCTTCCACCGCAACTGCCACAGCCACCGTGGCGCCCACCATGGGGTTGTTGCCCATACCTATCAAGCCCATCATTTCAACATGGGCGGGAACGGAGGAGGAGCCTGCGAATTGAGCGTCGCTGTGCATTCTTCCCATTGTGTCGGTCATACCGTAGGAAGCGGGGCCCGCCGCCATATTGTCGGGATGGAGCGTTCTGCCCGTGCCGCCGCCGCTGGCAACGGAGAAGTACTTCTTGCCCTGCTCTATGCACTCTTTTTTATATGTGCCCGCCACAGGATGCTGGAATCTTGTGGGGTTGGTGGAGTTGCCCGTGATGGACACGTCAACGCCCTCAAGGTGCATGATGGCAACGCCCTCCCGAACATCGTCCGCGCCGTAGCAGCGAACCTTGGAGCGCTCACCGTCCGAGTAGGCAATCTCTTCCACAATCTTAACCTCACCGGTGTAGTAGTCAAATTGGGTGCGGACATAGGTGAAACCGTTGATTCGGGAAATTATCTGGGCGGCGTCCTTGCCGAGGCCGTTGAGGATTACTCTCAAATCCTCTTTGCGGGCCTTGTTGGCGCTTCGGGCGAGGCCTATGGCGCCTTCCGCCGCGGCGAAGGACTCATGTCCCGCCAAAAATGCAAAGCACTTGGTCTCCTCTCTCAGGAGTCTTGCGCCCAAATTTCCGTGGCCCAAACCAACCTTTCTGTCGTCGGCAACGCTGCCCGGGATACAGAAGGACTGAAGGCCCAAGCCTATTTTCTCCGCCGCATCCGCAGCGGTCTTGACTCCGTCTTTGATGGCAATGGCGGCACCTACCGTATAGGCCCAGCAGGCATTTTCAAAGCAAATGGGCTGAATGCCTCTGACTATGTTATAGGCATCGACGCCTTTTTCGTCGCAAATTTGCTTTGCCTCCTCAATAGAAGAAATTCCGTGTTTTTGAAGCTCCCCATTGATTTGGTCAATTCTTCTCTCATAACTCTCAAATAAAGCCATATCTCGATTCCTCCTATCTTATTCGTGGCGCGGATCTATAAGCCTGTCCGCATCGTCAACCCGGCCGTATTGGCCGCTGGCCTTTTTAACGGCTTCGTTGGCGTCCATTCCGTCTTTAATCATTTCCATCATTTTGCCTATGTGGACAAATTTGTAGCCGATTATGGTGTCGTCCTTGTCAACGGCGATTTCCGTGATATATCCCTCGGCCAATTCCAGATATCTCGGTCCTTTTTTCAGGGTGGCATATGTGGTGCCGATTTGGCTGCGCAGGCCCTTGCCCAAATCCTCAAGTCCCGCTCCGATGGGCAGTCCGTCCTCCGAGAAGGCGGTCTGGCTGCGGCCGTATACTATTTGCAAAAACAGCTCCCGCATGGCCGTGTTGATGGCGTCGCAAACCAAGTCCGTGTTGAGGGCCTCCAATATGGTCTTGCCGATGAGTATCTCGGCAGCCATTGCGGCGGAATGAGTCATACCGCTGCAGCCGATGGTCTCGATGAGCGCTTCCTGAATAATGCCGTCCTTAACATTCAATGTCAGCTTGCAGGTGCCCTGCTGAGGCGCACACCAGCCGATACCGTGAGTCAAACCGGAAACATCGCCGACTTCCTTAACCTGCGTCCATTTTCCCTCCTGGGGAATCGGCGCAGGTCCGTGATATGCTCCTTTTGCCAAAGGACACATCGCTTCTACTTCACTTGAATACTTCATATGTTTGCTCCTTTCATATTTCGTGGCACGATTTTCGAATTCAACCGTAATCAATTCGACCAAAACCGTTCTCTCCGACAATTATAACAAAATAGAAGAAAATATGCAAGGAAAATTTATAAAAATTTCCCCAAATTTAATTTGTTCTCCGTTTTTCAAAAAAAGACTTGCAAATGCGGCCTATATATGATAATATGTTAAGCGTGCAAATGCGGACGGGTATCGAAGCGGTCATAACGGGGCTGACTCGAAATCAGTTTGTCGGAAACGGCACGTGGGTTCGAATCCCACCCCGTCCGCCATATAAAAAACAGCCGACGCAAACGCGGGGCTGTTTTTTTTTCGAAGTTTTCGGCCTCTTTCAAAGGGCGGATTTCAATGAAGCACCATCTTGTAACCAAAATTTAACTTGTAATTGTACGGATAATGCCGTATAATGACCATAGCGACGTTTGTGTCGTTAGCCTGAGACTTTCTCATGCGGGGGAGTATTTCGGCGCAAATAAAATGCGACGATCTAAAAGGCCCATTTGGGTCTCCCGCAAAGCGCCAACGAAGTGCACTTTGCGGGAAGAGGAGGAACCGCCGGAAAGGCGAAGCTTTTCTCGCTTGCGAGGAAACGAGCTAAAAGGCGTGTTCCGACGATGCTGCTTCACCATCCTTCTAAACACGTAATTCGTGTTTAAGATAATCCGAAGGAGGTGATGCATATGAAGAATTTTAATTTGAAATTTTTCATTGCGCTCGTAATTTTTTTAATTATAGTGCTATATACACGAAATGTGTATTAAAAAAACAACCGCCTTTTAAAGTTTTGCAAGCTTAGGCGGTTGTTTATTCAACCTCGAAGCGGCAAACCGTTCTTACGTTCCGCCACTCCCCTTTTATATTCGGATTATACTACTTATCCCTCCTTTTGTCAAGGGGGATTTTTGGATTTTTGGGGGGATTTGGCTGCATGAAGGACGGCACGCAGGATGCTTTATCACAAAACAAACCTGCTCAAGGGAGTGTGAGCCAGAGGAGAAATCTCCGCGGGCTCTTTTGGAGGGACGGAGGGGCGCGGGGGGATGGGATTCAGCATGAGGAAATATTTCAGGGCGTCATAGAGGTGGTCCTCCTGGCGGGTGTCCACGTCCTCCGGGTTGGTTTTATCATAGCAAAGCCGAGGCAGGGTTCTGATGATTCCCGGGCATTTGCCCTCAAAGAAATATATCATGGGCAGCCCCTCCTCATCGAAAGCCAAGCGGAAATGGACCTGCATTTTGCCTGCCAGGCGGTTGTTGTTTCCCTTTTCGAAATACACGCCCCTCCGCTCCATCATATCGGCAATGCTCCCGTCCGAGCTGCCTGTGGGATTCCATATGGCCGGGTCGGCAACGCCGGTTATTTTTATCCCGGCGTCCCGCTCCTCTTTTTCCGCCTCCAAAATCTTGTCCGCGATTTTCTCCGCCGTCCACCGAACACCCGTGTCGGGCTTTTCCGTGCAACCGTAGAGCTCCCGATAGTTATACACCCTGCCGTCATAGTCCACCGCATACCAGGACACGGCGAAGGGTTTGGAATACCCGAAGTCAAAGGCCCGATATCTGCGCCACTCCTTAGGAATCTCAAAGGGCGCAATCACATGGGTGAATTTTCGGGTTTCATAGCCCTTTCGGTTGTTGCGCCATTCGGTGAACACCTGGCCGTCGAATATGTCCCACTCCCCGTAGAGCAGGGCCCGCCTCTCGTTTTCGGGGAGCTGTTTCAGGCGGTTTATATATTCCCCGTCGGAGTTCATCAGGAACTTGTTGTCCCGAACGAAGGAGGGAATGAAAAGCCGCTTTGTGCCCAAATCCGTGGTTTGGACCTCTCCCGCCGCGGCGCCGTCGATAAATCGGGCTTTGACCCAGTTGTGGCCTATGCCTCCCGGGTTGGTGCTGGACTTGACCTGTTTGGGATAGCCGTTGGTGCCCCTCACCCGAGACAGGAGATAGGTGTATTGGTTCTCGGTGAAATGGGTCAGCTCGTCAAACCGAACGATGTCATACTCCGCCCCCTGATACCTGAGCACATCGGTCTCTGCGGCGCAGTAGCCGAATTCGATTATTGAGCCGTTGGCAAAGAACCACTTTCTGTCGGAGGCCCGATATCGGCACACGGCCGGGGGATATATCAAAACGGAATTCATAATGAGGGAATGTTCAAGCTCCGGAAAAGTTCGGCGCAAAATGAGCTGGCAGCTGCCCGGATATTTCAGGGCAAACAGCAGCGCATCCGCCAATTGGCCGTAGGACTTTCCGCCTCCCGCGGCACCTCCGAAGAGCACCTCGTCCGCATCCGCTTTGATGAATTCATACTGGGTCTCGGTTATTTGAAGTTTGAATTTCACCTTTTTCTCCCTCCCTTGTCTCCTTCGGCCTCATAGGATTTTGATTTCCACTTCCAGTTTTTCCGGGGCGGGCCTTTGGGGAGAATTCTCGGGCAGACCCAAAAGGGTCAAAAGCTCTTTGGCGGAAGAGAGCTCAATCCGCTTGTCTCCGCAATTTACCAGCTCCGCCAATTTCCTCAGAGCCTCCTCCCTTCCGCAGTCTTCGTTTTTTTCGAAATCCTCATCGGGCATTGCCGTCACCTCTCACTCTTTGGCCCACCAGCTTCTTCAGAGCCCTCTCCATAATTCTGAAACACTGCCTGCGGCTGTAGTCGGTAACAAACTCAATGGCCGTCCATCTCTTGCCCTTCAAATATCTCTCCGTGAGAACCGTCAATTCCTCGCTGTCAAGGCGCTTTGAAAGCTGCTCCCAATCCTCCGTCAAATCGTCGAATTTATCCTTCGACTCTTTTATACTCTGCCTGTATCTCTCAACCGTCGAAATTTTCTCCCCGGGGGTGTGTCCCAAGATTTTCTCCATCTCCCTGTCCGATATGTCAAATCGGGAAAAATCCGCAATAATATCGTTATAGAGCTCAATCTTCGCCGTCATCTCTTTCTTCGCCAACGGAAGCTGCCTCAGCCACTTCTTCACCTGGTCCGTGTTTTCGAATGTCATTTTGGTCACTCCTTTCAAAATTACTTAAATAAAATTGCCCGTATTCCATAATTTTGGGAATGCGCTAATCCTCACGGCTGTCAATTTCGTAGTAGTTGTGACAGCACTCCATATCGCAGAACAGCCCGTCGAAACTTTTGACATATGAGCCGCCGTATATATCGCTGCCGCAACAGAGACAGACACCCACGGGGCGGGAGTATCTGAGCCTTTCCGGCGGATAACCGTAGCGCTCGATGAATTTTATGTCGGGATGAGTCATTTTTTCACTTCCGTTCCTTGACACGTTTAACAAATAACTTGGTTTTATGAGAATTGTACCTCCTATTATATACCAAATAATTTGTTTGTCAATACAATTTTTTGCATATTTTTTGTTATTTTTCCTCTGTGCAACTTTTTGCATAGGAAATTTTCCGAAAAGCCAAAATAAGCTCTTATAAAAAATAACGGGAATTTTGTTGTTTGCTGTTGATTTTTCGGGCCCGCTGTGGTATTATATCTATCACAAAGGAGGCGATACCGAAATGGCCAATATGATTATCAGCGACAGGCTCAGAAAGGCTCGGGAGAAGGCGGGCTTTTCTCAAAGGGATGTATACAGCCGTCTCGGAGTCAAGCAATCCCGATTCAGCGCCTGGGAAAACGGGAAGTCCGAGCCGGAGATACGGATTTTTTTGAAGCTGTGCCGACTGTATGGGATTGAGGACATATACGGCTTTTTTACGGAGCCCGAGGAGGTTCCCGCCGAAAAGAAGCACGGTTCGGAGCTGAGTCTTGCCCTGGCAAAACTGCGGGAGCTCCATCGGGACGGGGAGGCATTCCGACGGGTGCGCAACTGTCTCGATTACGAATACGGAAACTACCTTTCAAAGCAAAAGGAAGAGGCGTCCGACTGTGTTTCCATGGATGTGCCCGTCTATCTTCAGCCTGCCGCGGCGGGGCTGGGGAATTATATGAGCGACGACGGTGCGGAAATTATGCACCTCAAGGCTCCCAAGGGCACCGATGCGGGAATCCGCATATCCGGCGACAGTATGGAGCCCAAAATCGCCGACGGGGACATAGTTTTCATAAAGTATATGCCCTATGTTCAGCCGGGGGAGGTGGGTATCTTCGTCTACGGAGGCGAGGCCTACTGCAAAAAGCTGGACTATGCGGGGGGCAGGCCCTGCCTTGTGTCCCTGAACCCCAAATACTCTCCCATTTTCATAGGTCCGGAGGATGAACTCCGAACGGTGGGCAAAGTGCTGTTCTGAGCCGATTATTTTATTCGGCCGGGACGGGTCCGTTTCAGCCTATCTCGGTTGCGCTTTTGGGCCGTTTGCTCCCAAGGGGAGTCTCTCCGACGCCGATTCCGTTTCGGGGTTTCAAGGGGGCCCGGGGCGGCTCCCCTTCCTCCGAACGGGCGGCCTTCAGGTTTTTGATGCCCTCGATGAGTTTTTCCTTGCCGTCCAAATGCATGGCCTCAAGCAGGAGCACCGCCGCATCCGCCCTTGCCGAATCAAACAAACCCATCTGCCACAACTCCGTGAGGGTTTGGTTTTGGGCGATTCGGCTGTAGGGGTTGTTTTTCTCCGCACTGACTTTTATGTCAAACTCGGCTCTGTGATAGCCTCGGCGCAGTTCGGCTCCCGACAGGCTCACATACTCGCTTTTGCCGTCATCCCCGGTAATCCTGTAGGAGCGGGGCTCCGTGTAGAATTGGCGAATCAGCTCTATGCAGAGGCAGACCACATCCCCAAAGGCGTCATAGCCCGTTTGCAGCATATCCCGTGCCAGCTTTTCCCCGGCCTGCTGCAGGGCGATTATGGCCGAGTAGGCGGTGACTCCTCCGTAGGTTCCTCCCTGCTGAAAATCCCGATTGCCCGAAATTTCTTTCAGCTCCTCAATCTTGTTCTGCCTATGCTGTATAATAAAAGCGGGCATGGGCTTGGCTTGGAGCTCCCTTATGTTTTCATCCCCCACCGAGCCCGCCGAGTGGATTATGTCTCGGCTTAGGTCGGAGAGCTCATATTCGTTCAGGCCTCCGTTGTCTTTTATCATATACCGAATTTTCCCCGAAATCAGCGCATTTTTGGAAATCAAAGCGTCCAGCTTGTCGATATAGAGCTGGGGGTTTTTGATTATGTCCACCATACCGAAGCCCACGGGGCTGTCCTCGTCCGGATAGAGCACATCCAAAACAAAGGGATACATCCCGTGCTCATATATTCCCTCATCCCCCATATCCTCCGACGCCTCCAAAATGGTGTCGTCGGTGAATTTCAAAAGCTCCACCGTCTCCCTGCCGCCCGATTTTCGCTTGTAATAGCAGTCAATCACGAGGGTTTTGTCCTTGAGCATATCCCTTGAGGCGGTGTTTTGCATATCGTCATAGGTCAGCACATCAATGGCCTCGCTTCCGGTGAACCTGTCCGCAAATTGGGGATATTTGAGCTTCAAATCGTCGTTGTCAATCAGGGCGGTCAGATACAGGAATCGGCTGTCCTGAATATCGACGATTCCCGGCTCCCAAAACAGGTTCAAAAGGTCTATGGATTTTATGTCTATGTCCCCCTTTCCCCTGCCCAAGGACGGGTTATAGAACACTCCGTAGCAGGAGGCTCCGTTTTTTAACTTATACCACCAGGCCCTGCTGTAGGTCCGCTTAAAGTTGCAAAGGTCAAGGCAGGTGGGGACGATTTTGGTGAGTTTCTCCGCCGCGGGCCTGTCTCTCTCCTCCCTTTCCAAAATGTTGGGCTCCGGAAAGTTGTCCATGGCGTCGGCGTGCTTGTTGGCTATCGCATTGAACAAATAGGGGGTGGCGGGCTCAGGTACCGCCTCGTCCGCATCGGCCGTATATCGGCTTTTGTACCACCTGTTGTTTTCTATGATTCGCCTGTCGAAGAGCTGTTTGTGCTCTTTGTAGAACTTGAAATTCTCTTGGACTTTGCCGAAAAATTCCGGCGTTATTTTTCCGTAGTAACCGTTTGGGTTCATTTTCCGTCTCCTTTCTATCGGGCGCCTTTGAGGGCGTCAAGCTCCCCCAGGATGTCTCTGCCGTTTATCAAAACCTTTTTGCCGCCCAGCCAAAGCTCCCCGCTGTCCATAAAGGCGAGAGTCCCTTCGGCTCCCACGATGCCTTCGGTGGCGGCCCCCTCTTCTCTCTTTATCAAAAAACTTCCCCCCGAGTATTTCACTCCGTTGATGTCCGTCTCTTCCGTGCCGTCTCCGGAGCCCATAACCATATAGGCGGTGCCGTCGTCCCCCGCGGACAGGCCCAGTCTTTGGCTTCGGACACCCTCTTTGTCCTGCATGATTTTCATTCCCTTGGAGTCCGTCATGGCAAAAACTCCTCCCTCTTTTTGCTCATAGGACAGACTGTCGGTGCCCACAATCACGGAGGAATATATTTGGGAGCCGTCGATTTTTCCCGTGAAAACCGCATTTCCCAAACTGTTTATGCTCACGGTGGGCTCCCCTTGGGCATTGCAAAGCTCAAAGCGAAACAGGTCCCTCTCTTTGTCATATTCCACCACAAACCTGTTGAATTTCCCGTCGTCGATTTTGACGGAGTTTCCGGTGAGGGTCAGGTTCCCGTCCCCGCTTTTCAAAACCACCAAATCCGTATCGATGGTTCCTGCCCGAAGCTTGTCCGCCGACAGATGACCTATCTGTGCATTGGAAATCTTGGCCCCGGAGGTGTCGATGTTTTCCGCCCGAACGGCTCCCGCCTCAATAACATTGCTCTCATCCAAATTGCTCAATATATAGGACAGCTCGTCAATCAGGGCGGTCCCCCATTTTCTGAAAGCATTAAGGTCCCGAACCGCATCCCCCGTAATCTTCCCGGGAATCGGTGTTGTCAAATTAGGCATAGTGTTTCTCCTTTCGAAATGTGTTTTGTGCCGTCTTCCCGACCGCAATTCCATTATAAACCAAAAAAAGTGCCCCAAAGTGCCAACCTTTGTCTTTTTGAAAAGACGGCACTCTTTGGCACTTTCGGAGTGATATACTGTATTTATACCAAAGGCCGGGCGGCCGGTTAATTTTTAATATGGAGAGTGAAATACTATGATGGATGAGAGGTTTTACGCAATTAACACCGAGCTGGCTCACAGGTCCGATTTGACCGGGGATGCCAAAATCTTATTCGCCGAATTGCTGTCGCTGACTCAAGGCAAGGGCTATTCCTGGGCCACCAACGCTTTTTTGGCCAAAGAATACGGTGTAACCACCCGCACGGTCTGCCGATGGATTTCGGAACTGAAGGACAAAGGTCTTATCACTGTTAAGATAATCGATTCACAACGACGCATTTCGGTGAGTGCCGGGAAAAACCCTCTTGAGGGTACGACAAAATTGTCGCAGGGGTACGACAAAAATGTCACAGGGGGTACGACAGATATGTCGCAGGGGTACGACAAAATTGTCACGGGAGGTACGACAGAATTGTCACAGGGGTACGACAAAAATGTCACAGGGGGTACGACAGAATTGTCGCAGGGGTACGACAAAATTGTCACGGGGGGTACGACAGAATTGTCGCAGGGGTACGACAAAAATGTCACGGGAGGTACGACAGAATTGTCACAGGGGTACGACAAAAATGTCACAGGGGGTACGACAGAATTGTCGCACAGAATAGATAATAGAATAGATAATAGAATAGATAAAGAGAATAAGAGAGAGAGTAATTCTAAGTATTATAATTCCGTTATCGAGAAATACAACTCCGTTTGTAAGGAATTACCGGAGGTGAGAAAATTGACCGACGGTCGGAAAAAGGCGATTTTCGGATTTGTGAGGGAGTTCGGGAAAGAGGCCCTTGATGAACTTTTTGACAAAGCGGGGAAATCGAAGTTTTTGAGCGGGCGGAATGACAGAAACTGGGTTGCGGATTTTGATTGGCTTTTGAAAACCGAGAATGCCGTCAAGGTTTTGGAGGACAGATACAGCGACGGGAGAGACAGGGCAGCCGAGGAGGCCGCCGAGAGAAGGCGAAGAGCCTACGAGGAAACCAAACGCTCGAATGAAAAAGCCATGGAAGAAATGGAAGAATTAAAGAAGCTTATGGGGATTAGAGAATGAACGTATATGATGAAAATTTATCACCGAAGGGCGTCCTCTATGGAGCAGCTCGCCGCAGGCTCTTTTGATTAAAAAAGACATATTTGCAAAATTTTCCAAATTTTCGAAAAAAGGTCTTGCATATTGGCTCGGAATGTAGTAAAATAAATAAAAAGTGGGTCAAAGTGTATCGAAGTGGCCCGGATTCCCCAAGACGATGATTTCGGAGGATGTTACAGGGCTCCCAAAAAGCGCCAACGAAGTGCACTTTTTGGGAAAAAGGAGGAACCGCCGGAAAGGCGAATGTTTTCTCGCTTGCGAGGAAACGAGCCAAAAGGCGAACTCAAAGCGCACGAAGTGCGCAGGGCTCCCGCAAAGGCTTGCCTTTGTGGGAAAGAGGAGCAGTCGCCGGAAGGGCGAATGTTTTCTCGCTTGCGAGAAAACGAGCTAAGAGGCGAACTGCGACGACGAGGTGAGGAATTGCCGCTTGCGGTAATTGGGTATTACAGGGCTCCCAAAAAGCGCCAACGAAGTGCACTTTTTGGGAAAAAGGAGCAAACCCGGAGCGGTGAGGAATTGCCGCTTGCGGTAATTACGATTAAGCAAAGGAGTTTGCGACGTGTTTATCGGCGAATATTTACAAACGGTTGATGCCAAGTTCAGAGTTAATGTTCCCGCGGGCTTTCGGGCGGAGCTGGGGCAGACTTTTGTTGTGGCAAAAGGCGTGAATTGCATTGCCCTCTATCCGAAGTCCGAATGGGAAGATTTTTTGAGCAAGATAAAAGAGAGAAAGAAGCTGCTGTTCTTCACTTCCGGCTCCAAGGAGTGCGAGCTTGACACTCAGGGCAGGGTTGTGATACCTCCCGATTTGCGGGCCTATTTGGGGCTCCGAAAGGAGATTGCCGTTGTGGGCAGTTTCAGACACGTGGAAATCTGGAACAGAGACACTTGGACCGACTATTTCGACGACGAGGACTACAATGCCGAGAATATCGAGAAGATTATGGAGGAGCACGAGCTGATATAGGTATGGAATTTCGGCATATTTCGGTGCTTCCCGCAGAGAGCACGAAACTGCTGGGCATAAAGCCGAAGGGCGTCTATGTTGACGGGACCTTGGGAGGCGGCGGCCACGCTGCCCTGATTTGCGAAAAGCTGAGCAGGGACGGCACCCTGATCGGCATAGACAGAGACAGAGAGGCCATTGAGGCCGCAAAGGAGAGACTGAAAGGTTTTGAATGCAAAACCGTGATTCTTTGGGAGAACTTTTTCAATATAAAAGAAATTCTCAAAGGCCTCGGAATCGGCAAAATCGACGGAGCGGTTTTGGATTTGGGCGTGTCCTCCCACCAGCTGGACGAGGCAAAAAGGGGATTCAGCTACAACCAAGATGCGCCTCTTGATATGCGGATGAACCGAGCCGATTCTCTGACGGCCTCGGAGGTTGTGAATAAATATTCGGAGGAGAAGCTGCGAAACATCCTTTGGGAATACGGCGAAGAGAAAAACAGCGCAAAAATCGCCAAAGCCATTGTGAGAGCGAGAGAGAAAAGCGAGATAAAGACCACCCTTGAGCTTTCCGAGATAATCAAAAAGGCCTTCCCTCCCCAAAAAAGATACGGGGACAAGCACCCCGCCAAGCGGAGCTTTCAGGCCATTCGGATTGAGGTCAACGGGGAGCTGCGGGGCCTTGACAAGGCCATTGAGGATTTTGTGGACGTGTTAAAGCCCGAAGGAATCCTGTCGGTGATAACCTTTCATTCTCTTGAGGACAGAATCGTGAAAAACACCTTCGCAAAGCTCAAAACCGGCTGCACCTGTCCCAAGGATTTCCCGGTCTGCGTCTGCGGGAACAAGGCAAAGATAGAGCTTGTGAACAAAAAGCCCGTAACGGCCGGAGAGGAAGAGCTGAAAATCAATCCCCGCGCCCACAGCGCCAAGCTGAGATGTGTGAGGAAGTTGTCGGAAGCATAGATTTTGATTTGAATTTGATTATATATCTTATGGATTTTATATATTGCACGGATAATAAGAAGGGGGGTGGGGCGGATGCCTTTGAAACAGAAGCAATCCTATGGGCGGAGAGCCGCGGCGAGGCGGTATTCCGAATCCCGTGAAGGATATAGCTATCGGGCCGGGGATGCGTCTCCCTATGCCGACGAAAGATACGGAGTCGAAAGGCGGTATTCCGACTATCGGGGCGGAGAAGCACCCGGATATGTGAACGAAAGGTATGCGGCCGAGATGAGATATGCGGCTCAAAAGAGAGCCGAAAGGGAGGCAAACGCCCGCAGAACGGAATACCGCAGGGAATATTCCCGGGTTCAAACCCCCTATGAGCCGAGGCGGAGCTATTCCGATTCCCCAAGGAATTACGGGGCCTACACCGACTATCCCCCGGAGCTCTATCCGGATAGGAGATATGCCCCGGCGGCGCCTCCGATTGAGAGGCCCGCAACTCGGGTGAGCCGACCCCAAACCCGCAAGCAGCAGCGGGAGGCGGCCAAAAAGAAGGCGAGGGCCAGGCTCAAGATCATAGCCGCGGTGGGAGTGGTGTTTTTGATGTGTGCCCTTATGATATACGGGCAGACCGCCATTTTCGCCAAGAACAGAGAAATCGAAGAACTGAATGCCTCACTTTCGGAAATCGTTGTCACCAATGAGGCCATTCAATCCAACATAGACAGGTCCATAGAGTTGGGAAACCTTGAGTCCTTTGCCAAGGACAGATTGGGAATGGTGAAGCCCGACTCCTCCCAGGTGTTTTATATTGACATGGGGGCCAAGGACAGTGTTGTGAAGTCATCTGAATAGAACTCCCGAAGGGGCGGCCTTGGGTGGCTGCCCTGTCGGTTTTACGGAGGATAAAATATGCCGTCCCGCAAGAAAAAACACAGAAAAATCTCATTCGACAGGCTCACATTCATAACCGGAGCCTTTGCCGTCGTGATGGTTTTGCTCTGTTTGCGGGTGGGCTGGATTCAGCTTGTGCGGGGAAAGGATTTGTCCCGCCAGGCTCTTGACCAGCAAATCAGCGACAACACGGTCAGCGCCAAGCGTGGCAATATCTATGACAGGAACTACAAGGTTTTGGCCTCCAACATCACGGTCCAATCCATAAGCATAAACCCCGCCGCCATGAAAGAGTCCATTGAGGGAAAGGGTCTTTCCGTGGACGAGGTGGCTCGGAGCATAGGCGACATCCTGGATATGGATATGGAGACGGTCAAGGACAAGATAAACAAAAAAATCCAAAGCGACACTCTGAAGAAAAAAGTCGACAAAGAGGTGACCGGCGATCTCAAGGCCTATCTTGAAGCCGTGGACATAGACGGAGTCACCTTCACCGACGATGTGAAAAGATACTACCCTTATAACAACTTTGCCGCCCAGGTCATAGGCTTTTGCGGCACCGACAACCAGGGGCTTGAGGGAATCGAAAGCATATACGACGACCGTCTCAGCGGCGTGCCGGGACGGGTTGTTTCGGCTCGGGAATCCACGGGCCTTGAGGAAAACAGCGGCTATGAGAGCTACATCGCCGCCCAGGACGGAAACAGCGTGGTTCTCACCATAGACGAGAACATTCAGAACTATACCCAAAAGAACCTGGCAGCGGCGGCGGAGGACAACAATGTGGCGGAGGGAGCCTCGGCGATTGTTATGGATGTCGACACCGGGGAAATCCTGGCCATGTGCACAATGCCGGATTATAACCTAAACGAGCCCTTTGAAATCACCGATGCGGTGAGGGAGAAATACCCGGACATCGATGAGGAGCTGGAAAAACTTGAGGGGCAGGAATATAACGACAGATTGGGAGAGGTAATGCAGGTGGTCCGCCGCAACAAGGCGGTGGTTGACTCCTATGAGCCGGGCTCCACTTTCAAATCGGTGACGGCCTCCATTGCCCTCGACACCCGTGCCTGCGCCCTGAGTGACACGTTCACCTGCGGCGGCTCCTATCAGGTGGCGGACAGGACCATCAACTGCGCCTCCACCTCGGGACACGGAACCCAGGATTTTTCCCAAGCGGTGCAAAATTCCTGCAACCCGGCCTTTATCCAAATAGGCCAAAAAATAGGCAAGGAAAGATTTGCGAAAGGCGTGAGAGCCTTCGGCTTCCTGCGGGAAACGGGGATAGAAATTCCCGGAGAGGCGGCAGGTATGGGCTATGACGAGACCATGAGCGATGTGGACCTGGCCACGGAATCCTTCGGCCAGTCCATAACCGTCACTCCCCTCCAAATGGCGGCGGCGGTCAGTGCGGTGGCCAACGGAGGAACCCTGATGAAACCCCATATTGTGAAGCAAATTGTCAACTCGGATATGGGCATTGTGGAAAGCACCGAGCCCGAAATTGTGCGGCAGGTTATAGCCAAAGAGACCAGCGAGGAAATGTGCAAAATCCTGGAATCCGTTGTGTCGGAAGGCGGCGGAAAGAACGCCTATTTGGCGGGATACAGAATAGCGGGAAAGACCGGAACCTCCGAAAAAATTCCCCGGGGCAACGGCAAATATATCGCCTCCTTCATCGGCTTTGCTCCCGCGGACGACCCGAAGGTTCTGTGTTTGGTCATTTTGGATGAGCCCAACGGCAGCAGCTACTACGGCGGCCAGATTGCGGCTCCGGTTGTTCGGGATATATTGGGAGAGACCCTTCAGTATTTGGGAGTTGAGCCTATGTATAACCCGGATGAGGAGGAATATATCAATGTGGAAGTTCCCGACATCACCGGTATGAGCGTCTCCGAGGCGGGCTCCGTCCTTGACGAAAGCGGACTTAAGCCCAAAGAGAGCGGCAGCGGCGATGTTGTGGTTGACCAGATTCCCAAACCCCATACCGGGGTGACGGGAGGAAGTATGGTCTATATGTACACCGAAGAGGGGGGCGCGGAGAGAACCGTTTCGGTTCCCGATGTGACGGGAGAAACTCCCGCATCCGCCTCCGCATCCCTGGAAAATGTGGGATTGAATGCCGGAATCAAAGGTGTATCCAAATTCGGGAAAAACGCCACCTGCATCGGCCAGTCTCCGGTGGAGGGAACCATGGTGGAGCCCGGAACGGTGGTCACCCTCAGTTTCAGGTATGACGAATCGGAAACCACCAACGACTGACAAAGACAAAGTGTAACCCGGAAAGGGAGATGGCTATGACCTTAGCGGAATTACTCAAAAACGTGAAAATAAAGAAGATGACGGGAGGCGGCAGCATGAAAGTGGGCGGCGTGGCCTATGACTCCCGAAAAGTGAAGCCGGGCTATGTGTTTGTGTGCATAACCGGCTATGCCACCGACGGCCACAAGTTTGCCCGCTCCGCCGTGGAAAACGGCGCGATTGCCGTTGTGGCGGAACACGATTTGCCCACCGTGGATGTGCCCTGTGTGATTGTGGACAACACCCGAAAGGCCATGGCGGAAATGGCGGCGGCATACTATGACTACCCTTTCAAAAAATTCGACCTGATCGGCGTGACGGGCACCAACGGCAAGACCACCACCACCTATTTGGTGAAGGCCATTTTGGAGCATTTGGGGAAAAAAGTGGGCCTTATCGGCACGAATCAGAATATGATCGGGGATTTGGTTATCCCCACCTCCCACACCACTCCCGACTCTTTGGAGCTTATGCAGCTCTTTGACGAGATGGTGAAAAACGGGGCCGAATCCGTGGTGATGGAAGTCTCCTCCCACGCTTTGGCCTTGGACAGAGTTGCGGCCTGCGAGTTCAATGTGGGTGCTTTCACCAACATAACCCAGGACCACTTGGATTTTCACAAAACCATGGAGGAATATCTTGCCGCCAAGAGCAAGCTTTTCACCCTGGCGAGAAACGGAGTCATAAACATCGACGACGAGGGAAGCAAAGTCCTCCTTGAGGCGGCCACCTGCGACAATATCATAACCTATGGCATTGAGGGCGACTGTGACCTTAAGGCATCGAACATCGAATTGGGAAGCGGCGGAGTTGCCTTTGACCTTACTTATCAAGGGGAAACCCTGCGGGTGAATTTGCCCATACCGGGCAGGTTTTCGGTGTATAACGCCATGACCGCCTTGGGCTGCTGCATAGCGGACGGGATTTCACCCAAGGATGCCGCGGAGGGCATTCAAAGTGCCCGGGGGGTGAAAGGAAGAATCGAAATCGTGGACACTCCCGGCACCGACTATACGGTGATTATAGACTATGCCCATACCCCGGACGGGCTGCTGAATGTTTTAAACGCCATACGGGGCTTTGCCAAGGGCAGGATTGTGACCCTGTTCGGCTGCGGCGGAGACAGGGATGCCACAAAGCGGCCCAAAATGGGGAAGATTGCGGCGGAGCTTTCGGATTTTTGCATTGTCACCAGCGACAATCCCCGAACGGAGGACCCGGAAAAAATTGTCCGCCAGGTGGAAGAGGGAGTCAAAGAGACCGACTGCGAGTATGTGGTGATTACAAACAGATTCGATGCCATAGAATATGCTCTTGACCACGCCCAAAAAGATGATATAATATTACTGGCGGGCAAGGGCCATGAGACATATCAGATTCTCGGAACCAAAAAGATAAAATTCGACGAGAGGGAAATTGTCCAAAAGCTCTTGGGCGTGCAAATCCAAGGATAGAGAAAAGGCTTGAGGCCTTTGAAGGAGAGAGTTATGGAGAGTTTTATGAATATAAATGCAATCGCAAAAGCCACGGGGGGCGAAATTTGCAACCTGACGGGGAACGAGATTGTCAAAGATATAGTGCGCGATGACAGAGAAGTCGTGGAGGGAGCGGTATTCGTCGCCCTGAATGGTGAAAACAACAACGGTCACAGGTTTGTTGGAAGGGCATTGGAAAAAGGGGCGATATGCTGCATTGTAAACAAGGACGAAGGGGACTTTGGAAGGCTGCCTGTGTTGAGGGTGGATGACACATATAAGGCCCTTTTGGACGTTGCTTCATATTACAGGGACGGGTTCAATATACCTGTAATAGGCATAACGGGTAGCGTCGGTAAGACATCGACCAAAGGGATGATTGCCTCTGTTCTGAGCACCGAGTATAACACACTTAAAACCGAGGGGAACTTTAACAACGAAGTGGGAGTTCCCCTGACCCTGTTCCGTCTGTCCGACGAAAACGAGGTGGCTGTCATAGAGATGGGAATGAGCGGCTATGGCGAGATTTCCCGTCTCTCCAAAATCGTCAAACCGGACACCGCCGTCGTCACCAACATAGGTATGTCCCACATCGAGCAGCTGGGCAACAGGGAGGGAATTCTGAAAGCCAAGATGGAAATCCTGGACGGCCTGTCCATAGACGGAACCGTCATTCTGAACGGGGACGACGATATGCTCTGGTCCCTGAACGGAGAACTTGACTATGAGACCCTGTATTTCGGCATTGAAAACAAGGCCTGCGATTTGCTTGCCACGGATATTAAGCTCTTCTCCTCGGGCAGTGATTTTACCGTCAGCATAGACGGAGAGGACTGCCGCTTTGAGACCAATGTCCCCGGAGTGCACCACATCTATAACGCTCTTGCCGCCATATTGGTGGGCTACAGATACAATATAGGCGCAGACGGTATGAAAAAGGGAATTCACGACTTCACTTCGGAAGGTTTCAGACAATCCATAACGCAATACGAAAAATTCACGGTTATAAACGACTGCTACAACGCCTGCCCCGACTCTATGGAATCCGGGGCGAATGTGCTGCTCCTTACCGCCAAAGAGAGGGGAGCCGCCCGCAAGGTGGCCTGCCTGGGCGATATGCTGGAATTGGGAGACAAGACGGTGGATGCTCACCGAAAGGTGGGAAGAATGTGTGCGGAGAAAAAAATCGACTATTTGATAACCGTGGGAGAAAAGGCGAAAGACATAGCCTTCGGCGCAAAGGCGGCGGGAATGAATCCCGATAACATCTTCGAATTCGACACCTGTTTGGAGGCGGCGGAAAATATAGGACCTCTTATCCAAAAAGGGGATATGGTTTGGATAAAAGGTTCCAGAGGTATGCGTCTTGAGAGAATTGCCGACGCCTTGGGAAAGATAGGCGGGGAGCCGATCCCCGACCGTCATCATTGATGGGAGAGAAACTCTATGTATTATATAATCGGAGGTGTGGGGGGTCTTGCCTTCTCCCTCCTGTTGGGAGCCTTTATTATCCCTCTGCTCACCCGTCTCAAGTTTGGGCAGGAGATAAGGGAAATCGGACCGTCCTGGCATAAGTCCAAAGCGGGCACCCCCACAATGGGGGGAATCATCTTCATACTTTCGGCCGTTGCCGCCCTTGCCCTGACCTGTATGTGGGGATTTTTGAGGGGCAGAAGAAGCGGCGTCTTTGTGGAGCTTATGATAGTGGTCCTGCTGTCCCTGGCATTCGGGGTTATCGGCTTTTTGGACGACTATATCAAAGTTGTGAAAAAGCGGAATTTGGGCCTCACCGCCCCCCAAAAGTTCAGCCTCCAGGTCTTGGTGGCCCTGATTTTCGCCACCTTTGTGGCGGTGTTCGGGGATACGGGCACGGTCATTGCCCTGCCCTTTGTCCGCAAGGTTGCGGATTTGAGCTGGTTCTATATTCCGTTTATTATATTCGTTATGTTGGCAACGGTCAACAGCGTCAATCTGACGGACGGCCTTGACGGTCTTGCCGCCTCGGTTACCTCGGTGATTATGCTGTTTTATCTGTTGCTTTCCCTGAGGCTCAAAAACAGCGCCATGGCCCTGTTTGCATCGGTTATGCTGGGGGCATTGGTCGGGTTTTTGTTCTATAACAGAAAACCGGCCAAGGTCTTTATGGGAGACACGGGCTCCCTGTTCTTGGGAGGCGCCGTGTGCGGCGTGGCCATAATCCTGAGGCAGCCTCTGACCCTGCTCTTTGTGGGCCTTGTGTATGTGATTGAAACCCTGTCGGTTATTCTTCAGGTAACATCCTACAAACTGACGGGCAAGAGGATTTTCAAAATGTCGCCCATACACCACCATTTTGAGATGTGCGGCTGGAGCGAGGAATTGATTGTGTGCGTCTTCTCTCTTGTGACCCTGCTCCTCTGCATTGTTATGTACTTTTTCGGTTGAGGCGGCGGAAATTTTCGGATATGTTTCGGGGAGATCCGTCCCCGGGAGGTGAATAAGTTGGCAGAATACGGCACGGGCGGCGGACCCCGGTTCGGCGGCGAGTACGGAGATTATAACAGAAGAAACCCCGGGAGATATGACCCTGCTATGGAATATCCTCCCTTCGGGGATTTGGATGCGGCACCCGACGGGCCCGAAAGCCGAAGAGGCAAAAAAACCAAAGACGGGAAAAAGAAGCCTATTCGGAAAAACATCCTCCGAATCGGCGACACAAAAGTCCGCCTGGGCGCCTTTGACTATTATTTTCTTTTAATCACGATTATCCTGGTGGCTTTCGGAATTATAATGCTTTACAGCGCCAGCAGTTCAAGGGCCTATGCCACCCAAAAAGGTGACAGTTTGTATTATGTGAAAAAGCAATTGGGGGGCCTGGGATTGGGGCTCGTTTTGATGCTTATCTTTATGTCCGTTGACTATCACGTTTTGGCCAAATTCTCCCTTCCCATGTATTTGGGAGGCCTTCTTCTCCTGGTTCTGGTTTTGATACCGGGAATGGGCAGGACCGCCGGAGGCGCCACCCGCTGGATTTTCGGCTTTCAACCCTCGGAGATTATGAAGCTGGCCACCATACTGTTTTTGGCTTGGTATCTTGACAAATATCGGGACAGGCTGGGCAGCTTTTTCTCGGGATTCCTCCCCTGCCTCTTCATTTTGGGGGCCGTGGCTCTTCTGCTCCTTTTGGAGCCCCACTTCAGCGCCACAATCCTCATCGTGTTCACGGGCCTTTTGATGATGTTCGCCGCAGGGGCAAAGCTTCGTCATTTCGGGATAATGTGCATACCCGCCGCTTTGGGACTTGTGTTTGTCGTTATCACTTCCCCCTACAGGCTGGCCCGAGTGACGTCTTTTATGAATCCCTTTGCGGACAAACAGGGCTCCGGCTGGCAGATAGTTCAGTCTCTCTATGCCATAGGCTCCGGAGGCTTTTGGGGTTTGGGCTTCGGCCGCAGCAGGCAGAAGTATATGTCCCTCCCCGAGCCTCACAACGACTTTATCTTCTCGGTTCTTGCGGAAGAACTGGGCTGGATTGGGGTCATTGTGGTCATTGTGCTGTTTATTTTGCTTATGTGGCGGGGCATCAAAATCGCCCGCAGCGCACCGGATATGCTGGGCAGGCTCATTGTGGTGGGCTGTGTCGGATTGATTGGGGTCCAGGCCTTGGTGAACATCGGCGTGGTCTCCGCCACTTTGCCGGTCACGGGAATGCCCCTGCCCTTTTTCAGCTACGGAGGCACCGCCCTTGCCATAACCATGGCGGAGATTGGCCTGGTTCTCAATGTTTCCAGGCAGGAGAGGGTGCAATGATATGAAAATTCTCTTTTCGGGCGGGGGAACCGCGGGACACATAAACCCGGCTCTGGCCATAGCGGGCTATATATGCCAAAGGGAAAATGCGGAAATCGCCTTTGTGGGCACGAAAGAGGGCCTTGAGGCGGAGCTTATTCCGAAACTCGGCCACAAGCTCTATACCATCAAAATCCACGGGTTCGAGAGAAAATTGACCCTCCGAAATTTCAAAAACCTAATCGAGTTGCCCGCAAGCTATCGGGCTTCCAAAAAGATAATCAAAGAATTCGCTCCCGACATTGTGATTGGCACGGGGGGCTATGTTTGCGGCCCGGTGCTGCTTGCCGCAGCCAAAATGGGCATTCCCACATTGGTTCACGAGTCAAACGCATATCCGGGGGTCACCACCCGAATGCTTGCTCCCCGGGTGGACACGGTGGCCATCGGGGCCAAGCCCGCCCGGGAGTATATCAAAAACGCCAAACATATACTCTGCACGGGGAATCCTGTGCGGCCCTCGGTTTTGTCCGCAGACAGGGACGAGGCGAGAAAAAAGCTCAACCTTGACGAGAGGCCCTTTATCGTGATTTTCGGCGGCAGTTTGGGGGCCAGGGAATTCAACAAAACCGTGGTGGATTGGCTCTGCCGCGGTGCGGATGAGGGACGCTGCCAAGTCCTTATGGGCACGGGAAAGCTCAATCAATACGAGGATGTGGCGGAGCGGTTTCGGGCAAACGGAATCGACCTTGAAAAATATCCCCACATACGGGTGAGCGAATACATATATGATATGGATATTGCCTTGGCGGCGGCGGATTTGGTAATCTGCAGGGCCGGGGCAAGTACCTTAAGCGAGCTGACCGCCTTGGGCAAACCCTCGATTTTGGTGCCCTCCCCCTATGTGACCGCCAACCACCAGGAGCACAACGCCCGAGCCATCGAAAAAGAGGGAGGCGCCCTGGTCATTCTCGAAAAGGACTTCACCCCCGAGGCTTTGGGGGCCGCCTTGGACAGCACGGTCTTTGACAAAGACGTCCTCAAAAGAATGGGCGAGGGAGCGAAACGGGCAGGCACCGCCGATGCCACACGGCTCATATACGATGAAGTTATGAGACTTTTGTCAAACCCAAAGGCGCAAGCCCTTTAAATTCCGAAAAGGAGAAAAGCCATGAGAGAGAGAAACAACGGAGGAAGAAACACTCGGGGCGCGGCGCCTCGGCGGGGCCGCAAAAGGCGGCGCAAATCCGGATGTTCGAGAATCGTCGGGATGGGTCTCGGCGTGATTGTCATCCTTGCCGTAATCCTGGCCTGCATTTTTATGTTCACCCCCATCTTTGCCATAGACAACGTGGTATGTGAAGGAAACATCAAAAGCAACCCGCAGGTGATTACGGAGGCCTCGGGTATCCGAGCGGGGGACAATATATTCAGAACTTCCCTTAGGGACAAGGAAAAGCTCATCAAAGAACTTGACTATATCGAAAGCTGCCGAATTGAGCGGGATTTGCCCGACACGGTGAAAATCATCGTGACGGAGAAGCGGCCCTCCGCCTATTTCAGCCTGACGGGGGCCATGGCCGTTGTGGGCACGGACGGAAATGTTTTGGATGTTTTGAGCGGCTCCGATGCGGACGAAATCATAGCCTCCAAAATAAGCCCGGAGCCCTCCCAAGCTCCGGAAGAGGAAACGGACGAGAACGACGCCTCGGACGAAGAGGACCCCGAGTCAACCGCAGACGGCACCATTTGGGGCTATGACGACGACGGGGACCCGATCTACCGCATAAACGGCGGCCACTATGAATTTGACGAGGACGGAAACAGGTTTTTCGTGGACGACACACCGGAGGACACCCCTGAGCCCGACGAAACTCCCGCCGAGGCGGAGGCCTCCCCGGGCAGGGACGGTATGGTCCGCACCAAAGGGGGATCCGTTATATACAGCGCCCCGGTGGTATTCGGCGTTGATTTGAAAAAATACGAAGTGGGAAAAAAGGCGGAAAGCTCGGACAGCGAAAAACTGGAGTCGGTTTTGAGTGCCCTGAGGGCTTTGGATTCCGCAGGGCTCCTTGAGAGGACAACCGAGTTCCATGCGGAAGATTTGAGCGATGTGAAATTCACGGTGGAGGACAGGCTGGAGGTGTGGTTCGGCTCCTTTGAGGAGTTTGAATACAAAGCCAAGTTCACCGCCTCTGTAATCGACAACGAGCTCTCCCCCCATGAGCGGGCCATTCTCGATTTCAGGGATTCCAAACTCTATGTGCGCTCCGCCAACTACAAAACCCAAATCATAGCCGAGGATAAAGAGAAAACCGCGGAGGAGGATTTCGAATCGGCGGATGAGAAGGACTCGGGCAAGACCCAAGACTCGGGCAAAACTTCCGAAGATTCGGACACGGCCGCCGAGAGAGGCTCGGAAACTTCCGGAAATGCGAAAAATTCGGGAAGTTCCGAATCCTCAACCCGTACGGATGAAAATGCCGATGAGGAAGACACCCTCTCGGATGAGACGAATTCGGAGAGCAAATCAAAGACCGGCACAACCGGTCAAAGAAATTCAAACACGGGCACCGGCCGCACCGACTCCCAAGACACGGAGGAGGACACAAGCGGCGCGGATGAGGACACGGGCCTTGTGGAATGATATATAAAAAACGGTGATTCAAAAGCCGCCCAAGGGTTTCCCCCGGGCGGCTTTTTTGATTTGATTTTTTCAGCTTATGGGCGTTATTTTGCCCTGGACCACATATCGGTCGTCGTTGTATCCCGTGCAGGTCACCAGGGTTATGATATTGTCATTGGCGGACATGGGCACATCGGTGGCGATTTCCGATTTGTTCCATACCCTTTGCAGGTATCCCGCATAGGTGGCCTCGGAATCGAAATTGATGGTATAGGCCTCCGCCGCGGCAACCTCCGGATAGGCGGCAAAGATGTCGATTCGGTAGTCTCTGCCCTCGGTCATATAGTAGAGGATCGGGTGCTCCCGAAGATAGGCCGAATCGGAATAGTTCTGCAGGGATGCGAACATGGAGCCGTTTTTCATATTGTGGCCGTATATAACCGTATTGGCATCCGTCATATTCGGGTCATTCAGAGAATCCATGAATATGGCCCCGGAGGAGTTTTTTTGGTCGTTATACAAATGCTTTAGGTAATAGGAGTTGTCCGAGCTCCGAACCACCGGGTAGTTTATAACCGTGCCGGGGCTGTAGAGCCAGCCCACAGCCTCCGCATTCATTTCCTTGAGCAACTCAAAATTCACATCTATGGGGGCTCCGCCGCCGTCGGAGGGGGCCGTGAAATCGTCGGCCGCCGACAGGGTTACCAGGTTGAGAGCCAAATCCTCATAGGCCTTCTCCCCCGCTTTGTATTCCTTTTCTATTCTTATCACCTGAATCGCCGCAACAACGGAAGCCAATGCGCACAGAACAGCCACAGATCTCAGTATTTTCTTTTTCATAACTTACATCCTCCTCTGCCTATGTTCGACTCTTGTCGTCGTCTTTTTCGTTGGATTTTCGGAATACCCAAGCGGCTCCGAAGGCCAAAGTCAGAGCCAGCATAACCCAAAGTCCCGGTCTGTCCTCATCCCCCGTTTTCGGGGTCTCTCCCTGATTGGGTCCGGTGCGGTATTGATGCATGGACTCCGTATCATCGCCGGAGGCGGAGGAACTGCCGAAGGTCTCCTCTCCGTTTACGGCATCGGCGGGAGGTGCCGCCGTGTCTCCCTGGCCGGGTCCTCCCGGCGTGTCGCCTCCACCGTCGGGGGGCGGTCCGTTGGGAGTCTCAAAATCACTGGGCGGTATGGGCGGCAGCGGCGTCTCCGTGGGTACGGGTGTCTCGGTGGGAACGGGCGTCTCGGTGGGAGACGGTGTTCCCGTGGGCACGGGTGTCACCGTGGGAACCGGGGCCGGTGTGGGCACGTTCCCGAAAGAGGGAGTGCCGGGTATAAAGGGCAAAGACGGCCGAGGTGTCCGCTTCGGCGGAGTGGGCGTCGGTGCGGGCGCATCCGTAGGCACAGCCGGTGTGACCGCAGGTGTTGCCGTCACGGTCGGTGTGGCCGTAGGTGAATCCGTCGGCGCAGGTGTTGTCGGTGTATTTGTGGGTGTGGCAACCGGCGTGGGAATCGGTGTTCCCGGCGGCGGAGGCGGCAGATAGGGCGTTGCCGTAGGTGCAGGCGTCTCCGTCACGGTCGGCGTGGCCGTGGGCGTTGCCGTCGGTGTGGCCGTAGGTGTTGCCGTTATACTCGGTGTGGGTACGGCCGTAGGTGTTCCCGTAGGTGCGGGAGTGGCCGGTGTATTTGTGGGTGTCGCAACCGGCGTGGGTACCGGTGTTCCCGGCGGCGGAGGCGGCAAATAGGGCGTTGCCGTAGGCGTCTCCGTCACGGTCGGTGTGGCGGTTGGTGTGCCCTCGGGCGTAGGTGTTGTCGGAACGGGCGTATCCGTCGGTGCGGGTGTGCTCGGTGTATCGGTAGGTGTCGATACCGGCGTGGGTGTCGGCGTTCCCGGTGGCGGCGGATTATTCGGCGTTGCCGTAGGCGTCTCCGTCACGGTCGGTGTTCCCGTAGGCGTTGCCGTAGGCGCAGGCGTA
>CAZTYF010000001.1:8760-124166 GCA_964617455.1 uncultured Oscillospiraceae bacterium | reverse complement strand
AGGCGTCTCCGTCACGGTCGGTGTTCCCGTAGGCGTTGCCGTAGGCGCAGGCGTATTTGTCACAATCGGCGTGGCCGTAGGTGTGCCCGTGGGTGCGGGTGTTGTCGGTGTATTGGTGGGCGTCGATACCGGTGTGGGTGTCGGCGTCGTATTCGATTCCGGTGTGGCCGTGGGAGAGGCCGTGGCCGTGGGAGTGGGAGTGACTTCCGTACCCGGTGTGGCCGTCACGGTCGGTGTGGCCGTCACGGTCGGTGTGGGCGTGGGCGTCGTATTCGGCGCAGGCGTATTTGTCACAACCGGCGTAGCGGTTGGTGTGCCCGTGGGTGCGGGTGTGCTCGGTGTATTGGTGGGCGTCGATACCGGTGTGGGTGTCGGCGTTGTATTCGATTCGGGTGTTGCCGTGGGAGAGGCCGTGGCCGTGGGTGTGGGAGTGACTTCCGTACCCGGTGTGGCCGTGGGCGTTGCCGTCACTGTGGGCGTGGGCGTGGGTATTTCCGGAACGGGTGTTCCCGTCGGTGCAGGTGTGCTCGGTGTCTCCGTAGGCGGAGTATCCGGGGTGGCCGTCGGTGTCGGAGTGTCCGTGACAACGGGCGTTGCCGTAGGTGTGCTCTCCGGAGTGGCCGTCGCATCCGGTGCGGGTGTATCCGTAGGTTTCGGTGTATCAGTGGGAGACGGCGTAGCTGTGGACGGCGGCGGCGGATTATTGGGTGTGGCCGTAGGTGCCGGCGTCTCCGTCACGGTCGGTGTGGCCGTGGGCGTTGCCGTCACCGTAGGTGTCGGCGTGGGCGCCGTCGTGGGTGTGGGCGTGGGTGCCGTAGTGGGTGTAGGCGTGGGTGCCGTAGTGGGTGTCGGGGTAGGTGCCGTCGTAGGTGTAGGCGTAGGCGCCGTCGTGGGTGTGGGTGTAGGCGCCGTTGTGGGTGTCGGGGTTGGCGCCGTCGTAGGTGTGGGCGTGGGCGCCGGAGTGGGGGTGCTCTCCACCTTATCGTCCGTCACATCGTTGCGGGGGCTTAAGGTCTCGTAATACACAAAGTTTCCCGCATCCTCAAAGGTCGTGCCGAATTTATCGGCAATCTTAGCCTGCACATCATCCGCGGCATTTCCCTTTATCAGGAAGAAATAGTAGGTGGGATCCAACTCATATCCATCGGGCGCCGCTTCTTCTCTGTAACAATACAGCACATCTTCATCAAGATGTTTACTTTCATTCTCCGAACCCCAAACAATCTCTCCCTTGGAATCTGTGACTTTGGTTTCCACTATTTTCGTTTCATAATGGTCTTTGGTGCTGTTTTCAATATCAATGGTATACAAAGTATAGGTGGCTCCCGGGACGGGCTCGTTTGTTTTTGAATCGGTTTTTTGTACGGTCATGGTGCCGCTTTCGCCCTGGGCATAGCCTGCACTGTGCTTTATTTTGATAATGTCATCGGCGTTGTCGATATATTGATATAGGCCGGACAATGCCGCTTGATTGACAACATGAACCTCATCGTTTTCGTCTCCTATCATTCCGCAGATATATTCAACGATGAGATATTGCGAATCGGGCACGACAACCGTAAGGGTCCTGTTTCTGCTGGTATAGGTGACGGAGCATTGGTCGGTCACCTTGGTTCTGTCGCCGTTTGATTCCACTTTATAGATTTGAACACCCATATCCCCCTGCCGGTTGAGGGTCATGTTTTTGGGTATTACATCGGTCAATGTCAAAGTCTCTTTGCGGGGGTCCAGGTCCTTTCCGTATTTGTTCACATCAATGGTATACTTAACGCCGGATCCGGTGATACCGTCGCTGCCCGCTTCCTCAAGTTCGGATTTTTTGGTCATATACTGCTGCTCAATCGAAAAGCTTGCCTCCGCGTCTCCGAGAGTTTCTCCGTTTTTATCCAGCGCTTTGGCATAGTTTCCCACATCTTTTCCCCATCCGTCTCCCGACGAAAAATCCAAGCCCAAATCATCCACGGTGATTGTGGTTTCATAGGTTATAAGATATGCCCGATTGCCGGGGTTTTCGATTTCAAAAGTCAGACCGGTTTGTTTTCCGCTTGAATCGGTATTGACGGTGGGAGTAATGCTGCCCAACCATCCCCAGTTCGGCATCTCATACAGAACCGCCGAGCCTTCCTTGTATTTCATGCCGGCTATTCCAAACTCATCCTCAATCTTGACGGTTCCGTCAAAACTTTGAACCTTGGGCTGGTTGAAATACAGTTGCCAATCCATAACGTAGGTTTTGTTATATTCGTCAAAATAGCTGCTTGCGGCCTTTTTGGTGAGGAGGGGCCTCTTGTCGCACTGCCAATTTGCGGTGGCGCTCTTTGAGCCTCCGTCATAGTTGACGGAGGCGGTGTTTTCAAAGTAGAGCTGGTCAACCGCCGAGTCAAAGAATGCCTTGTCGACGGTGGTGTTATAGGTGATTACGATTTGACCGTCAACATCCTTAAAGGGACTGTATTCTCCCATAAATTTGACGGTGAAATGCCTTGCATCCCAAGTATAGTCATTATCGGGCTGATAGAGCTCCAACGTATAGTCAACACCCTTTTTCAAAGTGGTGGAGCCGGCTCCGCTTTCGAGTTTTACGGTAATTGAGTTTTCATCATATTCCCAGATGTGAGTATTCCAACTGTCATCGCGAACGGCCCCGTGGGTATCCGTAACAGATACATCGGTCATACCCTTAAGTTCTTTGGTGCTCACCCGAATTTCCCAGGATGCCGCGCCGGTTTTCTTGTCGCCGGATGAGAAGGTTTTGGTGATATTCGGCTCAGGTCTTGAGGGAGGTTCTTCTCCTCCGCCTCCGTTGCTGCCCACATACGCATTTCCCTGGGTATTCAAATCCGTATTATATTCCGGGAAATGTATATCGGCCCCGTTTTGGTAGGTGGCTCCGTTTTCGGGCACTCCTCCTTGGGGCTTGGTTTCGATTTCAAAGGTATATTTGCCGTAGTCATCCTTATTGGGGAAGGTATAGGAAAATTTGCCGTCCTTCACATAGGTTCCCAAATCCAAGGTTTGGCGGGAGCCCGTGTCTTCATCGACGATGGTCGCCGAGGTTATATCCAAGCCCGGCGGCAGGTTATCGGTTACGGTGGCGCCTTTCAGATTGACTCTGAGGTTTGCCCAGTTGTTGTTGACCTTGATGGTCCATTTGATTGTTCCGGTGTTTGCATCATAGTATCCGCTTTTTTCAAAGCCGGGAGTCACCCAAGAGGGTCCGCCCGTTCCGGCCTCTCCTCCGTCTTCTCCGTCGATTTTCCACCTTGCCACATTGCTGTTGTCGCCGGTGGCCAAAAAGGGATTGTCAAGCTTCACGCTGTATCTGATTGAATAGGGAACGCCCGCCTCCACATCGCCGATGAGGATTTCGGCATTTTTGCCGTTTTGGGACAGTATCTCAAGCTCCGTAACATCGTTGGGATCCAAAGTGGCGTCGCCCCAGTTGGCCCAGCCCTTTTTCATTTCGAAACGGGTATCCTTGGGAAAACTCAAATTTGCGCCCAAAACATCGGACAGGGTAACATTGGTATAGTTGGCGTCCGGGGTGAATTCGATATAAAAAGTCAATTCTCCCGTCTCCGGGTCAAATTGATAGTTTTTCACTGCGTTGATTTCATTCTTGAATGTGATGTCAAAAACTTCTCCGGAGCCGGGGAACCTGAAATGTCCCTCTTCAACGCTGGAGGAAAACTCCTCATTGACCTTCAAACTGCAGGAAAAATGACCTTTGATATTGTCGTTTTGAGCGATAAACCAATCATAGAAAGCAAAATACACAACGCCGTTGCTGAATGTGTAGGTTCCCGCATAGGAGCCGTCCGGGGCCTGAATAAATCCGTCTTCCGCTCCGGTCATATCGATTCCGTCCGGGAGAACATACATCAAAACATCCCCCGGGGCCACTTGACCGTTGAGGATTTCATATTCGAAATAGAGCAAAAACTCCTGGTCCCTGTGCATGGGCATCTCAAGAGGGGTGCCGTCGGGATTTGTGAGAGTCGTGTGGACGCTGCCCGGCACACATACGTCTTCGAAATAATTGAACGCAGGCGCCGCATTTCCGGTGGCGGGAATCACCGAGAGGGCCATGGCAATCATGGCAACGGATAATATAACCGCAATTGCTTTTCTGTTTTTAACATGAGCCGAAGTCAAAACATACTCCACCTTTCAAATGATATTGGGGACACTTCCCCGAGAAAATGTCCTGTGGGGTATTAACCCAAAACCTATGTTGTCAACATTAAAGAGCCAATTTGCACAATTTTATCAGACATTACAGAGACATTATATACTATTGTCACATAAATGTCAATAATTCAAAAAAATAAATTTAACCGATTTTTAACATTTCCGTAATATTTCAGGTGATATACCCGAATTTTTGTGATTTGCCTAAGGGGGCCCCAAAGGCCCCCTTTCGGTTGGTTACAGCTTGATTATTCCCAAGGCGCTGCATACGGAAGATATCAATATGGCGGCTATCAGAATCGGAGCTATGTATTTTATCATCACATTGAACATTTTCTCCCGTTTGAATTTGGAAGACAGTTTCACCTCGTCGCTGATTACATTCACGCCCACAACCCAAGCCACGAATATACAGGTCAGCAGGGCCAAGATGGGCATAAGCACCGAGTTGGTGATAAAGTCCATCATATCCAAGATGGTCATTCCGGCTATGGTGACATCCTTCCACACACTGTAGCCCAAAATGGGGGGAATTCCCAAAAGGAAAGAAGCGATGCCTGCGCCGATTGTGGTCTTTTTTCGGCTCCAGCCGAATTTGTCGCAGAGGGACGAAACAATGGCCTCAAGAATCGAGATGGACGAAGTGAGAGCCGCCATCAGCACCAAGATGAAAAATGCGGAGCCGATGAGGGTTGACATACCCATACTGTCAAACACTTTGGGCAGGGTTATGAACATAAGTCCGGGGCCTGCGCCCAGGGCACTTTCGTCGCCTCCCGAAAAAGCGAAAACGGCGGGGATAATCATCAGGGCCGCCAGCACGGCAACGCCCGTGTCGAATATCTCCACACGGCCCACATTTTTCTCAAGGTCGCTGTTCTTGGGCAAATAGGAGCCGTAGGCCACCATGATTCCCATGGCAAGGGAGAGGGAATAGAACATCTGCCCCAGTGCCGCCAAAATGCCGGAGATTGAAAAATGCTTAAAATTCGGAATGAACAGGTATTTTATTCCCACCATGGCGCCGGGCAATGTTACCGAATATACGGCGACCGCAATGGCAAGGACAATCAGCAGGGGCATCAAAACGGTGCTCACCTTTTCCACACCTCCCTGAACTCCCCGAAGGATTATCAGGGTGGTCGCCAAAGAAAATATGAACTGGAACAGAAGCTGCTGTCCGGGAGACGCCAGCATGGCATCGAAAAATCCGTCGCTCGCGGCCTGTGCATGGCCTCCCGTGAGGAAGGTCACCGCATACTTTATGACCCAGCCCCCTATAACGTTATAATAGGGCAAAATTATAGCCGGGATTACGGTAGCGATAACTCCCAAAAATGCCCATTTTTTGTTCAGTTCCCCAAAGGCCGAAAGGGCGCTCTTGCCTGTCTTTCGTCCGATGGCATTCTCGGCAATCATCAGGGTGTATCCGAAGGTCACCACAAGGAGCACATAGAACAGCAGAAACAGTCCTCCGCCGTACTTGGCCGCCAAATAGGGGAATCGCCAAATGTTTCCCAATCCCACGGCAGACCCTGCCGCGGCAAGGACAAATCCGAAGCCGTGTGAAAATTTTCCTCTCTTTTCTTTTTCCATTACATAACCCCCAATCTTGTTATCTTGTTTGATTATACCAAGAAATCCGTACAAAGTAAACACTTTTTTGAATTATGCCCGAATTCTCGGATTTTGCATATTGTTTTTGACAAACGGTTGAAAAAATGGTATAGTATAGCTGTGATACGAACAAAAAGCAGGGGGGAGATGATATATATGAAGCTTTTCAAAAATCAAAAGCGGGAGCCTATCCCGGAGGGATACACCGCCGAGTCCGTGGCCATAGAGAAGAGCACCTGCACCGGGGAGCGGACAATCGGATTCTATAACCCCAAAGACAAGAAATTGGTTCGGGCGGAACTTGTGCGCACCGATGCGGACATTGACGCCTTCTATGAAAAATACGGCATAAAAAATAAGGGAGGAAAGGGAAAATGATCGATGCCAAAGAATTGCTGAAAGAGGCGGAAGCTCTGAACGGAGAGCTTCGGGAAATACGGAGAGAGCTCCACAGGCACCCGGAAGTGGGTTTTGATTTGGAATTCACGAAAAGTTTCGTTTTGAAAAAGCTTGAGGAGCTTGGCTATTCCCCCGTTCCCATGGGAAAGGCGGGGGTTGTGGCCCTGGCGGGAGGAGAGAGACCCGGCCCCACAATCCTGCTGCGGGCCGATATGGACGCTCTGCCCATCAATGAGGAGGCGGAGGTGGACTATAAGAGCGAAACACCGGGCAAAATGCACGGCTGCGGCCATGATATGCACACCGCCATGCTTTTGGGGGCCGCCAAACTTTTGAAGAACCACGAATCGGAGATAGAGGGCACCGTCAAATTGGAATTCCAGCCGGCGGAAGAAATCTTCCAAGGCTCCCCGGATATGCTTGCTGCGGGAATTTTGGAAAATCCCCATGTTGACGGGGCGATTATGATTCACGTGTCTGCGGGACTGCCTCTCCCCTCCGGCACGTTTATGGTGGCGGGAGGCGGCATTTCCACCGCATCCTGCGAGCAATATCACATAACGGTGAAAGGAAAAGGGGGTCACGGCTCCGTGCCCCATGAGAGCATCGACCCAATCACCGCCGCCGCCCATATCCACATTGCCCTTCAGGAAATAAACAGCAGGGAAATTGACGGTCACGACTACGGAGTGTTCACCACGGGCCGCTTTGAGGCGGGGCAGGCCTCCAATGTTATCCCGGACAAGGCGGAAATGTGGGGAACCATCCGCACAACGGACCCGGACAACAAAGTGGGAGCCCTCATCAAAAAGCGTATCGGGGAAATCTCAAAGGCCGTGGGAGCCGCCTTCAGATGCGAGGCGGAGGCGGAATTTTATGACTACTGCCCCTGCATGGTCATTGACAAGGAATTGTCCGACTCGGTTCTCAAACGTATGAAGAAGCTTTTGGGAGACGGCGCCATTGACCTCTCCCTGGTGTCCGGAGGAAAGCCCGGAGGCGGCAGCGAGGATTTCGCCTTTGTGAGCCATGAGGTGCCCACGGTGAGTATGTTCCTTGTGGCGGGCAGCTCAAAGGACGGTTATCTCTACGGCCAGCACCATCCCAAAGTGAGATTCGACGATTCGGTTCTCTGTAAAGGCGCCGCTGCCTATGCCTATTTGGCTTTGACGGACAATGAGGGTTAGAAAACAAATCGAAGCGGAAACCGATTTTTCCGGTTTCCGCTTCGTTGCATCTCGGTTTTATTTGCCGCCGAAATATTCCGATGGATTATGCATCCCGAAATATCCTACCCCTTTTTTCTGTTCCTTTTTTCTATTTTCTCTTTCCATTCCGAGCCCAGTGGGGCAGAGGGTTTGCTCCTTGCCTGCATAACCGCATCGCTGATAACCTTGTAATTCAGGGCCGTGCCTTCTTTGTCATTTATGTAATCTGCGGTGAAATCCCGGTCTATGCCCATTTTGGCTCCCACTTCCGCGGCGTCGATATTGGCGCCCAGGAACAGAAACTCCCAGCCGAACTTGCTCTTTTGCCGCTCAATCATCTCTTTCACCCTGTCATAGGAATATCTGCGGCTGGAATTTTCCATACCGTCGGTGATGATGACGAAGAGGGTTTTCTCGGGAACATCCTCGCTGCGGGCGTATTTGTGGATGTTGCCGATGTGGTGGATTCCTCCGCCCACCGCATCCAACAGGGCCGTGGAGCCTCGGGTGAAATACTCCCTGTCCGTGATGTTCTCCACCATATCAATGGGAACCCGGTCATGAATCACATCGATTTCATGGTCAAAGAGCACCGTTGAAACCAACGCCTCCCCATCAACCTGTCTCTGCTCCTTCAGCATGGAATTGTATCCGCCGATTGTGTCCGCTTCCCGACCCGACATGGAGCCGCTCCTATCCAGGATAAACACGATTTCCGTCAAGTCTTTTTTCATTTTGAATTACCTCTCTTTCCTTTGTGATGATGCCATTATACATCACCGGAAAGAGAGGGTGGTCGCTTGGCAAGCGACATTTTGAAAAAATTCTCTATTCTTCAATCAAACTCTCGCCGGTCATCTCCGGAGGTTGTTCTATTCCCATCATATGGAGCAGGGTGGGGGTCAGGTCCGCAAGTCGGCCCTCTTTGAGCGTGACTCCGGGCCGTCCTATGAGTATCAGGGGCACCACATTGGTGGTGTGGGCCGTGAAGGGCTCCCCGGTTTCATAGTCTATCATCTGGTCCGCATTGCCGTGGTCCGCGGTGATAAGGGCCTCGCCTCCCATTTCGAGGATGGCGTCAACCACCTTGCCAACGCAGGTGTCAACGGTTTCCACGGCTTTCACCGCCGCATCAAACACGCCCGTGTGTCCCACCATATCGCAATTGGCAAAGTTTAAGATAATGCAGTCGTACTTGCCGCTCTTTATTCTCTCCACAACCGCCTCGGTGACCTCCGGGGCGCTCATCTCCGGCTGCAGGTCATAGGTGGCAACTTTGGGGGAGTTGATAAGAACCCTATCCTCTCCCTCATAGGGAGCCTCCACTCCGCCGTTGAAGAAGAAGGTGACATGGGCATATTTTTCCGTCTCCGCAATCCTCAGCTGCGTCTTGCCCAATTTGCTCATATATTCGCCGAAGGTGTTGGATAGGCTTTCGGGTTTGAAGGCTATATGCACATTGGGCATGGTGGCGTCATATTGAGTCATGGTCACATAGTAGGTCTCGAACATCTCCCTCTCAAAGCCGGAAAATTCCGGGTCCACGATTGTTCGGGTCAATTCTCTGGCCCTGTCCGGTCTGAAGTTATAGAAAATAACCGAATCGTGCTCCTTGAGCAAGCCCGTCGGCTTTCCGTCTTTCAGGATAACGGAGGGAACCACAAACTCGTCGGTCACGTCTTCCTTATAGCTGCTCTCGATGGCGTCGACGGCGCTGCCGAAGAGCTTGCCCTCGCCTTTGACAATGGCGTCATAGGCTTTGTTCACTCTCTCCCAGCGGTTGTCTCTGTCCATGGCATAGTATCTGCCGCTGATTGTGGCAATGTCGCCCACGCCGATTTCCTCCTCCTTGGCAAGGAGCTCTTTTATATATTCCTCCGCCGAGGCGGGGGGAACATCCCTGCCGTCCAAAAATCCGTGAACGTGCACCTCGGTGAGCCCGTGGGCCTTTGCCATATTGAGGAGCCCATAGAGGTGGTTTTGGTGGCTGTGGACGCCGCCGGGGGAAAGGAGTCCGAACAAATGCAGGGCGGAGCCGTACTTTTTGCAATTTTCCATGGCTCCCAAAAGGGCCTCGTTTTCAAAGAGGCTTCCGTCCTCAATGGCCTTGGTGATTCGGGTCAATTCCTGATACACGATTCTGCCCGCTCCGATGTTGGTGTGTCCCACCTCGGAGTTTCCCATTTGGCCGTCGGGCAGGCCCACATCCAAACCGGATGCATGAATCACATTGTTGGGACACTCCCTCTTGTATCCGTCAAGATTCGGAGTGTTGGCGGTATAGATGGCATTGCCGTCATGGCGCTTGTTTACGCCGAAACCGTCCATTATAATCAAAGCATATGGTTTTTTGCTCATTACTCTATCTCCTAAATCAATTCTCTTAATTTTTTATCTCGCTTCTGTCCGCCGCCTTTACGATGGCGTCAAAGTCTTCCCCGTTCAATGAGGCGCCGCCGATAAGGCCCCCGTCGATATTGGGCTTTGACAAAAGCTCCGCCGCATTTTCGGGATTCATGCTGCCGCCGTATTGGATTCTGATTTTTTCGGCGGTATCTTCACCATAGATGGTGCCCAAGGTGGTCCTGATGATTCCGCAAACTTCGTCAGCCTGGTCCGCCGTAGCGGTTTGGCCGGTGCCGATGGCCCAAATGGGCTCATAGGCGATGGTGATTTTTTTCGCATCCTCTTTGGCTATGTTCAAAAAGGCCAGCTTGACTTGGCGGCAGACCGTTTCGGAGGTAATCCCCCTCTCCCGCTCGGTCAGGCTCTCTCCCACGCAGACGATGGGCAAAAGTCCCGCTCCCAGGGCGGCTCGGGTTCTCAAATTCACGGTCTCGTCCGTCTCGCCGAAATATCCCCGTCTCTCGCTGTGGCCGATTATAACATACCGAACACCTGCGTCAAGGAGCATATTCGGGGCAATTTCTCCGGTGTAGGCACCGCTCTCTTCGAAATGGACATTTTGCGCCCCGAGGGCCACATTGCTGCCTTTGACGGCCTCTCCTGCGGCGGGTATGCAAATCGCCGGGGGGCAGATCACCACGTCGCAGCCTGCACCTGCGGAATTTTTGACAATCTCCTCCGCCAAACGGCTTGTCTCGGTGGGGGTTTTGTTCATCTTCCAGTTGCCGGCTATTATCTTCTTTCTCACAACAGCTGCCTCCTATTTGTCGTCAAGAGCAGCGCAGCCGGGCAGAACTTTGCCTTCCAGGAGTTCCATAGAGGCGCCGCCGCCCGTGGAAATGTGACTCATCTTGTCTCCGAAGCCCAAGTTGTTGATGGCTGCCGCACTGTCTCCGCCGCCGATTATCGTGGTGGCATCCGTGTCCGCCAAAGCTTTGGCCACGGCAACGGTGCCTGCCGCCAATGTGGGATTTTCGAACACGCCCATAGGTCCGTTCCATACCACGGTCTTTGCGTTCTTGACCGCATCCGCAAACAGGGCGCGGGTCTCTTTTCCTATGTCAAGGCCCATCATGTCTGCGGGAATTCTGTCCACGGAAACGGTTTCAGTTTTGATTTCCGCATCAATGGGATCGGGGAATTTGGGCGCAACAACGACGTCGATGGGGAGCTCCAAGGTTTTGCCCAGCTCCGACGCCTTTTCAATCATCTCCCTGCAATAGTCGAGTTTGTCCTCGTCCACCAAGGATGTGCCCACCTCAAGGCCCAGGGCTTTCAGGAAGGTATAAGCCATTCCGCCGCCTATGATAAGGGTGTCGCACTTTTCAAGAAGGGTGGATATAACATTCAGTTTGTCGGAAACCTTTGCACCGCCCAAAATAGCCACCAAGGGACGAACCGGATTGTCTATGGCATTGCCCATAAAGTCAATCTCTTTCGCCATAAGATATCCCGAAACGCAGGGGCTCAGGAACTCGGTCACACCCACGGTGGAGCAATGGGCTCTGTGGGCGCTGCCGAAGGCGTCATTGACAAAAGCCTCCGCCAGGGATGCCAATTCCCTGCTGAAATTCTCCTCATTCTTGGTCTCCTCGGCTCTGAAACGGGTGTTTTGCAGGAGGACCACATCGCCGTCTTTCATATTCGCAACGGCCGCCTTGGCCTTTTCGCCCACCACGGTGTCATCGTCCGCAAACACAACGTCCTTGCCCAATTTCTCGGACAGAGATGCGGCCACGGGAGCCAAAGACAGACTCTCCACAACCTTTCCCTTGGGCTTTCCCATATGGGAGCACAGAATAACCTTGGCCCCGTCGCCCACCAGCTTCTTGATTGTGGGCATGGCGCCGTTTATGCGGGTCTCGTCCGTGATTTTGCCGTCCTTGATGGGAACGTTGAAATCACAGCGTACCAACACCTTTTTGCCCTTCAGATTAACATCGTCGACTGTTTTCTTGTTCATGGTATTACCTCCAACATATATCATATATTGTTAATATAAAATTTTTTACATTGTGATTCGGTTATGAGTCTCTCGGGCAAATCGGGATGTCCCAAGGAGCCTCTCCCCCGAATTTAATTTTACCCCAATGCCTTGGATTTATCAAGGTTTTTTTGCCGTTTTCCCCATTTTTCTTTTGCATTTGAGGGAAGGGACTGTCACAGGACCATAATAAGGGTCCCGGCGCCGATCAGGATGCAGCCTATCAGAGATTTGAAAGTAAACTCCTCCCGAAGGAGCACAAAGGCCAAAATCAGCGTGAAAACCACACTGAGCTTGTCTATGGGCACCACTTTGGACACATCTCCCAGTTGCAGGGCTTTGTAGTAACAGAGCCAGGAGGCTCCGGTGGCCAGGCCCGACAGAATCAAAAACAGCCAGCTTTTGCGGCTTATGCCGGGCAGCCCGCTTTGGGCATGGGTGAGGAACACCATCCCCCAAGCCATAATGACCGCCACAACGGTCCTGATGGCAGTGGCAAGATTGGAATCGACTCCGTCGATACCTATTTTCGCAAGTATGGAAGTAAGAGCCGCAAAAACCGCAGACAACAGAGCAAAAACCATCCACATAAACATTCACACTCCCCGCTTGATTTGCTTGATTATACCACTCCCGCCTCAAAAAAGCAACCCCAACCCGCGCCCAACCTTGACAAACCCCCTCTTTTGTGCTATAGTCGGCAATAGAATCGGCTTTGAAATTATAAACCCTGATGAAAGAGAGGGTGCTCGTGGCATGAAATATTCGGATATTGAGCGGATTCGCCGCCCCGCAAAGTTCCCTTTGCGGGGGTTTTGCTGTTCTTTTTTTAACTATTTTGTCAAAAGTACTTGACAAAACAGTTTGGGTGTATTAAAATGTATGGGCTGTAAAGGCAGAAAACTTTACGAGGTGCCGTTATGGACAAGAATGTTAAGATATCCCTGTTGTTTGATTTTTACGGAAATCTACTTACCGAGCGGCAGGCGGAGAGTGTCGACCTCTATTACAACGAGGATTTGTCTCTGTCGGAAATCGGCGAGCATATGGGCATTACCCGTCAGGGTGTGCGGGACAACTTGGTTCGGGCCGAGAAAATTCTCTTGGATACGGAAGAACGTTTGGGCTTGGGGGCGAGGTTTCTCAAAATCAGGGCGGACCTTGACAGAATCGACAAAATCATCGGGGAAATCGAGGCCTCGCCGGAGAACAGGAATCTGTCCGACAATTTGAAACACAAGATAAACGACATACTCGCGATAATTCAGGAAATCAACGGCCTTAACACATAAATGAGGTGGATTTATGGCATTTGAAAGCTTAACGGAAAAGCTGCAAAACACATTCAAAAAACTGCGGGGAAAGGGAAAAGTTTCCGAAAAGGACCTGAAGGCGGCCATGCGGGAAGTGAAGCTTGCCCTCCTTGAGGCGGATGTCAACTTCAAAGTTGTGAAGAATTTTGTCAAAGACGTCTCCGAAAGGGCGAGCGGCGCAGAGGTGATGGAATCCCTCACCCCGGGCCAGCAGGTTATCAAAATAGTAAACGAAGAGTTGGTGCGTCTCATGGGGGGAGAGGCGGAGAAGCTGAATATTTCTCCCAAGCCTCCGACGGTTGTGATGATGGTGGGTCTGCAGGGTGCGGGCAAAACCACCACGGCCGCCAAATTGGGAGGCCTCCTCAAGAAGCAGGGCAAGCGGCCCCTCCTTTGCGCCTGTGATGTATACAGGCCCGCCGCCGTCAAGCAGCTTCAGGTTGTGGGCGAAAAATTGGATTTGCCCGTCTATGCGGAAGAGGGCGTGACCGATGCGGTGGGGATTGCCCGAAGGGGTCTTGAATATGCCAAAAGCCATGCAAACGACTTGTTTATCATAGACACCGCAGGACGGCTCCACATCGACGAAGAGCTTATGGATGAGCTGAAACGGCTGCAGGCGGAGACGGAGCCCACCGAGATATTGCTCACGGTTGACGCCATGACCGGACAGGATGCGGTAAATGTGGCGGACAAGTTCAACAGCGAGCTGGAAATTTCCGGAGTGGTGCTCACCAAACTTGACGGCGACACCCGAGGCGGAGCGGCCCTGTCCGTCAGAGCCGTGACCGGAAAACCCATAAAGTTCTGCGGCGTAGGCGAAAAACTCACCGACATCGAGCAGTTCCATCCCGACCGTATGGCATCCCGCATTTTGGGTATGGGGGATATGCTCAGCTTCATCGAAAAGGCGGAGCAGGCAATCGATTTGAAAAAAGCCGAGGAGTTGGAAAAGAGACTCCGCTCCCAGCGGTTTACTTTTACGGACTTTTTGGACCAGATGGACCAGATGAAAAATATGGGCCCCATACAAAACCTTTTGGGTATGATTCCGGGAATCAATGCCAAGGCTTTGAAAAACGCCCAAGTGGACGAGAAGAAAATGGCCCACATCGAGGCGATTATCAAATCCATGACCCCGAATGAGAGGGAGCTGAAAGACAGGCTCACTCCCTCCCGCAAGGAGAGAATCGCCAAGGGAAGCGGCGTTTCCATTGTGGAAGTCAACGCTTTGATGAAACAGTTTGACCAAATGCAGCGGATGATGAAACAATTCTCCGGGGGCAACGCAAACAAAAAAATGAAGAAAATGAGCAAAGGCGGATTCCCGCCGGGAATGTTTATGTAGGGCAAAGGCCCGAATCAAACGGAAAATAATTAAATAAAATACATAATTTGGAGGATTAAAAATGGCAGTAAAAATTCGTTTAAAGAGGATGGGTGCGAAGAAAGTTCCCTTTTATCGTGTGGTAGTGGCGGATTCCCGCTTTCCGAGAGACGGCAGATTCATAGAGCAGGTCGGAACTTACAACCCGATGGTTGAGCCGGCGGCGGTGGAATTTGACGGAGAGAAAGTCAAAAAGTGGATAGCCAACGGAGCCCAGCCCACAGACACCGTGAAGAGGCTTTTGAAACAAAAGGGCATCATAGACTGATACCCCCACAAATGAGGAGGATACCGGTATGGAGGAATTGTTGACATTTATAGCCAAATCCCTGGTGAGCAACCCGGATGCGGTGGAAGTGGAAGTGGTGGAAAAAGAGAATCTGACGGTTCTCAAGCTCCATGTTGCCGAAGCCGATATGGGCAAAGTCATCGGAAAACAGGGCAGAATTGCCAAGGCTATAAGAACCGTGGTCAAAAGTGCGGGCAACCGAGTAAACAAAAAGGCGGTTGTCGACATTATTTAAGCGGAATTTAAGTTCAGATGTCCGCCTCGTTATGCGGATGTCTGAATTTTTGATTATACGGAAATTTTACGGGAGTTGGGATAATATGACGGATATGCTTGAAATCGGAAAAGCGGTGAATACCCACGGCATTCGGGGCGAGGTGAAAATCATGCCCTGGTGCGACGACCCCTGTGTGTTTGACGAGCTGGCCTCTCTCATCATTGACGGAAAGGAATATGAAATCCTGAGCAACAGATATCACAAAACCTGCCAAATAGTGAAGCTTGCGGGGATTGAGGATATGAATGCGGCGGAAAAGCTCAAAAACAAAATCGTCTATGTGAGGCGGGAAGATTTTCCCCTTCCGGAAGGGCGGTATTTTATCGCCGACATTTTGGGCCTGGAGGTTCGGGATGAGGACGGACGGGTTTTGGGCAAGGTTTGCGATGTGATAAAGACCGGCAGCAACGATGTGTATGTTCTGAAGGATACCCCGGGGGACAGGCAGATATTGATTCCGGTGCTGAAAGATGTGGTGAAAGAGACCGACATAGAGGGGGGATATATCACGGTCCGCCCGCTGAAAGGGCTGATTGACGAATGAGGTTTGACATATTGACCCTGTTTCCCGAAATGTTCGAGGCGGTCTTGGGAAGCAGCATAATCGGCAGAGCCGCCGCCAAAGGACTGGTGGAGCTGAATTATGTGCAAATACGGGATTTTGCCTTCAACAAACACAGACGGGTGGACCACTATCCCTACGGCGGAGGCCGAGGAATGATAATGCAGGCGGAGCCCATATTCAAGGCCTATGAGAGCGTTGCGGAGGGCCCGGGCTCCAAACCGTTCACCGTGTATATGTCCCCCCAAGGGAAGACCCTGACCCAGGCCATGGCAAAGCGGATGGCGAAGAAATACGACCGAATCGTGATTTTGTGCGGCCACTATGAGGGGGTTGACAAGCGGGTGACGGACGAAATCGTGGATATGGAAATCTCCCTGGGAGATTTTGTGCTGACCGGCGGAGAGATTGCCGCCATGGCCTTTGTGGACTGTGTGACTCGGCTCCTGCCCGGAGTGCTCAAATCCGAAGAGGCCTTCTCCGACGAATCCCACTACGGGGGCCTGCTGGAATATCCCCAATACACCCGTCCGGAGGTGTGGCACGGAAAGCGGGTGCCGGAAGTTCTCTTAAGCGGCCACCACAAAAACATAGAGGCCTGGAAACGGGAGCAGGCGATTTTGACCACCTTTGAAAAAAGGCGCGGTATGCTCGCCAAAGCCAAGCTCTCCCGGGAGGAAAGGGATATGGTGGAAAATTTGAAAAAAAACAAGGGCTCACTTTCGTAATTCGGAAGGGGAGCCTTTGTTTCGGAAAATTTCAAATAAATTTTCCGAAAGATATTGTTTTTTGGTAGGATATGTGTTAAAATTTCAGTGTATAGCTATTATCAATCCCAAGGATGAAGGCGTTTTTTGACGCCGTCGAAAGGTGGTCAAGTGATTATGAAATGTGAAAAATGCGGTGCCGAGTTTCCGTCCGACGCAAAGGTTTGCCCGAATTGCGGAACGCCCGTATCCGAGGCGGAGGGAGCGGCGCAAAATAAAACGGACAGCGATTTTGATGCCCAATATTCCAAAATGTTCGAAACCCCATCGGAGGAGGAAAATAAATACCAAATCGACGAAGAGCTGCGGAAAAAGCGGGAAGCCCGATATGACGACAACTTTGCCAATATGACCGACGACGAAAAGATAAAGGCGTTGGAGGCGGCCCGTCTTGCCCGAAAGGAAAAGCGGGAGCGGAAGCAGCAGAAAAAAGACGAAGGGGGAAAATTCGGCCGAGAGGCACGGTCAAAGGATTCCCAAGTCAAAGCCTCGGAGGGAACGGAAGAGAAGCTTTCAAAGGGAAGTCGGAAGAAGCATAAAATGTCTGCCAAATTGGGTCTGGCAATAGGATGCATTTTGGCGGTTTTGGTGGTTGCGGTGGTTATTGTGTCTGTCAATATGGCCACAAAGGTCACCGTGCAGATGCCCGAAACGCCCACGGTCTATGCCAAGGGCAATATGCTGTTTTCCTCCTATGACGGAAAGGAGATTGAAATAAGCGGAAACTTTGTCTCCGGCGAATATGTGGAACCGGTGGAGCCCACCTCCACTCCCTCCCGCAGGGACTATGAGGAAGACGAGGAAGAAACCCCCACCGAGGAACCGCCCTTTGAGCCTTTCAGGGAAAAGGATTTGGTGAACTATACCGAAGACGGTCTGGGCATATATTTCATAGACAACGAGGATTTCAACAACAGCAAAGGCACCCTCAACTATTCCCAAAGCGGAAAGCGGAAGAGCAATGTTAAGATTGCCGATGATGTTTATGACAAAATATCGGTATCCGATGACGGCACCGGGGTTATGTATCTGACCGGAACGGATAAGTACGGCTACGGCGGAACCCTTTGGTTCTGGTCCGCCGTCACCCAAACCGCAACGGAATTGGCTCCCGGAGTTCTCCCGGACCACTTTGTGTTCGGCCAAAACATGGGAAGCTTGCTCTATATAAACGAATACAACAGCGAGTATCATGTGGGAAATCTCCATATGGCCGTGCTGGACAAGGGCAATGTTGTCGGCACGAATATGATAGACTCGGATGTGTATGATGTGTTCGGCACAAATCCCGGCGGACGGGCTGCGGTTTATGCCAAAAACTATAACGAAGATAACCAATGCTTTGAACTCTATCTCCAAAAGGCCGATTCGGAGGAAAAGGTTATGATAACCGGCGGCTCAAGATGCGAGCCCATACTGTGCACCTTATCCGACGGAATGTATGCGGGAGGCACATACGGAGAGGCGGAGGAATATTATCAATCTCTCTATTATGTGAGTCTTGCAAGCGGCGAGAAGGAAAAGCTCTCGAACAGTTTGACGGAGCTTGTGTCCGTGAGTGCCGACGAGCAGGCGGCGGTTTTCAGAAAAGCCAATGCCGAGGGAACCGCCTTTGACTATTACTATGCAAACCTTTCGGGCACGGAGGGTCAGATTTTGGCCCAAAACATCACGGTCCTCGATGATGAGGACCACAAGCGGGTGTTCCAGTTCGACATAAACGACGACTTCACAAAGGCGGCCTTTATTCAGGGCTATGATGTGGCTCGGGAATACGGGGCCCTGTTCACCGTTCCCATAGTCAACGGAGTTGTGGGCAGCGATACCAAAATCAGCGACACGGCCCATTCCTGCGACATCACTCCCGACGGACAGATTATCAGATATGCGGACGGATATGACATAACCTGGAATTTGGTGAACCTGAACGCCTGGAACAACGAAAAAATCACCTCCCTTGCCACGGAAGTGGGAGCGGGGGCCTTCACCTTTGACAAAAACGGAAACTATATGGTATATGCCAAGAACTACAGTTTGGAGACCAAAACCGGGGATGTATACTGCGTGAACAACAAGGGCAAAACCCGGGAAGTTGTCAAGGGGGCCAGCTCCTACGGTCTTAAGAACAACGGGGACATCGTGTACTATAACAGCACCGGCGGAATCACCTCCTTTGAGCTGTTCCGCACACGGGATGACGGAAAGCGGGCCAAGACCATCGACGAAGGAGTAACGGAAGTAATATCCTATTGATATATTGAATCGATAAGAGATTCGGACTTATAATCTTATGGAAAAAGGCGGAAGCACATTCAAAAAAATCGGAATAATGGGCGGAACTTTCGACCCGCCCCATTTCGGGCATTTTGTGATTGCCCGGGCGGCTTATGAACAGCTGGGGCTTGACAAGGTGGTTTTTATGCCCACCGGAAAGACGGCCTATAAGGCTGCCCCCAAGGAGGCGGAGGACAGGCACAGACTGGAAATGTTAAAACCCGTCATTGAAAAAGATTCCGCCTTTGAGCTGTCCCCCATGGAGATAAAAAACGAAGGAACCACCTACACGGCAAACACCTTAAGGGCTCTCAAAAGCGGCGCCTACGGAGATGCGGACCTGTATTTTTTGGTGGGAGCCGATTCTTTGGACTATATGGAGCGGTGGCACAGGCCCGATGTGATTTTCGACTTGTGCACCGTGGCGGTGGCGGGAAGACCCGGTTTCGAAAAGGGAGATATCGAGAAAAAAATCGGGGAGCTCAAGAGCCGATTCGGTGCCAAAATCGAAAAGATTTCGATTCCCCTTATAGACATTTCCTCAACCCTGCTGCGGGGGATGATTCGGGACGGCAAGTCTGTCAGATACCTTACCCCAAACAGCGTGGCGGACTATATAGAAAAACACAATCTGTACGGAGGTGGATAAGATGACGGAAGAACTGAGCGCTGTGAGCATTGAGCACATCAAGAAGGAGCTCAGGGAGACTTTGAGCAAAAGGCGCTACATCCATTCCTTGGGCGTGGCAAGCGAAGCGGAAAAGCTTGCCCGACGATACGGAGCGGATACGGAGAAGGCATATCTTGCGGGCCTGGTTCATGATTGCGCCAAAGAATATCCCCCCGAAAAGATGGAAAATATCCTGAAGGAAGAATACGGAGTGGTTGTGGATTCCATGTCGAAAATGATGCCCAAAATTCTCCACGGACCTTTGGGAGCCTGCGACGCCCAGCGGAAGTTCGGAATCTATGACCCGGAAATCTTGGATGCGGTGAAATATCACACCACCGGGAAGGGCGGTATGGGTCTTTTGACCAAGATAATATACATAGCGGACTACATAGAGCCCAATCGGGATTTTGACGGTGTTGAGGAGCTGCGGAATATGGCCTATGAGGATATAAACGAGGCGATAATTCACGGCATTGACGAAACCATAAAGGACCTCATAAGGAGGGGCCTTGTTATTCATCCCAATACCATGCACGCCCGAAACGACTTGATAATGAAGCGGGGATAAAAGCTCCGCTTCTTCGGTAGGAGACGGATTATGAGGAGAAAACCTTTTTTTGTCAGGCTGCTGTCGGCGGTTGTTTTGATAGTGTTTATCGTGATAGGCTTTTTTGCCGGGAAGACATTTATCGGAGACAACGCCCCGTCCCGACTGACGGATGTCACCAATATCCTGGTGGCGGGAGTGGATGCGGGCGGCTACAGAACCGATTTGATTTTGATGGTTCAGGTGGATACCGCCCAAAAAAAAGTGAGTGTTTTGCAAATTCCCCGAGACACTCGGGTAAACAATAAAAGGAACGATAAAAAGATAAATTCGGCATATTTTTCCGGAATCGACACCCTCAAAGAGGAAGTCAGAAGCGTGACGGGGCTCTACACGGACTTTTTTGCCACCGTGACCTTCGACGCATTTAAGGAGATTGTGGACGCCTTGGGGGGAGTTACCGTGGATGTGCCCATTGACATGAACTACCACGACCCGGTTCAGGGACTTTCCATAGAGCTGAAGGCAGGCCGCCAAAAGCTGAACGGCGAGGAAGCCATGATGTTTATGAGGTTCCGAAAAAACGACGACGGTTCCGGATATCCCGGAGGGGATTTGGACAGGAACAAGACCCAGGCGGAGTTTTATTCCGCCGTGTTGAAGAAAACAATGAGCCCCATAGGAATCCTCAAGGCTCCGTTTATATACGGGGCTGTGATGAAAAACACAAACACGGACCTTAACAACAAGGAAGTGTGGCAGCTGATGTTTCGGGTGTTGACCATAGGCAGGAAAAACATCAACGTATATCAGCTTCCGGGAGAGGGAGCCTATCGGGGCGGCGTTTCATATTTTATTCACAGCGAAAACGAAACCAAAAATCTGATAGATGAGAATTTCAGTCACTGATAAGGGAAAGGAGAAAATATGGCAAGCAAAAACGATACGGTGAACAAAATAGTGAAAATCCTTGACAATAAAAAGGGCAGGGACATAGAGGTTATCGACATATCCGCCCTCACCACCATGACCGAGTATTTTATAATCGTCACGGGAGGCTCCGACACCCAGGTGAGAGCCCTGTGCGACAACTTGGAAGAGGAACTTGAGAAGGACGGCATTGTCCCCACAAACAAGGAAGGCTATCGGACGGGGCAGTGGATACTGCTTGCCTATGACGATGCGGTTGTTCACATTTTCAGGGAGGAAACAAGGGAGTTCTACGGCCTTGAGAGAATTTGGAAAGACGGAATCGCAGTGGATATTTCGGACTTAATCTCATAAGTTTAAACAGAAAAGAGGATTTGATTTTGAAGTACGATTTTAAGACCATTGAGGAAAAATGGCAGAAGATTTGGCAGGAGACGGATGAGTTTAAAACTTCGGACGATGCTTCCAAACCCAAGTATTACGCCCTTGAGATGTTCCCCTATCCTTCGGGAAACCTTCATATGGGCCACGTGAGGAACTATTCAATCGGCGATGTTGTGGCCAGGTACAAAAAAATGCAGGGCTACAATGTGCTCCATCCCATGGGCTGGGATTCTTTCGGGCTCCCCGCCGAAAATGCGGCGATTCAGCACGGGGCGGACCCGGCCGACTGGACTTGGTCCAATATAGACAATATGAAGCGGCAGCTCAAACGGTTGGGATTCAGCTATGACTGGGACAGAGAGGTGGCAACGGCCAAGCCGGACTATTACAAATTCACCCAGTGGATGTTTGCAAGGCTCTATGAACACGGTCTTGCCTACAGAAAAAAATCCTATGTGAACTGGTGCCCCTCTTGCGCCACGGTTCTTGCCAACGAGCAGGTTGTGAACGGCAAATGCGAAAGGTGCAAGAGCGAAGTCGGAAAAAAGGATTTGGAGCAGTGGTTCTTCAAAATCACCGACTATGCCCAAAGGCTCCTTGACGATATAGACAAACTCACCGGCTGGCCCGACAAGGTAAAATCCATGCAGACCAACTGGATCGGCCGCAGCGAGGGAGCGGAGGTTGATTTTCAAATTGAGGGCAGCGATGAAAAACTGACTGTCTATACCACAAGGCCCGACACGATTTTCGGCGTGAGCTATATGGTAATCGCCCCGGAGCACCCCTTGGTGGAAAAACTCATAGCGGGAAAGGAAAACGAGGCCGAATGCAGGGCCTTTATCAAAAAAGTCCAGGCCCAAAGCGAGATTGTCCGCTCCGCAACAGACACGGAAAAAGAGGGTGTGTTCAGCGGAACCTATTTGATTCATCCCTTCACCGGGGAGAAAATTCCCCTCTATCTTGCCAACTATGTGCTCCTTGACTACGGCACCGGTATAGTAATGGGCGTTGCCGCCCACGACCAAAGGGATTTTGAGTTTGCCAAGAAATACAACCTTCCCATCAGAATCGTAATACAGCCCGAGGGACAGAATATGAAATCCGAAGATATGACCGAGGCCTTTGCCGCCGAGGGTATCATGGAAAATTCGGGCGAGTTTGACGGCATGAACAACAGGGACGCCATCAAGGCCATAACGAGAAGTCTTGAGAAGCGGGGAATAGGCCGCAAAAAAGTCAACTTCCGTTTGAGGGATTGGCTGATTTCCCGCCAGAGATATTGGGGCGCCCCCATACCCATTGTGTATTGCGACAAATGCGGGGAAGTTTTGGTCCCCGACGAGGACCTTCCGGTTATCCTGCCTCAGAATGTGAAGTTCACGGGCAAGGGTCAATCCCCCTTGGGAGAGTGCGGGGATTTTGTTCACACCACCTGCCCCAAGTGCGGAGGCCCCGCAAGACGGGAGACCGACACCATGGACACCTTTGTGTGCTCCTCCTGGTATTTTTTGAGGTATTGCGACCCTCACAACACCGAAATGCCCTTTGACAAGGACAAGGCGGACTATTGGATGAATGTCGACCAATACATAGGGGGAGTGGAGCATGCCATACTTCACCTGCTCTATGCGAGATTTTTCACCAAGGCCCTTTGCGACTTCGGCTATGTGAGCTGCGATGAGCCCTTTGAAAACCTGCTGACCCAGGGAATGGTCCTGAAAGACGGAACCAAGATGTCCAAATCTTTGGGCAATGTGGTCAGCCCCGAGGAAATCATAGAAAAATACGGTGCCGACACGGCGCGGCTGTTTATTCTCTTTGCCGCTCCCCCGGAGCGGGACCTTGACTGGAACGACACGGCCGTTGAGGGGGCCTACAGATTTTTGAACAGGGTTTGGAGGCTTACGGAGAGCCTGAAGGACTGCATCACCGAGGAAAAGCCCGACCCCTCCGCCCTGACGGAGGCCGAGAGAAAGTTGCGCTTGGCGGTCCACGGAGCCATAAAGAAAGTCACGGCGGACTGTGACAGATTCAGTTTCAACACGGCCATCAGCGCCATTATGGAAATGGTCAATGCCATGTATTACTACAAAGAGCATACCCCCAAGGACAGGCTAAACAAGCCCGTTGTGTCCGAGGCGCTCACCTCTTTGATTGTGCTGCTCTCGCCCTTTGTGCCCCATATAGCTTTTGAGATGTGGGAGATGATAGGAAAGACCTCCGACTTGGCTTTGGAGAAGTGGCCCGAGTACGACGAAAGTGCCCTGGCGGTGGATGAGATTGAAATCGTCCTTCAGATAAACGGCAAAATCAGGGATAAGATAATGATAGACCCGGATATGAGCCGGGAGGAAATGACGGAGCTTGCGGTAAATAACGAAAAAATCAAGGAGCTCACCAAGGGCAAGGAGATTGTGAAATGCATTGCCGTGCCCAAAAAGCTGATTAATATCGTGGTTAAATAAAATACAAGGCGAGCCCGGCCGTTTTCGGAAAAATTTCGGGCATTTCGGGCAGCGGGGATTATATGAGGATTTTATGAGCAGATTCAGGGAGAGGAAAAAAAGAAGGCGGCGGAAGATCACGGTCATTCTGATTCTGATTGGGCTTGCCCTGCTCTTTTTGGTGCCCTATTGCGCGGAGCCCGGGATTCCGGTTTTGATGTATCATTGCATTTCCGAGGAGCCGAGAGGCGGGGACGAAAATTTGTACTGCCGTCCCGCCCAGCTTGAGGAGCAATTCGACTATCTGAAACGGGAGGGATACACCACCCTCTTTGCGGAGGAATACGAGAAAGCCTATGATGTGCACAAACCGGTCATCCTGACCTTTGACGACGGATATGAGGATTGCTACGATATTCTCTATCCCCTGCTCAAGAAATACAACTTCCGAGCCACCGTGTTTATGGTGGGAGATTATATCGACAAAGAGGGATACTTATCCTCCGAACAAATTCGGGAAATGACCCAAAGCGGCTTTGTGAGTATCCAAAGCCACACCGCCCACCATGTTGATTTGACCTCCCTGAGCACCGAGGAGTTGGACGGGGAGTTTCGGGAATCCTGCTCAAGCCTTGCCAAGGTGACCGGGAAAAACGTCACCGCCATATCCTATCCGGGAGGCTATCTGAGCGATGAGGTCCTGAAACAAACCAAACGGTATTTCAGATACGGATATGCCATTGACACGAACAAGTATTCAAAAAATAACCGCTACGAAATATCAAGAGGCGGCGTTTTCAGAAACACCACTTTGGAGGCCTATGCAAGGGCCATTGAGACCTACTCAAGGCGTCGCATTATCCGAGATTGGCTGAAGCTCTACTACAGGATTTTCGATTAGGGCGCAGCCGACCGTGACGAGTATTCGGCAAATATCAAAAGGCGCTTCCGGGGAGACGGAGGCGCCTTTGGTTAAACAGGCCGTTTGAGGTCACATTCTTATTCGGTAATTGTTTTGTAAAGGAGAAAGTGTATATAAAATACGTTTGCCGATTCTGTCAGCGGTATACAGAAACGGCCGGATACCCCCAAACGGCAAAACAAAAAGCGCCCACCCCTCAAGGTGAGCGCCTTTGCTCGTACCCATATTATACAACCTTTGGGAAGATTTGTCAATCAAATTCAAATTAATAATTAACAAATATTCGGAGCCGTTTTTGTGTATATTTGTGTTTTTATTCATTTCTCCGAGAGGAGCAGCGGCGCCTCTCGGGCAAAAAATTTAAAAATCTCTTACGATTGTGTGACAAATTTGTTAGAATCTTTACAAATTTATTTCCGTAATATATAATAATCCCAAGAAACAGGGGGCAAAAATGTCCAAATACGGCGAGGAAGCCGACAGGGAGAGGATTGTATGAAATGTGTATATTGCGGCTCATCGGACAGCAAGGTTGTGGATTCCCGGTCAACCGATGACGGAACCGCCATAAGACGCAGGCGGGAATGCTTAAATTGCAAAAGACGCTTCACCACCTATGAAAAAGTGGAGAGCATCCCCCTTATTGTGGTAAAAAAAGACCTGTCAAGGCAGGTTTTTGACAGAGAGAAATTGGAACGGGGGATTTTGAATGCCTGTGCCAACAGGCCCGTTCCCCTAAAGACCGTGGACGCCATGGTGGACGAAATAGAAAGCAGACTCAACAACACCCTAAGGCGGGAGGTATCCAGCGAAAAAATCGGGGAGATGGTTATGGATATGCTGAGAAAAGTCGACGAGGTGGCCTATGTTCGATTTGCCTCGGTCTATAAGCAGTTTAAAGATATAGAAACCTTCCAAGAGGAATTGAGGAAACTCACGGAAAATCGGGAGCAGCCCCAAAGCTGAAAAGCTCGGAGCGCTCCCGCTCTTACTTATGGAGGTTTCGAAAGCCCCGCCTATTCGGACAAAACGCTTCCGTCCGATAGGGTTATTTTGTGGCCGTTGTAGTTTATTTTTCCGCGGTTTTCAAGAGATGTCACCGTGCAGTCTCCCGTAAGGGTCCAAGTTGAGCTCTCGTCTATGGTGACGGCCGCGCCCGATGTTTCCGATTTGCCCCCTTGTTCGTTTTCGATTATGTTTACGGTGCCCGTAAAGTTTGAGTTGTTTTCAAGGTTTATATCTATGGCGGAAACCGTGTCGACGGCAATGTCCCCCTCAAGGGTTTGATTGTTCCCGGTGAACTTGAGCCGGGCCCCGTTATCTCCCGGGGTTCCCCAGCCTCGGGCTCCGCTGTTGCCCGTCACCCGCAGCAGCAGGCCCTCTTTGTCTTTGTTCAGAATTTCAACGCCTTTCAGAGTGATAACCGAATCGGTATTGGTCACATATATCATATCCCCGCTGTTGCCGATAAGCTTGCCTCCCTCCATTGAAAATTCGGAGGTTCCCTCCTCGGCATCCCCGGACATGGATTGGTAAATCATAACATTGTGCACGTTTTCATCGGAGCTTGCCCCTTGTGTGGCGCTCATATTTCCCGAAACATCGCAGTTTTCAAGAGAGATGGAATTCTTGCCCTCGATGACCAAGGCCTCGGAGTTCTCTGCGGCGAGTTCCGCATCCCCGACGGTTATGGCTGCGGTTGAATATATGGCGGGGGAGTTGAAACCCTTTGATTTATAGGTGCCGCCCGATACGGTCACGGTGCCGCCGCCCCTGTCGGAGCGGATTGCCGCCGAGGAGTTCCCCTCGGTTTCCACGATCAGGTTTTGAGCATTTGTCGTGCCGCCTCCGGTTGTCTGTATTCCCCCCGAGTTGTCTTTTTTCGTGGCGATGGTTGTGTCGGATATATTCACCGTTGTGCCGCTGCCGTAGCTGAACACCCCGTTTCCGTTTTGGGCATCGGATTCGATTTTACCGTTTTTTATCGTGACGGTTGCGCCGTCCGCAGCCAGGAGCGCCGCATTTTGACCGTAAAAATCGCCGCTTTCCGTGCTTGAGGAAGCGCCCCCCGATTTTATCACGGTAACATTGTCAAGATTGACTTTTGCCCCCTCAATTCTCAGGGCGTTTTCGTCGTCGCCAAAGGATTCATAGGTCTCACCGCTTATATCCCCATCCTCGGACAGGGTGTTTGCCGCCGTGCCCCGAGTCACCTCGCCGTCGCCTCCCGGCATTCCGCCTCCAAACGGAGGCGGGGAGGGCTTTATTATGCGGCTCAAAATCGCAGCCGCTTCCGCTCTTGTGAGGGTATCCTTCGGATGCAGCGCGGCCCCGTCGCCCAATATGATCTTCGCTCCCGCAAGGGAGGAGACGGCGGTTTTGGCATAGTCAGAAACCTCCGAGGCGTCAATGAATTCCGTCAAATCCGAAGTCCCCTCGGGAAGCTCGGTTTTATAAACAAGCCAATTATATATCAAAAGCATCATGTCCTCCCGAGTGATGGGAGTTTCAAGATTTTCCGCAAGGGAGAGATTTCCCGAGAAAAGCCGGTTTTCCTCGGCCCATGCCGCCGCTGCCGAATAGGGATTTTCGTCGGCATCCGACGCAAGCCCTCCGTCCGACCTGCAGAGAATCGTCAATATTTCCCCGGTGCTCAGATTTTTATCCGGCGAGAATTCGGTGCTTGAGGTGCCTTTTATGATTCCCATGCCATACATTTGGGAAACGGCATCGCGATACCAAGCATCTTCCGCCACATCCTCAAAGGGAAGCTCCGTCCCGCCGAAGTCGGGTCCTCCGTTTTGATTGCCCGGCATTTCGGGAGGCATCCCGCCTTCCGGAGGCTGTCCGTCGGTTTGGCCCTCCGGTTTCGGCGGAGGTGTCTCTCCGTTGTTTTGGCCGCCGGGAATTTCGGGAGGTGTCCCGCCTTCCGGCATCTCCGAAGGACGGGACTCCGAGGCCCGCTCCGCCGCCGTTTCGGGAGCCGCCCCGTATACCGACAGACCGAAGACCGAATTTGCGGCCAAGGCGGCGATTGTTACAAAAGACAATAACTTCTTAAACTTCATATCATATCCTCCTTGAGTTTAAAATCGTTTTGCGGATTAAATATAAACCCCAAAACTTAGGCGGACTTTAAAATTCGGATATATTTCAAAAACCGCTTTTTTCTTTGAATAAATTCCCGCTTTTCCCGAGGATTCCGCAGGTTTGAGGCCATAGGGATTTTGGGTAAATTTACGGGAATTCGGGGGCCGTGCATCCTATGCGGACCACGGCCCCCTGCTCTTATGGGCGGAGGCGGTTATTTTGCCTCTTCTTTCACTCTTACGGTGAAGCCTTTGTCATCTGCGTCCACCGTGGCGGTTTCGCCGGGCTTTATTACTCCTTCCAGCATCTTTTCGGCTATCATATCCTCGATTTCGGATTGGATGGCCCTGCGGAGAGGACGGGCACCGTAGGTGTCGTCAAAGCCCTTTTCGCAAATCTTCTCCACGGCGGCGTCGGTGAATTCCGATTTAATGCCGTTTTCTTCAAGCCTTTGAGAGAGGGTTTTCAGCATCATACGGGCAATCTCCTTGATTTCCTCTTTGCCGAGCTTGCGGAACACGATGATTTCGTCCAATCTGTTTAGGAATTCGGGTCTGAAAGCCTGTTTCAGTTCGCCCAAAACGCTCTCTTTGATTTTCTCATAGTCTTCCTTTTCCCGATTTTCCTCATCCGAGGCGGAGAAGCCCAGGGATTTTGAGCCGCCGGTTATGAGGCGAGCCCCCAAGTTGGAGGTCATGATGATGATGGTGTTGCGGAAATCCACTCTCCTGCCCTGGCTGTCCGTGAGAATTCCGTCTTCCAAAATCTGAAGCATGATGTTGAACACATCCGGATGGGCCTTTTCGATTTCGTCGAACAAAATCACCGAATAGGGTTTGGTTCTGACCTTGTCGGTGAGCTGTCCGCCCTCGTCATAGCCCACATAGCCCGGAGGAGAGCCTACCAGTTTCGATACGGAGTGCTTTTCCATATACTCCGACATATCGATGCGAATCACCGCATCCTCGTCTCCGAACATGGCCTCGGCCAGAGCTTTTGAAAGCTCGGTCTTGCCTACGCCGGTGGGGCCCAAGAATATAAAGGAGCCTATGGGGCGCTTGGGGTCTTTGAGGCCCACTCTGCCTCGGCGGATTGCCTTTGACACGGCAGTCACCGCTTCGTCCTGGCCCACTACCCGCTTGTGCAGGGTCTCCTCGAGTTTCAGCAGCCGCTCGCTTTCGGTCTCCTCCAAGGTTTTGACCGGGATTCCCGTCCAAAGGGACACGATTTCCGCAATCTCGTTTTCCGTGACCACCGCGCGGTCCTCGGAGCTGCCTTGATTCCAGCTGTCTTTGGTCTCCCGCAGTTTGTCTCTCAGTTCCCGCTCCTTATCCCGCAGTTTTGCGGCTTTTTCGTATTCCTGAGTGGTGATGGCGGATTCCTTCTCCGTCTTGACTGCCTCAATCTGTTCCTCCAAACTGCGAATATCCGGAGGCGCTGTCATTCTCTTGAGCTTCAGGCGGGATGCCGCCTCGTCCACCAAATCTATGGATTTGTCGGGCTGAAATCTGTCGGAGATATATCTTGAGGACAGGGAAACGGCCGCCTCAAGGGCTTTGTCCGAAATTTTCACTCTGTGGTGAGCTTCGTATTTGTCCCGAATGCCCTTCAGAATTTCAAGGGTTTCCTCGGAGGTGGGCTCGTCCAAGATGATGGGCTGAAATCTCCGTTCAAGGGCCGCATCTTTTTCGATGTATTTCCTGTATTCGCCCAAGGTCGTGGCCCCCACAATCTGGATTTCGCCCCGAGACAGGGCGGGCTTTAGGATGTTGGCGGCGTCGATGGCGCCCTCTGCGGCACCTGCGCCTATGATGGTGTGCATTTCGTCTATGAACAGAATGACACGTCCCGATTTGCCGACTTCCTCCATGGCCTTTTTGAGTCTTTCCTCAAAGTCGCCCCGATATTTGGCCCCTGCCACCATTGAGGACATCTCAAGGGTGATGATTCTCTTGTCTTTCAGAATCTCGGGCACCTGGCCGGCCGCAATCTTTTGGGCCAAACCTTCCGCCACCGCCGTTTTGCCCACGCCGGGCTCTCCGATAAGGCAGGGGTTGTTTTTGGACCTGCGGCTCAGAACCTGAATTACCCGCTCAATGGCGTCGTCTCTGCCGATTACCGGGTCAAGCTTGCCTTCTTTGGCCATTTGGGTCAAATCCTTGCCGAACTTCATCAAAGTGGGACAATCCTCTCTGCCTCCGGCTCTGCCGGACCGTCCCCGATTGGGACCGTATCCGCCGTAGGCGGGGGATTCTCCGCTGCCGTCGCTGTCGCTGAGCATATTCATAACATCCTCATAGAGCTTCTGGGGGTTGGCATTCAGGGATACCAAGATTTTGGCCGCAATGCTGCTGCCTTCCCGAAGGAGGGCGATGAGCAGGTGCTCGGTTCCCACATAGTTGTGACCCAATCTGGCCGCCTCCATCACGCTTCTGTCAATCACGTATTTCGTGCGGGGGGTGAGACCGGTGGGCAAATCCCGAAGGGGCTCTCCCACATTGAGGATTTCACCGATAACTTCCTCCACGGCATCTTCCGTTATGCCGTTGGACTCCAATATCTTCGCCGCAACTCCTTCTCCTTCTTTTATGAGCCCAAGGAGCATATGCTCGGTTCCCACATAGTTGTGGCCCAATTCTCTTGCACTCTCCGCAGCCAAATTGATGACCTTTTGGGCGCTTTCCGTAAATCTGTTTTCATACATGGTATGCACATCCTTTCGTTTGTTTCATATAATCCGTATTTTGCGGTTTTTTATACCAAATAGCTTTTGATTATCTCCCCCCGTTTCAAATCCCGAGAGAAGTCGTTGGCCGTGTTGTGATTTTTCACAATGTTGGCGGGCAATATGGAATAGGTGATTTCGTTTATCGTCTCCGGTTTCACATTGTCTATGATTCCCAAAGAAACTCCCAGCCGCAAATCCGAAAGTCTCTTCATGGCCTCGTCGGTGGTCATCAAAACCGCCCGCTGCAGGATTCCCAATGAGCGCATAACCCTATCCTCAATACGATATTTGTCGTTTTTGTAGATAAGGTCCCGAAGCCGTCTCTCGTTTTCCACAACCTCCGACACAATCTGCTTGAGTCGGTCTATTATATCCTGCTCGGTCATACCCAAGGTCAGCTGGTTGGAAATCTGGAAGATGTTGCCCAAGCCTTTGCTGCCCTCGCCGTATATTCCCCGAACGGTAAGTCCCAATTGAGACAGGGTAGTGGACAGCTCCCCGAATTTTCCGGTCAAAACATAGCCTGGCAGGTGGACCATAACGGAGGCTCTGAGCCCCGTGCCCACATTGGTGGGGCAACAGGTCAGATAGCCGAAATCCTCATCAAAGGCAAAGTCCAACTTCTCCTCCGCAAAATTGTCGATTAAATCGGCTGTGGCGTAGCATTTGTCAATGGCAAAACCCGCTTCCATACATTGAATGCGAAGATGATCCTCCTCATTCACCATCACACTCACCCGGCTGTCGGAACTGAGCACCAAGCCCCGCCTCAGATTGCTCTCCGTAAATTGGGGGCTTATCAGATGGCATTCCGATATGGCCTGCCTCTCTTCGGTGTTCATATTTGCCATATCGATGAAGGTGAGTTTCATCTCCTTGATTTTTTCCGCCCTGTCTCCGTCATCTCGGCCTATCAGGGCGCCCACGGCCTTTTCGATGATTTCCTCTTGGGTTTTCTTGTCCGCCGCGGCGGGGAAAGGCAGCCCCGCTATGTTCCTTGCCAGGCGAACTCTTGAGGAGAGGACCACATCGCCGTCTTTGCCGTATTCATAATACCACATACTACATTTCCCCCTTTATTGCCTTGATTTCGTCCCGAAGTTCCGCGGCTCTTTCAAACTCCTGGTCTTTCACCGCCGCATCCAACTTCCGCTCAAGCTCGCTCAGACGGCGGGTGTTTTTGAGGGTGCCTCCGCCCCGCTCGGGAATTTTGCCCACATGCTCATAGGTGCCGTGAATCTGTTTCAGGGGCCTCAGCAGCCTGCTTCGGAAAGTGGAATAGCACTCGCTGCATCCCAATTTGCCGCCCCGCACAAATTCGTCATAGGTCATTCCGCAAACGGGACATTTGTTCACCGCCTTGAGAATTTCGGGTCCCACGGCGCTTTGAGCCGCCTCCGTCAACCCATACAGGGCCGAAGCCAAATTCCCCAGCCCCGCACTTTCATACAGGGAGCCGCTTCCCGGAAAAATGGTCCCCGCCACCTTTTGGGCGCACTCGGGACACACCGCCACCGTGCTCTTTTTTCCGTTGATATTCAAGTGAATTTTTTCCGCAGCGTCTCTGTTGCCGCAAATTTGACATTTCATGGTATCTCCTCCTTTTACCTACGCAATGCTCACAAGCATATTTTTCAAAATTTTCGCCCTGATTCTGTCCTGGTCGGGCTGTTTGAGGGGCAGCGCCTTTTCGGTCATCGCGTTTGTGATGATTTTCTCTTCTCTTTCGGTAATCAGGCCGTAGTCAAAACAGTTTTTCACAATGGCCTCCGCACTTCCCGCTCCGATACTGTCTCCGATGGAATTTATCACATGCATCAGCTTGGCTCCGCTGCTGTCATAGGCGATTCGGCTGATGCGGATATATCCTCCGCCACCTCTGCGGCTCTCCACCAAATATCCCTTTTCGGGAGAAAACCGAGTGGATATGACATAGTTGATTTGGGAGGGCACACAGCTGAACCGGTCCGCAAGCTCTTTTCGCCGAACCTCAATCTCTCCCGCCTCCGCCTGCCGAAGCATATCGTTGATAAAATCCTCGATAATATTGCTGAGCTTCATTTCATAATCACTTCCAATCTTCCCATCATCAAATCTGACTTTGACTTTCTTTGACTTATGTCTATATTATACCACGTTTTTTTCGTTTGTCAACACTTTTTTTCAAAAAAGTCAAAAAATTTTTTGGGCCCGAAAGTTACGGTTTTTCGGCACTTTTCGAGGGGGATGTAAATTTTTTTGAGAAATTGGTCAGAAAATTCAGCAGGAGAAATGCAAGAGCGTAGCAGATAAGAGCCACGAAAAATCCCGGCTTATACATGGGCTCATAGGAAAATTTCGAAAAGGTGTTTGCCAAGAGGATTATGATTTTGAGGAAAGGATACACGGCCACGCAGGAGAGAAGTGCGGCGGGTTTCGGAGCCAAGGAAAACAGGGCTGCGCAGATGAGGCCCGTGACAAAGACTACCATTGTGCAGGGGACAACCGCTATGTTGCCCACAAAGGACAAAACGGAGGCCTTGCCGAAATAATGAAGAGAAATGGGCATAATTCCCAGCTGGCAGACCAGGGACACGGCCAGGGAGGTCAGAAAGGCAAGGCAGAGCCTGCGCAGAATATCCGTCAATTTATCGTTGAGCAAGGGTTTTCCCCCGGGACGCTTTATTTTCCCGAACAAATTCGCCGCCTCGGAACTTATTTTTCGAAGAATCGGGTCCAGGGCGGGCATAAAGAGAACGAGAGACAATGTGGCCCCATAGGACATCAAAAATCCCACATTGGCCACCGTGAAGGGATTTATGAGGCACTGGATAAAGGCGGAGACAAAGAGGGAGGTGATAAGGTCGGGGGTTTTTTCGAAAAAATAGGAAGCCAAAACAAGGCAGGTCATAATCACCGCCCGAACCACGGACGGAGTGAAATCAGCCACCGCCATATAGCCAAGCAAAATCGGCACCGCAAAGAGAGCGCGGGTTTTTCTTTGGAATATTTTGAGTATGAAGAACACAAAGCCGCACAAAAATCCGATGTGCAGCCCGGAGACCGCCGCTATGTGCATAAATCCCGAATTTGACATATTGTCATAAAACTCATCGGAAAAATCTTCCCGACTGCCGGTCAAAATCCCCTTAAGGAGGGCGGAGGCCTCTTTGTCCGAAAAGGCTGTGTCGCAGAACTCAAATATCTTTTCCCTTACCCCGGCCGTGATTTTCGTAATCCTGTCCCAAGGGGACAAGGGCAGCTCCGTTTTTTTCGCAGATTCCGCAAAGAGGGTCCAAAAACTTCTCCTGCCCAAACGGTAAAGACGATAGTCCCTGCCGCCTCCGGTCTCCGGGGGATTGAGTCTGCCTTTTATATAAATTCCGTCGCCCCGTTTTGCCTCCGTTCCAAGGGGCAGGGTGACGAAGATTTTCGAGTTGATTTTTATCTCCTCTCCCTCCACCGTCACTTTGTCGGGCCTAACTTCCGCGGTTATGCTCTTTCCCGAGGCGCTTGGGGCCGTATCCGAGATTATACGGCAGGAAATTTCCGCCTCTTTGCCGCTTAATTTGTCGAAATCCTTTGTCTTTGAAATATAAAAGGCGGAGGGGGAGCCGAATCCGAGGAGCAGTGCCCCGAGATATACGGCGCAAACCGCCGCCGACGCAAACCGGGGCTTTTTCATCAAAGATAGGAGGACGGCGATGATAAGGCACAAAAGGCCCGCCGCCAAAAAGCACCAAAAAGTCCGAGAACCCGAAAGTCCGAATCCGCCGAACACGGAGGCGGAAATGCCGATTACGAAAAGAGTCACAAAGCAGACCCCGTATCGGTATTTCAAAAAATTCGCGGCTTTGCCTAACATCCCTCTTGCCTCCCTTCGATTTGCGGATTGAAAAAGCACTCTTTCGGTTACGGTAACACTTTACTACATTCGGAGCGATTCGTCAAGTTCCGAGTCAAACAAAAAATTACCTCGGATTTGACGGTTTTTCTTGACAACCGTTTTATAAAATGATAAAATGAGCTGTAGGTAAGATTATATAAAAAATTTTACAAAAGGAGTTTATGTTTTATGAAAAGAATGAAAAAATTACTGGCTGTTTTGGCTGCGGCATCCCTTGCCATGATGTCCTTGGCGGGCTGCGGCAACAGCGGCGGCGACACGGCCACCACCTCGGACCAAGCTGCCGGAGATTCCGGAAAGACCTACAGCATCGGTTTGGTTCAGCTGGTTCAGCATGAGGCTCTGGATAAGGCCACCGACGGCTTTATGGACACCCTTACGGAAAAGTTGGGGGACAAGGTTGACTTTGACCTCCAAAATGCCGCGGGAGACAGCGCCACCTGCGCCACCATCGCCAACCAGTTTGTATCCTCGGACAAGGATTTGATTTTTGCCAATGCCACTCCCGCACTGCAGGCCGCGGCGGCAGCGACGGACTCCATACCCATTGTGGGCACATCCATCACGGACTATGCCACCGCTCTTGACATTGACGACTGGACGGGAACATCGGGCAGAAACGTAACGGGCAGCGCCGACTTGGCTCCCCTCGAGGAACAGGCAGCCATGTTCAAAGAGCTCCTTCCCGATGCCAAAAACATCGGCTTGCTCTATTGTTCCAACGAGGCAAACTCAAAATATCAGATAGACATCATAGCCGACGAGCTTCAGAAATTGGGATACACCACTGAGGAATATCCCTTTGCGGACTCCAACGACATAGCCGCCGTGACCACCACCGCCTGCGGCAATGCGGACGCTCTGTATATCCCCACGGACAACACCGTGGCAGCCAACGGTGAAATCGTTGCCAACATTGCGGGCCCCGCAAATGTTCCGATTATCGCGGGCGAGGAAGGTATCTGCAGAGCTTGCGGTATCGCCACCCTTTCCATTTCCTACTACAGCATCGGCCAAGCGGCCGGCGAAATGGCCTATGAAATTTTGGTAAACGGCAAAAATCCCGCCGAGATGGAAGTTCAATACGCTTCGGATCTGACAAAGATGTATGAGCCCGACCGTGCGGAAGCTTTGGGTATCACAATCCCCGAAGGCTATGAAGCTTTAGCTCCGGAAGAAGCCGAATAAAATCGACCGAATCAAACAGTGATTTGCAATGGAGCGAAAACTCCATTGCAAATTTCTATGCTGAATACACCTTGACAAACATAAACGGAAGGATGATATAAATGCTTGGTATTCTTGCTCCGATGCCCGGCGCAATTGCACAGGGAATAATCTGGGGAATTATGGCCATGGGCGTTTACATAACATTCAGGATTTTGGATGTGGCGGACTTGACCGTTGACGGCACAATGGCCACGGGAGGCGCCACCTTGGTGGTTTGCGTCACCGCGGGAATGAATGTTTGGCTCGCCTTGGCGGTAGCCTTAATCGCCGGCTGCCTGGCCGGTTTAATCACCGGAATATTTCACACCAAATTCGGCATTCCGGCCATACTTTCGGGTATTTTGACTCAGTTCATTCTCTACTCCGTAAATCTGAGGATTATGTCCCAAAAGGCCAATTTGCCCCTTTCGGTGGAAAAATACGACCTGATGATTTCCCTCCGCAACATTCCGAGCGCCATATTGACGGGCGCTATATTCGTGGCGGTGATTATCGGGGTTATGTATTGGTTCTTCGGTACGGAGCTGGGACATTCCCTCCGTGCCACCGGTTGCAACCAGAATATGGCCCGTGCCAACGGAATCAACACCGAGACCAACAAGATAATAGGCTTGGTGCTGTCAAACGGCCTTGTGGCCCTGTCCGGTGCACTCCTTGCTCAATACCAAGGCTTTGCCGACATCAATATGGGAAGAGGCGCCATCGTTATCGGCCTGGCCGCCGTTATCATCGGCGAGGTGCTTTTGGGCCGAATATTCAAGAATTTCGCTCTCAAACTCCTTGCGGCTGTGTTCGGCGGAATAATATACTATATGGTTATAACCCTCATCCTCCAAGCGGGCCTGGATGCCAATGACCTTAAGATGCTGTCTGCCATAGTCGTGGCCGTATTCCTGGGCGTGCCCTACTGGAAGCGGAAAATCGCGGAAAGACAAACGGACAAGGAGGGCTCGGACAATGCTTAAGATAACCAACATCCACAAGACCTTCAACAAGGGCACCGTCAACGAAAAGCAGGCCCTCAGAGGAATCGATTTGACCCTGAACGAAGGGGATTTTGTGACCATAATCGGAGGCAACGGAGCGGGAAAATCCACCTTGCTTAACAGTATCTGCGGAGTATTCCGAGTCGACAGGGGCAGCATAGTTATCGACGGCATCGATGTGACAAGGCTCCCGGAATATAAACGGGCAAAATATTTGGGCAGAGTTTTTCAGGACCCCATGATGGGCACCGCCGCAAATATGTGGATTGAAGAAAACCTGTCCATTGCCTATCGCAGAGGAAAAACCCACAGCCTCAAATGGGCCATCACCAACAAGGAAAGGGCCCTCTATAAGGAAATGCTGTCCCACCTGGGCCTGGGCCTTGAGGACAGATTGGCCACAAAGGTGGGACTCCTGTCGGGCGGACAGAGGCAGGCACTGACCTTGCTTATGGCAGTAATGCAAAAGCCGAAACTGCTGCTCCTGGACGAACACACGGCGGCCCTTGACCCCAAAACCGCAGCCACGGTTCTGCGCCTGTCGGAGAGGTTTATCGAAGAGGGAAACCTCACCACTTTGATGATTACCCACAATATGAAAGACGCCATAGCCCATGGCAACAAGCTCATAATGATGCACGAGGGTAAAATTATCTACAGCGTGGAAGGGGAAGAGAAAAAATCCCTGACCGTTGACGATTTGCTCAAAAAATTCGCCGATTTAAGCGGAGAGGAATTTGCCAATGACAGAGCCCTTTTGGGCTGATACGGCGGCGGACACAGAAAAATATAAAATAAGAGATAAATCAAAAGGAACCCTTATTCGGATTCCTTTTGATTTTTGTTTTCTTTTTCGGTTTCGGTTTCGGGTTTTGGCTTGGTTTCGATGTTGGACTCGGGCTCGGGTTTTGCCTCACCCCCGGTTTGATTTTGACTTGCTCCCTCGGAGTCTTTGCCCTTTTTACGTTTCGGAAGAATATGACGTTTGGGCTTTTTGGGCTCCTCGGGCTGCTCCCGGGGTGGACTGGGGATTCCCGCCTTGGCTTCTCGGTTCTCCATAAAATCCAGTATTATGCTCCGACACAAGGCCGCAATGGGCACCGCCATAAATATGCCGACCGCACCGCACAGGCCGCCTCCCACCAAAACCGCGAAGATGACCCACAGGGGTTTGACTTTGAGAGAACCCGCAAGCAGCCGAGGCTGAATGAAGTTGGCGTCCACTTGTTGAAGGACAATCATGGAGATAACCGCCACAATCGCCAAAGTCAGCGAGCCGGTGAACACCGTGATGATACCTATGGTGGCCGTTGCGATAATGGCGCCGAAGTAGGGAATCAAATTGAACACACCGAGCATCAGGCCCAAGAGCGGCGCATATTCGACTCTCTCTATTGAAAGGACAATCGCCGCCAGCACGAAGATGATAATCGCATCGATGACCATACAATATATGTATTTATTGACAAAATCGTTTATACGGCGAAGGTATTTGGCAATAAAGCTCCGAGTTTTTTCCTTGAACAGCACCCGAGATAGGCGAACCAGGCTGTTCTTGAGGTTGGCTCTGTCCAAAAGCATATAGACCGAAACAATCACTCCCATAAACACATGGGCCACTCCGGAGCCTATGCTTTTGACGCTGCGGGCGTAGCGGTTCATATTGGCTCTGTCGAAGAATTTCAGGAGGTTTTGGATTGAGAAATACTCGTTGTCAAAGAGCTGCGATAAGGAGTTTTTGCCTATGGTCACTCCCAAATTCAGGGAATTGAACCAGTTTACGAAATCCTCAATCAGGCCGGGCAGGTTGTTATAGAAATCCACCAAGCTGGACACGATGGAGGGGATAATGGCGAAAAGCACCAAGGTGATTATCAAAACAAAGGCGGCGTATATTATGACAACCGCAATGGGCCGCCGATGTTTTTTGAGCCACTCGTTTTTCTGATTTTCCAATTTCCTTTCGATGAAACGGCAGGGGAGCATCAGAATATAGGCTATAACGAAGCCGATGATGAAAGGCCGCACTATGGTGACCAAATGGCCCAGCCAACCGAAAACGACACCTATGTTGTCAAAGGTCTTGTATACCGCGATGACTGCCACCGCAAAAATAAACAGACCCAAATATTTGGATATTTCCTTCCATTTCATACGGAATTTCTCCCCTTTTGCCCCTACGGTTTTTTAAAATGATATTTCTAAAGGCAAACCGCCGGAAATCCTTTCGTATTTTTGACCCAATCAACGGACCGAGGCGGTTTACGCACTATTACGCACTATATGTTAGCATAATTTTGGGAATTAGTAAAGACTTTAATATCAAAAAAGCCGAAAAAATTCCCGGGTTTTTGAGAAATTTTCCCGGATATTAAAATAACTCAAAAACAGTGAAAAAAATTGAAAAATTTTGTAATTTTTTTATAAAAACATTTGAAATTCCCAGAAACTTATGATATACTCATATTGATTGACAAAATGAGTTTGAAAAAAAGATATTAACAATAAACCCCAAAAAATTAAAACCTTAAAGGAGGACAAAAACACAATGGCTAAATTTAAGACCATGGATGGCAACTGTGCGGCCGCTCACGTTGCATATGCGTTTACGGAAGTCGCTGCCATCTATCCTATCACGCCTTCCTCGCCAATGGCCGAGTACGTTGACGAGTGGAGCGCGCAAGGCCAAAAGAACATCTTCGGCGAAACGGTAGAATTGGTTGAAATGCAGTCCGAGGGTGGCGCTGCAGGCGCCGTTCACGGCTCGCTCCAGGCCGGCGCTTTGACTACCACTTTCACGGCGTCCCAGGGCCTGCTCCTTATGATACCGAATATGTACAAAATCGCCGGCGAACTTTTGCCTACCGTTTTCCATGTAAGTGCCAGAGCCTTGGCGGCTCATGCGCTTAACATCTTCGGTGACCACCAGGATGTTATGGCTTGCCGTCAGACCGGTTTTGCCATGTTGGCATCGGGCAGCGTTCAGGAAGTTATGGATTTGGGCGGCGTTGCTCATTTGGCAGCCATCAAGGGCAGAGTTCCCTTCCTGCACTTCTTCGACGGCTTCAGAACCTCCCATGAAATTCAGAAGATTGAGGTTATGGACTATGAAGACCTCAAAAAGCTGGTTGATTGGGATGCGGTCAAGGCTTTCAAGGACAATGCACTCAACCCGGAGCATCCCGTGCTCAGAGGTACCGCACAAAACGGCGACATCTACTTCCAGGGCAGAGAGTCTGCCAATAAGTACTATGACGCCATCCCCGACATCGTTAATGACTACATGAAGGAAATCTCCAAGATTACCGGCAGAGAGTATAAGCCTTTCAATTACTACGGCGCCCCGGATGCCACCAAGGTTATCATCGCCATGGGCAGCGTTTGCCAGGCGGCGGAAGAGACCGTTGACTATTTGATTTCGAAGGGCGAAAAAGTGGGCGTTATGAACGTTCACCTCTACAGACCGTTCTCGGCCAAATACTTCTTTGACGCAATGCCCGACACGGTTCAAAAGATTGCCGTTTTGGACAGAACAAAAGAGCCCGGCTCCTTGGGCGAGCCTCTGTTCCTTGACATTTGCAATGTTTACAAGGATTGCCCCAACGCTCCGAAAATCGTGGGCGGCCGTTACGGACTCGGTTCAAAAGACACCACACCCACCCAGCTGGTTGCCGTATTCAACAATTTGGATGCGGATGAGCCCAAATCAAACTTCACAATCGGTATCGTGGATGATGTTACCGGATTGTCCCTGCCTTTGGGCGAGACCGTCAACTGCGCACCGGAAGGCACCACGCGCTGCAAGTTCTGGGGCTTCGGAAGCGACGGAACCGTGGGCGCCAACAAGGACGCCATCAAGATCATCGGCGACAACACCGACCTCTATGCTCAGGCATACTTTGATTATGACTCCAAAAAGTCCGGCGGCGTGACCATGTCCCACTTGAGATTCGGCAAAAAGCCCATCAAATCCACTTATCTTTTGGATGAGGCGGACTACATTGCCTGCCACAAGCCGGCTTATGTACATCAGTACGACGTTTTGGAAGGCCTCAGAGAGGGCGGTACATTCCTGCTCAACTGCGTATGGTCGGATGAGGAACTGGACAAGAACCTTCCCGCCAATGTGAAGAGATACATTGCCGAAAAGAATATCAACTTCTATACGATAAATGCCGTTGATGTGGCCGTTAAGGTAGGCTTGGGCCCCACGAGAATCAACATGGTAACCCAGAGCGCATTCTTCAAGCTCTCAAACGTTATCCCCTTTGACCAGGCTGTGGGCTATATCAAAGACGCCATCAAGCACACCTACGGCAGAAAGGGCGAGGAAATCGTCAAGATGAACTGCGATGCCGTCGACGGCGCCATAGACGCTCTGCACAAGGTTGATGTTCCCGCGTCTTGGAAAGATGCGGTTGACGAACCGGTTGCGGACACCGGCAGACCCGAATTCATCACCAAGGTGGTTGACCCCGTCAATGCTCAGAGGGGCAACAAGCTCCCGGTCAGCACATTCGCGGGCCGCGAAGACGGCACATTCGAGACCGGCACATCCCGCTATGAAAAGAGAGGCGTTGCCGTTTTGGTTCCCGAATGGGATGTTACGAAGTGTATCCAGTGTAATCAGTGCTCGGCGGTATGTCCCCATGCGGCAATCCGTCCCGTTCTGCTCACCGACGAAGAAGCGGCTGCGGCTCCGGAAGGATTTGCCACCAAACCCGCTCTCGGACCGGAACTCAAGGGCCTCAAATTCAGAATGCAGGTATCTCCTCTTGACTGCTTGGGCTGCGGAGTATGCGCAAATGTTTGCCCGGAGAAGATACAGGCTCTCTCCATGAAACCCATCGACGACGTTCTTGCCAAAGGCGAGGCGGCAAATTGGGATTACGGTATGTCCGTTCCCAACAAGGCCAATTTGGTTGACAAGACAAAGAGCATCAAGAACTCCCAGTTCGCAATGCCTTACTTAGAGTTCTCGGGCGCCTGCGCAGGCTGCGGCGAGACTCCCTATATCAAGCTCATAACCCAGTTGTTCGGCGACAGGATGATCGTGGCCAACGCTACGGGATGTACATCCATTTGGGGCGGCTCGGCTCCCTCAATGCCCTATTGCAAAGACGAAAACGGCAAAGGCCCCGCTTGGGCGAACTCCCTGTTTGAGGATAATGCGGAATACGGCTTGGGTATGGTTGTTGCCAACAAGAAGATAAGACAGGGTCTCGTCAACAAGATGAATTCCGTTATGGACGACGTGGATCCCAAACTGGCTGACGCCTTCAAGGCTTGGATTGCAGGCAAGGACGATACGGAAGCATCGAAGGCTGCCGCAAAGGAAATCGAAGTTCTGATTAAAGACGCCGATTTGACCAACCCCGCCATCAAGGACATAGCCGACAGGACAGACTTCCTGGTTAAGCGTTCCCAGTGGGTATTCGGCGGAGACGGCTGGGCCTATGATATAGGCTACGGCGGACTTGACCACGTTATTGCCGCCGATATGGACATTAACCTTTTCGTTGTGGACACGGAAGTTTACTCCAACACGGGCGGCCAGGCTTCAAAGGCCACACCCACCGCTGCGGTTGCACAGTTCGCCGCCTCCGGAAAGAGAGTGAAGAAAAAGGATTTGGGCATGATTGCCACCACCTATGGCTATGTATATGTGGCTCAGATTGCTTTGGGCGCCAATATGCAGCAGGCATTGACGGCCATCAAAGAGGCCGAGGCATATCCGGGCCCGTCCCTGGTTATCGCTTATGCTCCCTGTATCAATCACGGCATCAAGGCTCGGGGCGGCATGGGCAATTCCATTGCCGAGGAGAAAAAGGCCGTAGACGCCGGTTATTGGCACCTGTGGAGATACAATCCTCAAGCTCCGGAAGGCACAAATCCCTTCACTCTGGATTCCAAACCGCCTCAGGGCAGCATCCAGGAATTCATGAAGGGCGAGAACAGATATTTGCAGCTCCTCAGAGCATTCCCGGACGAGGCTCCCGGCCTCTTCGAGAAGGCAGAGAAAGATTTGACCGACAGATACAAGACCTATCTCAGAAAAGCTGCGGAAGATTATTCCGAATAAAAAGCCAAGGGGCCGCACCGAGCGGCCCCTTTTTTTAACTTTGATATCTTTGGTTTTTGCTTTTGGGTCTTTCCGGCAGACTCATTTTGAGTTTCCCCGCCTTCACAAGAGGGTGAACGGTCACTTTCATAAGGTATATTATGCTGATTTTGCCGCCGAATCTGGCCTCGATTTCCCCTCGGCTTCGAGGTATTTTGCAAAATTCAAGCAACTCCGATTCATAGGGAAGCAGTTTTTCCTCTTCAAGTTCACCTGTATCGCTGTTTTCGATTTTGTTATACAATGTGGCCCGAAAGACCCCTCGATCATTTTCGAAAAGAGGCTCGGGAAGGTCATACTCTTTCATAGCGTTCCTGATTGTGGGTATTCCGCTGAATCGGTTTTCGCTCTGCTCCATAAATTCCATAGTGACTGCGATGGTGGGATTTCGGGTGTCAGCGGAAGCCTCGCCGAGTTGGTCAAGGGTGGTTCTGCCATAGAGGCCTCCGGGATTTTCAATCACGAATTTGTCTCTGTACATTTCCATAACTATCGGGGAATTTTCGGTATATATGCTGTAATCCCTGTGAATCAAGGCGTTTAAAATAAGCTCCCTGAGTGCCACCACGGGATACTCCGTCCTGTCCGCTCTTTTGCCCGTCACCGGATCGATGATTGTCCTTGTTTTCATATTGCGGCGAACGAAATTAAGGGCTCCTTCCAACATTTGGGGCAAATTTCCGTCAATGCGGGCATTGTCGATAAAGCGCTCTCCCCTATCCCCGGATATGTTTTTTTCGGTGCCCGGGAAAACCACGGCATTTATGGAAAGCTGCGGGAAAAACGCCTGGGGATAATCGCAAAACAGCAGTATCGCCGCCAATGTGGGCTTTTGGGACACTTCGAAATTTTGTGTCCGCATAAATTTATCCCTGGGGAGCTCCGCTACGTTCGGCTTTTTCTTTTTCATTTCCTCCACATATTTATCAAAGGTTTCGGATTCAAGGTCTCCCTCCTCGCCGTTGAAATCCGTTCTGAGGTCATCGCGAATGCGTCTCTTGAAAGCCTCGTAACTGTAAACTTCATATTCGTTCATTCGTCGGTCTCCGTCTCCCACCCGAATGTAGGAGCCTCTTATGCGTCCCACCCCGCCGTAAAAACAGGGCTTGTCATAAGCGTTCGTTTCGCAAATTTCGGCGCATACCACCATCTTGTCATCAAAACGGGCGGTTGTGCAGAGGGGCCGCACAACGGGAACCATTTGAAGACTTTGCTCCATAATTTTCCGCTGCAAATCATCCGCATTGTATACGCCGCATATCTCAAAATCCTCATCTATTCCGAAAATTATCCTGCCGCCTCCCGCTTGATTGGAAAAAGAAGACAGCGTGTCGAAAATTTTGGGACACCCGTCCTTGGCGGCTTTTATTTCCAAATAGTTGTCCTCGCATTTTTGCAATATCGTCTCCTTGACCAAAGCTCTCAACTCGTTTTCGGTCACGACATCACCCCCTTATGCTTAAATTATAAACATTTTCCAAAAATTGTCAAGGGTTTTTGCTTTAAAACCTTCATAAATCTTCATAAATATTTATAAAATGCTTATAAATCTTCATAAATGTTTATAAAATATCTATAAATCTTCATAAATCTTCCCAAATATTCTTAAATGTTCACAGTTTTCCGGCCGGTTCGGCGATTTGCGGGCGGGGCTATTTTTGAAAGGATTGCTTTTTTGACAATGCTATGGCCAAATTCGTTTTATATATTGACGAAAACGCAAAATTGCGGTATAATATAGGAAAATTACGCGAAAGTATATGAAAAAGAGGGATGATTATGAAAACCAAAATAATGAAATCCATCGGGTTGCTGCTTTCTCTTTGCGTGGCACTGTCAGCGGTCTGCATCCCGGTTTTCGGGGCGGAGGAGCCGGGGGTGTATTATGCGGAGCAGCCCAAAATTGAGGGAAATTTTGTGTCCGCCAAAGTTGCCAACAACAGCGGAGAGAATGTTATGTTCATAGCGGCGGCATACAGCGGCGATGCCATTGCGGATGCCCAAATCCAAACCGTGCCCACGGGAGGAGAGACGCCCGTTTTCGTAACCTTGAGTAGTGCGGGGGATAAGGTTATGTGTTATCTCTGGTCCGAAAACACCATCAAGCCCTATGGAGAGCCGGTTGCGGCTGTCCGCGGCAATCTCCCTGCATTCCCGGGTGCGGAAGGTGGCGGAATGTGGACAACCGGCGCAAGAGCTGCCAAAACTCCGGAGGTCTATCATGTATACAAACTGACCGACGACGGAAGCTACGGCACACTCAGGGATGCGGTGTCACAGCCCGACAGAATCATCGTGTTCGATGTGGCGGGCAATATTGAACTTAGCGATACATTGACCATCAAGTCGGACAATCTGACCATTTTGGGACAGACGGCCCCCGGGGACGGTATTTGTGTCAAAAACTGCAACACCGATATAACGGGAAACAATGTGATCCTCCGCTATTTGAGATTCAGAATGGGCGATGAAAAAACCATGGAACAGGATACACTGGGCAGCCGAGGCAGGCACAATATCATCGTGGACCACTGCTCTATAAGCTGGAGCGTGGATGAAACCGCCTCTTTCTATGAGATGACGAATTTCACCATGCAATGGTGCATTGTCTCCGAGAGCCTCAAACATTCGGTTCATGCCAAAGAAGCCCACGGATATGCGGGAATTTGGGGCGGCACAAACACCAGCTACCATCACAACCTCTTGGCTCATCACGACAGCAGAAATCCGAGAATCGGAGCGGGTCCCTGGGAAGGAAAGAACGAGGAATATGACCCGAGCAAGCAGACAACCCTTACGGATTTGCGGAACAATGTTATATACAACTGGGGCGGCAACTCGGCCTACGGCGGACAGGGCGCCGCCGCGGTGAATATCATAAACTGCTATTATAAATACGGCCCCTCCACGAGCGACAAAGTCAAAAGCAGGATTTTCCAAACAACCTCAACGGGCAATGATATCAACTCCCTCTGGAGCACCGATATCTATGTGGACGGAAACTATGTTGACGGCAATGCGGCGGTGACGGCGGACAACTCAAAGGGCGTTGATGAAGACAACAAGAACACCAAAAAGAAGATTTTGACCAAGAACAATATAGACTCTGCGGAAAATGCGGGAGAAAGGGACGCCCATTTCAAATTTGAAAAAGACTTTCCCGTAACCACCCAAACCGCCGAAGAAGCCTATAATTCGGTGCTGGAAAGTGCCGGGGCAAGCATTGCGAGGGATTCGGCAGATGAGAGAGTTGTGAACGATGTTAAAAACCGCGGCGGCATAAAAATTACAAAAGAGTATACGGACGAAAACGGAACAACCAAAACGGACACAACCTATGGCATAATCAACTCCCCCTCGGATGTGGGCGGATATCCCACCCTCACCGGCACCAAAGCCAAGGACACCGACGGGGACGGGATAAGCAACGAGTGGGAAGACAAGAACGGCCTTGACAAAAAGAACGGCTCCGACGGAACGGCCCTTGCGGCAAGCGGATATACCCATCTTGAGGAATATGCCAATGCCTTGGCCTCGGGCTATAAAAACGACACGGCCTATGATTCGAGTGAGAGCGATTATGACCCCTCCGTCAACGCGCCCACTCCCACTCCGGAGCCTTCGTATCAGCCGACTCTTGAGCTTGTAAACGAATGGACAGCCGCAGAGGGTGACGAAAGCAAGCCCGCAGGCACGGAATTTATGCCCGGTCTTGTGGGAATTATACAGCTTGAGAAAACAATGCCCGATGCCAAAGAATATTCGGACGGATTTTCCCATAACTTTGCCATAACCAGCGGAGACAACGGCAAGTGGGACGCAGCGACCGGCGTCGCCACCGGATGTGCCATGAAATATACCGCACCCGAGGACGGACGGCTCACCTTGTATGCCTATGGAGTTAGCGTTAAAGAACCGACCCATGCCTTCTTCTATGCGGTTCCGGAAGGTGCCTCGGATCCGGCAACGGAAAATGTGTATCAGGAAGAAATTGACGAGGCGGGTAAAAAGGTTCTGTGTCAAATCGATGTTGGGGCAGGCAAAACCTACTACTTCTTAATACCCGGTTCAAAGGCCAGGTTCATGAGAGCGAAATTCGAAAAATATGTGCAAGGGGAAGCACCCAAATACGAGACTGCCGGTGAATGGACAGCCGCAGAGGGTGACGAAAGCAAGCCCGCAGGCACGGAATTTATGCCCGGTCTTGTGGGAATTATACAGCTTGAGAAAACAATGCCCGATGCCAAAGAATATTCGGACGGATTTTCCCATAACTTTGCCATAACCAGCGGAGACAACGGCAAGTGGGACGCAGCGACCGGCGTCGCCACCGGATGTGCCATGAAATATACCGCACCCGAGGACGGACGGCTCACCTTGTATGCCTATGGAGTTAGCGTTAAAGAACCGACCCATGCCTTCTTCTATGCGGTTCCGGAAGGTGCCTCGGATCCGGCAACGGAAAATGTGTATCAGGAAGAAATTGACGAGGCGGGTAAAAAGGTTCTGTGTCAAATCGATGTTGGGGCAGGCAAAACCTACTACTTCTTAATACCCGGTTCAAAGGCCAGGTTCATGAGAGCGAAATTTGAAAAGCTTGTAAAATAGTCAATATAGAATAATCCCTCCGGCTCGACGGGAGTCGGGGGGATTTTTTAAAAACTTTTTTATTAGTTCGTGCCCTCGGCGGTTTCGGTTTCGTCCAAAAACAGCTCCTTTGTGTAGGGCAGTCTCAAAATCCAGTCGCAGTAGTCATGCCACTCGGTGAGTTTGTGATTTCTGCGGGCAAAATACATATTCATCAGATTTTCATAATTCATGGTCACCGTGCGCTTTTGGTTATATGAGGAGGGCAGCAACTGAATTATGTCGTCCCAATCGGCCCTGTCCTTTGTCTCCCCATAGTGTCTGCGCTTCAGTTCCAAAAATTCCATATAGGCCGTGAAGGCCTCCATGGCCGACTTGCTCAGTTTTTCGCAGGAGAAGTCGGAGAGTTCAAAGGGTTTGGCGTGGATTTTGTGCATGGTGCTGGTGGAATTGGCCACGGTGCCCACTTTGTAGGTGTCGAATTCTTTCCACCAATAGAGGGGGGCCGTGATGTCCGCACTGACCATAATCTGACGGATGAATTTGCGGTGGTCGCTGCCGGCACGGCAGAGGCGTTTGGCCAAGTCCAAATCGTTGGGGCCCAGCACATATCTGCCCTGTCTGTCATATCGGCTGTCGCTCCTGTCCCAGCTGTTCATGGGGTTCCTTGCGCCCCGCATGGCTCCCTCAAGATTCATAACTCGGGTTTTTTCTATCAAAATCATGGCTTTCCCTCCCATAATTCGGCGGAATGTGTCGCAGAAGCCTCGGTTTTTAAATATCCAAATTAATAACCGAGGTGCCGTATTCCTCTATGAATTGGCGGCGGGGCTCCACCTTGTCCCCCATCAGGATGGTGAAGGTCTCATCTGCCTGCCGCGCATCCTCCAAATCCACCCGCAGCATAACTCGGGTTTCGGGGTTCATGGTGGTCTCCCAAAGCTGCTCCGGATTCATCTCGCCCAAGCCTTTGTAGCGCTGAACGGTGGGGGCTCGGCCCTCGCTCATCTCCGCCAGTATGCTCTTGAGCTCATCGTCCGAATAGGCATATCTGTCGGTTTTTCCCTTGCTTATCTTATAGAGAGGCGGCTGGGCTATATACACATGGCCGTCCTCAATCAAAGGCCGCATATACCTGAAGAAAAAGGTCAGGAGCAGGGTTCTGATATGGGCTCCGTCCACATCCGCATCCGCCATAATCACCACTTTTCCGTATCTGAGCTTTTCCAGGTCAAACTCATCCCCCAGGCCCGCTCCCAGGGCGGTGATAACCGGGGTCAGTTTGTCGTTTCCGTATATTTTGTCGATTCTCGCCTTTTCCACATTGAGCATTTTGCCCCAAAGGGGAAGTATGGCCTGAAAACGCCTGTCCCTGCCCTGTTTCGCCGAGCCTCCCGCAGAATCACCCTCAACGATGTATATCTCGGTATAGGTATTGTCTCTGTCGGAGCAATCGTGAAGTTTGCCCGGCAGGGAGCTGCTCTCCAGAGCCGATTTGCGGCGGGTGTTTTCTCTTGCCCGCTTGGCGGCCTCCCTGGCCCGAGAGGCGGTCATGGCCTTGTCCACGATGGTCCTGGCCACCGAGGGGTTTTCGTCGAAAAACTCGGTGAGCTTTTCGTTTATCATTTTTTCCACAACGTTTCGGATTTCGCTGTTGCCCAACTTGGTTTTGGTCTGGCCTTCGAATTGGGCCTCCGTGACTTTCACGCTGATTACGCAGGACAGACCCTCACGGGTGTCTTCACCCTTGAGATTGGGCTCATTTTCTTTCAGCATTCCGGTCTTTCGGGCATAGTCGTTGATCACCTTGGTGAGGGCCGCCTTGAAGCCCGTCTCATGGGTTCCTCCTTCGGTGGTGTTGATGTTGTTGGCGAAGCTGACTATCATTTCGCTGTAGCCGTCGTTATACTGCATGGCAACCTCGGCCTCGCAGGTGTCCTTCACGGAGTTCACATAGATTACCCCCGGATGAAGGGGCTCTTTGTTTCGATTTAAGAATTCCGCAAATTCCCGAATTCCCCCGTCGTATCTCAATTTGATTTCCTTTTTTTCCGGGGGGGCACTTTCTCTCTTGTCCCGAAGGATAATGGTCAAACCCGCATTGAGGAAAGCCTGCTCCCTGAGCCGCCGACGGAGAATGTCATAGTCAAAAACCAAATCCTCGAAAATTTCGCTGTCGGGCATAAAGTGGACCTTGGTTCCCGTCTCCGTGGTGTCGCCTATTTCCTTAAGCTCGCCGCAGCTTTCGCCTCGGCAGTATTTCTGATAATACACATGCTCGCCGTTTCTTATCCACACTTCCAAATATTCCGAGAGGGCATTGACAACGGAAGCGCCTACGCCGTGAAGGCCACCGGAGACCTTATATCCGCCGCCGCCGAATTTTCCTCCCGCATGGAGCTGGGTGAAAACCACTTCCACCGCAGGGATTCCCATTTTCGGATGTATGCCCGTGGGAATACCTCTGCCGTTGTCCGTGACGACTATGGAATTGTCGGCCTCGATTTCCACCAGGATTTCCGTGCAGTATCCTGCCAATGCCTCATCGATGGAGTTGTCGACAATTTCGTATACCAAATGGTGAAGGCCTCTTGAGGAGGTGGAGCCGATATACATACCGGGCCGCCTTCTCACCGCCTCCAAGCCCTCCAAGACCTGTATCTGGTTTTCGTCATATTCCTCGTCAAGGGGAACGCTTGTGATATGTTGTTCTTCTTGCATAACTTGTTCGCCTTTCTGCCCGAATATTATACGAATCGGCCTTTCCGCCCGGGCAGAGCGGGGGCCGAGGATTTGCAAAATCTATATCTCAAAGTCCGGGAGAGCGTACGGGGAAAAATCATTCAGCCTTTCCGCCCTTCCCCCCAAAGCCTTTGAGGAGATGTTGGTTATATACACCCGGTCTACGGAGCCTTTTCCCACCAAGATAACCGACTTGGGCAAATCTTCCGTAACACTCACCACAAGCCCTTTCTCTTCCGCCTTCTTCAAAAAGTCTCTTGAGGCTTTTGAGATGGTAATGTTATCCATATCGAGAATGGCGATTATATCCTCCGTATCAACGGCGGTATTTTTTCCCAAATGAAGATACACGGTGTCGCCCCTTTCTTTTTCGGGAGACTTCCCTATTCAACTTCCCCCGGGGGCTGCTCTTTTGCGGAGCCCCCCTCCACGTATATTCTGTTGATTTCGGAGACATTTTTCACCGACTCCGAAAAATCGTCAATGTCCGTGCAAGTAATCAGGATTTGCATATTTTCTATGTTTTTCAGCACAAACCTGCGGCGAGCCTTGTCAAGTTCACTCATTATGTCGTCAAGGAGGAGCACGGGTGTCTCGTTTATTTCTTCTTTAATCAGCAGGACCTCCGCCAGCTTTTCCACAAGGACGATGGTTTTCTGCTGGCCTTGGGAGGCAAAAGCACGGGCCTCTTTGCCGTTTATCTCATAGATTAAGTCCTCCCGATGGGGGCTTATTACGGTTTCCTTATATTCAAGCTCCCTCGGAGCCGCGGCGGAGATTTTCTCATGCAAAAGTTCCGTGAGCCTGTCTCGGGAAATATCCGCTTCCTCATCGATTCTGCCGATACAGGACATATATCTGATTTCAAGGTCCTCTTTTCCGCCTGAGATATCCTTTTGGATTTTTGCCGCAAGGACAGCCAGACGGCGCAGGAATTCGGTTCTGTATCCGATGATTTGGGCGGAATATTCGCAGAGTTTCTCGTTCATTATCTCAAGGAGTGTCTTGTTGGGCTCCGCCATTCTCAGGAGGGCGTTTTTGCTGTCCACCACCTGACGAAGACTTGACAGAGCCGAAAAGTAATTGGGCCGCAGCTGGCTTATCAGCATATCCAGATTCCGCCGCCTGACCCGAGGACCACCTTTCACAAGGCCGCTCAGTTCGGGCCCGAAATAGACCACATTGAATTTGCCCAAAAGCTCGCTGTTTTTCTTAATCGGCAGTTCATTGTAGGTTATAACCTTCCGCCGCTTTTTGCTGAGCTCGATTTGAAAGACGCTGTCTCTGTCGTAGGCGCTGTAGTCCAAACCGATTTGACCGCTGCTCTCGCCGTGGCGAATCAACTCGCTGTCCTTCACCGTTCGGACGGAGCGGCCCAAGGAAAATATGTGAACCGCCTCCAAGATATTGGTCTTTCCCTGGGCATTGTCTCCGTATATCACATTGACGCCCGGGTCAAACCGAATTTCCTCCTCTTCGTAATTGCGAAAATTTTTCAGCCGCAGTTTGTTCGCTCTCATTCCCCAATAGCTCTACCGGCCCGTTGTTCTGAGTCTGATGGGCAAAATCATATACATAAAATCATCGCTGCCGTTTGCGGGAGTTATAACCAAGGGATTTACGCTCTTGTTGAAATTCATCATAATATTCTCCTCGGAAATCACATTGAAAACCTCCTGGAGATATCTGTCATAGAATCCTATCTCAAGGTCCGCATCGACGGGAGTGTCCACATCCACATACTCCTCAACCGAACCGGCGGTGGTGGAACAGGAGACGTTTATTTGGCCGTCTCCTATACGGAAACGGATGGGGCCTTTGATTAAGTCGTTGAGGATTATGAGAGAGGCCCGTCTCACCGCCTCGGCAATGTCCTTTTTGCTGCACCTAAGCTCAAGCTCATAGCTGCTTGGGATAATCCTTTCATAATTGGTATAGGTGCCCTCTATCAGGCGGGTTATCATTCGGCAATTTCCGATTTTGAAAATGGCGTGATTGTTGGTGGCCGTGATTTCCACTTCTCCCTCCTCCTCGGAGGTGCCTATAATCCTGGCCAAATTAACCAAAGACTCTGCGGGGATAATCATCTCGTGGGGCTCATAGGTGCCCTCCAAGTGAACCGTGCGCTTGGCGATTCTGTATCCGTCAAGAGTGACCATGGAAAGGTCATGCTCCGAAATCTTGAGCTGGGCCCCCGTTCTCACCGGGTCGCTGTCGCTTTTTGCGGCGGAAAAGGCCGTGGTTTCAATCATATTCTTAAGAACGGCGGCAGGGAGTGTGGCATAGTAGTCCTTATCGACGCCGGGCAAATCCGGAAATTCTCCTTCCGGAATTCCCATAATCTCTATCTTGGCTCTGCCTGCCTTTATTTCGGTCAGATTTTCTTTATTTGTCTCCACCTTCACGTCCTCGCCGCCGGAGGTGACTCCGATTTTTGCAAGGAGCTTGGCATTGAGGACCACTCCGCCCCCTTCGGTTATGTCGGCGGGGATGTAAGCCTCAATGGCAATTTCCAAGTCGTTGCCGGTGACATAGAGGAGCCCCGCATCCTTATCGGCTTTGATATAAAGACCTTCCAAAACCGGCATACTGGAGCGGGTGGAAACCGCTCTCGAGGCGCTTGAGATGGCCGAGTTCAGTTCTTCCGTCTTACATGTGAACTTCATAAAATCTATCCTTTCATATCCCGAATTTTCATAAGTTTTCCGCAATATTCCATACTCATAATTATACCATACCGAGTTCTTCAAAGCAACCCTTTTTTTGAATTTTAAGGCGTTTTGTCACTTTGTGGAACCGCACCTCCCATGGCGGAAGGTGCGGACGAATCGTTTTATGAAATTTTACGGATTACGGGCTTAAGTGATAAGATTCACCGCAAACCCGCTGAGGAGGGCATATACCATAACAAAGGCCAAATACAGGGCAAAATGCTTAAAACCCAGCACAATCTTGAGAGCCCCCAAGTTGGTGATTTTGGTGGCGGGTCCGGTAATCATAAAGGCCGTCCCGCTGCCCATGCTCATGCCGTTTGAGAGCCACTGCCGCAAAAGGGGAATTGTGCCTCCGCCGCAGGCGTACAGTGGCACCCCGATTGTGGCTGCCATCAAAAGTCCGAAGCCCCGGTTGTTCACAAACAGGTTGGCAAAAGCATCCTGGGGAACATATCTTTGAAACAGGGCGCTAAGGAGTATGCCCAGCAGGAAATAGGGTCCGGTGGCCTTTATATTGCGGCCTATGTTTTTCAAAAGCCGCAAAAGGGGATTCGGATCCTTGTCTCTGCTCTCCCTTTCGGAGAAGCCCTCAAAATTGAAAAAGGGCTTGTCCTTAAAGAAAAACCGCACCGCCAGCCCCGCCGCAATTCCGCAGAGGAAGCAGGAAATGAACCTTATGCACAGGGCAAAATTGCCCAAGGCGGCACTGTATATCAACAGCTGGGGATTGAGCAATATGCTGCTCATCATAAAAGCCGCAAGATAGTCATCCCGCATACCCTTTTGGGAAAAAGCCGCCGCAAGGGGGATTGTGCCGTACATACACAAGGGGGAGGCAATGCCTATGAGGCTTGCGGGGATTATACCGAAAACCCCAAGCTTTTTGTCCTGTATCACCCGCATCAGGGAATGGATTTTCTCCTTGCCGAAAACGGAGATAACCGAGCCGATAACAATGCCCAATGCCCAATAGAAGAAAATCTGCCGAAGCTGTATCTCAAAATAATACCAAATGTATACAAGCTCCCGCCAAACAGTTTCAAGCATATTCGCCCTCCGACTTCAAATTCAAAGGATTGTCACAAAACCTCATTCATACTGCCCGTTCTGTATCCTTCCAAATCCAGGGACACATAGGAAAATCCCAAAGATTTCAAATAATCGCAGGTCTCTTTTGAAATTGCCAGGAGCTTTGAAAACTCCTCGGGTTTTATCTCGATTCGGGCCATTTTTCCGTGAATGCGGACCCTAACCTGAGAAAAGCCCTTATCAAGCAAAAACTGCTCCGCCTTGTCAACCATACCCAGCTTTTCCTCGGTTATGGTCTCCCCGTAGACAAATCGGGAGGACAGGCAGGCAAAGGACTGCTTGTTCCAGGTGGGAAGGCCCAATTGTTTGGACAGCTCCCGTATTTCCTTTTTCGTCAGCTCCGCATATCGGAGGGGGCTTTTTATGTTTTGCTCCGCCACCGCCGCAAGGCCGGGGCGGTAGTCCCCGTTGTCATCCATATTGGAACCCTCCGCAATGTGGCTTATGCCCAACTCGTCGGCGGCTTTCCGCATTTTTGTGAAAAGCTCCGTTTTGCACAGATAGCAGCGGTTTTTCGGATTTTGGGAAAAGCCTTCAATGCTCAGCTCTTCGGAATCTATAACGATGTGCCGTATTCCCTCTTTTCGGCAAAAAGCCCTCGCCTCATCAAGCTCCCGCTTGGGAAAGGAGCAGGAGCGGGCCGTTATCGCGACGCAGTTATCCCCCAAAACATCGTGGGCCGTCTTCAGCAGAAACGTGGAATCCACCCCGCCCGAAAAGGCCACGGCAACGGATTTCAGGGATTTTAAATACTCTTTCAAATTGTCATATTTCGTGTTCATCATAAAACTCCTTTCGGAGATTCAATATCCCAAACCTTCAAGCCAGGAATTTACCGCTTCTTGGGAAGTTGCGGCGTTTTGGCCCCGGGTTGAGAAACCGTCGAGAAGAGGGGAATTCGGGCACAGGCCTTTAAGGTCCGTCAGACTGCTGCCCCAGCCGCTGCCTTCGTTGGTGGAAAATGGGATTATGGTTTTCCCCGACATATCGTATTTTTCCAAAAAGGTGTTCATGATCATGGGCATCGTGCCGTACCAAATGGGATATCCCAAAAACACCGTATCGTATTGCTCAAAATTCTCTATTTCACCCAGAAATTCGGGGCGGGCATTTTCGTCCTTTTCTTTCCGAACCCGTGCGGTTGTCTCGTCATAGCTCTCCGGATATGGCTCTTTTGCGACTATTTCAAAGGTGTCCGCATCCACTCTTTCTCGGATATAATTCGCGATTCTTGCGGTGTTGCCGATTTCTATTTTTCCCACGGCATAGTTCTCACCCGCTCTCGAAAAGTATGCGATGAGGGTCTTCTTTCCGCCGGTTTCCGTATTTTGCGCAGTGATTGCCGGGCATAGGGGTTTTCCCGTGTCGAGACTGTCCCAGAGCATAAACATGTCCCCTTCTTTGGCCTCAATGGGGAATTCGCCGTTTTGAGCGTCCAGGATCTCGATATTCGAAAGGATGCCGTCCTCATAGGATGAATGAATCAGCTTGGCGGCTCCCGTAAGATTGCTTACGGAAAGAACTCCCCCCGAATAGGTCATACTCACCGGGCCTTGGTCCTGCCCGCCGTCTGTGTCAATCAAGTTGTACTTCCTGCTGCCCAGGCCGATTTCCTCGGCGTGCTCAAGGGTATGCAGCCCGTTTTTGGACTCTATGCGTCTCACAAGAGATTCTCCGCCGTTGTCCCTTTGGGCATATATCAAATCCACGCAGGCTTGGTCCAAGGCAACCGGGTCATAGGAGGCCAAAATGCCGATGTCGTGAATGTCCGGCTCGGCGGGATTGCCGTCGCAGTCGCAGTCCACGGACAGACGGTTCATCACATTGATATAAACCACCTTGCCGCCCAAGAATTCCGCCACGCTCCGTGTGGCATCCCCCATGGCCTCAAGGAATTTGTCCTGCTCCCCGCCCCAGGTATTTGTGAGGGAGGTGCCGCCGCTGTGAATCCAGCTCTTGCCTTCGCTTGAGCCTATGCCTATGGACATATTCTTAATCGCTCCGCCGTAGCCCGCCATGGCGTGGCCTTTGAAATGGGACAGACATATGAGGGAATCGTAGTTCTCAAGATGGGCTCCCACATAGTTTTCCGTTATGGTGGATACGCCCGCCTTGGGAGAGGGAACGGGCAAAATTTTGGAGCCGTCCTCGTCCATAATATCAACGGGCCTTGTTATGTCGCTGAGCCCGTGGTCTTTGGCCACCTGCTTGTGGGCCGCCGTTGAGGCACGGGAGCCGCCGTAGGCAGTGTTGCATTCCACAATGGTGCCGTCAACCTTTTTCACCAAATCGCCGATGAGCTCCGGCCTCAGGTAGTTGCTGTTGGGGGGCTCCCCCGTGGACATCTTAACCGCCACATTTCCGCTTGTATCAAAACCCAGTTTGTCATATATTTTCACAAGGGACTCCGCCGTGATTTCCTTGGTCATATAAACCGTTGAGCCGTCCTCTGCGGCATAGGCCGTGGCGGTTTCGGAAACGGCCGGAGTTTGGACATCCTCCTTTTTGGTGACGGCATTTGCAATCAAAGCAAAACCCGCACATATCACGGCGACGATCGCCAAGAAGACAACGCAATATCTCCCTTTTTTGGATTTCGGTTTCGTTTTCACCGAGACACTTCCTTTCAAAATTCAATTATATGGATTTTCGATTAAAACCTTACAGCCCTTCCGGCAGCGCTCCCACAACGGTGTGGTGCTCATAGGGCTCCTCAAGATATGAGATATCCTCTTGGGGCAAATCCAAATCGAGGGACCTTAGGGCATCGTCAAAATGGGGAACGCTTGTGGCCCCCACAATGGGCGCCGCCACGCCTTTTTTGAATAGCCATGCAAGGGCAACCACGGACATGGACACGCCGTGTTTCTTGGCAACTTCGTCGACACGGGCGATGATTTTCATATCGTTTTCTTTTGCATGGTCATATTTGGCCCGCAAGGTTTTATCGGTCCTGCTCCGTTTCGAGTCGGTCTCCCAGCCTCTGTGGGCCAGATGGCCTCCCGCCAAAGGACTGTAGGGCACCAGGGACACACCGTATTGACGGCAAATCGGAATCATCTCCCGCTCGTCTTCTCTGTAGAGCAAATTGTAATGGTTCTGCATTACGGAGAATTTCGTCAGATTGTTCTTCTCCGCAACTTCCTGCATATTGTGGAACTGATAGCCGTACATGGCAGAGGCCCCCAGGGCCCGAACCTTGCCCGCTTTGACCGTTTCGTCAAGGGCTTCCATGGTCTCCTCTATGGGTGTGTCGTAATCGAAGCGGTGAATGTAGTATAAGTCCAAATAGTCGGTGCCGAGGCGCCGCAGCGTGCCGTCGATTTCCCTTAAAATCGCCGATTTCGACAGTCTGCCCTCGTTGAAATAGACTTTGGATGCTATAACCGCCTTATCCCTCGGAATGCCGAGAGTTTTCAGGGCATTTCCGATATATTCCTCGCTTGTGCCGTGGGAATAGGTGTTGGCCGTGTCGATAAAATTGACCCCAAGCTCAAAGGCATGGGCAATCATTTGGGCGGTTTTTTCTTTGTCGAGAGTCCAAAGGTGAAAATCCTCCGATGCCGCTCCGAAGGACATTCCCCCGACGCATATTTTCGAGACCTTGATTCCCGTATTTCCAAGCTCCGTATATTTCATCAATCTTCCTCCTTATTCGCACCACCATGGGGTGCTCCATGTTTATTTTACCCCAAAAGACCCGTTTTCGCAATCGGGATTTTGGAGATTGCCATAGGTTTTTGCCATACATCCGCCCTACAGCTCAAGCACCTCCCCCGGCTCCAAAATCAGGGCTCCGGGAGGCGTAAACCGCTCCGCTCTTTTTCTGTCAAAGAGTTTTCCCGGGGACATATGTATGGGAACGGTATGTTTGGCTTTGATTAATTCCGCACATTCCATGGCCTCGGGAATGTCCATATTGAAAAAGCCGTCAATGGGCAAAAAGGCATAGTCGATATTCCTGCTTCCCAGCTCGGACATTTGCTCCGTCTTGGAGGTGTCCCCCGCAAAATAGAGGGTGGCGGTTCCCACACTCAAAATATATCCGACGCAGCGCCTTCTGTCGTGATTCTTGTTATAGGCCTGCACCGGCTCTATATGAACCTCTCCAAAATCGAAGGATTTGTATCCGTCCTTTGTTATCCCGTCCTTGCTTTCAAAAATCACACATCCCTCATTTTTGGGCACAAGGCCCACTCTGTCATGGTCGGGATGCCTGTGGGTTATGAGAATCAAATCCCCGGGGACATCATATCCCTTTCCCTCCGCCGGGTCTATGTAAATCACCTTTCCCGAATCGAGAGTCAGTCGAAAACTCGCATGGCCTTGGTATAAAAGCTTCGCCATATTTTTCTCCTCCTTTGGACTTTTTGCCTGCGGATTTTTATGTATTATATTATACCACGGATTTTATCGAATATCAATTCCCATCGGTTATTAATTTCATAAGTTTAACTTATACATACCGAAAAGCCCGCCCCCGGGATTTTGTATTTGCTTTTTTCGGGGAAATGTTATATAATGAACCCGTAAGACCGAATTTTATACAAACGGGAGAGAAAGATATGTCCAAAGTTTTGGTCCTTGCGGAGAAGCCTTCCGTGGGAAGAGAATTGGCAAGGGTTTTGAAATGCACAAAAAAGGGAGAGGGCTGCCTGGTTGGGGACAAGTACATCGTCACCTGGGCCTTGGGCCACTTGGTGGAGCTCTGCGACCCGGAGGATTATGACGAAAAATACAAGACCTGGAGTATGGACACCCTGCCCATGCTGCCGAAACCCATGAAGCTTCGGGTGATAAGACAAACCTCAAAACAGTTCGGTGCCGTCAAAAAGCAGCTTCGGAGCCCGGAGGTTTCCTCGGTTATAATCGCCACGGACGCAGGCCGCGAGGGAGAGCTTGTGGCCAGGTGGATAATAGCCAAGGCGGGAGTCAAAAAGCCCATAAAGCGGCTGTGGATTTCCTCCCAGACCGACAGAGCCATCCTTGAGGGCTTCAGAAACCTGAAGGACGGCAAGGAGTACCAAAACCTGTATATGGCGGCTCAGGCCAGAGCCGAGGCGGACTGGCTGGTGGGTCTCAATGTGACCCGAGCCCTCACCTGCAAATTCAATGCTCAGCTTTCCGCAGGCAGGGTTCAAACTCCCACTTTGGCTCTGTTGGTGCGGAGGGAAGAGGAAATCCGCAAATTTGTGCCCAAGGAATTCTATACCATTGAGGCGGACTTGGGACGGCTATTTGTCACCTATACCGACAAGGACGGAGGAAGGATGTTCCAAAGGGAAAAGGCGGAAGCCCTGAAGAAGGAGATTCTCGGAGGGGAGTTCAAAGTCGCATCGGTGATTCGGACGGAGAAACAGACCCCCGCCCCCATGCTCTATGATTTGACGGAGCTGCAGCGGGACGCCAACAAGCTCTACGGATATTCTCCCAAACAGACCCTGAATATTATGCAAAAGCTCTATGAGCAGCACAAAGCCCTGACCTATCCCCGAACCGATTCCCGATATATCACGGAGGACATCGTGCCAACACTGGGAGAGCGGCTGCGGGCCGTGTCAAAGGCGGATGAGGCCGCCGGGGAAATCCTTCGGAAGAATTTGAAAATAAACCGAGCCTGCGTCAACAACGGCAAGGTGTCCGACCACCATGCCATTATCCCCACCGAGGAGAGAGTCCCCATGATAAACCTCTCCCCCGAGGAGAAGCGGATTTACCTGCTGGTGGTGAAGCGGTTTTTGGCCTGCTTTTTGCCCCCCTATCGGTATGTCCGAATCAAGGCCGAATTCCGCTGCGGCGGAAGAACCTTTGAAGCGAGAGGAAAAGAGGAAGTCTCAAAGGGCTGGAAGGCCGTGTATTCTTCGGATTATTCCTTCGATGAGGAGGAGGACGTCGGGATTGATTCACCCGGGGAGCGAAAGCAGACCTTGCCCAAAATGAGAGAGGGCGAGAAATTCACCTGCAAAAACGTATTCATAAAAACCGGAAAAACCCGTCCCCCCGCCAGATATACGGAGGCCACCTTGCTCTCCGCCATGGAGAATCCCTCCCGCTTCGTAAGCGACAAAAATATGAAGGAGTATTTGGGTGGAGGTCTGGGCACTCCCGCCACAAGGGCGGATATAATCGAAAAGCTGTACTCCGCTTTCTATGTGGAAAAACAGGGGAACTCCATGGTGCCCACCTCAAAGGGAATTCAGCTTATAGACTTGGTGCCCGAGGACCTAAAGGAGCCCCTCCTCACCGCCAAATGGGAGATGGAGCTTGAGAAAATTGCCAAAGGCAAGGCGAATAAAGACAGGTTCATATCCGAAATCGAAAAATATGCCTCCGCTTTGGTGAAAACCGTGAAAAGCAGCGAGGCCTCCTATCGCCATGACAATATGACGAAAAAAGTCTGCCCCGAGTGCGGAAAATTCCTCCTGGAGGTAAACGGCAAAAAGGGCAAAATGCTGGTCTGCCAAGACAGGGAATGCGGCTACCGCCGCTCCGTCAGCATTGTGACCAATGCCCGCTGCCCCCAATGTCACAAAAAGATGGAATTGCGGGGCGAGGGGGAGAAAAAGAGCTTTTACTGCTCCTGCGGATATCGGGAGAAATACTCCGCCTTCAAAGAGAGAAAGAACCAAGGGGGCGCCTCAAAAAGCGATGTGAGGAAATACCTGCGGGAGCAAAACAAACGGGACGAAGCAAACAATCCCTTTGCGGCCGCCTTCGACAAACTGAATCTGTGATGAAGAGATGATTGGGAAATTTTTTGACAGATTATTTTATTATATCTACCCTGCCCGCTGCGCCTTTTGCGGGGAGCTTATGCCATATTCCCAAACGGGAGTTTATATCTGCCCCCTATGCATGGAGCGGGTGACTTTTTGCACCCCCTCAACCTCCTGCTCCCTCTGCGGCGCATTTTTCGACTCGTCTCCCAAAGAGGGAAAACCCAAAAGGGCCCTGTGCCCCGAATGTTTTTCCCTGAGGCGAAAGGGGGGAAAGAGGGCTTTTGACAAAATCGTCGCCGCCTGCCTCTATGACGAATTTTCGAGAGAGGGAATATTGAAATTCAAAAGAGGCGCAAACTTGGGGGCGGCGGACACCTTCGGGAATATAACGGCTGCCGGTATTCGGGGAAGGTGCCCCGGGACGGAATTCGATTTTGTGACTGCGGTGCCTCCCCGAAAGGCGAGACTTCGGGAAATCGGCTTTGACCAATGCGATATTTTGGCAATGAAGACAGCCAAAGCCTTGGGGGTTCCCTATATAAAAAACGCCATGAAAAGGGTGAAAGAGACCGGAAAGCAGACGGAGCTTTCCCAAGAGGAGAGGAGGAGCAACCTTCGGGGCACCTTCGCTCTCGGGATTGATCCCCGAAAAATCCGAGGCAAATCCCTCCTGGTGATTGACGATGTGAAAACCACCGGCTCCACCCTTGAGGAGTGCGCCTCCGTGCTGAAAGAAAAAGGCGCCGCATACGTTTGCGGCGCGACGATTGCGGCAACAGCCGCAGAAGGAGCCGGGTGAATTAAGCCGGCTCCTTTTTGAAACCAAACCTTCAAAACGAAATCTGGGAACTGTCGGGCAGGCTGTCCAGGACTCCGTTTTCCTCAAGAACCTCTATCACGGTTTTGTTGACTCCCGCCCGCTGTTTCAAATCGTCTTTGGACATAAACTCCCCGTTTCGGGCTTCATCGTATATGGACTGGGCGGCGGCGGTTCCCACTCCCTGGAAGGAGTTGAGAGGCGGCACGATTTTGCCCTCTTTTTCTTGGAACTCATAGGCGTGGCTCTCATAGAGATTGACGGGGGCGAATTCAATTCCCCTTTCATACATCTCAAGGCACACCTCCAAGATGGTGAACAGCTTTTCCTCATTGGCGGAGGCGCCGTTGCCCTTGAGACGGATTCTGCGCATTTCGGACAGGACCGTGTCCTTGCCCTTGGTCATTATGGCCGCATCAAACACATCGGCCCGCACGGTGTAGTAGGAAATATAGAACTGGATGGGGTAGTGGACCTTGAAATAGGCAATTCTCACCGCCATCATCACATAGGCCGCCGCATGGGCTTTGGGGAACATGTACTTTATTTTTTTGCAGGACTCTATATACCAATCGGGCACGTCGTGCTCTCTCATGGCTTTTTCGTATTCCTTGGGCATTCCTTCTTTTGCGGCCCGACCCCGTCTCACGAATTCCATAATTTGAAAGGCCATGGCAGGCTCCAAGCCCTTTTGTATCAGATAGACCATAATATCGTCCCGAAGACTTATAACCTCGGTTAAGGTGGCGGTTTTGTTCCGTATCAAATCCCGAGCGTTGTTGAGCCAAACATCCGTGCCGTGGGACAGGCCGGATATAATCAAAAGCTCCACGAAGGTTTTGGGCATGGTGTCCACCAGCATCTCCCGCACGAATTTGGTGCCGAACTCGGGAACACCGAAGGTTCCCACCTTGCTGTCAATCTGTTTGGGAGTGATTCCCAAGGCCTCGGTGCCGCTGAAAATGCTCAGGGTATCCGGGTCGTCGAAGGGAATTTTCAGAGCATCCACTCCCGTCAAATCCTCAAGCATCCTGATGGTTGACGGGTCGTCGTGGCCCAGTATATCCAGCTTCAAAAGGTTGTCATGAATGGAGTTGAAGTCAAAGTGAGTGGTGATTATGTCGGTGCCGTTTTTCTCCGCAGGGTGCTGAACGGGAGTGAAATCATGAATGTCCATATTTTTGGGGCACACGATGATTCCCCCCGGGTGCTGGCCCGTGGTTCTTTTGACTTTGACCATTCCCTTGGAAATCCGCTTAAGCTCCGCCTCCGGGGCGTCTATGCCTTTTTCGTCATAGTATTTTCTGGCAAGGGCTATGGCGGTTTTTTCCGCTATGGTTCCGATGGTGCCCGCCTTGAAAACATGGTCTTCCCCAAAGAGCTCTCCCACGTATTTGTGGGCCGTCGCCTGATATTCCCCCGAAAAGTTCAAATCGATATCGGGAACCTTGTCCCCCTCAAAGCCCAAAAAGGTTTCAAAAGGTATGTTGAGGCCGTCTTTCCGCAAGGGAGCTCCGCATTTGGGGCAGTTTTTGTCGGGCATATCCGGTCCCACCGCATATTCCGCATGGGTGTAGAATTCGCTGTATTTGCACTCGGGACACACATAGTGGGGAGGCAGAGCGTTGACCTCGGTTATTCCCGCCAGGTAGGCGGCAAAGGAGGAGCCCACACTGCCTCGGCTGCCCACCAAATATCCCGCATCGTTGGATTTTTTGACCAGCTTTTGGGCGATTATGTACATAACCGAATAACCGTATTTTACAATGCAGCCCAGCTCTCTGTCCATCCGATTTTTCACAAGCTCGGGCAGTTCGTCCCCGTAGATTTCCCTGGCCCGCCTGTGGCACATATCCAGAAGGTCCCTTTCGCTGTTGGGTATTTCGGGAGGATAGGAGCCGCTGCGGACGGGCTTTATGTCCTCAATGGTGTCGGCGATTTTGAGGGTGTTGTCAATGACGATTTCCTCCGTGCGGTCCCCCAAATAGGAGAATTCCTCAAGCATTTCCTCCGTTGTGCGGAAATAGAGGGGAGCCTGGGTTTCCGCATTTTCAAAGCCCTGGGTGCTCTGGAGAACTCTGCGGTACATTTCGTCTTTCGAATCCATAAAATGCACATCGCAGGTGGCCACCGTGGGCCTTCCCGTTTTGTCGCCTATATCCACGATTTTCTTGTTTATCTCAATCAGTTCGTTTTCGTCTTTGACGGTGCCGTCCCTGACCATAAAGGCGTTGTTACCCAGGGGCTGAATCTCAAGATAGTCATAAAATTCCGCAATTTCCATGAGCTCCTCGTCGGGAATTCCCCGAATTATTCCCCGATACAGCTCACCCTGCTCGCAGGCGGAGCCTATCACGATTCCCTCCCGGTATTTAAAGAGCAAACTCTTGGGTATGCCGGGGCGGCGGTAGAAATAGTCCAAATTGGAGCGGGAGACCAATTTATAGAGATTTTTGAGACCCACATAGTTCCTGGCCAGCAGGATAATATGATACCGTCTGTCTTTGATTCTCGGGTCGTCTTTGGCGAGAATCGGGATGTCCTTTTCAAGAGCCGCCGCCTCTTTCCAATCCGTCATTTCCATCATCTTGATGAAACAGTAGGCGGTGGCGGTGGAATCGTCCACGGCCCTATGGTGGTTGCCCAGGCTGACTCCCAATCTTTCGCAGACAAAGTCAAGCTTGTGAACTTTCTCCCTCGGGAACAGGTTTCGGGACATTTCCAATGTGTCCATGGTCTTGTTGGGGAAGTAGGTCCCCAGGCGCCTTGCCGCCTCATACACGAAACTCATATCGAAGCTTGCATTGTGGGCCACCATAACCGCATCTCCGCAAAAGGCCTTGAATTTCGGGAACACCTCTTCTATTTCGGGCATATCCTTCACCATATCGTCGGTGATTCCGGTGAGGTCCGTCACATCCCGGGGTATGGGACGGCCCGGGTTCACCAATTGGGAAAAACTGTCCGTAATCAGGCCGTCTCGGATTTTCACGGCGCCGATTTCGGTTATTTCGTCGGATTCCGGCTCAAGACCCGTGGTTTCCAAATCAAAGACCACATAGGTGCCGCCTTTCATACGGCGGATTTTGTTGAGTTCCCTTGAGGGGATGTCGTCGATGAGATAGCCCTCCATACCGTATATCATTTTGAAGCCCTCATGGGCATCGGCGGCTGCGGAAGCGGCGGGAAAGCCCTGAACCACCCCGTGGTCGGTTATGGCCATGGCGGGATGTCCCCAATAGGCGGCTCGGTCAACCAAATCCTCGATTTTGGTCACCGCATCCAAGGCGCTCATCTTGGTATGAAGGTGGAGCTCCACCCGTTTTTTGGGAGCATTGTCCGGGCGAACGGGAGGCTTTTCAAGGGCCTCCGCCCCGGTCACCTTGAGAGCCCAGGAGTGGAGAAAGTCGTCATATTCATAGCTGCCCCCCAGCTTGAGGAGCTCGCCCTCCCGAACCATATCCGCCAGAGGAGCGATTTTGTCCTCGGCTCCGAAGGCGGTGCAGGCCGTTGCCCACTCGTCGTCTCCCACCGAAAAGCGAAGGGCCAGGGTTTTTCGGCCTCCCTTGGTGTTTTCCCGAACATCTCGGTCGATAACCTCCCCACGTATGACGCAGGAACCGGTCTCGTCGTTTAGGTTTATAATGGGCACGGGCTCCTCCTCAAGAGGTTTTCCGAATTGCTTGGCGGCGGGTTTTGCCTCCGTCTTTTTGGGCGCGGTTGAAACCGACGCCTTCCGAGCCATCTGTTTTTCGATTTCCTCCTGCTTTTTGATATATTCCCCCAGGTCGGTGTCTTGGAATTTGAGACTGATTTTCACCTCACGGCCCAAGCCGTAGGCGGCGTGATCGGCCATAAATTTGTCAAAGCCCATATTGCGGAGCATCTCCTCGGTGCCCTTAAGACCGTCGATTGTCAAAACCCCGTCTTTGTATTCTCCTTTCGCTTCGGACAAAAAGGCCCTTCCCGCCTCGTGTTCGCCCACAAAAGCCTCCATGAGACGGGCGAAATATTCGGAAAACTCTTCACCCGAATCCTCCCCCAAAGAGGCAAGGCACGGATAATTCACATAGATATCGAAAGCCTTGAGGCCGTAGGTGTTTTTGACGCTTTCCCCAAAGGCTTTGGTGTCCTCCCCGGGCAGAAAGCCGCCCGTTTCTCCCGCCGAAAGATAGAGGGCCACAGCCCCCTCGGCGGGCTTCACGTTGCAGGATTTGATTTCAAAATTTTCAAGTGTTCGGGCGTATTCCTCGCTCACGGTCACCTTGTCAAATATATCAAGAACAGTCGGAGTCATATTTACCTTCCTTATCGTTATCCTTATCGTTGATTTTTTATGAATTTCCCGAAGGGTGTTCGGGGTTCTAATCGGGTTTCGGCCCGGATGTCACCGGGTCAGTTTCTCTATTTCCTCAAGAAGACGGGGGACGATTTCGGATTCGTCGATTTTTCCGATAATCTTCCCGTGCCTGAAGAGCACGGCGCAGCCGTCCCCGCCGGCAATGCCTATATCCGCATCCGCCGCCTCCCCGGGGCCGTTTACCACACAGCCCATAACCGCAACCTTGAGCTTTTTGGGAATGCCCTCCACGGCTCGGTTTATCTCCTCGGCAATGGGTATCAAATCGATTTTGGTCCGAGCGCAGGTGGGACAGGACACAACCTCCACACAGTCCCCGCCCATATCCAAAGAGCGGAGTATCGACTCGGCGGCTTTCACTTCCTCCGCCGGGTCCCCGGTCAAAGAGACGCGAATGGTGTCGCCTATTCCATCAAGGAGCAGGGAGCCGATGCCCACGGCGGATTTGACAATACCCTGCTTTACGGTCCCCGCCTCGGTCACTCCCAAATGGAGGGGATAGGGAAAAGTCTCCGCCGCCAGCCGATAGGCCGAAACGGTGTCTCTCACGCTTGAAGCCTTGAGGGACAGCACAATATCGTCAAAGTCGAACCTGTTCAGAATTTCGATGTGCCGACGGGCGCTTTCCACCATTGCGGAGGGCAGGTCCCCTTTGTGTTTTGCAAGCAAATCCTTTTCCAAAGAGCCTCCGTTCACACCGATTCGGATGGGGATTCCCGCAGCTTTGGCGGCCTTTGCCACCGCCCCCGCCTTGTCCTCTCCCCCTATGTTGCCCGGGTTGATTCTGACCTTGTCGATTCCTCTCTCAATGGCCATAAGGGCAAGACGGTAGTCAAAATGTATATCCGCCACCAAGGGAACATCGGTGTTGCTCTTGATGACCTCAACCGCCTTGGCGCTCTCCTCATCGGGAACGGAAAAGCGCACAATTCGGCAGCCCGCCGCGGCAAGTTCGTTGATTTGAGCAACGACCCTGTCCACATCACGGGTGGGCACATTGGTCATGGACTGAATTTTCACGGAGGCTCCCCCGCCGATTTCCGTGTCCCCGATTTTCACCCTTTTTGTCATAATTCCCTATCTCCCAAAGAGATTGATTTTTTGATGAATTCCATAGATTTATTTTAACATAAGGATTTCCCATATTCAAGAAATTTTTGAAAAATTTCCCCGTGTCTCCCCTCGGGATGTATCTTTCCCGAAGCGGAGATAAGGGACTTAACAGAGAGCTTTATTTTAAGAACTTTATCATGAAACGGTTCAAAAGGGGCCGCTTGATTTTCACCGCACCTTTGGGGCAGAGTTCCTGGCAGCAGAAGCATTTTATGCACTTTTTCCTGTCGATTTCGGGCCTGCCGTCCTTCATGGCGATTGCCCTTGGGGGGCAGCAGCGGAAGCACTCCCCGCAGCCTATGCATTTGCCGTAATCCATATCGGGACGGGATGACAAGAGCTTCACCGCCAGCTTATTCAGACGGGGCGGCAGGGACACAACCTTGAGGAGGTTGAAATCCGTTTGGGGCTTGACGAAATTTTCAAGGCCCAATTCCGTCATATCCGATCCCATGATTTGTATGTTTTCGGGCTCAAAGAGCCCCCGCTTTTCCGCCTCGGACACCGTGTCGACATCCTCGGGGTTATAGCCCAGCATTTTGCAGGCCGCATAGTCCATGGCGTGAAGGTTTGCGCTTGCCATAACGACTCCCGCATCCCGACGGGTGCCGTTTGTGGGACCGTCCCCTTCCATGGCCCAAACCCCGTCCATCACCGCCAATGTGGGCTTCACAAGCTCGCACAAATCCACCAGCATGGAGCAAAAAGCCCTCCGCTCATCCAGGCGAAAATGAAGCTCCGCCTTGTAGGTGCCGGGGACCGTGCCGTACAGATTTTTCACCGCCCCGCTGTAGCCGGTCATGGAATGGGTCTTCAGCTTGGGCAGGGAGATTATCACATCCGCATCGAGAATCGGCTTTATAACGGGCAGCTTTTTCACGGTGACTCCCTTCGGGCAGGGAACCTCCTCAAAACCCGTGTCATAATTCAGGACGGCTTTGGTGCCCGAAACGGCCTCAATAACTCCGCAGGCGGAATACACGGCCTTGAGCGTGGCTCCGTTATAGGGCCCGCCGGGGCTTTCAGCAATTGTCACCTTGCCTCCCGCCTCCTCCGCCAGCTCAATCACCGCCCGCAGCAGTTTGGGATGGGTGGTGGCCGCCTCCTCGGGTTTTCTGCGGGACACCAAGTTGGGCTTAATCACCACCCGACTGCCCGGTTCTATGAATTTTTCAATCCCGCCTATCAAATTCAGGGATTTTTCCACAGCCTCCCGAATATTTTCATAATCCGCGCATTTAACAATCGAAACTCTGTCCATATCAAAACCTTCTTTACACTCCGCCGGAGACAAACGCCCCCGGTCCTTCGAAAATTGTATAACAAAATCCCGAAAAGGTCAACACCGAAATAGGGAGAGGGGCAAAAAATCCGTAGGTTTGTCAATTACAATCCACTCCCGTACCGTCCGAAAATGTTTTGATTACTGCACGCAAACCCAAGCATTCAATCAAATTCGGGAACCGTCGGCTTACGGAGACTTACAATATCGGTAAGCCTTTTTTATCTGCAATTCGAACGAAAATCAGCCTGTGCATCCAAACCGAGATGCTGCCGCAGCGAATCCCGCACCGGTTTTGATAAACGCTTTTGCGAGAGTGGATAGCTTCCGATGGTTCTTCGCAAATCAAACAAAAAAATTTTACAAAAATAAAATATTACAATTTGCAAAATCACTTGACTTATTGGGAAAAGTATGGCAAAATGGTTAAAGCGTTGAGTTTGAAAACAACAACGGGAAGATAAAATAATAACACATATGGAGGATTTAATATGAAATACTTTAAAACCCTGTCGCTGATTGTTGCGCTTTGTATGATTTTTACGGTTGTGCCCATGATGGCCACCGGCGCAGCGGATGACGTTGTTGCGGGAGATACACCTGCCGCAGAGCCGGAGCCCACCGCCACCGCGGCACCCGAGGCTACCGAGGAACCCGCCGGGGAATCCACCGCCGCTCCCGAGCCTACAGACTCCGTGGAACCGGAAGCCACCGAGGCACCCACCGAGGAGCCCCAAGTGTCGGGAGACCCGACCGCAACCGCCACTCCGAGTCCCACAGCCACAGCCGGGACCTATAATATCGAAATCGATGCCAACAGCTATTCAAGGATTAAGACATATGTCAATTCAAAGGCTGCGACCTCTGCCGCAAAGGGTGCCCGTGTTTCGGTGAAGGCCCGTGCCTCAAGAGGTTATTACTACACTTCTCTGTATTACACCGATTCCGACAACAACAAGCAGGAGCTGGCCAAAACCCAAACCAACAGCATAGAGACCACGTTTACCATGCCGGAATCCGACATAACCTTCTATGCCGAAGTCGAGGAAATGACCGACAGCCAGCTCTATTCGGACGCCCAAAAGCAGTATAACGATGTGACGGCGGATTTGAATACTTACACAAGCCGATATATAAACAATTCCTCCTCCTATGATGCGACGGACATCCGAGAGATGAGAAGCTTGATTACCGAGGCTCGGGAAGTTTTGTCCACCCTCAAAGAGGAATACACGGATTTCAATGATTACATAAGAGACGACACCGTTACAAGCAACATTCGAAACGACCTTATTTCCGTCCAGAACGAGCTGGATGTTATAACCGACCGATTGGAAGAGCTTGACGAAAAGATGGGCGGAAGCGGCGAAGAAGGAACTTATGCCATAGACGTAACCGTAACAAGAGGCGGAAGAGTTACCTTCACCGGAGCCTTGAGCGCCACCTTGGTTGCCACAAATTCCGGAAACACCTCCGACTATTACTCGGATATTCCCTACGGCGTGGGCCTTACCATCAGATTCGGCTCCTCAAACGGCTATACCCTGAACAATGTGAAAATAAACAACAGAAGCGTAAACTTAAACGGCACATCGCTGCAAATCAGCGCCGCCAACATAGATAACTATGTGGTGAACGGCGTTATGGAGATATACGCCACCTTCGGATACGGAAACAACGGCTACACGGGTCAGACCTGGGGCAACAGCTCAAGCAGCGGCAACTCGGGATATTACGGCGGAACCCCCTATTATGACGACACGACCGCGTCGCCCACAGCCGAGCCTTTGACCTCGGAGCAATATGCGGCCTTTAACGATATTGCGGGAGTCGTTGACTGGGCAATCCCCGCAATCAACGCCCTCAGCAGTTTGGGAGTTATAAACGGTATGGGGGAAGGCAAGTTCGAACCTCAAAACCCGGTAACCCGTGAGCAGTTCGCCAAGATGATAGTGGGCGTTATGGGATATGCCGTTGACAACAACGCAACCCCCTCCTTCAGCGATGACATAGGTGATTGGTACACACCCTACATTGCGGCGGCTGTTCAAAACGGAATCATAAACGGCAGAGGTGACGGAAGCTTCGGCGTAGGCGCCAATATCACCCGTCAGGAGATTGCCGCCATAATCTACAGAACCCAGGGCTCGCCCGCCACGGAGGCCCATGCCTTCCCGGATTCGGCAAATATCAGCGACTATGCGGTTGACGCCGTGTCCTATCTCTATAACCAAGGCATTGCCACCGGAGACGACAGCGGAAACTTCAATCCGCAAAATCCCGCAACCCGAGCCGAGGCGGCCAAGATGCTCTATGGAGTATATCTCTTGATTCAACAGCAACAACTGCAACAGCAGCAATAAGACGATTCATCCCAGGGGATCGGGCACTGTCCCGGTCCCCTGTTTTCGGTTGAAGTATATGTATCTTTGAAAAGCGGGAGAGGAAATGGACAAAACAATCACCCTCAAAATTTCGGCGGAGGAAATCGCAAAGATAACTCCGAATATGCAGGGAATTTTTTTCGAGGATATAAACTATGCCGCCGACGGGGGTCTTTCCGCAGAGCTTGCGGAAAACCGCTCTTTCGGCCACATAACTCCGGAATATGATGTCGCGCCCAATGAAAAGGGCGGGACCAAGAAGATTTTAAAATCGGCTCATCCCCGGCCGGGCTACGGCTGGGAAGTTTTGAAGGGGAGCGCCCGATATATCAAAGATGCCGAGGACAGATATTTTATGCGCCTTTGGGGAAGCGGAGAGGGAGCGGCCCTGCTGAATTCCTCCTTCGGAGGTTTTTCCGTGAAAGAGGGAATGGATTATAACATCAAAATCCTCGCCTCGCCTTCAGAGGGTGCCCAAGTGCGTATTTTTGCCCAAATATTCCGAGAGGGAGATATTGCGGCGAGTTGCCCGGTGGAGCGTCGGGGTGAAACGGAATCCCATGAAGGGACGCTGAGGGCCCCAAAGTCTTGCTCAAACTGCCGCCTGTCCCTCTCCCTGCCCGAGCTTTCGGCCGAGGATTATATTGACATAAAGTTCGTCTCCGCAATCCCCGACGATGCGGTTATGGGAATTTTCAGGCGGGATTTGGCGGAGGCGATTCGGGATTTGAAACCCGCCTTTATGCGATTCCCCGGAGGGTGCGTTGCTGAGGGCAGCGACCTCAAAAACGCATACCGATGGAAAAATACGGTGGGACCCGCCCCGAAACGAAAACAGGATTTCAACCGATGGGCTTTCGGGGAGGAGGAGCCTCGATATAACCAATCCTTTGCATTGGGATTTTATGAGTATTTTTTGCTTTGCGAATATCTGCAATGCGAACCGCTGCCGATTCTCAACGGGAGTATGTCCTGCCAGTTCGAAAGCGGAGAGACCGTGCCGATTTTTGACGGAGAGGGGAAGTATACGGAGGAGTTTGCCGAATACCTAACCGACGCCCTTGACCTTATCGAGTTTGCAAGGGGGGGAGCCGACACAAAGTGGGGCGGCCTGCGCTCCGAAATGGGTCATCCCGAGCCCTTTCGACTTAGGATGCTGGGCATAGGCAACGAGCAATGGCAGACGGAGACAAACCGATGGTTTGAGCGCTATGGAGAATTTGAAAAAGTCATTCATGAAAAATACCCGGACGTGGATTTGATTTTCCCGGGAGGACCCGCTTTGGGGGACAGCCGCTATATTGCGGCCCGGGAATATGCCGAGGAAAAGTCAAGGAGCAACCCGAAGTTTTGCTTTGCGGTTGATGAGCACAACTACGCCCCGAAAGAGTGGTTCTTTGACAATTGGGACTATTATTCCGCACCGAAAAGACGGGAGTATTCGATTCCCGTATATTTGGGAGAATACGCCGCAAAAGCCTATGAGTCGGAGCCGAATTCGGAGGGGGCTGCCGAGACCCGGTATAACGATATGATATCGGCACTGGCCGAGGGGGCATTTTTGTGCGGCCTTGAACAGGCGGAGACCGTGATTATGGCCTCCTATGCTCCTCTGTTTTCCAAAAGACAGCCCTACAGCCAATGGAAACCCGATTTGATATGGTTTGACGGGGAGACAGTCGTGAAAACACCGAATTACCATGTGCAAAAGCTCTTTGCGGAGAATACGGGCACAGCGGCTCTCAAATTGGAAGCCGACGGAGAGCTGTATATTTCCGCATCCCTTGACAAAGACGGCGGGATAATATTAAAATCAATCAATCCCTCCGAAAAGAAACTCAAACTCCGCCTTGTCCTTCCGCCCGAATTTAGGGGGGAGCCTATGGGAGAAAAGATTACCCTGTCCGCAGATTCCCCCGACGCCCGAAACACTTTCGAAAACCCAAACCTTATAGTGCCTCGGAGGGAAGAAACGGAAATAGGCGGAGATACGGAGCTTTTGCCCTATTCTTTGACAGTCATTAAAATTCGGCCCGAACAACGGAGCCCTCTCAAAGGGAAAAATCCTATCGATAAGTATGTGAGGTAATTTTATGGGAAAGAGAAACGACAGGGAAAGGCCGGGCAGAGATATAATATACGGCAGAAACCCGATTCTTGAGGCACTGAATGCCGGGCGGCCCATTGACAGAATCTATATCAAGGACGGGCTCAACCACCCGATTATAGGCAAAATCAGGGACCTTGCCAAGGAAAAGGGCGTGAGGTACGATTTTGCGGAGGGGCGGAGACTCGACAAAATGTGCGAAGGCGGGGCCCATCAGGGGGTTGTCGCAATCGTGTCGGCCTATTCCTACGGGGATGTGGAAGACATTTTGAGACGGGCCGAAGAGAGGGGCACGGACCCCTTTGTGGTGATTTGCGACGGAATAACGGACCCCCGCAATTTGGGGAGCATAATCAGAACCGCCAACGGGGCAGGCGCCTCGGGGGTTATCATACCGAAAAACCGAAGCGTTCAATTGACGGCGACGGTGGAAAAGGCCTCCGCAGGGGCTCTTGAATATACCCTTGTGGCAAGGGTGGCAAACCTATCCTCCGCAATCGAAAAGCTCAAAAAACGGGGGCTTTGGGTTGTGGGGACGGACCTTTCCGCAGAGCGGAGCTGCTATGACCAAGATTTGACGGGCCCTTTGGCGGTGGTTATCGGAAGCGAAGGCGAGGGAATGAGCCGAATCGTTCGGGAGCATTGCGATTTTTTGGTCAAGATTCCGATGTTTGGGGAGACGGAATCCCTCAACGCATCGGTGGCCGCGGGAATTCTCCTCTATGAGGCGGTGCGGCAGAGGAATAACACAAGGGAGTGATTGGAATGAGAGTATTTGCCATCGGCGACATTGTGGGAAGAAACGGCAGGGAGTATGTGGAGAGAAACCTCTATAAAATCCGCAGAAAATTCAAAATCGATTTCGTGGTGGCGAACGCCGAAAACGCCGCCGCAACCAACGGCATAAATCCCGAAATTGCCGACAGCCTCATTGAAAGGGGAGTGGATGTTATCACCCTTGGCAACCACACCTTCAGCTGCAAAAACGGTGAAATTGCCGTTGAGGAAAACAGACGGGTGGTGCGGCCCCTGAATTACCCTCCCGAGCTGGAGGGACGGGGCTATGTGATAACGGATTTGGGATACGCCTCGGTGGCTGTCGTAAACCTCATAGGCAGGGTCAATATGCCTCCCGCAGACTGTCCTTTTCATGCGGTGGACGCCCTTCTCAAAAAAATAAAGAGCGATATCATAATCGTGGATATGCATGCGGAAGCCACCAGCGAGAGGTTAGCCATGGGCCGTTTTTTGGACGGCAGGGTCCAGATTGTGTTCGGAACGCACACCCATGTCCAAACGGCGGATGACCAGATTTTGCCCAAAGGCACGGGTTATATTTCGGATCTCGGTATGACTGGGGTAAAAAACTCCGTAATAGGCGCCAATATAGACTTGGTCCTTGAATATTTCACCAAGTCGGGCAAGCGGATAAAACTTTTGAAAGAGACGGAGGGAGAAGTCCGCCTCAGCGGCTGCGTGTTTGACATCGACAACCGCACAAAGAAGGTCACGGCTGTCCATCGGGTGAATATCGACGGAGAGCAATAGGAGGCCCGAAAATTCCGAGGCATATATGGGCTTACATATTTCAAAAACAGGGGAGAGAAACGGATTGATGGAGGATTTTTGCGAGACTGTCAAAGAGGACAGAAGCTATCTTGTGTCGAAACGGATGGAAGAGATGGGCTTTGTGAACTGTTTTTCCCGACGCTTGGGGGGAGCGAGCCGAGGTGAAATCGAGGGATTTAACTTCGGATTTCGGGTGGGGGACGAGCCGAAACGGGTATATGAAAATTACGAGCTGCTCTCAAAGGATATGGGCATCGATATCAAAAAGGCCGTGTGCGCAAGACAGACACACACCGATAATATCCGAGTGGTAACAAAGGCGGACCGAGGCAAGGGAATTTGCCCCGTTGACAGCGATATACGGGATACGGACGGGCTCATCACCGACGAGGAGGGTATGGCCCTTATTATCTACACCGCCGACTGCGTGCCCCTCATTTTTTGCGATACGGTGAAAAAAGTCATAGGCGCCTCTCACGCGGGATGGAGAGGTACGGCGCAAAACATAGGCGGCAAAACCGTCCGCCTGATGAAAGAGAAATTCGGCTGCGAGCCTTCGGATATCCTTGCCGCCATAGGGCCGAGCATAGGACCCTGCTGCTTTGAGGTGGATTCCGCCACCGCCGAGAATTTCGACGAAAAATACCGAATCCCCAAGTCGGGGGGCAAATACCATGTGGATTTGTGGGCGGCCAATCGGGATATGATTGAGGCGGCAGGCGTGAGACGGGACAACATCTTCGTCTCCGAAGAGTGCACTTTGTGCAATTCGGACAAGTATTACTCCTACAGAGCCCACAAAGAACATGCGGGGCGGCAGGTGGCTATGATTGTCATATAGAGCTTTTTCAATCCCCGGATATGGCCAAATATAGGGCATAGGCTTGGTTTTTGGGAATCTTTAAGGTCTCCGAGACGATTTTCGCTGCGGATTTGCCCTTTATTCCCTCCGAGATGCAGGCCCTTATCAAAGTTTCCGCATCCGGGCCCGACTCTTGACGGGGCTTTTCCTTATCTCCCGCCACAATCAGCACAAACTCCCCTTTGGGGGCCGTGTTTTCAAAATGCTCTATCGCCTCGGATAGGGTCATTTTCAGATATTCCTCATGCTTTTTGGTGATTTCCCGGGCTATAACCACATCTCTGTCCCCTCCGAAGGTATTCGCCATATCCCTCAAAGTGTAGGGCAGCTTGTGGGGCGCCTCATAGAATATCATGGTCCGCATCTCGCCCTTGAGACTTTCAAGGTGCTCGGTGCGGCTCTTTTTGTTTGTTGACAGAAATCCTTCAAAGGTGAATCGGCCCGCGGGCATTCCCGAGGCCACAAGGGCGGTAACAAAGGCACAGGGGCCGGGGAGCGCTTCGATTTCTATTCGGTTTTCCCGACACTGCTTCACAATGTCCTCTCCCGGGTCGGATATTCCCGGCATACCCGCATCGGTCACCAAGGCGATGTTCTCCCCCGCCAAAAGCTTTTTCAGCAGAAAACGCCCCTTTTCCCGCTTGTTATGCTCATAATAGCTGGTAAGGGTCTTTTTTATGCCGTAGGAATTCAGAAGTTTGAGGGTGACTCGGGTGTCCTCCGCGGCAATAAGGTCCGCATTTTCCAACACCTCAAGGGTTCGCTTTGTTATGTCGCCGAGATTTCCTATGGGTGTCGGGCACAGATACAGCTTTCCCTTTTTGGGAAAAGTGTTTTCGGGGGCTCCCGACGGATTTTCTTTTGATGGGTTATTTATATCCGTATCGATTCCGACCTTGTTAGCCATGGCAATGCCTCACTTTCTTTCATAAATTCGGTTGATTTCATCGGTGTATTCGCCGTTTGGCTTGTATACGAAAAGGGGCGGTTCCCAAAAGAGCTTGGGGGCTCCTCCCCGCACAGCCTCCACCAAAACCATGGAGGGAGGTTTGCCGTATTCGGAACAAACTTCCCGCAAAACTTTGGGCTCCGTCCCATACTCCCTCAGCAAGGTGAGAAGGTCCGTGAGCCGCTCGGGGCGGTGGATTATGCTGAGGCGTCCGCCGGGCTTCAAAAGGGCTGCCGAAGCCTCCGCCACATCCCTCAGGGTGCACATAATCTCATGGCGGGCAATGGCGGCGGATCGGTTTTGGCTAATCAGGCCGCCTCCGTATTCTTTATAGGGAGGATTGCACACTATGTGGTCAAACACGCTCTTCCCGAAAATCTCCGTTGCCCGTCTCAAATCGCCTCGGACTATTTCCGCATTTTGTATGTTGTTCAGGGCGAGGGAGCGGCTTGCCATTTCGGCAACGGACTCTTGGATTTCCAGGCCGACTATGCGGGCCGCCTCCGTTTTGTGAGTCAAAAGGAGGGTGATGATTCCGTTCCCCGCACCCATATCCAAAACATAGGCTCCCTTTTTGACGGACTTGGCCGCAAAATCAGCCAAAATCACCCCGTCGATTCCGAAGCAAAATTCCTTCGGATTTTGAATTATCCTCAAAACCCCCGGATATAAATCGTCAACCCGCTCGTATTCTTTTACGTACTCATTGTCCACCGTGCCCACCGCCTCTTTCTTGTTCATAGTTTATTCACATTTCCTCGGTTTTGTTCATATTCGGTTCATATATTGAAAAAACGGAGCTTTTTCCTTTGTCCCCTTGTGCAAAATGCACAAAATCCTTTCCCTTTTTGCGGCCGAAAAACCCCAAAACCCGCGTGGCTGCGTTGATTTGCGGGGATTTGTCTTTCAAAATCCCCGAATGTTACATTTATGTTACAGTTATGTTACAAAAGCAAAATATTGGGTTTTTCGTCGAAAATTCCGGATATACTGCCATAAAATAAGTATACTATAAAATCGGTTTTGGCACAATAACCAAATTTTGAGACTTTCAAAAAAATTTTGAGGAAACGGGAGAAAACGGGAGAAAACGGCAAAACGAAAGAGGTATCGTATAATTTTTCGACTTTACTAAAGTTTAATTTATTTGAGCATTTCAGAGATGGTTTGGGAATTTTGACTAATTTGGCGGATTCGTGTATAATAGAGGGCACAATGCGGGAATATATGCCGGAAAATCCGGGGTATATTTCATAGATTAGATTGAGATTCAGAGGTGATTTGATGTTTAGGAGACTGATGAGAAGACTAACCTTATCAGCCCATAATTTGATTACGGCGGTCCTTTGCGGAACGATAGCCGTTATGGCAGGGAGCGGATTTGCCTATGCGACTCCCGGCAGTGTTACCATATATGATTCAAACAGCGTGCCCATAACGGTAAAGACTGCGGGAACCACCGTGGGAACCGTTTTGGAGAAGCAGGGAATAAAATTGGGAGCCGACGACAAAACGAATGTGGCCCTCAATGAGAAGATAACCGATGGCGAGACCATTGAGATATACAGGGCAATGCCCGTTAAGATTACGATAAACGGCGTTTCCGGTCAATATACGACCACCAAGAAACTTGTGTCGGATGTTTTAGCCGATGTGGGAATCACGGCCACCGAGGACCAGGTGACTCCCCGAATGACCGATGTGGTGGAATCGGGGGATGAGATAGTCATCAATCGCAGCGACAGCCAGATAGTGGCGGTGAGCGAGCCCATTCCCTATGGGACGGTTGAGAGAGAGAACAAGATGCTTGACCCGGGCAGCAGAGTTGTGGTTCAAAGCGGACTGAACGGCGAAAAAGAGATAACCTACAGTATTAAATACAGCGACGGCGCAGAAGTTTCGAGAGAGAGAATCGGCGAGGTTGTTTTGGCGGAGCCGGTTGACGAGATTGTGGAGTATTCTCCCCAAGAGGAGTTTGTACCGGGAAAAATCCCCGCATCGCGGCCCACGAACTATTCAAAAATGGAAGTGTTCGAAGCCACGGCCTATGACGCCTCCGTGGCGGATAACGGCCCCTGGGCGGGACGCACATCCACGGGTATGCAGATGGGATACGGCGTAATTGCCGTTGACCCCACGGTCATTCCCTACGGAACAAAGATGTACATCGAGTCCTGCGACGGCAAGTATATATACGGATATGCCATAGCAGGCGACTGCGGCGGCGCCATAAAAGGCCACAGAGTCGACCTGTTCTATTGGTCCAGAGCCAAATGCCTGGAATTCGGCCGCAGAAACGTGAACGTCTATTTCTTGGATTAAAAGAATAAGAAAATAACCCCCCGCAAAGTTCCCTTTGCGGGGGTTTTTGCAGCCCATTTATGGGGCGGCACGATGTTAAAATATTCCCTTTATCAGCTTCACTATGTCGTTCCAGGTGACGTATATCATCAGTCCTATCAGGAGCAGGAAGCCTGCGAAGTGGACGTAGCCTTCTTTGTCCCGGGGGACGGGTTTTCGGAATATTATCTCAATCAGCACGAAGAAGATTCTGCCTCCGTCCAGGGCCGGGAGGGGCAACAGATTCATAACTCCGATATTGACCGCCAAGAATCCCGCAAAGAATATAAAGTCCATAATTCCCGAACGGGCCACCGTGCTCATGGCGGACACCACTCCAACGGGACCGGACAGGTCGGACACTCCCGCTTCTCCCTTCAGGAGCATTCCCAAGGACACGAACACGATTTTGACCATCCACACCGTTTGGAAAAAACTCTCCCGCAGGACGGTCAGGAGGTTCACCGGATCCTGTTTTATGGTGAAACCCACCAAATAGTAGGGGCTGCCGTCCTCCAAGGTCGTTTTCATGGGCGTGAACTTTTCGGTGTGGGTTTTGCCGTCCCGTTTGAACTTGAGCTCGCACTCCCCGCTGCCGCCGTACATACCCATTTCAAAGGAGAGGTCCCGCCTGATGTTGACCCGGGTTCCGTTTATGCCCACAATCCTGTCTCCCGGCTGCAAAAAACGGGCCGCATCGCTTTCCTCTTCCACGCTTTCAACGGTGGTTGAGGGGATAAACCCGTTTTGGCTCCCGGAGCTTGTGACGATGATTGTGACGATAACAAAACCCAGCAGAAGGTTCATGGCCGCTCCCGCCGCCAGAATAATCATCCGCTGCCAGGGCTTTTTGTTGTTGAATGCCCGAGGATCGTCGTTTTCCTCATCCTCCCCTTCCATGGCACAAAATCCCCCCATGGGTATCGCCCGAACGGAATACACCGTCTCTTTGCCCTGCTTTTTGAATAGGGTGGGGCCCATACCGATTGCGAATTCGTTGACCTTCACTCCGAAAATCTTGGCTGTGATAAAATGCCCAAGCTCATGGACGAAAATAATCACTCCAAAGACCAATACGGCCGCAAGAACAATCAAAACCGTTGACATATATTTCGCACCTCTCTATCCGTTTCCTTTATATCCTCAATGCTCGGATTGCCTTTTGAGTCAAACATATTAAGGGCCCTCTCCGCAAAGGAGGCGATTTCGCAAAATCCGATTTCTCCTCTCAGGAATTTCGCCACCGCCACCTCATTGGCGGCGTTCAACACGGTGGGAGCCGTGCCTCCCCTGCGTCCCGCATCGATGGCCAAATCAAGACATCCGAAGGTTTTGCGGTCCGGCTCGGAAAAGTTCATTTGCCCAAGCTTTCCGAAAGAGACTTCCCCGTCGGGAGAGGGGAGACGTTTGGGATAGGTGAAAGCATACTGTATGGGATGTTTCATGGACGGCAGGGACAGCTGGGCTATTATGCTCTTGTCCACAAACTCCACCATGGAATGAATGATGCTCTCTCGGTGGATAACCACCTCTATTTCATCAAAATCAACGCCGAACAGCCATTTCGCCTCGATGACTTCCAAGCCCTTGTTCATCATTGTGGCGCTGTCTATGGTTATTTTGGGGCCCATTTTCCAGTTCGGGTGCCTCAGGGCGTCCTCCTTCGTGACCTTGCTCAATTCCTCCGCCGTCATTCCGAAAAAGGGTCCGCCGCTGGCGGTGAGGAGGATTTTCTTCACTTCTCCCCGATTGCCGCCCCGAAGGCTTTGAAATATGGCGGAGTGCTCGCTGTCCACGGGAATGAGGGACACGCCACGCTCTTTGACCGCATCCATAAACAGCCCTCCGGCGGTTACCAAGGTTTCCTTGTTTGCGAGGGCTATGTCCTTTCCCCGCTTTATTGCCTCAAAGGTGGGAATCAGGCCCGCAAACCCCACAATGGCCGACAGGACCATATCCGCCCCGCTCTCTGCGGCGGCCTCTATGAGTCCCTCCTCTCCGGACACCACCCTTGTGTCCGTATCGGCCAGTCGGATTCTCAGTTCTTTTGCCGCCTTTTCATCGTATAGGGCGGCAATTTCGGGCCTGTATTTGCGGGCCTGCTTCTCAATCAAATCCACATTGCGGCCCGCCCCGATTGCGGTGATTTCAATATCTTTGATACCTTTAAGGTCGTCGGCGACCTCAAGAGCCTGGGTCCCGATTGAGCCGGTTGAGCCCAGGATTGCCACCTTGAGAGGTTTTTCTTTTTCGTTATTTTTCCTATCGTTCATACTCACTTGTAAACACCCCGAAAATTCCTTCCAAAAAAATTAAACGGCAAGTCGGTTCGGACAAGCCCCCCTTTTGCCGCAGATTTTACAGAGTTTATATTAAAAAAACAAGCTTACCTGAGATACAAACAGATAAATCACCGGTGCAACCAACAAAATACTGTCGCATCTGTCAAGCATCCCCCCATGACCCGGGAACATTTTCCCGTAGTCCTTGATGCCGAATTTTCGCTTTATGAGGGAGGCAATCAAATCCCCCACCTGGGCCGCCAAGGATGCAAGGATGCCCAAAAGAAAGGTAGGCCCATAGCTCATTTCTGCATTGATTGCGTCCGAGAAGAACAGATTGACTATCAGCGCAAACAGCAGAAATCCCAAGCCGCAGGCCACCGTGCCGCCCACTGCTCCTTCCACCGTTTTTTTGGGGCTGATTTCCGGGCACAGTTTGTGCCTCCCGAAAAGCTTTCCCGCAAAGAAAGCGCCGCTGTCCGTCACAAAGGAGCCCACAAACACAAGCCAGGCCAGGATTTTCCCGAATTCCAGCCTCCTGATGAACAGCAAGTTGGACAGCAGAAGGGGAATGTACACAAGGCCCATAATCAGCAGAGACAAATCGGTAATCTCGGCGCTTCTGTGGCATATAAGCATCGTCACAAACAGGAGGACCAAATATACAAAGGCTCCGGTCATAACCTCAATGGGCTCGAAATATGTGCAAAAGGGTATGAGGGCCGTGCCGATAAACCCCAAAATGCACAGAGGTTTCTGCCGCCTCAAAAGTCCCGATGCGGCATAGAACTCAAATGTTCCGATGAGGGCGCACAAAACAACCGCCGCCAACATAACCGGAGTCGGCGTCAGCAATATGACGATTATCAGCGGTATTCCCACCGCCGCAGTCAAAACTCTCAGTTTGAAACTCGATCCGGAGCCCATGGTTAGGTTCCTCCAATTCTGTCGGTATCGGGGATTTTCGGGGGAGATTATTCGATGTTTCCGAAACGCCGATTTCGGCTTTGGAAATCTATAATCGCCCGCTCCATATCTTTTTCTTTGAAATCCGGCCAGCAGATGTCGCTGTACCAAAATTCGGAATAGGCCGCCTGCCACAGAAGAAAATTGGACAGCCGCTTCTCGCCGCTGGGCCGAATTATCAAATCCACCTCCGGAAGGTCTCCGGTGTACATAAGTCCGTCGAAATACTCTTCGTCTATATCCCCGGGCTTAAGGTCTCCCCTCACGGCGGCCTCGGCGGCAATCCTGGCCGCCCGAACGATTTCGCTTCTGCCGCCGTAGTTCAGGGCAATATTGACAATCATGCCCTTGCTGCCCCCGGTGGTCTCCTCCGCATAGGCGATGGCCTCTTTTATCTTATCGGACAGAGGCTCCCTGTCGCCGCTGATTTTCAGCTTCATATCCCGCTCTCCGAATTTTTCGTCAACCGCCAGCAGGTAGTTATAGAGCAGGTCCATCAGCTCATCCACTTCGCTTTGGGGCCTGCTCCAATTCTCGGTGGAAAAGGCATAGGCCGTCAGCACCTCAACCCCGATTGAGTTGCAATAGACGCAAATCGTCTCCAAATTCTCGGCTCCCGCCCTGTGGCCCGCCTTTCGGGGAAGACCCCTGCGCTTTGCCCATCGGCCGTTGCCGTCCATAATCACGCCTATATGCTTCGGAATGCGGTTTAAGTCAAGCTCCCCTTTGGGAGATTTTTTGGTTTTTCCGCCAAACAGTTTCATATCAGCCTTCGCCTATACCTCGGCAATCTCTTTTTCCTTTTCCTTGACGATTGTGTCCACTTTTTTCACGAATTTGTCGGTCAGCTTTTGGATGTCGTCTTCCAGGTCCGCAAGGCCGTCTTCCGTGACTTTTCCGGCCTTTTTGTCCTTCTTGAACCGCTCGATGGCTTCCCGTCTCACGCCGCGGATGGCCACTTTGGCCTCTTCGCCCCGCTTTGACACCTGCTTTGCCAATTCCTTTCTTCTCTCCCCGTCAAGGGGCGGGAAAACAAGGCGGATAACCTTGCCGTCGTTGTTGGGGTGAATGCCCACATCCGAGGCGTTTATGGCCCGCTCCATGGCTTTGAGCAATGTGGCGTCCCAAGGCTGAATCACCAACATCCGAGCCTCCGGAACCGAAATGGTTCCCAACTGGGCTATGGGTGTGGGGGTGCCGTAATATTCAACGGTGACTTTGTCCAGCACCGCCGGGTTCGCTCTGCCTGCCCGAATACGGGACAAATCCCGCTCAAGGGCCTCAATCGCTTTTCCCATTCTTCTTTCGGATTCCTGCATACCAATCTTCCTTTCCGTTTAATCTGTTTTTATATTCCCCGAAATATTTCTCCGGGGCCCGCTTATAATATTCTCAGGATACTATCGTGCCGATATCGTCGCCACACAGAACTTTCACTATGTTTTCCGGGTCCTCCAATCCGAACACCAAAATGGGGATGTTGTTGTCCATACAAAGGGTTGCAGCCGTAGGGTCCATAACTCCCAATCCCTTGTTGAGCACATCCAAAAAGGCAAGGTGGGTGAACTTTTTGGCGTTGGGATTTATGCTGGGGTCGCTGTCATACACCCCGTCGATTTTCTTTGCCAGGAGAATAACCTCCGCCCCAATCTCCGCCGCCCGAAGGGCCGCCGCCGTATCGGTGGAAAAGAAGGGATTTCCCGTGCCGCAGCCGAATATGACAACCCGGCCCCGAGACAGGTGAGCCCCTGCCTTGAGCCTTATGTAGGGCTCGGCAATCTGCCGCATTTCGATGGCGGTTTGAACTCTTGCCTCAACGCCCAAACGCTCGAGGGCATCCAACATGGCCAAACAGTTGATAACCGTGGCAAGCATACCCATATGGTCCGCCCTTGACCTGTCCATTCCCTCGCCGTCTCTGCCTCTCCAAAAGTTTCCGCCGCCGATTACGATTCCGATTTCGCATCCCATGTCACGGCAACGTTTTATCTGCTCCGCAATGGCTTCGATGGTTCCGTGGTCAAGGCCGAATCCGGTGTGGCCCGACATGGCCTCGCCGCTGATTTTTATCATAATTCTCTTATATTTGGGTTTCATGGATTATCTCCTTATTTGGGGGTACAGCCTCCGACAGCCTTGGAGCTATCGGTCGCCGTCCATATTCATTTCATCGTCTTCTCTGTTCATGGAACGGGCCGAGGAGGTTCCTTCCTCCGTATCTTCCGTATCTTCCGCATCCGACGGGGCGCTTTCGCCGCTTCTTATGAAATTGCTCTCGTCATTGAGGTAGTTGCTGTAGTTATAGCTTCCCGAGGAGGAGTTTTTGCTCTTGTAGCTCTCAAGCTCCGACTGGGTAACATCCAACTGGTCCTTGAGGAGCTGGGCATCGCTTTTGAGCTTCACGTTTTCTTCGGTTAAGGTCCGAACTTCCTCGTCCCTTTGGCCTATGGGATTCACTATCATATTGAAAGCCAAGACAAAAGATGCCAAAAACAGGGAAATATTCAGCAAAATAATGCCGATGACCAACATGGGCCTGCTGCCCCTCACGGGCTTCTTTTGAGGTTTGTTGTTTTTGTCGGGATTGTTTTTCATCGGTTTTTCCTTTCCGTACGGGAATCGAATTCCCAAAAACTTTCCGAATCTTATCGGGTTTTATTTCATAAGCCATCTGCCGAAGGCGCCCAAATTGAGCACTCCGGTGACCAACAGAGTCATAATGATGCCGCTGGTCATTATTCCCAGCAATATGGCGGGGAGGGCGTATTTCGCTCTCATATTCAAAAGTCCCGCTATCATGGCACCCGTCCAGGCACCGGTGGTGGGGAAGGGAATGGATACAAAAACATACAGGGCTATCGCCGCCGCTATTGCGCTCTTTTGGGACATATCTCCGGCCTTCCTGTGGGTTCTCCTTTCCAACCAGTGGGCAAATCTTCCGAACAGCTTTGTGGTTTTGAGCCACCTGATAAGGGGCCTGAATGCTATCAGAATAAAAGGCACCGGCAGGAAATTCCCTATGACTGACACGCCGTATATCTTCAAAATGTTCCCGAAAGTTCGGGTTACCTGAGACAATCCGTAGATTATCGAGCCTCTTATTTCCGAAATAGGCATAACGGATAAGACGAATGTTGTTAAGTATGTTATCAGTGTTTCGCTCATTACTCTCTCCTTTTACATATGCCATTATAACATGACCGGGGCTTTATAGCAAGATTTTTATGTAAACAATTTGCGGATTTTTTGTGAATCCGGGTTTTATTTCCCGGCCGGGCCTTGGGGCGGCCGCCGTTTTGAGGACATTCTGCGGCGCCTTTCGGCTATTTTGATGTTTTTCCTGATGGTCACTGTCATATATATCACAAAGAGGACAAGGGCAACCGCCAGCCCGATTACCAAGATTTTGACTATCATAAAGCTCCACAGGAAACTGAAAAACCGCATCAAAAATCCCAAGGGGTGCCGTTTCACTCCTCCATCGGCTATAAGTCGGCCGCTGCCCACAACCTTGTCTTGATACACAACCTCCACGGTGCCCACTTCGTCTCCTTGGTTGACCGGAGCGTCCAAATATTCGGGAATTCTGAGCTCCGTCTTCAAATCCTCCTCATTGGCTCCCTCCGGGATTGTGACAAGGATATCGCTGTCCGTGGACAGGGTGGTATGGTCCGCTCCGGAGCCGAACCTCACTTTGATTTCGCCCACCATTTCGTCCTTGGTGATTCCCGTGACGGTTTTATTGTTATCAATGGCATATTTGAGCATATTTCTTGAGTCAAAATGCCTGTCGTCCTCCGAGGCCGCATTCATAAGAACGGCCACAACCTCCAGGGCGCCTTTTTGGGCCGCGGACACCAGGGAATAGCCCGCCTCAATGGTGTGGCCCGTTTTGATGCCTATGGCATTTTCATAGTAGTAATTTGCATATCTCTGGGTTGACAGGAGCCCGTTTGTGCTTATAAACGTCCTTTGGGAGGTTTTGTTTGTGGCGGGAATGACCGCTTTGGCCGTTGCCGCCAATTCTCTGAAAGCGGGATTTTTCATGGCTTCCATGGCCAAAACCGCCATATCCCAAGCGGTGGAATAGTGGTTTTCGTCATACAGCCCGTGCACATTCGTAAAATGGGTTCCGCTCATTCCCAATTCCGCGGCCCGATTGTTCATTCTCTCCACAAAGGTCGGAACATCGCCGCAGACGATTATGGCCAAAGCCTGAGCCGCATCGTTTCCCGACTGAACCATCAGGCCCTGCAAAAGCTGCTCCACGGTGATTGCCTCCCCCTCTTTGAGGAGCATGGTGGAGCCGTCCGCCGGGAGGCCCTCAAGCATTTCGGGCAACACCAAAAAGGCCGCATGGAGGCCCACTTCCCCTCGGTCTATGGCTTCCAAAGTCAAAAGGGCCGTCATGATCTTGGTGGTGCTCGCCGGATATATGCGCTTGTCCTTTTCCCGCTCGAACATAATCTCGCCGTTTGTGCTGTTGACCAGCACGGCGGTTTCGTTTCCCCTCAAAACGGGGCGGCCGTTTTCGTCGACTCTCGGGTCGGGAGTGGGAGTGGCTTCGGCTTCCGTGTCCGACTCGGTCTCGTCCGTCTCCTCGGAGGCTTCTTCCCCGTCGGTTTTGCGGGGAGCCTTTGTGGCGGAGGGCTCTTCCTCATCCGTTGCCGAGGATTTCTTTCCCCGGGTGGTGCCTCGGGTGTCGTTTGCGGCTGTGCCGCTTTCGGCCTTGGAATTGTTCTCCCCCTCATCCGCCGCCGTTTCCGATTGAGTTTCCGATTGGAACGTGTCCTCCTCCGGGGCACCGAATGCCGCCAGGGGGGCGCTTGCCAAACAGAGGGCCGCAAGCAGGGCCGCCAAAACCCCAATCGGCCGTCCGGCGGAGAATCTATATCCAAAAGTCTCATTTTTCATTTTCGAGCCTCTCCTTTCTTTCCCGTTCGGCTTGAGAGAGCCGTATATAGTTCGGCACAAGTTCTCCGTAGCTCACCGTCTCTCCCCGTTTCAGCATTTCTCCCGCCAAATAGGCCGCGGAGGCTGCCGAGTTGAGCATTTCGTTGGGGGGCGCAAACTTGGCCCGCTCCCCCATACGGGCTTCTATTATCGTCCTGTAGGCCAAAACTCCGTCTCCCAAAAAGAGGGCGTCTTTTCCCTCAAGTTCCTCAAACAGGTCCTCAAGAGCTATCGCCCTGTCCTCGGTAATCCGCCCGAGACTTCCGTCTCCCGAAAAGAGGGCGTTATACACCTGATTCCTTCGGGCGTCCATAATCGGGCACAGGATACCGTCAAAATATCGCACATTGTTGGCCAAAGACTCAAGAGCGGACACGGGAGCACATACCGCCCCGGTGCCGTGAGCCAGTGCCTTTGCCGCCGCCACGCCTATTCTGACTCCGGTGAAAGAGCCGGGTCCCGCGGCGACTCCCCAGCAGTCTATGTCCGAGGGCCCAAGGTCGAGCCGGCCCAGCATTTCCTCAATCAGGGGCATAATCTTTTGAGAATGGGTTTTTCCGCAGTTCACGGTGAATTCGCCGATTATTTTTTGTCCGTCGTATACCGCCGCGGAGGCGGGCATACAGCAAGTGTCTAAGGCGAGTGTCAGCATATTTTTATCTCCCTTGAATTTTCTCCCGAATCGGGTTTTTCGGAAATCTCCACCCATACGGTTTCTTTCGGAAGCAGGTTTTCTATTTTGTCCGCCCATTCGATGACGCATATTCCGTCTCCGAAAAGATATTCATCCATCCATTCCCGCAAATCGTCGTCCCGGTTGTCGATTCTGTATACATCGAAATGATAGATTGGGATTGTGCCCTCATAGTGATTCACAAGGGTGTAGGTGGGGCTTGTGACGGACGATATGCCGAATCCGGCGGCAAGGCCTCTCACAAAGGCCGTCTTTCCCGCTCCCAAGGGCCCCCGCAGGGCCACCACGGAGCCGGGTTTCAAATTTCTTCCGAAACGATAGGCGAACTCCTCCGTGTCCTCGGAAGACCGAGACAGGAATATCTCCCCGTCATTCCCTTTATTCAAATCGCCGTGAGCCGCACAATTCATGGGAGCCACACCTCTGTGCCAAAAATTCCGAATCAAATACCGACTAATATTATATTGATAATTACCTATAAAGTCAATAAGAAACTATTGAATATTTTATTAAAATGGGCTATAATGAATTTCGGAGATAAATACTCCGCTCCGAGGGGCAAAAAGCCTTTGGGGACGGAATTGATTTGAATTCCCGATTAAAGGGAACGGATGGAGGATAGGGCTATGGAAAGAGTCGATAAAGAAAACTACTACCTGGATATTGCCGAGACGGTGATTGAGCGGGGAACCTGTCTGCGCCGCAACTTCGGCGCCATTGTCGTGCGAAACGACGAGATTGTGTCAACGGGATACACGGGGGCTCCGAGAGGGCGGGCCAACTGCTCCGATTTGGGCTACTGTATGAGGGACAAACTGAAAATCCCCCGGGGGGAGAGATATGAACTCTGCCGCAGCGTCCATGCGGAGGCCAACTGTGTCATCAGCGCCGCCAGACGGGACATAATCGGAGGGACTCTCTATCTCGTGGGCAGGGATGCCAAAACGGGAGAGTTGGTGGAAAACGCCGATTGCTGCGCTATGTGCAAAAGATTGGTAATCAACTCCGGAATCGAAAAGGTGGTTGTGCGCCGCACCCCCACGGACTATGAAGTGATTCCCGTTAAGAATTGGGTGGAAAACGACGAGACCCTTGAGGGCATTTTGGGATATTGACAAAGCTGCATAACGGAGGAAAATATGAACTGGACAGAGGGACAGAGAGATGTGATTGAATACAGGGGGGACAAAAACCTGCTGGTGTCCGCTGCGGCAGGCAGCGGAAAGACTGCCGTGCTGGTGGAGCGGGTGATTCAAAGAATTCTCGACAAGGAGGACCCCCTGTCGGTGGATGAAATCCTGGTGCTCACTTTCACCAACGCCGCCGCGGCGGAAATGAAAAACAAAATCTCCGCCGCCATAGAAGAGCGGATTCGGGACAACCCCGACGACAGGCACCTTGCGGAGCAGGCCGTGAAATTGGGCTCGGCGGACATCTCCACCATTCACGCCTTTGCGAAAAAGGTTTTGACCAACAACATTCACAAAACCGACATCCCCGCCGACTTTTCCCTTATGGACGACAGCGAGAGCGCCTTTCTTTTCGGGGAGGCTCTTGACGACTGCCTTGAGAGGTACTACGGCAAAATCGATAAACTGAGCTCCTTTTCGGATTTGACCATGGGCTACGGGGGCGTGAAAAACGACAATAACCTGAGATACCTCATCACGGACCTTTATAACTTCTCCCGCACCTTGGCAACCCCCGAAAAGTGGCTTAACGACTCCGCCGATATGTACAAAACCGTCCGCAAAAACGGCTCCTTGGACGGCACGATTTGGAAAGAGGCCTATATTTCCGCCGTTCGGGAGATACTCGGAGACTGCACGGAAATGTATAACATCATTCTGGACACCATAAGGAGCGCTTTTTCGGATACACACAACATGTTTCACTTCTACAACGACGAGGCAAGGAGATTTTCCGAGCTGGCAAACTTCGAAACCATTGACGAATTCCTGGACAAGAAAAGCAAAATGGTATTCGACAGGGCAAAGCCCTTGCCGAAAGCCGACAGGGAAGAGCCTCTTCTCGTCGCCGCCAACAAAAAGGCCCTGGACATCAGAAATGACATAAAAAAGAAAATCAACGATGCAATCCTCTTTAAATTTAACTGCGAGGCGGACATCGTTCGAACCATATCGGACCTTTGGCCCCGAATCAGAACCCTGAAAAACATAACCCTCATGGTGATGCGGAGATACCGCCGCCTCAAACTCAAACGGGGGGAGGTTGACTTCAGCGACCTTGAGCACTATCTGGTTGAGCTCCTCATGGACAAAAACGGCACTCCCAAGGATTTGTGTCTTGCCCTGAGAAAGAAATACAAAGAGATTTACGTTGACGAATATCAAGACACCAACAACATTCAAGACACCCTGTTCGCCCTGCTTTCGGGTGACAGAGGCAATGTTTTTATGGTGGGGGACATCAAGCAGAGTATATATCGGTTCCGAGCCGCCTCTCCCGGGCTGTTTATAGAAAAATACGAAAACTACGCAAAAGAGGAGGGAGGCACCCTCCGCATCCTCTCCCACAACTTCCGCAGCCGAAAATCGGTTATAGAGCCGATAAACGAGCTGTTCGGGAATATTATGTACAAAAAAACCGCGGGAATAGACTATACGGAGGAGGAAGCCCTCAAAGCGGGGGCCGTCTATCCCGACCCGCCTCCCGGGCGGGAGGACCTATACACCGCCGAAATACTGATGACGAACGTCATGGAAACGAACCCGGAGACGGGGAAAGAGACCACCTCCCCCGATAAGACAAGCCTTGAGGCCCGGGCCGTGGCGGAGCGGATTTGCCGCCTGGTATATGAGGAGAAGCTGCCCGTATACGATTCCGATTCGGGCGAGACCCGTCCGGTGGAATTCGGGGATATTGCCGTGCTGTTTCGGAGCACCAAGAGCAATGTTCCCGTCTATGAGAGCGAATTTTTGGAATACGGAATTCCCGTCATGTCCGAGACGGGAGGCTTTTTGGAATCCGTCGAAATCCAAACGGTGTTGGCCTTTTTGAGCATCATCGACAACCCCCTTCAGGATATACCCCTGCTGGCGGTTATGCGGAGCCCCATGTTCGGTTTCACCGCAGACGAACTGGCGGACATCCGAGCGGGGAACAAAAAAGTCAACTTCTATATCGCCCTTCTCGAAAACAAAGACAATCCCAAAACGGCGGAGTTTTTGGAGACCCTTGATTATCTGCGGAAATGCGCCGCCTTTATGGGCATAGATGAACTGATTTACAAAATCTGCTATGATACGGACTATATTCGGATAGTGGGCGGAATGAAAGGAGGAGCGGGCAGGCAGGCCAATCTGAAGCTGCTGCTCAAAACCGCCTCCGCCTTTGAGGGCAAAGGTTTGAGCCGCCTTTTTGAATTTATGAAATATTTGGAAAGAATGTCCGAAAGAGGCGAGCTCCGTCGGGCGACCTCCGCCTCTCAAACGGAATCCGCCGTGCTCCTCACCACCATTCACAAATCCAAGGGCCTTGAATATCCGGTGGTCATATTGGCGGACACGGTTCACTTCAACACCGACAGAAACCCCTTGACCGTAAGCGAGAAATTGGGCATCGGCCTGCCCTATGTGGATGTCAAGCGGCGGCTGAGATATCCGTCTTTTCCCCAAACCCTGATTCGGCATTATAACTCCCTGGGGGAAAATGCGGAGGAAATGCGGCTGCTCTATGTGGCACTGACCCGGGCAAGGGAGAAGCTGATAATTTCCTGCACCAATGCGGGCCACAGCAAGAACTGGAAAAATCCCATCATCGGCAAAGACGGAAAAGTCATAAACGCCCGAATCGAATCCACAACCGTCTTCAGAGACTGGATTGTGTACGGATTCATCAACAACGAAAATATAAGCGGACTGCGAAAAATAATGGACTCGGACATCTCCCATCTGCGCCTTTCGGGAAAAGCTCCCCTTTTGTTTGGCTGGTCCTTCGGCGAAAGCTCCGCCAAGGCTCAAAACGAAACCGAAACCCGAACCGGCTCGGAGGCGGAGGACGCCTCTTCAAAATCCGAAATCGATGCGGATGAACTTGAGAAAATCCTGGCCTATGAATATCCGGGGGAGATGCTGACGAAAATGCCCCTGAAAATGACCGTGAGCGAAATCAAAAACAGCTTTCGGGCCGACGAGGTTGAAGAGGAGTGGGAATACACCCCTCGGCTCCTTAACGGGGCGGACAGGACTTTTCACAGCCCGTCTCCCGAAAGCGCCGCCGAAATCGGAACCATAACCCACTTTGCTCTCAGGCACATAGACCCTCAAAGGACCGGCTCTTCCGAAGAAATCGATGAGCAGCTTCGGGAAATGGAGGAAGAGGGAATCCTGAGCAAGACTCAGCTCAAGGCTGTTCGCAGAACCGGCATAGCGAGGCTCTTCAAATCGAAAGTGGGGGATATCATAAAAGAGGCGGACAGATGCGGAAAACTCCTTCGGGAGGTTGATATGCTGTTCCCCGTCAAGGCGTCGGAAATATATCCCGAACTTGAAAACACCCCGGCGGGAGATGCGGATATAATCGTCCAGGGAATTGCGGACTGCGTCTGCCTCACGGAAGATGGCGCCGTGCTCATTGACTATAAAACGGACAGATGCACGGCGGAGCAAGCCCCGGAAAAGGCCGAGGAATACCGAGTGCAAATCGAATGCTATACCAAAGGACTAGAGGGAATACTTAAAGTTCCCGTGAAAGAGCGGATATTGTATTTCCTGACCCCCGGCAGGGCGGTTGAAATATAAAAAAAACAGGCAAGGAGCGGCACATGGGATGAAAGGTCTGATTTTATCCATAACGGCGGGGCAGGGCCACAACCAAACCGCCAAGGTCATCAGTGAAGAATTCAACAGGCGGGGAATCCACACCCGCTATCTTGACGCGTATAAATATATAAACCCCCTCCTCTCGGACTCCATAAACAAAATCTACCTCATGTCAACGAAGAATATCCCGAAAATCTACGGGGGAATGTACCGTTTGGCGGAAAAGCGAAACATACAGCCCAAGGTGGGCGTTCGGGGGATGACCAAACTGACCACCTCCGTTCTGTCTCGGAGCCTTGTGGATATGATATCGGATGAAGACCCGGATTTTATCATCTGCACCCACATTTTTGCCGCCCTGCTCATAACCTATATCTCCTCCATCGAAGAGATACGGGCCAAAACCATAGGCGTTGTCACAGATTTTACCGTTCACCCCTATTGGGAGGACTCTTTTATGGATTACTACATCCTGCCCGACAAAAGGCTCACGATTCAGGGCATGAAAAAGGGCTTTCCCGAAAACCGCTTGGTACCCTTGGGAATACCCATCGACCCCAAGTTTGCGGTAAGGCACGACAAAGACGAGGCCAAAAAGATGCTGGGCATAGACACGGAGCACAACATCCTTGTGATGAGCGGCAGTATGGGTTTTGGCAATGTGGTCAGCGAAATAACGGAGCTTGACAAGCTTGACATAGATTTCGGGATTGTGACCGTATCCGGCAGGAACAAAAAATTGAAACATAAAATCGACGGTCTGGAAACCAAGAAAAAACTGTACAGCCGAGGCTTCACGAACAAAGTTGACCTGTTTATGGATGCCTGCGACTGTATCATAACCAAACCCGGAGGTTTGACCACCTGCGAGGCTCTGGCAAAGGAGATTCCCATGCTTATGAACAACCCGATTCCGGGCCAGGAGGACAGAAATGTGGAGTTTTTGTTAAACGCCGGAGCCGCCATGAAAGTCAGCGCCACCAATCCCTTGGATGAGGCGGTGTATCAAATGTTCATAAACGATGAGCATCGCCGCCTGATGCAGGAAAATATGAGGCTTTTGGCAAAGCCCTATGCGGCTCGGGATTTGGCGGATTTTGTGATTGGTCTGTTATAGAAAATTTTTAAAGATACCCCGGCATTCGGCCGTTACCATATTTTCAAACGGCTGTTTTTGGACCTGTACATACCGCAGCCGGGGGTTATGTTATAGAGATTCAGAAATTCCTCAAAATTCGACAGCACCATATTGACCCTCACCCGATTGGGGGAGTGCACATCGGTCGACAGCAGTATCTTTCCGTATTCATCGGTGCAGACCTCTCTGTAGGTTCGGGCATAGGTTTTGAACAGTTCGTCCAGATTCGGCGCATTTTTACCGGCAATATCGAGAATGCAAGCCATGGCCCCAATGTCCGCTATATTTTCGCTGAGGGTCAAATCTCCGTCCACAAATGCCCCGGGTAAGACTTCGATTTTTTCGTATTCCCCCACAAATTTGCGGCAAATTTCGCTGAAAGACGAATAGTCCTCTTTGAGCCACCAGTCTCGGTAGTTTCCGTTTTTGTCGAATTGGGAGCCCACATTGTCAAAGGCGTGGGTTATTTCGTGGGCTATAACGCTGCCTATGCCCCCCAAGTTGGTCTCAAAGGATGCATTTGGGCTGTAGTAGGGAGCTTGGAGCATTCCCGCAGGAATCACGATGCAGTTTCCCACTCTGTCATAATAGGCGTTGACCGATTGGGGAGTGAGGCTCCAGGCGGTTTTGTCGGTCTTTAGATCCCCGTTTATCACTTCCCGATTTTTCTCGTCCGTCATTTTGTTATAGTCAATCACATATTCCATCAGGTTGCCGCCCTCGTCTGTGCTGCGGACATTGAAATCCTCATTGACATAGCCCCGTATATAGTCCGGATATCCTATCTGCACCGATATGGACTCCAGTTTGTCCTTGGCAACCTCTTTGGTGGAAAGGTTCATCCACTCCAAATTGTCTATTCGCTTTTCGAAGGTTTTGATTATCAGATTTGCCAAATCCTCTATCTCTTTTTTGGAATCCGCCGAAAAATACCTTTCGATGTATTTCTCCCCCAGCTCCATTCCCAAAAGGGATTGGGTGATTGTCACCGCATAGGCCGAGGAGGATATGGCGGACTCGGTGCCGCTGATTTCGTCTATGTAATTTCTGTGAGCGTCAAACATGGCGGAATTCAAATACAGGGCGGAGCAGTCCAAAAGGGCCGCCTTGAGATATTGCTTCAGATTGTCCAAATTCCAGGATTTGAGCTCCCCGTTGATGGCTTTGGCCAATTCCTTATCAAAGACGATGATATTGTCGGCGGAGTTATAGCCCAAATCTTCTATATACTCCGAGATTTTTATATTGGAAAACAGTTCCTTGATTTCCTTTTCGGAACAGAGGTTATATATGAGTTCGGGCCTGTCCCAAAGGGAGTCGTCCATGGTTGCCTTCCCCAGGCGAATGCAGATTTCGGCGGCTTTTGCGGCGTTGTTTGCCGCCTCCCGGGGCTGTTGGCCGATTGCCGCAAACAGGTCCCCGATATAGGTCCGATAGGCGGACTCCACCTTTTCGTAGTCGCCGCTTTTGATGACCCCCGGCTCTATACCCGTATAGCAGGCCTCGAAGCTGATTCGGTTTTTCGATGAGTCGGAAAAGTCCGAGTTGATTTTTATGGGAATCAGCGAATGGAATCCCGCTTTTTCCAATTCCGCCAAGACATAGGGCAAATCGTCTATTTTTTCCATATCGTCAATCAGCTTGAGATAGGGCTTTATGGGCTCGATTCCCACCGTCTCCCGATATTTTTCGTTGGCCGCCGCCAAATATATATCGATGATTTTCTGCTCATTGGTGCCTTTGGCGGGCACGTTTCCCACATAGTAGTCCGTGATGATTTCTCCGATAATGCTTTGAATCCGATAGGCGTTGTTCTGGGCCAGCTGCTCCGCATTGGACCATTTTGCATAGCCCTCGGGCAGGGTGGTCTCTCCCAGCCATTGCTCGTTGACATATTGATAAAAGTCGTTTTTATAGAGTTCATCCCCGGCCGTTCCGTTGTGGAACCCTATCATTCGCTCGTGGACCAAGAGCAGGTCCTCATAGAGCATAAAGTCATATGCTCCCAAAGTTCCGTCGTTGTAGCCCACGACCAAACCCGCGTTTTTGAGGCGCTCTATGTCCTGAACCGCCCAATCGGGCACATCCGAAAAGGAGGAAGAATCCTCCCCCAAATCCGTGGGCAAGTCCTCTCGGGCGAGAATTCTGCTGACAATGGCAAAACATTCCACTCGGGTCACATAGTCCTCGGGATGCAGCAGGCCGTCGTCGGAACCGTTCACGGCCCCCAAGGCAACGGCAAGGCCCATGGAATACACGTCTTCCGGGCTCAAGGATTCATAATCCGAGAACACCGTCAAATCCGCAGGCATAACGGCCTTGAGCTCATCGCCTATGCCGTCTATCAAAACATCCACGGCCCGGGCACGGGTCACATAATCTCCCGGCAGAGGCGTCGCTCCCGGCTCCGCTCCCAAATCCCCTCCGAAGGAGGCCCCTGAGGCGCTCTCTATGGGGTCGGGGGCATCTTCCGGCAGAACCACGGGCATAATATCATCGTCCGCAAGCACACAAAAAGGCGCAAAAATGCCGTATAAAAGCATTAATGCCGCCATCAATATCGAGAACTTTTTCATGTCCGTCAGGTCCTTTCGGATGTCAAAAAAAGGAGAGCCCCCGATTCAAAGGATTCAAGGGGGGCATTGCCCCCTTGATTACAGAATATCTCCCTTTTCTTCGTATATACGGTTAATTGCGCTGATTAATGCGATAATCGACGCATTGATGATGTCGTTGTGAATACCCACGCCCCAGGTTATGTTGCCGTAGGGGTCGGACAGACCGATATAGGCGCAGGCCTGAGAATTCGAGCCGGTGCTGATGGCATGCTCCTCGTAGGTATCAATGGTATACTTTCCGTGGAGCACATCCCCGAAGGCATTCACTACCGCATCCAAACGTCCGTTTCCGTGGCCCGTGAGCACTTCCGTCTTGTCCCCCTCCTGAAGGGTGATGTGGGCGATAATTCCGTCCTTCTGCTCGAAGTGGGCCTCTTTCATTTTGATTTTGGATTCTATGTTTATATAGGCGTCCTTAAAGATATTGACAATTTCGTCGGGCTGGAGCTCTTTGTGGGAGCGGTCGGACACATCTTTGACCATATAGCCGAAGTCCTCCCGCATCTTTTTGGGAATATTGAAGCCGAACCTCTGCTCCATCAGATAGCCTATGCCGCCCTTTCCGGACTGGCTGTTGATTCTGATAACGTCTCCCTCATATTCTCTGCCCAAATCTTTGGGATCTATGGGAAGATAGGGCACCGTCCAATACTTTTCCCGATTTTCCTCTCTGTATTTCATACCCTTTGCGATTGCATCCTGGTGGGAACCGGAAAAGGCCGCAAACACCAATTTGCCTCCGTAGGGCTGTCTGGGGTCCACGCTCATTCCGGTGAGCCGCTCATAGTGCTCCACCACGTCCTGGATATCCGAAAAATCCAAGCCCGGATCCACACCGTGGGTGTACATATTGAGAGCCAATGTGACTATGTCCACGTTTCCGGTTCTTTCTCCGTTTCCGAACAAGGTTCCCTCAACCCGGTCCGCTCCCGCCAAGAGGCCCAGCTCCGTGTCGGCGACACCGGTGCCTCTGTCGTTGTGGGGATGGAGGGACAGCACCACATTGTCCCGATATTTCATATTTTTGCTCATATACTCTATCTGGGATGCATAGACATGGGGCAGGGACATCTGCACCGTTACGGGCAGGTTGATTATCACTTTCCGCTCCGGGGTGGGGTTCCAAACATCCAAAACCGCATTGCACACCTCCAAAGCATATTCCGGCTCCGTGCCCGTGAAACTCTCCGGACTGTATTCAAAGCGGTAGTTGCCTCCCGACTCCTCCGTGAGCTTTTGGAGCAGCTCTGCGCCGTCAACGGCTATTTTCTTTATCTCGTCTTTGGACATTCTGAACACCTGGCGGCGCTGGGCCACCGAGGTGGAATTATAGACATGGACGATGGCTTTTTTTGCGCCTTCCAAGGCCTCGAATGTTCTTTTGATTATATGTTCCCTCGCCTGGGTCAGAACCTGAATGGTAACATCGTCCGGGATAAGGTTGTCCTCAATCAGTCTGCGAAGAAAGAGGTACTCCGTCTCCGATGCGGCGGGAAATCCCACTTCGATTTCCTTGAAGCCAATCTTGCACAGATAGATGAAAAACTCCAGTTTCTCTTCAAGGCTCATGGGCACCACCAAAGCCTGGTTTCCGTCTCGCAAATCGACACTGCACCAAATCGGCGCTTTTTCGATTGCGTCTTTTTCGACCCATTCAATTGACTTTACGGGGGGCATATAGTATCCCTTTTTGTATTTGTTAAAGTTTTTCATGTCAAACCTCCTCCTTTCAAAGATTTTTTTAAAATTAATGAAAACTTTAAACCCAATCGATTCTCTCGACGGGAATTAAATTATAACACACTTGAATTTTTTTAGCAAGCTAAATTTAAAGGAATTCCCCGTGTTTTGCGTCCCCTCCCCGGGTTTCACATCACAAAGCCGCCGTTTATGCCTATGACCTGGCCGGTTATGAATTTGTTTTCCGCCAGGAAACAGGCCGCCTCCGCCACATCTTCCGGAGTCCCCAACTTCATCAAAGGTGTCTCCTCAACCAAATTTTTCAGGGTCTCCCCGTCAAGGCCTTTGTTCATATCGGTTTTTATAACTCCCGGAGCGATACAGTTGACCGAGATTCCCGATGGTCCCAACTCTTTGGCCAGGGCTTTGGTAAGGCCTATAAGTCCCGCCTTTGAGGCGGAATAGGCTGCCTCGCAGGATGCTCCCACCTGCCCCCACATGGAGGAGATGTTTATCACACAGCCGGATTTTCGGGCAATCATGGGTTTTATCAAACTCTTTGTGATGCGAAAGGGGCCTCCCAAATTCACATCGACAATTCTCTGCCACTGTTCTTCGCTCATATCGGTAAAAAGTCCGATATATGAAATTCCGGCGTTGTTGACAATAACATCCACACCGCCGAATTTTTCGATTATCTCCGCCGCCATATCCTCAACCCGCCGGGGGTCCCCCACATCCGCGCCGATGGCAAGCCCCCCAAGCTCGGAGGCGAGGGCGGCGGCTTCCCTTTCGGATTTATTGTAATTAACTATCACCCGATAGCCCTCTTTTGCAAAGCGTCGGGCTATGGCGGCGCCGATTCCTCGGCTTCCGCCGGTTATGAGCACGGTTTTCATTTTCAGTTTATAAACTTGTCGTGGATAACTCTCACGGCCTTTTCCGCATTTTCAAGCTTTATCAAAACCGATATCTTGATTTCCGATGTGGCTATCATATGGATGTTGATGTTGTTGTCGTAGAGGGCTTCGAACATTTTGGCCGCCACGCCAGGATTGTTCACCATGCCCGCTCCCACAACGGACACCTTGGACAAGTCGTCTCTGCAGTCCAATTTTTCGTATTTGAGCACGCTCTTTAGGCCTCTGAGGACCTCAAGGGTTTTCTCCTCGTTGGCTCTGGTGACGGTGAAGGCTATATCCTTGGTTCCGCCCCGTCCCACCGACTGGAGAATCATATCCACGTTTATATTCTCCCGGGCAAGCTCCGAAAAAATCCTGAATGCCACTCCGGGGGTGTGTGACAGGCCTATCAAACCGATTCTCGCCACATCGTTGTCGCGGGTCACGCCCCTTATTAACATCTTTTCCATATCAATTGCCTCCTTTACAATTGTGCCCGGGACTCTTTCGAAACTGGACTTCACCTCAAGTCGAACATTGTATTTCTTTGCCATCTCCACGCTTCGGTTGTGCAAAACATTGGCTCCCAAACTGGCCAGCTCCAACATTTCGTCATAGGTGATTTCGTCAAGTTTTCGGGCATTTTCGCAAATCCGCGGGTCGGCGGTGTAAATTCCGTCAACATCGGTATATATCTCGCATTTGTCAGCGTGCATGGCCGCCGCAACGGCCACGGCGGAGGTGTCGCTGCCTCCCCTGCCCAAGGTGGTTATGTCGTCGTATTTATTCAAACCCTGAAATCCCGCCACAACCACAATCCGCTTGGTGTCAAGGGCCCGCCGCATTCTTTCGGTGTCTATCTTTTTTATGCGGGCGCTTCCCGACACGCTGTCGGTGGCAAAGCCCGCCTGCCAGCCGGTGAGGGAAATCACCGGGCAGCCTATCTTCTCAATGGCCATGGCCAAAAGAGCCACGGAAATCTGCTCGCCGCTGGCAAGGAGCATATCCATTTCCCGCTTTGAGGCGTTTGGGTTTATCTCCTCCGCCTTTTCGATGAGCTCGTCCGTGGTGTCCCCCTGGGCGGAGACAACCGCAATCACTTGGTTCCCCGCTCTGTAGGTTTCGGTAACCCGCTCCGCCACATTCATAACTCTCTCCGCATCCGCCACGGAGCTGCCGCCGAACTTTTGTACTATAAGTGCCAAAAAAATCCCTCCCGGTCAAATTCAAAAACTGTATATCTCAAACTTTTCCCTATTCCGCTATATCTCACTCGGGGACTCCTCTATGATTCGGGCCCCCTCGTTGTCGGGGCAAAGGTCATAGAGCTTCCAGCCGCTCAACCTGTTATCTTTCAAAAGTATGCCCCCGACTTCACAGGCAAATCGCTTGTTGCCTCCGGGGACAATCGCAATCAGGGTGGGTCCCGCTCCGCTCAAATAAACGCCCAAGGCCCCCTTTTGATAGCACAAGTCAAAGAGGGTTTTCATATTGGGGATTAAGCGTTTTCTGTGGTTTTGATGGAGCCTGTCTCCCACCGCCGTGCGGATATTCTCGTATTTTCCCGAAATCAGGCTCGCCGCCAAAAGGGCGCTGCGGCCTTCGTTGTATACCGCATCAACCAGGGGCACCGACTCGGGCAAAATCTCCCGCGCCTTTTTTGTGGGCAAATAAAAATCGGGAACCAAGGCGGCAAACCGAAGTTTCTCCGGGTCAAGTTCCGTCTTTACATATCGGACCGAGTGCTTTGACATAACGTTGACCGTGAATCCCCCAAGCAGGGCGGGGGCCACATTGTCGGGATGGCCTTCCATCTCCGCTCCCAAAAAGAGCATCTCGTCCAAGGAGAGCTTTCCTCCGCAGAGTCTGTCGGCGGCAAGAATTCCCCCCACAATGCCTGCGCTGCTGCTGCCGAGACCCCGGGTTGTCATAATTCGGTTTTCAAGAATGAGCTTGAGGCCCGAAAATTTGTGCCCCACCGCCTCGAAAACCTTCATCATGGCTTTGTATACCAAATTTTCCTCATCGGTGGGCAATCCGTCTCCCAAAGAGCCCTCCGCTATTTCTATCTCAAGCTTTCCCGTTTGGGTCTCCTCTGCGGTCACATAGTTATACAAATTCAGGGCAATGCCCATACTGTCAAATCCCGGGCCCATATTTGCCGATGTGGCGGGAATCCTGACTTTCACCATCATATTGTTCCTTATTACGCTTCCGATATTATATTGCCGTTTTCAAAAAGTCTATTCCTCAATCAATCGGATTTTGGCAAGGACCTCATAGGCGCCTATGCCGTTTTCGTCGTCCATCATTTTCTCAAGGCCGTTTTCCGAAACCTCCGGGGTCACAACGGCGAACTCGTCCTCATAGCCCTCGCCCAAGGAGTAGACCTCATAGCCCTTAAGGTCAAAATCGTCGGCCTTTCCTCCTTTAAGTCTCAAATAAAACTTTGCGGTGAGGTTTTTGGAATCCAAAAGATATCCGTCTCTGCTCTGCTCCCAGCCCAAGGTGATTTCGGAGCCCTTGTGCTTCACAATGTCCACAATGTCGGACAGAACGGCGCTGGCTGTGGGCAACGCTCCCGCGCCTCGGCCGTAGAACATAACGTCTCCCAAGCCGTCGCCCCGAACCATAATGCCGTTAAACACATCGTCTATGCCCGCAAGGGGATGGGTTTTGGGCAGGATTGCCGGGCAAACCATGGCATATACGCCTCCCTCGGCCCGAGTGGTTATGCCCAAAAGCTTCACAACGGAGCCGAATTTTTCCGCGTACATCACATCTTCCCGAGTGATTTTCGTGATACCCTCGCAGGGGATTTCCTCGCTGTCCACATAGGTTCCGAAAGCCAAAGATGCCAATATGGCGGTCTTTCGGCAGGTGTCGAGGCCCTCTATGTCCGCAGTGGGGTCCTTTTCGGCATATCCCTTTTCCTGAGCCTCTTTCAGGGCCTCCTCCAAGGTGGAGTTGTTCTTTATCATACGGGTGAGTATATAGTTGGTGGTGCCGTTTAAAATTCCGTATATGTCCGTGAGCTCATTGGCGGCCAAACTGGTATAGAGAGGCCTGATTATGGGGATTCCTCCCCCAACGCTGGCCTCAAACAGATAGCTCACGCCGTTCTCTTTGGCCACTTTCAACAGCTCGGTGCCGTGCTTGGCGACCAACTCTTTGTTGGATGTGACCACGTTTTTGCCGCTCATAAGCAGCTTTTTGGTGAACTCATAGGCGGGTTTCGTTCCTCCCATAACCTCGGCCACCACGCCGATCTCCGGGTCGTTCAGGATGTCTTCGAAATCCTTGGTAAAGCACTTGTAGCGGCTGTCGGGGAAATCTCTCAAATCGAGGATTTTGGCAATCTCAATCTCCTCGCCGCATCTGCGTTTTATCGACTCCGCATTTGTGGCCACCAGCTCCCCTAAGCCTCCGCCCACAACGCCGAATCCCATAATTCCTATTTTCATTTGGTTTTCCTCCGATTCATGAAATTATTCGTCAAATTTATACATCACTGTTCCGGTGACGGGCATCGGCCAGAAATATGAGGTCTTTCGGGGCATTTTCTCGTTCGCCAGGGACAGATCCTTTATCTCGGAAATTCCGGTGGGGTTCATCAAAAAGGCGCACTGGAATTCTCCGCTTTTGACCTTCTCAACCGCCTCGGATGCACTCTTTGTGTATTCGATTTTGTCCCGGTCGGCTTCTCGGTTTTCGTTCACGTCGAAATATCTGTCAAGAATCAGACGGTGGAGTATGGTCACATCCAGGTGCTTATAGGCGTCGCTCTTCCCCTCCACCGCATCGTCCATAATGGCCAAGTCCTTTATATCCAAAGTGTAGTAGTAATCCTTGCCCGTATACATGGCAATCCGCTTTTCGTCGATGGTGTTGCTGAGTTTGGTCATGATTATCTCCGCATAATCCCCCTCGGTGAAATATATCTTCGACATGGCAAAGTCATCGGTCAAGCCGCTGACCACCATCTGCTCGGAAAAGTCTTCCACGCCTCTTATCAGGCGGTGGGTCGGAAACAGGAAAAGCCCGCTGTCGTCCATGGAGGATAGGAGCATCATGGTGTAGTCATAGGGCTCGCTGCCTCCCTTCGTGCCCTCCTCTCCGTGCCTTTCGCGGCTGTAGCTCAGGGCCGAATCGTATCTGTGGTGGCCGTCCGCTATGAACAGCTGTTTGTTTTCGAATTTCTTGGAGATAACATTCCGGATGGCCGAGTCCTTTATTATCCAAATGTTTTGAATGACTCTCTCCGAGGTTGTGAAGCTTATGTCGGGCTTCCCGTCGGAACACTCGGAAATTATGTCGGCAATGGCCTGGTCCGGGTCCATATAGAGGGAATATATGGGGCTTATATTCGTTTCGGTCTCTTTGATGAGTTCCAATCTGTCCCGTTTCGCCCCGTTGATGGTCTCCGAGTGGGGGATGATAATCTTTTTGGAAAATTCCTCCAGCTGCACCAAGGCGATTATTCCCTTCAGAGAATGGGATGGGGACTCGTCGTCCCCCAGGCGGAAAATCTGCTCATAGATATAAAAAGCAGGCTCATCCTCTCTCACCAAAACACCGTCGTCCGTCCATTTTTTTATATACGCCCCGCTGCGGGTGTACTTGTTGTTCTCTTCGTCATCGGTTTCAAAGTCCATGCCCTTGTCCAAGCGAATAACGTTGTATTCGTTTTTGTTGTACAGTTCCTGCTGCCGTTCGGGCGTTACGGTGTCATAGGGAGGAGCGGTCACCGCATCCAAGTCGGCAAATCGCTCCGGATTGTATCTGAGCCCTCTGAAGGGTATCACTTTTGCCATATCTAACCACCCTTTCGGAATTACGCCGCCCCGGGACGGGTAATTCATTCTCTGCCTCCGATTATCCGATAAAATTTCACTTTACATGATACAACATATTCATGAATGCGTCAAGCCGAATTTGGCAAAATGACGCAAATAATTGCCCAAAAATTTTCCCTTTTTCTTAGGTTTAATCTACAATTCTCGGGATTCTCCTATTTGTGATAGGTTATCCCCTTTGCTATGGTAAAAGCCCGGTATATTTGCTCCGTCAAAATGACCCGCATCAGTTGGTGGGGGAAGGTCATTTCCGAAAAACTGAGCCTCAGGCGGGAGGCGGCTTTCACCTCTTCCGAGAGGCCCAGGGAGCCCCCTATCACAAAGGCGATTTTTCCCGCGCCCTCCCGGGGCAGAGACTCAAGCATTCGGGCAAACTCCTCCGAGGTCATGGATTTTCCCTCCACGCAGAGGGAAATCACATAGGCCCCCTTGGGGATTTTTCCCAAAATCCGCTCCCCCTCTTTTTTGAGGAGGGCTTGTTTCTCCTTTTCGGAACACCGCTCCGGTATGGGCTCGTCCTTAACTTCAATCGGGTTCACCGAACAAAAGCGGCCGAGGCGCTTTATGTATTCCTCGGTCGCTTCTCTCATAAACTTCTCTTTGATTTTTCCGACGGATATTATGTAAATATCAAGCATCTTTTTTCGGTCCGTTTTCGGGAGCCGCCTTTATCTCCGTCTCGGATTTCTTTTGGGAATCCTTTTCGGATTTTTCTTCCGTCTCCTTTGTTTCGGGTTTCGGCTCGGCTTTGGCCGCTTCGGAATCCTTTGAATCTTTCTCGAAGAGGGCGTCGAATTCGTCTCCCTCTATCTTTTCTTTCTCCATCAGCAGCTCTGCAACCTCGGTGAGTTTTTCCATATTCTCGGACAAAATCTTCTCGCACCGCTCATAGCACTCGCTGATGATTTTGTGGATTTCTCTGTCGATTAAGGCTGCGGTCTCCTGGCTGTAGTCGGCGCCGTGGCCCGCCTCGAGGCCCAAGAACACTTCCTCGTTCTGCTCCCCGAAGGTCCTGGCGCCCAAAGTCTCGCTCATACCGTATTTGGTGACCATGGATTTGGCAATCTTCGTGGCCCGCTCCAAATCGTTGGAGGCGCCTGTGCTTATGTCGTCAAGGGTCAAACTCTCGGCAACCCGTCCGCCCAAGAGCACCACGATTTCCTCAATCATCTCCGTGCGGCTGTTATAGGCGGTATCCTCCTTGGGCAGGGACATGGTATATCCCCCCGCTCTGCCTCTGGGGATGATGGACACTTCGTGAACCCGATCCTGGGTGGGCAGCATCTTGGATACCACCGCATGGCCCGCCTCGTGGAAGGCGGTGAGTTTCTTTTCCTTTTCGGTTACCTTTCGGGACTTCTTCTCGGGGCCCGCCACCACTTTCATAATGGAATCCTCAAGGTCGCACATCTCTATCATTTCCTTGTTGCCGCGGGCGGCGGCAAGGGCCGCCTCATTGACCAAATTCTCAAGATCCGCTCCCGTGAATCCGATGGTGGTTTTGGCCAAAACATCCAGCTTCACATCCGGAGCCAAAGGTTTGTTCCGAGTGTGAACTTTGAGTATGGCCTCTCTGCCAATCACATCGGGCGCATCAACCACAACCTGGCGGTCAAATCTGCCGGGCCGCAGCAGGGCCGGGTCCAAAATATCCGGCCTGTTCGTGGCGGCGATGATTATAACACCGGCATTTTCGCCGAAGCCGTCCATCTCCACCAGCAACTGGTTCAGCGTCTGCTCTCTCTCGTCGTGACCGCCGCCCAAGCCTGCGCCTCTGTGGCGGCCCACCGCATCGATTTCGTCTATGAATATAATACAAGGGGCATTCTTCTTGGCGTTTTCGAACAAATCCCTGACACGGGATGCGCCGACGCCCACAAACATCTCCACAAAGTCCGAGCCGGAAATGGAGAAGAAGGGCACTCCCGCCTCTCCCGCAACGGCTTTGGCCAGCAGGGTCTTACCGGTTCCCGGAGGTCCCACCAAAAGGACACCCCGAGGGATTCGGGCCCCCAACTTGCGGAATCTGTCCGGGGTTTTCAGGAACTGAACAATTTCCTCAAGCTCCGCTTTTTCCTCTTCCTCACCTGCCACATCGTCGAAGGTCTTTTTGTTTTGGCCCTGGTTTTCGTCCGTCATCTTGGCCTTGCTCTTGCCGAAGCTCATCATGCCTCGGCCGCCGCCGCTTGACTGGCGCATTATCATAAACCAGAAAACGCCGAACAGGAGCAGCAGGCCCAAGGAGGGCAGCCAGGACACCCACCAAGGGGGCTCTGCGGGAATCGGAGTCTCAACCTTCAGGGAGCCGTCCTTGATTTGCTCTTCCATGGTGTCGCCCACATCGTAACGGAGGACGGAATAACCGGGCACCTCCACCTGTTCTTCGGAATCGCTGTTTTTATATTTAACGGTAGCCACATCACCGGCTATACTCAATTCGCTGACTTCTCGGTTTTGTATGCTCCTGACCAAATCGGAATAGATTCCGTTTTCCACCTCCGGTGTCACCTGAGTCATGGCAAACACCATCAATATGATGAGGGTCAAAATCACATAAAAACCCAAACCTTTTAAATATTTCTTCACTCTGTCGCCTCCCGTGTAATAAACAACACCTCGGTGCCATTCGGAAATTTGCAATAAACATCTTGTGATTATACCATACGCAAAATCAAAAAACAAGCTTAATATAAGGATTTTAACAAAATCTTAAAATTTCCCTTCGGGGATTTTCTCAAGGAGGACATTTGTCATGTCCTCAAACTCCTCCCTGTCAACCACCTTCAAAAGCTCCTCGCCTTTATATATTTTTATGACTTCCCCGGTGTTATACTCAATAGGCTCCCCGGGCATCTCCTTGCTTGTCCTTTCGCAAAACCAGCACCATATCCGTCTCTCCCGCGGAGTTTTTCGGGGGGGTGATTTTTTCCGTTATGGTGACGTTTGCCGGGGTGCGGGTGCCGTCGGCGGGATCGAACCATTCCGCCGTTTGGGGCTCAAATTCGAGGGCCGACGGGTTGAGGGCAAAGGGCCGTCCGGTGAAGTTATAGACATAGGCAAAGTCCTTTCCCGAAAAGGCGGTCACTCTTTGGTATTTTTCATATCCCCGGTTTTCCGCAAGGGCCTCATTGTGGGCGCCCTTTTCAAAATCCGCCGATGTGATGATTTCGCGGAGATATTTCATCTGTTTCGCTCCGGGCAGATTGATTCCCTCCGTCCAATACTCCTCCGCATCATAGGCGGGGTTTTCGTCTTTGGGGGATCGGAATTGCATAACGGAATTTGCGCCGTAGGTGTGGCCGCAGGCCCCCTCAAACACGGACCAATAAGCATAACGCCTGACGTCTCCGCTCCGCCACCGAGGCTGTGAAAAATCATGGAGGCCTTGATGGATTCCTTCATAGGAGGGCTCTCCGTCCAAAACGGGTTTCGGGTTTTCGCAATCAAGGCAGCGGGAAACATATCTCCAATTGTCCTCTCCGAAAAAATCCCCGTCGCCGTCGTCCCAAGCCCCCAAATTTCTTTGGTCATAGCGCCTGTGGCCCGACTGGAACATATCAAAATCCAAAAGCTCCCCGAACCAGGTCTTTGAACAGGTTCTGCCGAAGGGGTGATATGTTATGAGTTTTTCGGGATCCCGCTCCCGCAGGGTTTTTGCAAAGGTTTCCCAGATTTCAAAGGCGGAATCTCCCCTTATGTCTCCGCCCAAGACCCAAATCACGTTTTCGAACTTTTCGAATCTCTCCGCCAAAAACAGGGCATATCGGCGGACATTCTCCCGAGTCAGCTTGCTCTTTTTCACCATAGAGCCCCAAACCGGGAGCCAGGCCATACGGAGGCCGTGTTTTTCCGCAAGAGCCGTCACCGCCTCCGCCTTTTCCCAAAATTCCCCGGCCGCCTCGGGACGGCTCAAATCAATCTCCGTCTCCGGGCGGCGAAAGTTTTCGTCGTGGCAGAGGACCGCCTGAATCACGTTGAATTTGAGGCCGCTGCGATTTTTGAAATATCTCTCCGCCTCCTCAAGGTCAAGCTTTTGCAAAAGGAGCCAGGCCGTGTCTCCCAGCCAAAAAAAGGGAGACAAAACTCCGTCCTTTTCCTCCCAAAGATAAGTTGAATTTTTCAAAACCCGAAGCACAAAATCACCTTCTTAAAATTCGGGACGGCGAATCTCATTTCAATTTCTTATAAACAGTGAAATACATGGTTGTGAAAGCCGCGGTTCCGCCCACCAAGTTGGATATGGGCTCCGCCCAAAAAACTCCATCTATGGGCGGATTCCAAACAAGGGGCAGCAGCAGGGTGAGGGGCACCACTATCACAATCTTGCGAAACAGGGAGAAAAACACCGCCTGTTTGGGTTTGTCCAGGCCCGTGAACACCGACTGGCCGCAAAACTGAAGGGCCATAAAGCAAAATCCGAAAAAGTAAATATGCATACACCGGGCCCCTTCGCTTATGAGCTCCGAATTGCGGGTGAATATTCCGAAAAAGAATTTGGGAAACAGGGCCGCCGCCAGCCAGGCCAAAATCGTGTATACTGTGGTGATGAGGGACATATACCTAATCCCTTTTTTCACTCTGTCGTTTAGGCCCGCACCATAGTTGAAACCCAAGACGGGCTGAGTGCCTCCCGTGAATCCCAAGACCGGAAGGGTCAATATCTCCCGCACGGAAATCAGCACGGTCATGATTCCTATGTATTTGTCGCCTCCGTATCTGCCCAGGGTTTTGTTGCAAACCGATTGGACAACGGCGTTGGTGGCGGACATGGTGAAAGTGGCCAGACCCAGGGAGATGATTTTCCACACCCGACGGGGGGATAAGTGTTTCATACGGCTCGACTTGATTTTATAGACCGCCCTCTTGCCGAGCAGGAAACTCAGGGTCCAAACCGAAGACACGGCCTGGGACAAAACCGTGGCAATGGCCGCCCCTCTCACTCCCAAACCGAAGACGAAAATGAACAGGGGGTCCAAAAGGATGTTGAGACCCGCCCCCAAGGCGATGGTTATCATTCCCGTTTTGCCGAAACCCTGGGCGTTTATTATGCTGTTGAGGCCCAAGGCCACCACCGTGAACACGGAACCCGCCATATATATCTCCGTATAGGCCGCCGCATAGGGCATGGTGGCATCCCCGGCCCCCAAGGCTTTCAATATGGGAGTTTTGAAAATCAATGTCACCGCCGTAATCAGGGCGGACACAATCAAGAGCATAGAAAAAGCCGCTCCCAGCAGCTTTTCGGCCTCCTCGTCGTTCCCCTTGCCTCTCTCGATGGAGATAAGGGGAGCGGCGCCGCCCCCTATCAAATTTGCAAAGGCCATAACAAGGGTCACAATGGGCAAACAAATCCCCACACCGGTCAGGGCCCCCACCGCATCGGGGCCGTCGATTCTGCCGATATAGGCTCTGTCCACCACATTGTAGAGCATGGTGATAAGCTGGGCCACCGTCATGGGCACAGCCAACCTGAGCATATGCCCAAGCACACTGCCCCGGGAAAAATCATTGACCCGCTTCTCCACCGTATCCGTCTCCTTTGTCCGCTTGCGCCCTCGTCGGCAGGCTCTCAAAAAGCCTCCCGAAAGGTATGCCCTTATATATCGTTAAATCTCTCTTCCAATTTTGGATATACCTTTTCTTCCACATAGATATACCAATCGAAGAGATTTTTGGTCTCGTTATAGTATTTTTCCACATCCTCGTCGATGTAGTAGTCGTTGTTATCGGACTTATGGTTTCTGATGTTTGCGATTTCCCGACTTGTCTTTATGAGACGGGTCCTCACATCGCTGTATTCGTCCCACACCGAGGCGATTTGGGGATAGGTAAATCCGTTCAGGCACTCCCCGATCTTTTTCCTGAGCAGTATGGACAGAAAATCGGCCGTATCGAAAAAGGCCTTGCACTCGTTTCCCAATGCGTTTCGCAAATTGTCCGTCACATATTTCTCGTTGCTCTTTCCGCTTCCCGTCCTTGCCATATAGTCATTGGCACACACATGGATAACATTCTCATAGGCCTTGACCAGGCTGTTTACGGGCAAATAGAAAGTTTTGAGCTCCGAGCCGTATTCCTCCGCCAAAAGATAAAGCTCTTTGGTTTTGAGATGGACATAGAAAATCCGCTCCCAATACTCATCCGCCGTCATGGCAGCCTCTCTGTAGGCGCCGATTCTCTCATACATGGCCTTGCTTGATGCGGCCACGCTGTCCTCCTTGGCTATGGTGTCGGGATGTTTGCGCCGCGGCCTTTGAGCCGCCTCCCCGGCGGGTATAACCTTGGTTTGGTCGCTTTCGGGATTGTTTACGGTCATTCGTGAATCCTTCCCTTCAGTATTTTTTGAGGCTCGCACCGTCTTCTCATGGACTCGATATTGCTCTTTGAATAGAAAAGCCCCATGGCAATTCTCGCATCCGAGGAGGAGCCGTTATAAAAGTCTTCGTATTTGTATATGTCTTTTCGGGTTATTTTGCTCACATCTATGGGAAAATCCTCATCCATCAGGGTGTTGATTCCCCGAATCTCCGTGATTTTATAGGCGGAATACAGCAGTCCGAAAACAACGCAAAGGCCCGCGATGACTCCGGCAATCCAAATCAGGGTGAATCCCCTCATTTTTTCTCCGCCTCCCTCACATTGATATTGACGGCCACGAACATAACCAGGGCAATGGCGGCGGCGCCAATCAAAAATCCGATGTTCATCCTGTATACCGCACCTCCGAACACATCCGGATCTCCCTCAAGCATAAGGTATCCCATAGTCGCCAAAAATACCGCTATGACCTCAAAAAACGCCAGCAGATACACTATCACGGTGCTGCGCTTTCCCATCAACACCGCCATTCCTATGGCGATGATGGCGGAGACGGCCGCCAAATACAGAACGTCGTTGTCGCTGAAAACCATTTTCCAATATCCCATATCCACCGCGGTTGCCGCCTTGGTGAAAAAGGGCCGCAGCATCAGGGGAAAAAGCGAAAACAAAGTGCACAAAAACCATACCGCAAACATCTTGAAAAATCGGCGGGTGTCAAAAATGACTCTGCCCCCCACCTTTCTCTTTGCAACTTCCCGATAATCCGGCACTTCCATTCCTCCCCCTTGCCGACGGCGGAACATATCCGCCCGACGCCCGCTGTGCTTTCGTATTTTCGGCTCCGTCCGAATTCGGCATCTCCCAATCTTCGAATAAAACCCTGTTCTCTATGGGTGTATTATAGCCCAAAATGCCGAATAAGTCAACTGTTTTGTGGCCTCCGAACCCCAAAACTCCCTCTCGATACGCCGATTCTTTTTGGGGATCTCCCTCCGATTTCCTTGTGCAACCTGCACAAATCCCCGAATTTCCCGAAAGAATGTTACAAAATTGTTACGGGAATGTTTGATTTGTGTTACAAAAAGGCATACACAACATCTTGATTTCAAAACAAAATCCGATTCAATATATTGGATAAAATCAAAAACTTTTCGGCAAATCGGCGAAAGTGGCGGAATTTTCTTGTGTATATTCTGTAAATATCGGGTTAACAAATTGTGAAAAAATCCCCCAATCCCTTGATTTTTCGGGCAAAAGGTGATATAATCGGGGCCTGAGGTGGTAAGTTTTATGAAAAAAACCAAAGCGGTAATATTGACGGTTCTCATACTGTCTTTGCTTATTTCGTCCGTGCCCTCGGCATCGGTTTTTGCCAGGGAGTTTTCGGATGTTCCCATCACCGCCTCCTACTACACGGCGGTTGACAAGCTCAGCAACATCGGCGTCATTCTGGGACGGGAGGACGGAAATTTTGCCCCGGACGCCCAGACGACCCGCGCCGAGTTCTGTGCATTTTTATCTCGGGCAACCGGCTATAACGACGCATATTATCAGCCCTCAACCGCACCCTTTTCCGATGTATCGGCCGACTATTGGGCCAATGACTACATATCCTTCTGCTATGACCGAGGCTATATCAACGGATTTTTGGACAACACCTTTGCCCCGGTGGACCCGGTGACCTATGAGCAGGTGGTGAAAATGGTGGTCTGCTCCTCGGGAGCGGGAGACGAGAGCCTGAGAAGCGTGGGCCCCTACTGGTATTCGGGATATTTGGCGGTGGCGGACAAATACGGACTTCTGAAAGACACCACCAAAGCGGTGGGAAAAGACGCCAACAGAGCCTTTGTGGCCCAAATGATATATAATTCCCTAAGTTTCATAAACGGCGGAGAATTCGACGAGGGCGACGCGGCCGCCGATGCCGAGGACCTTTCAAAGGACACGTCGGCAAAGACTCCGGAGCCCGCCGGGGCGGAGCCGGAGGAGACCGCAGCCCCGAACGGAAACATATTCGAGGAGGCCCCAACGCCGGAAAAGACGGCGGAGCCCACACCGGTGCCCACTGCGGCGCCTACGGCAACGCCTCTGCCCACATTGGTGCCCACAAAGGCGCCTACGCCCAAACCCACGGCGGCCCCTAAGCCTACGGCGGTTCCCAAACCTCCCGCGGCGCCGTCCCAAACGGTTCCTCCCAATGTGCCCCAGTGGAATTCAGCCTATACCCCCGCCAAGACCATCGTTATCGACCCGGGCCACAACTACAGCGGAGTTGACACGGGAGCGGTGGGATGCGGCTTAAGGGAGCAGGACATAACCTGGTATATTGCGGAAAAAGTCAAACCCATTCTCATATCTCACGGCTTCAATGTGGTTATGACCAGGAACTCCCTCTATGACAACTGCGGAAACGGAACAACTGCCGACAGTTTGGCCTACAGATATAATCTTGCCAACAACATAGGAGCCTCTCTGTTTGTTGCCATCCACTGCAATGCGGGGGGCGCCAACGGCACGGAGACCTATTGCTACTACGGCAGCACGGAAGGCAGGAGGTTGGCCCAAAGCATCCAGAGCTACATAACGGGCACTGTGGGAACGGTCGACAGAGGTGTCAGAGAGGCGGAATTTGCCGTCATAAGGCACACGGTCATGCCTGCGGTCCTTGTGGAGACTGCCTTTATTGACAACCCGGACGATGCGGCCATCCTCGCCGACGACGGATGCAGGCAATTGTATGCCGAGAGCATAGCCCATGGCATTTGCGACTATATGGGAGTCGCCTACTGATTAACTTTACTAAACATCGGGTCTTGGGGGACGCCTCCCCCAAGGCCTTTTCCGACAAAAAACCATTTCGGACCCGATCTGCCTTATTCGGCCGTCGGGCAATGCACAAAGCAAAGGACAGGAATCATGGAAAAAAATCCCATCACCGAAAAAATTCCCCAAAAGCCCGAGCTTCTTGCTCCGGCGGGGAATTTGTCAAAACTCAAAACGGCACTCAAATACGGGGCGGACGCCGTGTACTTTGGAGGAGAGGAGTTCTCCCTACGCAGCGCCGCCGACAACTTCGGCACGGAGGACATTTTCCGCGGTGCGGAGTATGCCCACGAAAGAGGCAAAAAAGTGTACCTCACAGCCAATATAATCCCCCACAACGGAGACATTGCGGAATACGGGAAATTCCTTGAGGAAATCAAGGACTCGGGCATTGACGGAATTATCCTGTCGGACTTGGGTATGTTTGCCTTAACTCGTGAGCTTGCGCCGAACATTAACATCCACATAAGCACCCAGGCCAACAACGTGAACAGCAAAAGCGCCGCAATGTGGAAAAAACTCGGGGCGAAGCGGGTCATCCTGGCTCGGGAACTCTCCCTTGAGGAAATTCGGGAAATTTGCGAAGAAAATCGGGATTTGGAAATCGAGGTATTCGTTCACGGGGCCATGTGCATCTCCTATTCGGGCCGCTGCCTCCTCAGCAACTATATGGCGGGGAGAGACGGAAATCGGGGAGAATGCGCCCATCCCTGCCGCTGGAAATACTTCCTTATGGAAGAGCAGAGGCCGGGAGAGTATATGCCGGTCTATGAAAACGAGCGGGGGACTTTTATATACAACTCCAAGGACCTGTGCCTCCTGCCCTATGTGGACAAACTCACGGAGGCGGGAGTTAAGAGCTTCAAAATCGAAGGACGGGTCAAATCGGAGTTTTATGTGGCCACGGTGGTCAAGGCCTATCGCAGGGCCATTGATGATTATTTTGAGGCACTCCGCCGAGGCGAGGAATATGAATTCGACGAAAGCCTTATGGATGAAGTCAAAAAAGTCAGCCACAGGGACTATACCACCGGCTTCTTTTTCGGAAAGCCCGGAGGCAGCGAGCAGCACTACGAAAGCAGCTCCTACATCCGAAACTACGATATGGTGGGCGTGGTGGAAAGCTATGACAAGGAAAAAGGTATGGCAAAAGTCATACAGAAAAACAGGTTTTTCAAGGGGGACGAAGTGGAATTTCTCCGCCCCTTCGGCAGTTTTTCAAAGCAGATTGTGGAATATATGACAGACGAAGAGGGGAACGAACTCCTCTCCGCCAACCACCCCCAAAGCGTTGTGTACCTCAAAACGGACACGGAACTTGAGCCGGACACCTTTATCCGAAAAAAGCGCTGATTTTGAGGAAAATAAGGGAAAACCCAATTGACAGGGAAATTCCCAATCAATCGGGCCGATTCAATCGGAATGATTTATAACCAACATATCCCCCTCCCGAATCACGGTATCTCCGTTGGGAATCAGGATTTTTCCGCCTCGGTTTATCATGATAATCAATCTGTCATCGGTATTGGGCAGGCTGCGGATGGGCTTGTCTATCCACTTGCTGCCCTCTCTTATTGTTTTCTCCGACAGGCGTATGCCGGAAATTTCTCCCGGAGACTTGGCGCTGAGGACCACATAGTCTCCCTCTTTGATTCTCGTGGAGCCGCCGGGCACGATTTTTTCGCTTCCCCGCTGGATTAACACCAATATGGTATCCGGAGGATTCACAATATCCCGCACCCTGAGGCCTGTCCAAGGGTGTTCTTTTGTCATCTCGAACCTGATAAACTGGACGGGCACCTCGTCCGAATAGTCGGTGAAGGTTTTCATAACATCCTCGTTTTCGTCAATCATATTGAGCTTTTTGGCAATGGGCGCCAGGAGGCCTCCCTGAACCAAAATCGAAAACAGCACCACGCAGAACACAATATGGAAAACGTCATAGGAAGTGTTCGACAGCATAACCATAACGGCGAACACAATGGACGCCGCCCCCCTCAGCCCGGACCAGGAAACGGTCAGCATTTGGCTTATTTTGCTCTTGAAAGGGGAAAGGAGCAGGAAAACCGCCACGGGCCTTGCCACAAACGTCAAAAACAGGGCTATGGCAATCGAAACGGGCAGCACTCCGGGGATTTGGGACGGGTGCGACATGAGGCCCAACAGGAAAAAGATGCTCATTTGCATAATGCTCGTGATTCCGTCGAAAAAGTGAACCAAGTTTCTCTTGTTCTTGATTTTGGCATTACCCAAAACTATGCCCACAATATAGGCCGACAAAAATCCGTTGCCCCGAATGATTTCCGGCAATGCAAAAGAGAGAATGACCACCGCAAACACAAACACGTCATCAAAGCCGTCCGCGCTGAACCGAACACGCTTTAAGACCCATGCGGCGCCGATGGCGATGATTATGCCCGCCATGCCTCCATAGAAGAGCTGGGCGAAAATCGTGTAGGCAACGGCCCCGGCACCGGTTCCCCCGGCTTTGACGGAGAGGAGGATTGCAGTGAGCATATAGGCAAAGGGGTCGTTGCTGCCGCTCTCGATTTCCAAAAGAGAGGCGGTGTTGTATTTGAGATTGAGGTGCTTGGAACGGAGCACCGAAAAGACGGAGGCCGCATCGGTGGAGCTGATTACGGCACCTATGAGAAGGGCGTCGATAAGGGGCATATGAAGGGCAACCATGCAAAAAACTCCAACCAAGCCGCAGGTCATTATGACTCCCACGGAGGAGAGCAGCATGGAGCGGACCACAATAGGCTTGGCCGCCTCGATGTTGGTGCCGAATCCGCCGTAGAACATAATAAACGCCAGGGCGGTGCTGCATATTTCCTCCGCCGCCTCATAGTTGTCGAATCGGATTTTTATAAGCCCGTCCGAGCTGAAAAGCATACCCAACAAAATAAAGGCAAGCAGGGCGGGAACCCCCATTTTGCCCGAAAGCCTGTGTAAAAAAATACTGGCAAACATCACGATTGCCCCAAGCAGCAGATAAGTATACATCAAACCCCGCCCCCGAAACCGTCAATCCGAAAATATCACAACATATTGTACCACCACAAAACGGAAAAGTCAACCCTTCGTCGCAGTGCGCCTCTTTGCTCGTTTCCTCGCAAGCGAGAAAACCTTCGCCT
>CAZTYF010000001.1:0-8660 GCA_964617455.1 uncultured Oscillospiraceae bacterium | reverse complement strand
GCTCGTTTCCTCGCAAGCGAGAAAACCTTCGCCTCGTCGGAAATCCCTACGCCTGCTTGTTTTGCCCTGTCGGACAAAAGCTGCGCCCGCTCCGGGTTTCCTCCTCTTTCCCACAAAGGCACGCCTTTGCGGGAGCCCTGAAAATACCGGCGCTGCTATTTAGAGGGCGGCTTGCCGTGCGGCATTCTGTAACCAAAATTTAACTTGTCATTATATTGACATTGCTGTATAATAACCATAGCGACACTTGTGTCGTTAGCCCGAGAAATTCTCGGTCGGGGGAGTATTTCGACGTAAATAAAATGCGACGATCTAAAAGGCGGGCTAAAAACGCGAAAGCGGTTAGTTGCTGCTTCACCATCCTTCCAAACACAGAAATGTGTTTGAGATACTCGGAAGGAGGTGTTGCATATGAAGAATTTTAACTTGAAATTTTTCATTGCACTTGTTGTATTTATCATTTTCCTTTTGATAAATCCACTAAAAGTGTATTAAAAAATAACAACCGCCTTTAAAGTTTTGCGAGCTTTGGCGGTTGTTATTTACATCCTCTGAAGCAGCAAACCGTTTTTACGTTCCGCCGCTCCTCTTTATGCTTTCATTATAATATAACTCCTCCTTTTTGTCAAGGGGGATTTTTTGAGTTTTTTGGGTGGCTTGTCCGCCCTTCAAAACATCTGCCGCTGTTGCGGCACTCACACAAGCCTCACCCTTAAAGGCGCATTCCGGCGCTGCGTGTTACGTTGCAAGTCTGTAGCCGGCGCCCCAGACGGTTTCTATGAATTTTTCATCGGTGTATTTTTCAAGCTTGTCCCTCACCCGCTGCACGTGGACCGTGACGGTTGAGGCGTCCCCTAAGGCATCCATTCCCCATATTCTGTCGAACAGCCTGTCCTTGCTGAACACAATATTGGGATTTTCAATCAAAAACAGCAGCAAATCATACTCTTTGACGGTGAGGGCAATTTCATTCCCTTCGACAAAAACACGGCGGGAGGCTTTATCGACGGTCAGACATTTCAGTGTCAACACCTCGGATTTGGTGGCCCCCTCCGATTTTAAGGTTTTATACCGAGCGGTGTGGGCTTTCACCCTGGCAACCATTTCGGAGGGCGAAAAGGGTTTGGCTATATAGTCATCGGCTCCCAATCCCAAGCCTCGGATTTTATCGACATCCTCGGATTTGGCAGACAGGAAAATCACGGGCACGTCTTTAACCTTCCGAAGCTCCGCACAAACGGAAAACCCGTCCCGATAGGGCAGCATAACGTCGATAATCACAAGGTCGTAGTCTCCTTCAAGGGCCGCCTTGAGGCCCGATATACCGTCAAACTCCAAATCGCACTCGAATCCCGCGGCAATCAAATAGTCCCTCTCAAGCTCCGCAATGCTTCTGTCGTCCTCTATTATCAAAATTTTCATATGATACATTCAATCCTTTCATCTGTTTGCCCCGTCCGATATTTTCAGCCGAATATATACGGTGAGTCCCGGCCTATCCCCGTTGCCTCTGAGCCACATTCTGCCTCCGTGGTCTTTTACAATCCTTTCGCATATCGAAAGGCCCAGCCCGTTGCCGGATACGTTCATCGTCCGAGCGGGATCCGCCCGAAAAAAGGTTTCAAAGACGTGCTTTTCGTCTTCCTCGCCAATGCCGATTCCTCTGTCCGCAAAAGCAATAACCGCAAAATCCCCGTCTCGGCTCACCGTGATTTCAATGCTCCCGGGCTCCTCGGGTTTTTTGTATTTTATGGAATTTTCAATGATGTTTGAGAACACCCTTTTCATTTTTGCTCGGTCAAAGGGGAGCACAATGCTCTCGCCCTTCACCGACCAAACCATATCCTCATTTTTCAAATCGATTTCATATTCCCCGAGCATCTCTTTCGAAAAGTCGAGGATGTCATACTCTCTTATGTCATACTCCGAGCCTGAATTCAGTTTTGCGTAGAGAGACAGATTGCCCACCATATTTTCGAGGGTCTCCGTCTTGGCGAGGATAGTGTCGAGATAGTGTTTCGTCATATCCGGCCCCGAGGCGACCCCGTCCCGCAGACCTTCCACATAGCCCTTTATGGATGTGATGGGTGTTTTTAAATCATGGGAAATGTTGGCAATAAGCATCCTATGCTCCTCTTCCCTTGCAATCTCGTCACCGACGGAGCGCTTCAGTCTCAACCGCAGGCGCTCCAAGGAATCATAAACCTCCTTTATCTCGCCGTCCCCCGAACTCAATATTTCATAATCCACATCGCCTCTCGTCAGATGTTCCACGGCATCGGATATCCCCCTAAGGGGGCGCACTATTGTCTTTGTGAGATAGGCCGTAACTCCCACGCAGCAGCCCGCAACGACTATAATTAATATCACAATCCACAGCATCGCATATCGTCTGAGTATGGGATTGTATATTGTCGGAGCCAAACCCTTTATTTCAATGCTGACGCCGGGGAAGTAACCCATAAGCAGCACCAATATAAACGCCGAAATCAACACCATCAGCAAAATCGGCAATACAAGCATCAATATCGATGAGATGAAGAATTTGGTTTTTACGGACAACCGACTCACACTCCCAATCTCTTTAAAATCCTGCGGAGTCCATCACGGCATATTCAACCGAAAATTCAAAACTCTTTGAATTTGAAGGCATAATATCCCACGGCGGAAAAAGTCAACCCATAGCCCACAAGGAGCAGCACTTTGAAAGATGCCGCCAACGGGGGCATTCCGCCTCCCCATAGAATTCTGTGCAGCTGCATATATCCGGTGAACAGCAATCCGCCCAAACTGCTGAAATATATTCCCGCTATTTTAAGTCCCACATAGATCATTATACATAAAAACATCGCCATTGTCGAGCTTTTTGTAAATTGATTTATCATAACCGCCATAAGAATCACGACGAGAATCGGAAATGCGTCGATGATATACGCACCCAAAGCATATCCGAAACCGACGATTTTTCGGGACACCGTCAAATCGGCTATGGCCGACGCGGTCAAAATTACCGATATATTCATCAAAGCCAAAATAAACACCGCAAATACTTTGCCCAAAAAAATCTTATACCTTTGGCAGGGTCGCACCAAAACGGCACGGATGGTTTGGTCGCGAAACTCGGCGGAGAACAACTCGCAAACGGCCATAATGGATATGAACGGTATCACGGCTTCCGCGAAAAAGCTCAAAAGACTCATTGAAGTATTCAGGCCGCTCAAATCGAAACTGCCCCCGGACACGCGGGAGGACAAAATCTTTACACATGCGGCACCTGCGCAAACAGCCGCCTCGATAATCATAAAGACAATGTATTTCTTTCGGCTCAGGAGCTTGTCAAGCTCATTTTTAAGATTAGCTGTAATGCCGTTCATAACTTCCTCCTTCCGAGTCTCCGACTCCGCTGACCGACAAAAAATAGTCCTCAAGAGACGGATGATTTTCGAGTATGTCCTCCATATTTGCGACAGCGTGAATTCTGCCGTTGTATATGACAGCCGCCTTGTCACAGATTTTCTCAAGCTCTGCGGCTATATGCCCGGCAATCAGGAAGGCAGTGCCTTCCCGATCCGCCATATCCCGTATTATTTTTCTCAACCGGACAACACCCTCGATGTCGAGGCCGTTGGTGGGCTCGTCAAGGATAACAAGCCCCGGTTTTGACAAAAAAGCCAAAGCCAAGCCCAATCTCTGTTTCATACCGAGGGAAAACCGCCCTGCTTTGTCTTTGGCATACTCGGTGAGATTCACCGTTTCAAGAACCTCGTCTATGCGCCTTACGCCGTCTTTTCCCCGCAGCTTCGGATAGAACCTTGCCGCCAAAACCAGATTTTTTCGGGCCGAGAGATTTTCATACAGGGCGGGCGCCTCAATAAGAGCGCCCACCCTCTCCGTCGCAGCCTCAAAATCCGTGTCAATGTCTCGGCCGAAAACTCGGATTTCGCCGGCATCGATTCCGCACATCCCGCACACCGCCTTCATGGTGGTGGTCTTTCCGGAACCGTTCGGCCCCAAGAGTCCCATTATCTCGCCTTCCCGCAGGGTGAGGGATATGTCGCGAACGCCGCGGCCGTTTTTGTATAGCTTTTTTAAATTCCCGATTGATAAAACCGTATTTCCCATATCTTTTCCCTTTGTGTTTGTGACCGCACGGCCGCAAATGTCAGTCGTTTATTTTTTTTATCCAAAATCCAATCACCCGTAAAATCGCAAAATCATTTAAAATCGGAACCTGCCGTGGCCATGCTGTTATAGTCTTCGGGATTTGTGACGGGGTCTATGAAGGTGGTTCCGAAATCTCCCACGGTTAAGCTCAGATTATACGAAAGCTCACGTGCATTGTTGTTCCCGTCATATCCGATAATCGACACGGTGCCGTCAAAGGCGGTGATTCTGTCGCGGTCATCTATGGTCACATTTCCGCAAACGTTTTTCACATACGGCTCCTTGGCGTTTGTCATTATATCGATTACCGTCTTTTCATATTCGCTGTTGATGTGAAGATTTCCGCTTTTTTCCTCCCGAATGCCGGCGCACAGAAAAGCAAATGCCGCAGTCAGGTATTTGGGCAGCTGCTCACCGGACATATTCAGGGTGTAGGTGCGGCCGCTTTCGTCGCTTTGAGTTAATGCGATGTTGTTTTTTATGTCCCCGACAAGCACATCGGAGAGGGCCTCCGCAAGATTAACTCCCTTTGAAATTCTCTCGTCCTCAAGATCCGCAATCGGAAAAGCATCCCCATAGCCGGAATACACATAGGCGGAGGTATGCCTGTTGCCTTCGTCGTCTACAGTGGTCGTGGAGGAATATCGGTCTCCGTCCTGGCAAATACTCTCATGGGAATAGTCAAGTTCATAATCAACGGTTTCTTCCGTATACTCATAACTTTGAACCTTTCCGCCTCCGTTGAGTTTGTATATCACTTTTTCGGAAAATCCCGCATTCGCACCGTCAATACTCACACCGGCCGTGGCGTTTAAGGAAAAGTTGTCTTGATAAAGCATATTTTTGAGCGCATTCTTGATTTCCGAATATCCCCCCGCATTGTCATAGTTGGCAAACACCGCCGTGCCAAGGATAAGCAATGCCGTGAATACGCAAAGTGCAGCTCTCAATTTGCGATTTTTCTTTTTCATATAAAATCCTCACTTTCAAAATGGTTTTAAGCTCGTTTCGAAACATTTGGCTTATGTATGTATTATAAAACCCGTTTCTAAACTTTTTCTAAACTATTTCTTAAGTTATTATAAATATCTCCCGGCAACCCCCGCCAAAAATCGCCCCTCACCGATACGGCAGCGCCTCACCCCTCCAGCATCATCTCCAAAAGCTTCTCCTCAATCGCATCATAGTCCGTGTTGCTCTCGTCGGTGAAGTTGCAAAAGCCGCTGCTTCGTGATTTCACCGATTTGGGTTTGTATTTCTCACCAATCGGCCTTTTGTTTTTCACACTCTCAAGGCGCGGAGCGCCCTCGCAAGCGTCGCGCTCATTGCGCGATGCGCTTTTATTTTCTATACTATGCTTTTCTATTCTTTTCTTTTCTTTTCTTTGTGTACCGCCGTCAACATTTTCCGCATTAATGTTAACATTAATTCCGCCAATGTATACATTTTGGAATTTTTCCGGTATTGAGACGAGCAAAAACTTCTTTTCCAAATCGACTCTTTCTCTTCTTGAGACAATTTCCAAGTATTGAAGCTGGATCTCCGCCGAGGTTAAAATTCCGAATCTTTTCATCATTTGTTTGTCGAATATGCCCCGATTTATTGCAGCCTCGGTGATTTCTTCCACATCGGTTTTGGAGATACCCAATTCCTTTGCAAAGAGCAGTCTTGAATCATCCCCAAAATCCGCATAGTAGCCCTTTTCGGAATAGATTTTTTGCCAAAGTTTGACAATAACGGCAAATCCGCAGAGCCCAAATTCTGCCTCGATAAGCCGAATTCTCTCGTCGGAATGGACATCCATGGGAAAATATTCCGCCCCGGTCTTTCTGATTCTTGCCATATGTGACACTCCTTTTTTGATATAATCATCTTCTTGATTATATTATAACAAGAAAAATGTGCCACGGAGTGCCATGTTTGGGTTTTGGGGTGAAAATCTTTAGAGTGATGTTACGTTACCGGTCCAAGCTCGTTTAGAAACCCCTCAGTCATTGCTGCCGCAACGCCGGCTCCCCACAGGGCTCCCGCAAAGCGCCAATGAAATGCGCTTTGTGGGAAAGAGGAGGAAACCCGTAGCGGGCGCAGCTTTTGTCCGACAGGGCAAAACAAGCAAGCGTAGGGATTTCCGACGACGCCGGTAAGACGAATGTTTTCTCGCTTGCGAGGAAACGAGTTAAGAGGCGCACTTTTTCAGGGCTCCCGCAAAGCGCCAATGAAATGCACTTTGCGGGAAAGAGGAGACGACCCGAAGCAGGTGAGACTTTCGCACTTTGTGCGGAAGCAAGCAAGCGTAGGGATCGTCGACGAAGTTGACAATCAAATGTTTTTAAGATAAAATATATCCGTATCGAGTACATATATATATTGAGAGGCGCATTTTTTGAAGAATTCGTCATTTCCGGTATCCGCAAAGAAAGGGCGCGATACACGGACAAACTGCGTTCTTAAAATAGCGTCAACTTCTGTTTGAGGAGGAACGGTCATATGAAATGCTCACTTATCTTATTCAGCCCCACGGGGGGAACGGAAAAGGTTGCGAGGATTCTCTGCTCATCTCTCGGTGAAGAGGTACGGACTTGCGACCTGTCCGACAGGAATTTTCGCGCAGACGGTTTTGCACCGGACCAATCCGACATAGCCGTAGTCGCGATGCCCTCATTCGGCGGGCGTGTTCCCGCAGTGGCCGCGGAGCGCATGAAAAAAATCAAGGGTAACGGGATGCCTTGCGCAGTGCTCTGCGTATATGGGAACCGAGCCTATGAGGACACGTTGGTCGAAATGGCCGATTTGGCAAAAGAATGCGGCTTCCGTGTAATTGCGGCGGTTGCGGCAGTCGCACAACATTCCATCATGCCCCGGTACGGAACGGGCCGGCCCGACGAACGGGATGAAATAAATCTCAAAGATATTGCCGGGAAGATTTCCAAAAAACTAAGCGATTCAAATGGCCGAGAGGAATTTTCGATTCCCGGGAATCGGCCCTACAAGAAAGCCGGAAGCGCCGGATTGGTGCCAAAAGCCAACTCTTCCTGCGTAAATTGCGGATTATGTGCCGAAATATGTCCGGTTGGTGCAATTGACAAGAGCAGCATAAAAAATTCGGATAAAGCAAAATGCATTTCCTGCATGCGGTGCGTGGCAAAATGCCCTCACAACGCAAGAACGGTAAACTCCGTGATGGTTTCCCTTGCTGCCATGACTATCAAAAAAGCCTGTTCCGTCCGCAAGGAATGTGAAGTTTATCTTTGACGGGGCACCCGCTCGGCAATCAATCGGGGGGAAATTAATCTCCCCTCTCTCTCCTTGTATCATCCATACGGGAAACGCCCCCGAAAGAGAAGCCGGCATTTTTAGGGCTCCCGCAAAGGCGTGCCTTTGTGGGGCGCGGATTGCCGCCGGCAATCAAACGAATTAAATCAAAAGGCCCCGGATCTTTCTGATCCGGGGCTCTTTGGCTCCTCCAGTTGGACTCGAACCAACGACCCTGCGGTTAACAGCCGCATGCTCTACCAACTGAGCTATAGAGGAATATGTTATTGTGTATATTTTTTGGAAAAATATACACGCTCTAAAACTTTCGCTATAGAGGAATTTCTTTTATGTATATTTTTTGAAAAAATATACACGCTCTAAAACTTTCGCTATAGAGGAATTTCTTTTGTGTATATTTTTTGGAAAATATACACGCTCCGAAACTTTCGCTGTAGAGGCTTTCTTTTGCGTATATTTTTGGGAAAATATACACGCTCTAAAACTTCGCTACAGAGGAATTTCTTTTGTGTATATTTTTGGAAAAATATACACGCTCTAAAACTTTCGCCACAGAGGAATTTCTTTTGTGTATATTTTTGGAAATATATACACGCTCTAAAACTTCGCTACAGAGGCTTTCTTTTGTGTATATTTTTTGAAAATACACTCTCTCCGAAGCTTCGGTCCTTTGGGCTTGCGCCCGAGCTTGCGGAAAAATCCGCAAGCTCATTTGTTTCGGCAGCGTCCTATGTTTCCGGGCGGTTACCCGCCAAGTATTTTCGGCGCTGAGAAGCTTAACTACTGTGTTCGGGATGGGAACAGGTGTGTCCTTCTCGCTATAGCCACCGAACCGTCGTCGCAGTCCGCCTCTTTGCTCGTTTTGCCCTAAAGGGCAAAAGCTTCGCCTTTCCGGCGACTGCTCCTCTTTCCCAAAATGTGCATTTCATTGGCGCATTTTGGGAGCCCTGAAGTGCGCTCCTTTTTTCCAAAATGTGCACTGCGTTGGCGCGGCGTCGGAACTCGCCTTTTGGCTTGTTTTGCCCTGTTGGGCAAAAGCTGCGCCTTTTCGGCGGTTCCTCCTTTTTCCCAAAAAGGCAAGCCTTTTTGGGAGCACTGAAGTGCGCTCCTTTTTTCCAAAATGTGCACTTCATTGGCGCTTTGCGGGAGCCCTGCGCACCGCGTGCGCTTGCTCTTCCAATTGAATAGAGTAGAGTAAGTTACTTACTCACTTACTTAGATCA